>JBIOUX010000129.1:0-19923 GCA_044867425.1 Acidimicrobiia bacterium | reverse complement strand
TGCCAGGCTCCGCTTGATGTGCGACAGGTTGGCTCCGCTTGATGCGTGACACTCCCGTCCATGTTGTGGGAGCTGAGCGTGGTCGAGCAGAGGTATCGAGCCGTGTTGGAGGTCATGGCCGGGGTGCCGGTGACCGAGGTCGCCGAGCGCTTCGGGGTGAGCCGCCAGACCGTGCATCGCTGGCTGGGTCGGTATCAGCGGGAAGGGCCGGCGGGGCTGGCGGACCGGTCGCATCGGCCCCGGGATCATCCGTGGCGGCTGTCGTCGGATCTGGAGGCCCGGATCTGCGAGCTGCGCCGCTCGCATCGCAGCTGGGGGCCGCGCCGGCTGGTGTTCGAGATGGACCGGCGCGGCTACGGGCGGGTGAGCCGCTCGACGGTGTACCGCACCTTGGTCCGCCACGGGTTGATCGAGCCGGTGCCCCGCCGGCGGCGGCGGGAGCAGTATCGGCGGTGGGAACGGCCGGTGGCCATGCAGCTGTGGCAGCTGGATGTGACCGCCAGCGTGTACCTGGCCGACGGCACCGAGTTGAAGGTCGTGACCGGCCTCGATGATCACTCCCGGTTCTGCGTGATCGCCACCGTGGTGCGCCGGGCGACGGCCCGGCCGGTGTGCCGAGCGTTCCTGGCCGCCATGGCGGTCTATGGGGTGCCCGAGGAAGTCTTGACCGACAATGGCAAGGTCTTCACCGGCCGGTTCCATCGCCCACCGGTCGAGGTCCTCTTCGAGCGGATCTGCCGGGAGAACGGCATCACCCGGCGCCTGACCAAGGTCCGCTCGCCCACCACCACCGGCAAGATCGAACGGCTCCATCAGAGTCTCCAGCTCGAGTTGCTCAACGACCACGAGCCGTTCGAGACGCTGGAGGCGGCCCAGCGGGCGATCGATGCCTGGCGGGACGAGTACAACACCACCCGGCCTCATCAGTCGTTGGGGATGGCCTTTCCCGCCGCTCGCTTCGCGCCGGAACCGCCAGGCGACCTCGCCCTGCGCCTGCCCCCGGAGCTCCGGGCGGCTACGCCCCCAGAACCCGTCGTCGACGCGGTGAGCGCCGACATGCCCCCCAGCCAGACGCCGCCGCCGGTGCCGCCGCACGCCCTCGAGGTGGACCGGGTTGTCCCGGCGTGCGGGAACATGTGGTTGGCGGGCCAGCAGATCTGGGTGGGACCGGCGCTGGCAGGTCGCCTGGTGACGTTCTGGGTTGATCAGACCCACCTGCACGTCCTGGCCGACGGAATGCGCCTGAAGACCCTGCCGTCACGCCTGTCCACCGCCGATCTGGCCAAGCTCGCCTTTGCCGGCGCCCGGCCCGCCGGACCCGCCCCCCTCCCCGCCTCCACCGACAACCAAGCCATCGAGATCGAACGCGTCGTCAACGCCTGCGGACTTGTCGGCGTCGGCGGACACCAACCCGCCGTGGGGTTCGAACTCGCCGGCCGCCGCGTCACCCTCCGCCTGGAAGGCTCCGTCATGCACGTGATCGCCGACGGCCAACTGCTGCGCACCCTGGCCTGTCCTGTGCCCCTCGAGCGACGCTACCGCCTACGCGGCGCCCGGCTCGCGGCCGGGGTCCGGCCGAGCACAGCCGACCCCATTGCGGTCGAGCGGCGAGTGTCGTCCCGAGGGTCCATCATGGTCGCCACCGAACGCATCCAGGTCGGCCTCGCCCACGCCCGCAAGGTCGTCACCGTCAGGGTCGAGGCCAAGTTCTTCCGCGTCATCGTCGACGCCGACCTTGAACTCGTCGTTCCCCGAACCAAGACCACCGAGGTCCGCCGCTACAAGCTCTACGCCGTCCAAAAAACCTCTAGGGTCCGTCGCACATCAAGTGAAGCCACAACGTCGCGCGTCAAGTGAGTCCAGGCACGAGCCGCTGACCAGGGCGAATGCAATCTGTCCGTGCAGGTGGGCCAGCCTCGCCCGTCGGCTCCAGGGCCAGGCGGCGCGGGGAGCGGAGCGGACCGCGCCGCCCTATCGGTCGCTGCTGGTCCCCTCAAGAATTCCAAGTATCTCCCCGGCCCCAGCAGCGAGGTGTTCTAGGGCTGCTCGGCCCTTGGCCGCCGACCCGAGCGATGGCCGGCCGATGACGCCGCTCTTGGTGTAGGCGGCCATCCCGAAAACGGACAGGTGGCGTCGGTCTGAGTGAGTGTGGTCGGCCTGTTCCCAACCTTCTCGGACGAGGTCGGGGAAGGCGTCGAGGAGGATCGAGGTCTCCAGCTCACCTGCGTGCATGTCCTCGTGGGAATCGGTGCTCATGCCGGCGGCCATTCGGGCTTCTCGCCAGTCCTCCCGAGTCGGGTAGAGCCCGAGTCGCATGGTGGAGCGAGCATTCGCTTGTTGCACGACGTTCGAGAGGACGTAGTTTCCGCCATGGCCGTTGACAACCAAGAGTCCGGGATACCCAGCCCGTTGGAGCGACGCGGCGATGTCGTTGACCACCCGAGCCAACGTCTCCGGGCCGATGCTCACGACCCCTGGAAATGCCTCGTGTTCGTGGGAGCAGGAGAACGCGACTGCCGGGAGCTGAAACACGGGGTGCCGGGCGGCGATCCCGGCGCTGATGGCGACCGCGATGAGCGTGTCGGTCACCAGGGGAAGGTGGGGACCGTGCTGCTCGAAGGACCCGACCGGCAGGAGGGCGACGCGTCGGTCGGCGACCTCGGGGTCGGTCAGGACCGTGGTCGGGAGTATCGAGATCATGCTGGTCTGACACCTCCGAGGGCGGTGGCGATTCGTTGGCGAAGCGTCGTGCCGGCGACCTGACCGCGCTGTTCGCGCAGCGACATGATGGCGCGCAAGGCGGCACGGGAGCGGACGGACGGTGCCCGCTGAAAGGCGACGAGGACATGTTCGCACTGGTCGAGCGCGGTGCCGAGGTCCCCGCTGGCAGCCAGGGCGTGAAGCCAGCGTGCGAGGGCAACCGCATGATCCCGCTCCTGACCAGGAGCCCACGAGGCGACGTAGTCAGCGAGCGCGGACACCGCCCGCTCGGGCTCGTCCAGGACGATGAGCCCAGCCGCGGTTTCGCTCGCGACGTAGGCCGAATCGGCATACGGAGTGAGGTCGACGAGAGTGCTCTCGGCCCGGGCGTGGTCGGCCGCGCGAGCCGCCTCCGTCTCGAATGTCTTCCGATCTCCCAGGAGCGCGGCTGCGTTTGCTCGCTGGCGGGCGATGGCGGCGTGTAGGCGGCCCGGAGCCACCGCACGAGCCGCCTCATCAGCTCGCTCGGCGAGGATCGCGCCGCCTTGCGGATCACCGGGCGTGACGATATTGGCCCATCGCATCAGAACCATGGCCTCGAGCTCGGGCTTCCTCGCCGCCTGGGCGTACCCATAGGCCCGGCTGGTGGAGACCTCCGCCCGTTCAGCGTCCCCGCTGTCCTGGGCGATCCAGCCGCCGAGCTCGGCGACCAGGGCGGCGACCTCGTGCAGCTCGGCACTCAGGTGTTCGGGAGCGATGCGGAGCAGCCCGTCGATCGTGGCGAGATCGTGGGCGACCAGGGCGCCTGCTTCGGCTGGTCCGAACGAGGCCTCGGTCTGAGCGTGCACCGCTCGCCGGGCACGGAGCAGGTCGATGGCCTGCGGTGTGACGTGTGCCTGCAGGAGGACGGACCGAGGGAGGTCCGGAGGGTCAGGCACTCCGAACAGAGCTTCCGACGAGGTCGAGAAGGCCTCGGCGACGATCTCCCGGGTGAATCGATCCGGGGTGACCCGGTCGTTCTCCCACCGGGAGAGTTGCGTCTTCACCGAGGCCGGGTCAACGGTCTCTCCTCGGGCCCGGCGGACTTCCGCCACCCGGCGGGCGAGGACGTCCTGGGACCACCCCCTCGCCAACCGGGCGAGGCGGATGCGGGAGCCGGGCGTCCCCGGCCCGGGCGCGGCGTCCGGCCGGACCACGGCCGGCGATCATGCCATCCCCCACGTTCCGGTGGGAAGCGAGGGTTGAGTCAACCCCTGTTAACCCCTGTCACTTACGTCCGGGGCCCATCCCGCGGTTTCCTCACGACGGCCGAACACGCGGCCGCTGACGAAGGGACGAACCAGGTGAAGCTCAACATCGACACGACGAGGGTGCAGTTCTTCTGCACCAAGGAAGCGCAGGCTCGGACCGACCGCGAGACGGGTGCCCCCAGGGTTGACCGGGAGACGGGCGAGCCCCAGTGGCAGGTGCAGGTCGCCGCCCTCGACTCGACGGGCGGTGAGGTGCTGACGGTGACGGTCAACGGCCGGCCCGAGGTCGCGGTCGGTTGCCCGGTCGCCGTCGAGGGACTCGTGGCGATCCCCTGGAGCCAAGGTGACCGCTCCGGGGTGGCCTTCCGAGCCTCGTCGATCCGATCGATCGGGAACCCGATTGCCGGGGTGGTGGCTCCGCCGCCTGCGGAGACTCCGTCGAGCAAGCGGGCTGCCTGATCAGTTTCCATTCGGGCCCGTCCGTCCCCAGCGCGGAACGGACGGGCCCCGATTTCTCCGAACGGGGTGATCATCCATGCGTAGCGAAACCCGACAACCATCGGCGCCCGGGCCAGGCGACGACATCTTCGAGGTCGTCATCCTCGGCTTGTTCTCCGCGTGCACGGCATTCGCCAAGCTCGTCCTGCGCCTGGCGTGGTGGGGAGCGCTCTTCCCCATGATTTCCATTCCGGCCGCGGCCATCATCTGGGCCGGCGCCAGGTATGGCCCGGCTCCGGGGGCCGTGGCGGCCGGTGTCTTCGTGGCCCTGCTCGCAGGATGGCGCATGGCGGCAGCCTGCTCGTTCCGACACGTCGTCTCCGGCCGGCTCGCGAAGGTTCGCCGGCTCCGTCGGGTCTACCAGAAGCCGTGGCGTCATCTCTGTGCCCTCCACGGGCTCACGGTCGTCCTCAACGAGCAGGTGCTCGTCCCGCGACTCCACAAGGTCAAGGTCGGCGAAGTCAGCGACGTGGTCACCGTGCAGATGTTGTACGGGCAGACCGTCGCCGACTGGCAACGCAACTCCGACGCCCTCGCCCACGCTTTTGGCGCTCTCGGTGTGCGGGTGCGAGCGGCAAAGCCAGGTTGGGTCACGATCGACGTCCATCACACCGACGTGCTCGCCGAACCGATCCCGGTCCCCTTCCCGAAGCACCGGGACACCGTGGACGCGGAACGGCTCCAGGTCGGCGCGACCGAGCAAGGAACACCATGGTTCCTCCGTCTCCTTGGTCGCCACGTCCTCGTCGCGGGGGCCACGGGCGCCGGCAAGGGCTCGGTCGTCTGGTCGACCCTCACGGCGCTGGCCCCGGCCGTCAAGAGCGGGCTGGCCGAGCTGTGGGTCATCGATCCGAAGGGCGGGATGGAATTCGGGCCCGGCGCCCCCCTGTTCGCACGGTTCGCCCACGATGCGGGGGAGGGCACCGTGCATCTCCTCCAGAAAGCCGCCGCCGTCCTCACCGCCCGAGCGGCACGGCTCCGCGGCGTCACCCGGTTGCATACCCCGACGGCGGACGAGCCGCTGATCGTTGTCGTCATCGACGAGATCGCCACGCTCACCGCCTACACCGGCGACCGCAAGATCCGAGCTGAGATCGAGCAACTTCTCGGCCTCATCCTGTCGCAGGGTCGAGCAGTCGGCGTCAGCGTGATCGCCGCGGTGCAGGACCCGTCGAAGGACGTGCTCGCCATGCGGCAGCTCTTTCCCACCCGAATCGCCCTGCGGTTGTCGGAGCCGTCGCAAGTGGCGATGGTTCTGGGAGAGGCGGCCCGAGACCGGGGTGGGTTGTGCGATCAGATTCCCGACGGCCTTCCCGGGGTCGGGTACGTCGCACAGGACGACACCACCGAACTCCAACGGGTCCGGGCTTTCCACGTCACCGACGACGACATCGCACGGCTCTGCCACGAGTTCGCCCCCACGGTTCGGCCATTCGTCTCTGCCGCGACAGACGACTCGGCGACCGCGGCATGAGACGGCCCGGCATGTCACCGGTCGAAGCGCTGTTCGACCCGAGCCCCGTCGTCGTGGCCGAGGTGATCTCCCGAGCGGCCTCGTTGGGATACGAGGAGTGGTGGGCTCGAGTGGCCGAGGCGGGCTTCTGCGCCGTGCCCCTGCACCTTGGCGGCCGCGACGAGGACGGCAAGCGCGTCGAGGTGATGGGCCGCTGCAAGAACCGCAGGGCGAGCGTCTGCCCGTCCTGCTCGCAGCTCTACGCCGGCGATACCTGGCAGCTCGTCTACACCGGGCTCTGCGGCCCCGGAGGAGCATCGCAAGCTTCCATCGCCCCGCAGCCGATCGTGTTCACGACCTTGACCGCACCCAGCTTCGGGCCGGTCCACCGTGCTGACCGGCGACCGATCGACAGCCCGGGTAGCTGCCATCCCGGCAAGCGGGCCCGACGCTGCATCCATGGCCGTTCCCTCACCTGCCGGCTCACCCACGATCCCATCGACGATGCCGTCGGTCAGCCCCTCTGCCTCGATTGCTACGACTACCGCGGCCACGTCCTGTTCAACTGGCACGCGCCCGAGTTGTGGCACCGCTTCGGCGTTGCGCTGCGCCGCCTCGTCGCTCGCTGGTACCGCAACGCCGGCCTCGACCCGAAGGCCGCGCTGGTCTCGTACGTGAAGATCGTCGAGATGCAGCGAAGAGGCCTCCTGCACGTCCACACCGTCGTCCGGATCGACGGCAGAGGGGGCAGGGACGGCGGCGGACCGGTACCGCCAGCCGAGGGCACCCTCGACGCGTGGCAACTGGCCGGCATCATCCGCCGTACCGCGACCACGAGTCGGCTTCGTGTGACGGCGAACGGAAGCCTTGTGTCGGTGCGCTTCGGAGGGCAGGTGGACGTCCAACCTCTGAGCGGCCCGGCGCGGTCGGAAGCAGGATCACTCCCGGCGATCACTGGCCGGCGGGTTGCTGCATATCTCGCCAAGTACGTCACGAAGTCCGTCGCCGACTTCGGCCTCGGTGCACGTCGACTCCACGAGGGTGTCATCGATGAGCTGGACGTCAACGAACATGTCCGGCGGATCCTGCGGACGATCGTTGAGCTGAGCCGGGAGTCCGGGCGTGAACGCTTGTCGTCGTACCTCCACACGCTGGGCTACCGCGGCCACATCACCACGAAGACCCGCCATTACTCGACGACGCTGGGCGAGTTGCAGTCGCGACGTGAGGCCTGGCGCCGGAGCCGACGCGAGTCGAACGATCAGGCGGATGGCGCCGACAAGGTGGACAGCCGGGAGGCCCGCGTGCTGTCGACCGACTGGCGGTACATGGGTTGCGGCCATGCGAACGACGGCGAACGCTTTCTCGCTATCAGCGCCGCGGGTCGAGCCCGCGAGATGCGGCGGACGGCCCGTGAAGAACTCGCCGACCAAGCCACCGGGCGCGACGCAATGCCCATCGAACAGATCGATGACTGATCGCCCGACCGCCACCTCGCCACGGGAGAACGACGTGAACAAGCTGTTACTCAGTCCCAAGGAAGCGGCGGAGATGCTCTCCGTCTCGCGGTCGAAGCTTTACGAGCTGCTTGCGGCCGGGAAGGTTGCCTCGGTCCGGATCGACGGCTGTCGACGCATCTCCGTCGAGGTACTCCGCGCCTACGTCGAGCAGCTCAGCCGTGAGGAGGCCGAGGTGACGAGCGAGTTTGCCGCATGAGTGAGCCAATCACAGCCGTATTCCCTTGTTAAGCGAAAGAGATATTCGCTATCCTCGTGCTGTGGCCGATTCAGTCGTCGGGATCTCGGAGATCGCCCGGTTGCTCGGCGTGACCCCGCAGCGAGCAGGACAGATCACCCGGGATCACGCCGACTTTCCGGAACCGGTCGCGGTCTTGGCGGCTGGCCGCGTGTGGGATGCCGAGGCGGTCAAGGCGTGGATCGCCGCCCACCCGGATCGGCGCGGCGGGCGGCCGAGGAAGAAGCAACGATCGTGAGCAAGGCGGGCGACGGGACATGAGCATCGAGGCCAGGAAGCTCAGTACCGGCAGGACGGTCTACGACGTCCGCCGGCGCGACCCCGACGGGCGGGCCTACAAGCGGGCGTTCCGGACCAAGCGGGAAGCGGAGGCATTCGAGGCGGCCGAGCGGACAGACCGGGCCCGGGGAGCCTGGATCGACCCGCGGAAGGCGGCGACGACCTTCGCCGAGCTGGCGACACGGTGGCTCAACGGGAACCCGGCCAAACGGCCGACCTCGGTCGAGCGGGACGAGGCGATCATCCGCCTCCACCTTCTCCCCGATCTGGAGCGCCGGTCGGTGGGGTCGATCACGCCCGCCGACGTCCAGCGCATCGTCAACGCTTGGTCGCGTCGGTACGCGCCGAGGACCGTGCACCGGCACTATGACGTCGTGGCCGCCATCATGAACCTCGCCGTCCTCGACGATCTGGTGGCCCGCACGCCGTGCCGGGGGATCAAGCTCCCGGCCATCCGGCACACCGACCGGCACATCGTCACCCCCGAACAGCTGGCGGCCCTGGCCGAGGCCCTCGGGCCCGACTATGGGCTCATGGCGTACCTCGGAGCGATCCTGGGCCTCCGCCAAGCCGAATGCGCCGGCCTGCGGGTCGGCCGCCTCGACTTCCTCCGGGGCACCCTGACGGTGGCTGAGCAGCTGACCCGGGGACGACACGGCTCGATGGCCACCGGCGAGCCGAAGTCAGACGCCGGCCGCCGCACGTTGTCTGTGCCGGCCGAGCTGATGGAGATGGTCGCGGCCCATCTCGCCGGGCGCGGCATGACCGGCCGGGACCCGGCCGCGTTCGTGTTCGCCTCGCCCGGCGGCGCGCCGCTCGACTACACGAACTGGCGCCGGCGCGTGTGGAAGCCAGCCACGATCAAAGCCGGCCTCGACGGCCTCACCTTCCACGACCTCCGCCGGGCCAACGCCACCGGCCTCGTGGCCGAGGGGGTGGACGTGAAGACGGCACAGGCCCGCCTCGGACACTCTGACCCGCGGCTGACACTGGCTATCTACGCGCAGGCGACCGGCGAGGCGGACCGCTCAGCGGCGACACGGATCGGCGCCCGGTTCCTTCTCCCCAAAGGACCAACGAGTCGCTCATCCAGCGGTGATCCGGGCACTCGGTCCACGCCGGGCGTATGAAGGTCCGGGACGTCATCAAACTGATCGAGGCCGATGGCTGGCAGCTCGACCGCCAGACGGGCAGCCACCGCCAGTACCGCCACCCCTCCAAGCCCGGTACCGTGACGGTGGCCGGCAAACCAGGCAGCGACCTGAAACCCGGCACCCTGGCCAGCGTGCTTCGCCAAGCAGGCCTGAAAGGACAAGCATGACCGGGTACGCCGTGATCATCGAAGGAGAACCAGGCTCCTACTCCGCATACGCCCCTGACCTCCCCGGCTGCGTCGCCGCCGGAGAAACCCGGGAAGAAGTCGAAGCCCTCATGGCCGAGGCCATCCGCCTCCACGTCGAGAGCTTGCGCGCCCACGGCGAACCCGTCCCCGAGCCCTCCGCGATCGCCGCCACCATCGTCCAGGTGGCATGACCCGCTAACACATCAAGGTGTTCTGGAGCGTCGAGGACGACGCCTGGATCGCCGATATTCCGGACCTCACCTACTGCTCGGCCCACGGAGCCACTCCCGAAGAAGCCCTTCGGGAAGTCCTCCAAGCCCAGGAGGCCTGGCTCGAATCGGCTCGGGCCCACGGCGACCCGATCCCGCCGGCGCTCTACCGGCCGGCCATCTACGCGGCTGGCTGAAGTCCCATGGCGACCCTGGACGCTGACCCTGGACGCTGACGGGATGTGCCATGGATGTGCCATGACGGCAGAAGAGGGGGCTCGCCGATCCGGCGAAACCCCCTCTGACCTGCTGTTTCTCAGTCGGGACGGCGGGACTTGAACCCGCGACCTCAGCGTCCCGAACGCTGCGCGCTACCAAGCTGCGCTACGTCCCGATGAGCCGAGTGTAACCGACGGTCCCCGGCGGGGACTCAGGCGGTTTCGGCCTCCGCCACCGGGCTCGCTGGCCTCGTCGTCGGGCTCCTCGCCGGCCTCCTGCTCCTCCTGCTCGGCGGCCCGGCGGGCCTCCTCGGCGGCGATGAGCTGCTTCACCACCCGGCGCAGGGTGCCGGGGTCGAAGGGCTTGACCAGGATGGCGTCGGCCTGGGCGCTGCGGGCCAGGAACTTGTCCGCCTCCCGGTCGAGGAGCAGCAGGACGGGCACGTGGGGCAGGCGCCCGGCCGACTCCTCCAGGCGCAGGTCGATGCTGACCGCCATCCCGCCCATGTTGCCGATCTGGAGGTCGACCACCACCAGGTCGGGCTTGACCTCGCCGACCACCTTGCGCACGTCCTGACCCCGGTCCACCTGGATGACCTCGAAGCCCGGGCTCACCAGGGCGGCCTTCACCTGGTCACGGACCCACGCGGCATCGCTGGCGACCACGACCTGCGGCATGACGGCGCGAAACCTACCCCACCAGGTGCCGGCCAACGGCCAGCAGCCCGGAGAAGTCGCACACCTCGGTGGGGAGGAGGGGCACCCGCACGATGGGAATGTCGCCCACCACCTCCTCCAGTCCGGCCAGGTGCCGGCGTTCCCGGCTGGCCAGCTCGGAGAAGTCGGCCAGGTTCCCGTAGAGCTCCGCCAGCTGGGCCGGCGACTCCCGAGACTCGGCCGCCCCCTCGCTGAGCGCCACCGAACGGGCCCGGAGGTCCTCGGGCGTCTCGTCGCCGAAGGCGGGGTGAATACGGTTCACCACCAGGCCGTCCACCTCCAGGCCCCCCTGGCGCAGCCGGCGGGAGAAGAAGCCCGCTTCGGAGATGGCGTCCCGGCCCGGCGAGGTGATGAGCACGAAGGCGGTTCGGCGGTCGGCCAGGAGCTCGGTGACCTTGCGGGCCCGCTGCCGGAAGCCGTCCTCCATGCCTTCGAAGGCCTGGAAGAAGGCCACCAGGTCTTCGACGACCTCGGAGCCGATCACCTTGGCCACCGTCCTGAAGAACGTGATGAGGGCCAGGTTCGCCACCTTGAACGACGCCCGGGTGGGCGCCATGACCAGGCGGAAGAGCCGGTTATCGAGCAGGCGGGTGAGCCGGGCGGGAGCCTCGATGAAGTCCAGGGCGTGGCGGGTGGGGGGCGTGTCGACCACGATCAGGTCCCAGGCCCCCTCCTCGTGCAGCTCGTGGAGCTTCTCGGTAGCCATGTACTCCTGGGTACCCGACAGGGCCGAGGAGATGTTCCGGTAGAAGCGGTTCTCCAGGATGCGCTCGCCCTGGTCGGTGTCGGAGGCGTACTTGAGCACCAGGTCGTCGAAGGTCGACTTGGTGTCGAGCATGAGGGCCGACAGGGTTCCCCCGGAAGCGGCTTCGCCGTCCGGGTCCCACAGCTTGGGGGCGATCTCGGAGGCGGTGTGGCTGAGGGCGTCGAGGCCCAGGGCGTTGGCCAGGCGCTTGGCCGGGTCGACGGTGACCACCACCGTGCTCCGGCCCCGCCGGGCGCCCTCCACGGCCAGGGCGGCGGCGGTGGTGGTCTTGCCCACCCCGCCACTGCCGCAGCACACCACGATGTGCCGGTCTCCGGCCAGGTCGGCCACCGCCGTCATGAAGGGGTCACCGCGTCATCACGGCGTGGTCGCCACCGCCCCCAGCCCGGCGGCCAGGGCGTCGGCCAGGACCTCGAGGTGGGCGGGCCCCAGCTCGGCCGTGAACAGGAACGGTAGGTGGACCTGGGGCAAGTCCAGGGTGGTGGTCAGGCGCTCCACCTGGGCGGTCTGCAGCGCCCGGCGCCGGGTGTGGAACTCGGCCGCCAGGGCCAGATGCTCGACCTCGTCCGCGGGGATGGAGATCCCGGCGGCGGCGGCCGTCGCCCGGATGCGCTCCGGATCGGTGTCGAGGGACCGCGTCGGGTACAGCCCGTTGACCACCAGGGGGGCCAGGCTGAGACCGGCGGTGTCCATGAGCACTGCCGCCGTCTCCACCGTCTCGTTGACCGGCGTCTCCTCCGGAAGGGTGACCAGCATCACCCGGGCCCGGTCGGGGTCGGCCAGCATCTCGGTCACCTCCATGGCCTGGGTGAGGACGGGTCCGACGCGCACGGCGTCGAGCAGCCCCTTGGGCGAGAGCAGGAACGTGATGGCGTGGCCGGCGGCGGGCCCGTCGACCACGATCACGTCCGCCACCCCCTCGCGCTGGAGGGCCTTGACCTTGCCCAGCACCAGGATGTCCTTCATCCCGGGCACGGCGGTCGACACCACGTCGATGGCGCCGGTGGACGTGAGCCGCTTGGAGATCCGGCCCAGGCCGTGGTCCTCGAGGTACTCGACCAGCGCCTCGTCGGGGGCGATGGGCAGCACCCGCACCCCGGGGACGGGCGTGAACTCCCGGTCCTCGAGCGTCGGCCGGCCGAAGGTGGCGGCCAGGCCCGACTTGCCCTCCAGCTCCACCAGCAGCGCCGTCCGGCCGGCCCGGGCGGCGGCCGTGGCCAGGGCGGCGGCGACCGTCGTTTTGCCCACGCCGCCCTTGCCCGCCACGATGATGACCCGGGACGACGAGCACAGCTCTTCCAGCTCCATCGTTCCTCATGCTACGGGACCACCTGTGCGCCGCTTCCTTCCCGCTCTTCTGATCCTCGCCACCGCCGGGTCGACGGCCCCCCCGGCGCGGGCTGCCGAGGGCCGCCACATCGAGGTGGTCCAGGTGGAGGGCGCCATTGATCCGGTGGTAGCCGACCTCCTCAGCACCACTCTGCGTGAGGCCAAGGCCAACGGGGCCAGCGTGGTCATCCTCCAGATCGACTCCCCCGGGGCCCTGGACATCGATCCGGCGCCCCTGCTCGGGGCGGTGCGGGCCTCGCCCGTGCCCGTGGCCGCCTGGGTGGGAACCCGGTCGTCCGCTCGGGGGGCCGCCGCCGGGCTGGTGGGCGCGGCCCACGTGGCCGCCATCTCACCGGGGTCAAGGCTGGGCCCGGCGGCGCCGCTGCGCCTCGATCCGTCATCAACCGACCGGGGCGAGGTGGCGGTCGGCACCCTCACCCGATTCAGCCGGCTGACCGAGGACCAGGCGCGACGCCTGGCCAACCGCAGCTTCCGGGGCGAGGCGGCGGTCAAGGCCGGATTCGCCGAGTTCATGGCCCCCACCATCGGCAACGTCGTGGTGGGCCTCAACGGGCGCTCCGTACAGACGGGCGCCGGCGAGGTCCGGCTGTCCACCACCAAGGTGGTCCAGACCGAGGACGGCCCCCGCCAGACCGCCAACCAGCCCGTCCGGTTCCGCAAGCTCTCCGCCATCGGCGGCGTCCAGCACGCCCTGACCAGCCCGGCCATGGCCTACCTGCTGCTCATCGTGGGCCTTGGCCTGCTGGTCTTCGAGTTCTTCACCGTCGGCGTCGGCCTCGCCTCCCTGACCGGCGCCGCCTGCCTGGCGGGCGCCTTCTACGGCTTCTCGCACCTGCCTGTGGCCTGGTGGGCGGTGGCCGCCATCCTGCTCTCCGCCTTCGGATTCGCCGTCGACGTCCAGGCTGGGCACCTGGGCTTCTGGACGGGAGTGGGGGTGCTCGGGCTGCTCGCCGGTTCGCTCGGCCTCTACCGGGGATCGCCGCTGCTCGACCTGGCCTGGTGGCAGGTGGCGCTCGGGGTGGCGAGCCAGAGCCTGTTCATGCTGTCGGGGATGACGGTGGCGGTGCGGAACCGGTTCTCGCTCCCCACGGTGGGGCGGGACTCGATGATCGGCGAGGTCGGGGAGGCCCGCACCGACCTCGATCCCGAGGGCGTGGTCGTCGTCCGCGGGGCCCCCTGGCGGGCCCGGACCCACCGGGGACGGCCGGTGGTGCAGGGCGGACCGGTACGGGTGGTGGCCGTCGACCGGCTGGTGCTCGAGGTCGAACCGGACGGCTCCGGCGGTACTTCCTAAACGTAAGTTGACAGCCCGTTCCCGGCCTTGTTTCCGCCGGTCAGGCCGGTATAGCGTCCCGCCGCGAAGGTTCGCCCTGATTCCCGATTGAAGGACCAACCTTGGGTACTCGCACGCTCCAAGAGGTGTGGCAGCTGCGCGCCTTGTGTCGAGGTCCCGACTCGTCGCTGTTCTTCCCTCCCAGCCACTTCGAGCGCAAAGACGAGAAGGAGGAGCGGGAGGCTCAGGCCAAGGCCATCTGCCGTACCTGCTCCGTCAAGCGGGAGTGCCTGGAGTACGCGCTTCGCATCCGAGAGCCCCATGGCATCTGGGGCGGTCTCAACGAGTTGGAACGCAAATCGCTGCTGTCCGTCCGGGCCGGCTAGACCGGCCTGATCCCTCCCCCTAGCTCGACCCACCCAGCCTGGGGCCGGGAAAGCGTTCGTCGCCCCGGCGGCGGGTCACCCCATCGGCGTCCATGCGGGCCAGCAGGGCCAGCACGTACTTGCGCGACGACCCCAGGAGGTCCCGGGCCTGGGCGACGGTCAACGAGCCGTGTTCGGCCAGGCCGTGGCGCACGACTTCCCGGGCCCGCTCCAGGGCCTCAGTAGTGAACACCAGCCCCTCCACATCCACCAGGAGACCCTCCCGCACCAACCCCCGGACGATGTCCGGCCGGGCCCCCAGCTCGGCCGGGCTGGGCGGCGCGAACGGGTCCGCCCCCAGGGCGGCCAGGAGCCGGCGGGCCTCGGGCTCCTCGGACACCCGGGCCCGGTGGGAGGCCGACCGCACCCGGCCCTGTTCGACCACCAGGCCGGGCGCACCCTCGAGGGCCACACGGGCCTGAGCCGGCTCCAAACCCAGCCCGGGGGCGAGCAGGGTGAGCTCCAGGCCGGGTTCGAGGGGCTGGCGCCGGTGGTGCTCGGCCACCGCTTCGGTCGCCCGACGCCGGGTCTCCTCCAGGGCGGCGGTGGCCACCAGCCACTCGCCCAGGACGACGGCCTCGCCCGAGGCGATCAGCTCCTTCGCCATCTGCTCCGCCCTCGACGGGTCCACGCCGGCCAGGGGCACCAGGGCCACCGCCTTGAGCCAGGGTCGGGCGGCCAGCAGGCGCGGCCCCAGGGGCCGGGCCAGGCGGTCCGGGGCCAGGCGGGCCCGGCCCACCGGGGCCACGTCGAGGACCTCGGCGCCGCCCACCGTCTCCTGGCGGCCCGTCTCTCGCAGCACCAGCCGGTCGCCCGGGGCCAGGGGCAGCGGCTCGTCCAGGCGGAGACGGGCGTAGCGCCCCTCGGCGTCGAGCAGCCGGAGGCGCAGGTCGTGTTCGCCTGATCCGATGTAGGCCTTGTACGCCCCCCGGCGGCCGAAGGCTGCGTCCGGCAAGGCGGTGAGGGCCACATCGACCACCTGGGTCGGGGTCCACTGGCCGGGCAGGACGAGCGCGCTCCCCCGGCGTACGGCGGTGTGGTCGACGCCGGCCAGGTTGAGCGCCACCCGGCTCCCGGGGGCGGCCCGGGCCAGCTCCTGGTGGTGGCTCTCGATCTTGCGCAGGCGGGCCCGGTGCCGGCCGGGCAGGATCAGCACCTCGGCGTCGAGGGCCAGACTCCCGCCGGCCAGGGTGCCGGTCACTACCGTGCCCGCCCCCTTGGCGGCGAAGACCCGGTCCACCCACAGCCGGGGGCGCCCGTGGTCGGCGGCCATGGGGGCGGAGGCCAGCATGGCGTCGAGCGCCTCCCGAAGCTCATCCAGCCCCCGCCCCGAGCGGGAGTCGACGGCCAGGGTGGCCGTCGGGGCGAAGGACGACTGCTCCAGGCGCTCCTCCACCTCCAGGCGGGCCAGCTCCAGGAGGTCGTCGTCCACCAGGTCGGCCTTGGAGACCACCGCCACCCCGTGGCGGATGCCGAGCAGGTCGAGGATGCGGAGGTGCTCCTCGCTCTGGGGCATCCATCCCTCGGTGGCCGCCACCACCAGCAGCGCCGCCTCCACCGCCCCCACTCCGGCCAGCATGTTCTTGAGGAACCGGACGTGGCCGGGCACGTCCACGAAACCCAGCTCCTGTCCCGACGGCAGGGTGGTAAAGGCGAAGCCGAGGTCGATGGTGAGCCCCCGGGCCTTCTCCTCGGCGAAGCGGTCCGGATCGGTGCCGGTCAGGGCCAGCACCAGCGACGACTTGCCGTGGTCGACGTGGCCGGCGGTGGCGACGACCCTCATCAATGACAGTGAGAGCGACAGCGGGCGAGGGCGGCGGCCAGGCGGTCGTCGTCCGCCGGCTCGACGGTGCGCAGGTCGCACACCACCGCCCCGTCCTCCACCCGGGCCACGATCCCTTCGCTTCTCAAGGTGGCCAGGGCGGCGTCGGGATCGGCGGCGTCGAGGGCGACGCCGGCCGACGGGATGGCCAGCCCCGGCAGCGACCCGCCCCCGGCCACGGCCTCGGTGTCCACCACCTTGGCCGCCGGCACCTGGCTGGCGACCGCCGCCGCCCGCTCGGCCAGGACCTCCACCGGGATGGTGGCCATGCGCCACAGGGGCAGCCCGGTGGCGTCTCCCGAGAGGTAGGCGAGCGCCACCTCCTGGAGGGCGGCCAGGGTCATCTTGTCGGCCCGGACGGCCCGGGCCAGAGGATGGCGACCGACCGCGCCCACCAGGTCCGCCCGTCCGGCGATCACCCCGGCCTGGGGGCCGCCCAGCAGCTTGTCACCCGAGAACGTCACCAGTGCCGCCCCCGCCGCCAGGCACTGGCGGGCCCCGGGCTCGTCCCGCAGCCAGGTGGGGCGCCGGGGCAGCCAGGGGGTGGTCTCGTCGAGCAGGCCCGAGCCGATGTCGGCCACCACCGGGGACCCCAGCGTGACCAGCTCGGCCACGGGGGTGGACTCGACGAAGCCCACCATCCGGTAGTTGGAGGCGTGGACCTTGAGCAGCAGGGCCGTCTCGGGGGACAGGGCCCGGCGGTAGTCGGCCAGGCGGGTGCGGTTGGTGGTCCCCACCTCCACCAGCCGGGCCCCGGACTCGGCCATGACCTCGGGCACCCGGAAGCCTCCGCCGATCTCGACCAGCTCACCCCGGGAGACGACCACCTCCCGGCCCCGGGCCAGGGCGGCCAGGACCAGGAGCACGGCGGCGGCGTTGTTGTTCACCACCAGGGCCGACTCCGCTCCGCACAGCCGGGCCAGCAGGGTGCCGGCATGATCCTGCCGCGAACCCCGGCGGCCCTCGTCCAGGCGGTACTCCAGGTTCGAGTAGCCGTGCCCGACCTGGGCGGCGGCGGCGAAGACGGCCGGCCCCAGCGGGGCCCGGCCGAGATTGGTGTGGATGATGACCCCGGTGGCATTGACGACGGGTCGCAGCAGCCGCTGGCACAGCTCCGCCGCCCGGCGCCGGGCGTCCTCCACCACCGTGTCCGGCTCCACCGGCGTGCCCGCTTCCAGCGCCGTCCGGGCGTGGTCCACGGCAGCCCGGGCGACCTCCACCGCGAGGTCATGGGGCAGCTCCGGAAGGGCAGCCAGAACGCTGTCCACGGAAGGCAACGCGCGCCGGGCGTCCATCAGGACCTGCGAAGCGGGGACTGGCGGCTGGGGTTGGGGCCCCCGGCCGCACTGCGATGAGCCGCCAGGCGAAGAGCCAACGTCACAGACCGGCAGCGTAGGCTGTCTCCATGCCCTCGTCTCGCCGTAGCTGGCCCCGCCGGGTCGCCCGCGCCGTGGTCATCCTGGCCATCAGCCTGGCGTTGTTGCCGCCCGCCACCGCCGGCGTGGCCCTGGCAACCTACCTGTTCATGCCGCTGCCCGCCACCCTCCCCGAAGAGCGGCCCCAGGCCGATTCCCGGCGCAGCGTCGTCTTCGCCGAGGACGGCTCTCCCATCGGGGAGTTCCGGGAGGCGGAGACCCGGGTGGTGATCGACAAGGACCAGGTTCCCGACGTCATCAAGCGAGCCGTCATCGCCGCCGAGGACCACGAGTTCTACCAGCATGAGGGCGTGGACTGGCAGGGCATCGGACGCGCCTTCTGGGCCGACGTGCAGTCCCGCAGCCTGGAGCAGGGCGGGTCCACCATCACCCAGCAGCTGGTGAAGAACCTCTATACCGGCGGGGAGCGGACGGTGGTGCGCAAGGCCAAGGAGGCCCTCATCGCCGCCCAGGTGGAGCGGGTCCTCGACAAGGACGAGATCCTGGCCAAGTACCTGAACACCGTCTACATGGGCGATTCCGTCTTCGGTGTGGAGGCGGCGGCCCAGAGCTACTACCGCAAGCCGGCCAGGGACCTCACCCTCTCGGAAGCGGCGCTCCTGGCCGGGGTGCTGCCCGCCCCCAGCCGGTATTCACCCCGGAGCCATCCCGAGGCGGCCGAGCGGAAGCGCAACGTCGTCCTCGACTCCCTCGAGCGCTACCGGCTGGCCACCCCCGAGGAGGTGGCCGCGGCCCGGGCCGACAAGCCCAAGATCTTCCCGCCGCCGGGGGTGGTGGGGCGTTACCCATATTTCCTGGACTACCTGCGGATCTACCTGCTGGACGTGAAGGGTTACCCGCCCGACATGGTCTACCGGGGCGGGCTCAGGATCGAGACGACGCTCGACACCGAGATGGAGGACCAGGCCATCAAGGTCCTGTCCAGGACGCTGCCCGAGGCGTCCGATCCCGAGGCCTCGCTCGTCTCCGTCGAGCCCCAGACCGGGTTCGTCCGGGCCCTGGTCGGCGGCCGCAACTGGGACGTGTCCAAGGTCAACCTGGCCCTCGGCAGGCTGGGCGGCGGGTCCGGCCGCCAGGCCGGCTCCGCCTTCAAGCCCTTCGTGCTGGCCCGGGCCCTCGACGCGGGCGTGTCACCCAACAAGGTGTACTCGGCCCCCTCGAGCGTCCAGCCCCGGGGCTTCACCAAGCCGGTGAGCAACTACGAAGGGGGCTCCTACGGGTCGGCCACCATCGCCAAGGCGATGCACAAGTCGATCAACACCGTCTACGTCCAGCTCATCGTCGACGTCGGGATCAAGCAGACGGCGGAGATGGCCAAGCGACTGGGGATCACCAGCATCAACCTCGACAAGCCCGTCTACGGCGGCATCGCCATCGGCACCCAGGAGGTCTCGCCCCTCGACATGGCCTCCGCCTTTTCGGTGTTCGCCGCCCGGGGGGTTCGGGCCGAGCCCACCCCGGTGCTGCGGATCACCGACAAGGACGGCCGGGTGATCGAGGACAACACCATCTCCGAGCGGGGCGAACGGGTGCTGGAAGAGCCGGTGGCGGACAACATGAACCAGATCCTCCGGGGCGTGATCGAGGCCGGGACGGGCACCCGGGCCAACATCGGCCGGCCGGCGGCGGGCAAGACCGGCACCTCCCAGAACTACGAGAACGCCTGGTTCATCGGCTACACGCCGACCCTGTCCACCGCCGTGTGGATGGGCTACCCCAAGGGCAACATCCCGCTGGTGCGCATCCACGGAACCCCCCGGGTGGCGGGCGGCACCCTTCCGGCCAAGATGTGGCACGACTACATGGCCCAGGCCGTGCGGGGCGTGGAGCCCACCGATTTCACCGAGCCCGCCCCCATCGAATCCCTGGCCGACCGGGCCAAGCGGGAGCAGCGCGGCGGCTTCGACCTGGGCGGCCGGCGCGACGGCGACGGGCTACCCGGCGAGGGGCCGTACTACACCACGACGCCGGTGCCGGCGGCCACCGAGCCGACCACCACCACGACCACCGAGCCCGCGGCGACGACTACGACCACGGTGGCTCCCAGCACCACGACCACCAAGCCGAGCGGGACGACCACGACCACGAGGCGGGGCAGCCCGACCACGACCACCACCCGGACCCGCAGCGGCCTCGGCAGCCGCTGAGCCCCGGCGGCCCCGGCGGCCCCGGTGCTTGCGGGCGGTCGGTTAAGTTAAGTCAAAGGCGGCAAAGAAGGGGGGCGACGGGCGAACCGGCGTGTCGTTGCGCAGGAACGCCGAAAGGAAGCAAGGACGGCCGACCACCCCCGTCGCCCTTCATTTGCGTCTTTTCAGCCGCTCGGGGGCAGCGACACCCGGCGGGGTCGCCGGATCGTCAGGGCTGGCTTTCCCGCGTCAGCGGCGTTCGCCGGCCCCGCCGGGCGAGGCGGCGTCTTCGGGGCACCTGAGG
>JBIOUX010000128.1:0-4394 GCA_044867425.1 Acidimicrobiia bacterium | reverse complement strand
CGGCGGCGTCGAGCCGGTCGACGACGTCGGCCAGTACCACGGTGGCGCCGGCCAGCCAGCCGCCGAGGGCGAACCAACACCCGGCGCCGTGCATCAGCGGCGGCGCCGGCAGGAACCGGAGGTCGGTCCGCCGGGCGGCCCGCTCCACCACTTCGTCGACGGAGTCAAACGCCGAGCCGTCCCGGTGGAGCAGCCCAAGGGGACCGGCGGTGAAGTCCCCCTGGCGCCACAGGACGCCTTTGGGCATCCCGGTGGTACCCCCGGTGTAGAGGATGTGGAGGTCGTCGGGGCTGGGTTCGGTGGGGACGGGAGCGGGGGAGGCGCCGGCCAGGGCCGCCTCGTAGTCGCAGGCGCCGTCGAGCAGCGGCGTCCCCGACTCGTCGGCCACCTGCAGGAGGAGGACGTCACCGCCGAGCCGGTCGCGGACGGCGGCGAGGACGGGCGCGAACCGGGCGTGGTAGAGGATCGCCCGGGGCCGGGCGTCGTCGAACAGATAGGCCAGCTCGTCACCGGTGTAGCGGTAGTTGACGTTGAACGGCGCCACCCGTGCCTTGTGGGCGCCCAGGACGCCCTCCAGGTACTCCGGGCCATTGTGGAGGTAGAGGGCGAGATGGTCGTGGGGCGACTCCCACGGCGTGGTTGGCGCGTCCCGGCGCCCGAGGCCGTGCCCGTGGAACAGGTTGGCGAGGCGGCGGGTCCGGTCGGTGGTCTCCGCCCAGGTCCATCGCCGGCCCCGCCACACCACGCAGTCGCGGTCGGGGACGGCGGCGGCGATGGCCTCGTGGAGGTGGGGCAGGTCGAACTCCACGATGTCCACCCCTTCCTCAGGACAAGGCCTCTTCGAGGCCGACCGTGGCCATGGCGCCCCACTGCTCGCTCACCTCATGGGCGAGGATGACGAGGTCCTGGAGGGTCCCGGTGCCGTCGCGGACCTGGTCGTGGAGCAATGCCTCGGGGATGAACCCCAGCCCGGTGAACATGGCCAACGCCCCTTGGTTCGGAGCCATGACTTCGACGGTCACCTTGGCCAGACCGAGGTCGAGGGCCTCCAGCAGCCCGCGACGGGCCAGCGCCCGCCCCAGGCCCGCCCGCCGGCGGGCGGGATCGACGACCAGACGCAGCTCGCCGACATGGCTCGTCCACCCCACGCCGGGCACGACGGTGACGATGCCGACGACGTCGACGCCGTCGACAGCGACCACCCGGCGGGCCCGCTGGTCGTCGGCCCAGGTCGCCACCCGGGCGGGGTCGAGGGCGCCGGCTTCCAGGAAGGTCCGGTCCCCTTCGGGGATGCGGGCGAGGAAGGCGGCCAGGGCGGGGGTGTCGAGGGTGGTGATGGGACGCAGTTCCACGGGGATCTCCTCGGGTGGCGACTCAGTGGCGGACGATCCAGTCGACGATGCCGGGCAGGCTGCGGGTCTGGGCCGGCCGCCCCACGAACAGCGAGACGTGGCCGCCGGGGAGGCGCAGCTCGGTGGCGTCCTTGGATCCCACCATCTCGGCCAGGCCGGTGGCGGCGTCGATGGGCACGATGTGATCGGCCTCGGCCACCACCGACAGGAACGGGCAGGTGATGTCGGCCAGGCGGACGGTCCGCCGGCCGAGGCGGGCCTCGCCCGGGGCGAGACCCTTGTTGGGCACCAGCTCGGCCAGGTCGCGCAGTACCCCGCCGGGGAAGGGAATGTGATCGCGGACCCAGCCGTTCATGGCCTGGTAGCCCTCCACGAAGCGGTCGTTCCAAAGGTGCTGCCAGAGGTTGGCGTAGTTCACGAGCTCGCCGGTGGGGGCGAGCGTGCGGAAGGCGTTGAAGATCACCCCGGGCGGGACGTTGCCGGTGGCGTCGAGCAGGTCCTCAGGAGGGACCCGGCCGTCGATCAGGGCGCCGAGCGGCCCGAGCCCTGAGAAGTCGACCGGGGTGGCCATGGTGATCAGGTTGGCCACCGGGTCGCCGGGGTGGCCGGCGGCGTAGAGGAGGGCGAGGACACCGCCCAGGCAGTAGCCGTAGACGGTGACGGCGTCGGAGCCGGCTTCGGCGGCGACGGCGGCCACGGCCCGGGGCAGGTAGTCGTCGCAGTAGGTGGCCAGCGTGAAGCCGGCTTCGAGCTCGTCGGGGACGCCCCAGTCGAGGAGGAACACGTCGAGGCCGTGGCCGAGGAGGAACTCGACGCAGCTGTTCTTCGGCTGGAGGTCGAAGATGTAGGAGCGGGAGATGAGGCTCATCACGAGCAGGACGGGTGGACGCCCGGCCGCCGTCTCCGGGGTGTCCCCACCGGCACGCGACGGGCCCTGGTAGCGGTAGAGCCGCACCTTGTCCCTCCCCCACACCTCGTCTCTGGGGGTCAGGCCCACTCCGGGACGGTCCGCCCCGACCATGAGTTTGATGCCGTTGCGGGCCCGGAAGCGGGCCCGTTCGACGTCACGCTTGGCCCGGTTCAGCAGGTCGCCGACGTCCACCGGTGCGGCCACGCGTCTCACCTCCTGCCTTCTTCGAGGGGACCGGGCCGGGGCGGTCGTCGTCCAGCGCGGCGCTCAGGTCCCGCAGGCGCCGCTCGAGCTCGACGACCCGCTGGGTGAGGCGCTCGACGTCGCTGCCGGCCGGCAGGTTCCAGGCGTGCCAGGCCCGACGCAGGAGTTCCCGGCGGCGGCGCTCGAGCCCCGCCTTGGCGGAGAGCACGAACCCGGTGAGGTCGGCGAAGCGCTCGGTGGAGGTGAGCTCGCTGGCCCGGGGGGAGAGTCGCCGCTCCACCTGATCGAAGGCCTGGCGCCAGACGGGCCTGTCGCCCATCACGGCGCCACCGGGGTGAACCGCACCGGCAGGTGCCGGATGCCGTTGATGAAGTTGGACCGGAGCCGCTCGGGCGGCCCAGAGACCTCCAGGTCGGGGAGGCGGCGGAACAGTTCGGTGAGCATGACCCGGGCCTCGAGTTTGGCCAGGGCGGCGCCGAGGCAGAAGTGGGGGCCGACCCCGAACGACACGTGCGGGTTGGGGTCCCGATCGATGTCGAAGCGGTCCGGTTCGGAGAAGACGGCCTCGTCCCGGTTGGCCGAGGCGTAGAAGATCACCACCTTGTCGCCCTTGGCGATGGGCTGCCCGGCCAGGGTGGTGTCCTCGGCGGCGGTGCGCCGGAACTGGATGACCGGCGGCCACCAGCGCAACACCTCGTCGAGCGCCCGGGGCAGCAGCTCCGGGTTGGCCCGGAGGCGGTCCCGCTGGTCGGGGTGGAGGCTGAGGGCGTAGACGGCTCCGGTCAGGTGGTTGCGGGTCGTCTCGTTGCCGGCCACCACGAGCAGCTGGAAGAACCGGTCGAGCTCGACCGGGCTGAGCCGGTCGCCGTCGACCTCGGCGTTGACGATGCGGCTCCACACGTCGTCGCCAGGCTGCGCCCGCTTCTGCTTCGTCTGCTCGGCGGCGTAGGCGAACATCTCGCCGAAGGCGGACCGGAAGCGTTCCTCGTCGCCGCCGAGCTCGGGGTCGTCGTAGCCGATGAGCCGGTTCGTCCAGTCGAAGAGCAGGTGGCGGTCGGAGCTGGGGATGCCGAGGAGGTCGGCGAGGACGAGGAGCGGCATCTCGGCGGCGACGTCCTCGACGAAGTCGGCTTCGCCCTTGGGCCCCACCCGGTCGACGATGGCGGCGGCGTAGTCCTCGATGGAGGTCATCAGCTCGGCCACAGCTCTGGGGGTGAACACCCGGTTGATGATGCGCCGCAGGTTGGTGTGTTCGGGCGGGTCCATGTTGAGCATCATCTGGCGCAGCAGGGGCAGCTCGTGGGGACGGGGGTCGTGGAGGAAGGTGGTCCCCAACCACGACGAGAACGTGGCCTGATTGCGGGAGACGGCGTCGACATCGGCGTGGCGGGTGACGGCCCAGAACCCCGGGCCGGCATCCACGTTGTGTTCGTGCCGGGCCGGCTCGTCGATCCAGGCCACGGGCGCCTCCCGGCGCAGGCGGGCGAAGGTCTCGTAGGGCATCGCGTCGGCGTACGTGCCGGGGTCACCAAGGCGAAGGTGGGCGAACGCGGTCGTCATTGGGCCCTCCTGGTCCATGGTTGTGGGGTCATTCGAGTTTGAGCTGCCTCGCCGGTGTCGGCGCCGACCAGGGCGGAAGCGGCGCGGGCGAGACGGGCGAAGAGCTGGCCCGCCACCGTCCCGGCCACGTCCACCAAGGCGCGGCCGACCCTGAAGAGACCCTCGGGGGCCGGCCACGGGATCGAACCCCCCGGAGCTGTTTCCCCGAAGGCGGCGGCGAGCGCTTCTCCCGCCCGGCGCTGCGCTCGGCGGGCGGCCGAGAAGAGGAGGTCCATGGCGAAGAACCCGTGGAGCTGACCCGGGTAGCGCACCACCTCGGCCTGCCCGCCGGCGGCCCGGAGGCGGGCGGCGTAGGCCTCGCCGTCGTC
>JBIOUX010000127.1:0-7560 GCA_044867425.1 Acidimicrobiia bacterium | reverse complement strand
CCCCGGGGTTCGGGGTGTCCCCGAAGGCCCCGGGGTTCGGGGTGTCCCCGAAGGCCCCGGGGTTCGGGGTGTCCCCGAAGGCCCCGGGGTTCGGGGTGTCCCCGAAGGCGAAGCCGGCGGCGAGCTGCCCATGCTGGCCCCGCCGGCCATGCAGGAGGGCCGCCACGCCGCCCGGGCCGTGCTGGCCCGGGCCGGAGTGGCCGGCGCCACCGACCCGGGCCCTTTCCGCTACAAGGACAAAGGCACCATGGCCACCATCGGCCGCAACGCCGCCGTGGTCCAGCTCGGCCCGCTGCGCCTCACCGGCTTCCTCGGCTGGGTGACCTGGCTGGTCGTGCACCTCTGGTACATCATCGGGTTCCGCAACCGGGCGCTGGTGCTGGCCTCCTGGGGCTGGGACTACCTGCGGCGGGACCGCCCCATCCGCCTCATCGTCCGCAGCGAGGACGACCCCCTGGCCGCCGGGCTGCACGGGCGGGGCCAGGACGGCGGGGGGACGGCTACGGGACCGGCTGGGACACCATGAACCCGTTGCCCTCGGAGTCAACCAGGTCGGCGAGGAGGATGCCCTCGCCCCCGGGCGCGGTGGGACCGGACGTGACCGTGCCCCCGCCGGCCCGCACGGCAGCGACGGCGGCCTCGATGTCGTCGACGACCAAACTCAGGCCGGTGTCCACCCGCTGGCCGCCGTCCTGAGTGGAGCGCCACTCAAAGCCGTTCAGCTACTTGGTGAAGCCGATGTCCTCGTAGATGGTGGAGGCGAACCCGAAGGCGCCGAAGTTGGCCAGGTTGGCCTTGGAGGCCACGATCTCCGGCCGCTGGTAGAGCGTGAGGGAGTGGACCTCGTCCCAGATCATCTTGTCGATCCGGTTGCCGACCTTGGCCGCCTCCTCGGCGTCGAAGATCCGGGTGGCTTCGTCGAAGAGGGCGTCGAGCTCGGGCGAACCCACCCGGGCGTAGTTCTGCTGGACGACCAGCTCCCCGTCGGGACCGGGCTTGGGGTTGGCGTAGATCGACTTGGACGAGCTGATGGGGAATACCGTCCCCAGCCACGAGAACACGGTGAACTCGAAGTTGCCCGGGGTGATGTACTTCTCGAAAAAGTCGTCCAGGGGCACCGCCTCGATGTCCACCTGCACACCGATCCCCTTCAGCATCTGCTGGACCAGCTGCGACTCCTGGGCCGAGGTGGCCACGTTGGTCGGGATCACGAAGCGGATCTTGAGCGGCTTGCCGTCCTTCATGCGGACATCGCCCGTTTGGGTCCAGCCCGCTTCGTCGAGGAGCTTCTTGGCCGCCTCGGGGTCGGCCTTCTCCAGGTCCCCGGCGTTGGACTGGTAGCCCTTCTGGTTGGTCATGAAGATGTGGTTGTTGAGCGGCTTGGCCTCGAAGCCGAGCGGGGTCAGCATGGCCTTGCCGATCGTCTCCCGGTTGATGGCCAGGGCCAGCGCCTTACGGACCTTCACGTCCTTCAGGACCTCGGTCTGGCCGTTGATGGTGATGTGCCGGAAGTTGGGGCCGGCGGCCTTGCGGAGCTGGACCCCGGCCATCCCCTCCGCCCGCCGGAGCTTGTTCACGTCGGGCCCGACGTCGAAGAAGTCGATCTCGCCGTTGGCCAGGGCGTTGACCTGGGCATCGGGGTCGATGACCCGGAAGATGATCCGGTCCAGCTTGGCCGGGCGGCCCCACCACTTCTCGTTGCGCACCAGGGTGATCGTCTGCGCCGTCTGGTCGACGCCGCCGACCTTGAAGGGGCCGGCGGTGACGAGGAACTTCGATTTCCAGCCGTCGTTGAACACGGCCGGGTCGCTGTTGGTGGACGCCGGGTACAGGGGGTTGAACTCACCCCGCCAGTCGGCGTAGGGCTCCCTGAAGGTCACGACGACCTCGAGGTCGTCGTTGCCCCGGACGACGCTCTCCATCTTGTCGTAGCCCTGGGTGGAGGCGACCTTGAAGGCCTCGTTGGAGCCGTTGAGGGCCTTCCACTGGGCCTCGAAGTCCTTCCAGGTGATGGCCGTGCCGTCGTCCCACTTGGCCTTGGGGTTGATCTGGTAGGTGATGACCTGCTTGGGGCTCTCGGACGTCAACTCCGCCTTCGTCACGTACTCCGCGTCGAGGCGGGGCTCGGCCTTGGAGTTGTATTCGAACGTGCCGGGCAGGAGGGCGCCGATGACGTGGGCGTTGTCGGCGTCGGTCCCGTCGAGGTTGTGGTAGTTGAAGTTGGGCGGGAATCCGGACAGGGGAAAGGTGAGGGTGCCCCCCTGGGGCAGGTTGGCGACGTCGACGGCGTTGATGTCGTTCGACGACGCCGAGTCGGTCGTTCCCCCCGTGTCCTTGGTGGCGTCGCCGCCGCCGCCCCCGTCGTCACCACCGCCGCAGGCGCCCGCCACCAGGGCGAAGGCGAGGAGCAGGCCGAGCATCCGTCGTGTGGGTTTCACGCTTCCTCCTGGGGGGTCGTGGCGACGCTGCGTGGCCACGGCGCCACGCGATTCTATTCCCGGGCGGGGGTGACCGGGAGTCATGACGAAAGCTGGACAGACCAGGTCAAAAGACTTTCTTGACCTCGGCATAGTGGCAGGCCGCGGCGTGGTCGCCGCCCTGGGGGTAGGGATCGGGCTCGACGTCGAGGCACAACTGGCGGCGCCCCTCGTCGAGGGCGGCGAAGGTCGGGCAGCGGGTGCGGAACCGGCAGCCCGACGGGGGGTCGGCGGGACTGGGCTGGTCGCCTTCGAGGATGATGCGGCGCCGGGTTTGCTCCCGGGCCGGGTCGGGGATGGGGACGGCGGACAGCAGCGCCTGGGTGTAGGGGTGCGACGGGGTGTCGAACACGGCCCGGGTGGTGCCGATCTCAACGATGCGCCCCAGGTACATGACCGCCACCCGGTCGGCGATGTGGCGAACCACCGACAGGTCATGGGCCACGAACAGGTAGGCCAGGCCCAGCTTCTGCTTGAGCTGCTCCAGGAGGTTGATGACCCCGGCCCGGATGGACACGTCGAGGGCGGACACGGGCTCGTCGAGGACCACGACCTTCGGTTCCAGGGCCAGGGCCCGGGCGATGCCGATGCGCTGGCGCTGCCCGCCCGAGAACTCGTTGGGATAGCGGTTGGCGTGGGCGGCGGCGAGCCCGACCAGGCGGAGCAGCTCCCGCACCCGGGCGGCCCGTTGCTCGGCCGGCACCCCATAGGTCCGGAGGCCCTCGGCCAGGATGTCACCCACCGGCATGCGGGGATCGAGGGAAGCCATGGGGTCCTGGAAGACGACGGACAGGTCGCGCCGGATCTGGCGCCGCCGGCGTCGCTCGAGCGTGGCCGTATCCTCGCCCAGCACCACGACCTTGCCCCCCATCGGCCGGATCAGGCTGAGGATCTCGTTGATGGTCGTGGTCTTGCCGCACCCCGACTCGCCCACCAGGCCGAGCGTCTCGCCCTCCCGGATGTCGAAGCTGATGCCGTCCACGGCGTGGATCTCTCCCACCACCCGGCGGAAGACCGCTCCTTTCATGAGCGGGTAGCGGCGTACCAGGCCCTCCACCGTCAACAGCGGGACGCGCTGTTCGCGGGGCAGGCGCTCCACCGGGGCGGGTCCGGCCAGCGGCGCGGGGAAGAGATCGGTGGCCGTCATCTGGCCGGATTCGATCTCGCCCTGGCGGTGACAGGCGGCGGCGTGTCCGGGGCCGTGGCCGGGGGCGAGCACCGGTTGGAGGTCCGGCTCGCGCTCCTCGCACATGGGCACCCGCAGCGGGCAGCGGGGCACGAAGGGACAGCCCGGGGGCAGGCCCACCAGCGAGGGAGGGCTCCCCTCCACCGGGGTGAGGGGCTGGCGCTCGGCGATGTCGAGGCGGGGCAGGGAGCCGAGCAGGCCGAGGGTGTAGGGCATCCGGGGCCGGGCGAAGAGGTCGTCCACGCCGCCCGTCTCCACCGCCCGGCCGGCGTACATGACCATGACCCGGTCGGCCAGCCCGGCGATCACCCCGAGGTCGTGGGTGATCATGACGATGGCCGCCCCGGTGGCCTGCTGGGCGGTCTTGAGGACCTCGAGGATCTGGGCCTGGATGGTGACGTCGAGGGCGGTGGTGGGCTCGTCGGCGATGATCACGTCGGGGTCGTTGGCGATGGCCATGGCGATCATCACCCGCTGGCGCATCCCGCCGGAGAACTCATGGGGGTAGGCCCGGGCCCGGACCGTGGGATTGGGGATGCCCACCAGGTCCAGCAGCTCCAGCGACTTCCGGACCGCCGCCTCGCGGCTCACGTCCTGGTGGACCCGGACGGCCTCGGCGATCTGCTGGCCCACGGTGTACACCGGGGTGAGGGCGGAGAGGGGGTCCTGAAACACCATGGAGATGCCCCGGCCCCGGATCTGGGTCAGCTCGTCGTCGTCGAGGCCCAGCAGCTCCCGGCCCTCGAAGCGCACCGACCCCGTGATCTCGGCCCGGCCGGGCAGGAGGCCCATGACGGCCAGGGCTGACACCGACTTGCCCGAACCCGACTCGCCCACGATGCCCAGCACCTCGCCCGGCGCCACCGAATAGGACAGGCCCCGGACGGCCCGCACCTTGCCCGCCTCGGAGGGGAAGGACACGTGCAGATCGGAGACGGCGAGCACATCGCCGCTGGGATGGGGGCGTCGCGTGCCCGTGGGAGTGACCGCTGTCATCGCGCCGAGGCCGACTCGCTGTAGGGGTCGAAGGCGTCACGGAGGCCGTCGCCCACCACGCTGGCGGAGAGGACGGTGAGGATGAGCAGCCCGCCGGAGAACATGAAGAGCCAGGGAAAGGTGAGGGCGGAAGCGGTGCCCTCCCGGATGAGCGTCCCGAGGGACACATCGGGAGCTTGGATCCCGAAGCCGAAGTAGGACAGGCCCGATTCCGCCAGGATGGCTCCGCCGACGGTGATGGTGGCGTCGATGATGAGGAACGACGACATGTTCGGAAGCAGATGGCGCAAGATGATCCGGTGCGCCGGGACGCCCATGAAGCGGGCCGCGGTCACGAACTCCCGCTCCCGCAACGACAGCGTCAGGCCCCGCACCACCCGGGCGGTGATCATCCACGAGAACCCGCCCAGGAGGACCACGAAGAGCAGCCAGCTGCTGTCTTTGAAGGCGGGGGAGAGGATGGCGATGATCAGGAAGGCGGGGAGCACGAGCAGGAGGTCGACGATCCACATGAGGACCCGCTCGACCCAGCCGCCGAAGTAACCGGCAGTGGCGCCCACCACGGCGGCGGTGCCGGTGGACAGGAAGGCGGTGAGGACGCCGATGATGAGGGACTTCTGCAGGCCCCGCATCGTCTGCTCGAAGACGTCCTGGCCGATCTGGGTGGTCCCGAACCAGTGCAGGGTGGAGGGCGCCTCCAGGAAGTGGTTGATGTCCTGGAACTCGTGGTCGAACTTGGAGAAGTAGGGGCCCACGTAGGCCATCACGAACAGGCCGGCGATGACGAACAGTCCGGCCACGGACAGCTTGCGGCGCAGGAAGCGCCGGAGGACGAGCCGGCCCCGGGAGACTCCCGCTTCGGCCTCTTCGCCCGCCCCGGGCTGGCCTGACGGCCCCGCCACTCCGACCGGCTGGACGCCCGTGCGGTCTTCGGTTGCGACCAGGGCCGGATCAGTGGGGATGGTCACCGGATGCGGACCCGGGGGTCGAGGGCGGCGTAGGCCACGTCGGCCAGGAGCCCGGCCAGGAGCACGAGGCCCCCGGCGAAGACGGTCACCGCCGCCACCACGTTCACGTCGTTGTTGGTCACGGAGTCGACGAACCACTCGCCCATGCCGTGCCAGGCGAAGATCTTCTCGGTGAAGGTGGCGCCGGTCAGCAGCAGGGTGAAGGAATAGGCGAAGAAGGTGGTCATGGGGATCACGGCGGTGCGCAGACCGTGCTTGACCAGAGCCTGGCGCCGGGGCAGGCCCTTGGCCCGGGCGGTGCGCAGGAAGTCGCTGCCCAACACGTCGAGGAACGAGTTGCGCTGGTAGCGGGAGTAGAAGGCGGCCGAGCTGAGCACGATGGCCAGGGTGGGCAGGATCAGGTGCTGCACGCGGTTCACCATCTGGTCCCACCAGCCGCCGCCCAGGCCGGGGGTGATCTCGCCCACGTAATAGAGGGCGGTCGTGCTCAGCTTGTCGTTCAGGTTGGTGGCGCCGTATTGCAACAGCACGGCCAGGAGGAACACGGGCGTGGCCAGGATGAAGAACGAGCTGGCCGTGGTGACGTGGTCGAAGAGCCGGTACTGCTTGAGGGCGCCCCCCACGCCGATGGCCACCCCCACCAGGGCGCCGAGGAAGGAGCCGATGATCAGCAGGCGCAGGCTCACCCCCATGCGCCGCCGCATCTGGTCGTTGACCGAGCGCCCGTCAACGGTCTTGCCGAAGTCCCCCTGCACCGCTCCCTTGACCCAGGTGACGAACCGTTCGGTGACCGGCGTCTTGTCGTTCATGTTCAGGTCGTCGAGGGTCCGGTCGACCGACGCCTCGGGCGGCGGAGGGTTGCGGTTCTCGTACTGGGCCCGGGGGTTGAGCGTGGACGCAGCCAGGAAGTACCCGAGACAGGTGGCCAGGCTGACCAGCACCAGATAGTTGAGTAAACGGCGCAGGAGGAATTTCCCCATTGACTTATGAAGGTACCGAAACGACGGCGGAGATGCCGGTCAGTTTCGCGCGCCCTGGGTCGAGGACCGGCGACGGAGAGAGAGCGGCCTCCCCGGGCCGGAAAGGCCCGGGAAGCGCCGTACGAAGCGACCGGGGATGGGATCGCACGTTCAGTCTGACGACCGCGCCCTGAAGTAAGGCTGAAGTCAGCCGGGGAGGAATCTGGGCCTCGGCGACGAATCTCCCCCGTCTCATCGGCGCGTCACCGGCTTGTAGCGGATGCGGTGGGGCTGGTCGGCCTCGACCCCGAGGCGCCGGCGGCGGTCGGCTTCGTAGTCGGAGAAGTTGCCCTCGAACCAGCGGACCTGCGAGTCGCCCTCAAAGGCCAGCACGTGGGTGGCGATGCGGTCGAGGAACCAGCGGTCGTGGGAGATGACCACGGCACAGCCGGCGAAGGCCAGGAGCGCCTCCTCCAGGGCCCGGAGGGTGTCGACGTCGAGATCGTTGGTGGGCTCGTCGAGGAGGAGGACGTTGCCCCCGGAGCGGAGCACCTTGGCCAGGTGCAGGCGGTTGCGCTCGCCGCCCGAGAGGTTCCCGACGCGCTTCTGCTGGTCGGATCCCTTGAAGCCGAAGGAGGCCACGTAGGCCCGCCCGTGGATCTCCCGGCCGCCGACGACGAGGTTGTCGACGCCCCCGGTGATCTCCTCGTAGACGGTCTTGTCGGGGTGGAGCGTCTCCCGGCTCTGGTCGACGTACGAGAGCTTGACCGTCTGTCCCACGATGAGGTCGCCGTCGTCGGGCTTCTCGTCACCGGTGATCATCCGGAACAGCGTCGTCTTGCCCACGCCGTTGGGGCCGATGACCCCGACGATGCCGCCGCGGGGAAGCTTGAAGCTCAAATTGTCGATGAGCAGCCGACCGCCGAACCCCTTGGAGATCCGATCGGCGATGATCACCTCGGCGCCGAGGCGCG
>JBIOUX010000126.1:0-21501 GCA_044867425.1 Acidimicrobiia bacterium | reverse complement strand
CCGCCGGGGTCGTTGCTGACCTGGGCGTCGACGAGCCCGGCGACCGCCGCGATGAAGCAGTCGATGTCATCGGGTTGGTCCACGCCGACCGCGGCGAGCAGCGAGAGGACCCGGTCAAGGAACTGCTGGGCGAGCTGGTAGGACTCCGCCGACGGTTGATAGCCGGGGATCGGGCGTTGGAACATCAGCTGGGCGCGAGCGGTGTCTTCCACGCAGAACGCCGCGAACTCCCCCATGAACGTCTTCAGGGCCTGGAGCGGTGACCGGGGCAGCTCGAGGGCGTCGACCCGCTCGAGGAGCCTGCGGTTGCCGTCGGCGAACATGGCGTCGAAGAGCGCGTGCTTCGAGTCGAAGTAGGCGTACAGGGACGGCTGCCGGATCCCCACCGCCCGCGCCAGGGCGTGCAGCGAGAGATCCCCGAAGCCGCCCGTCCTGGCGATGGACCACGCTTCGGCAACGATCGAGGCGCGTCTCGCCTCTCGCCGCCCGATCCGTGGGTCCGTCCGCAGGTCCATCAGCAACTCCTTTCCCTATCGACGATAGATAATCTATCAGAGATAGGTTGTCAAAGGGAGAGCGCCGCACCGAACCGGCCAAAAACAGCCAGATCTGGGCCATTTTCCAGTCATGCAACCTGCCTAGCGCGCGCGCCAGCTTGCTAGGGCACTCGATCCGGCAACGCTCTCAGCCGGCGTCAGGTGTCGACTCTGCGGTAGATGAGGTCGAAGTCGGTCGTGTAGTTGGTGCCGTCTTCGGCGATCTCCCAGCGTCCGGTGATCGTGTTCCCGTCGTCGCTGAAGGTCGCGGTGAAGCGCTGGGAGAACGGCTCGCCCTCCCGCCAGAGCTTCCACTCGCCGTTTCCGATGGTCATCTCGTAGACCCGGCAGACGCCGCGCTCGTCGGAGTACAGCTGGAAGTACGTCCCGTTGGCCGCATCGCATCCGATGATGGAGACGTTGTCGGGCGCCTCGGGAAGCTCGACCGTCCCACGCTCGAGCAGATGTGCCCCCGAGGCGTGCCACTCGAAGGTGACCCGTCCGCCCCCCGGCCACGGCTCTCCGTCGGGCCATTTCGCCTCGAGGGTCCACTCGCCGACCAGAGGCTCGAGCTGGCGTAGCGCCTGCTCCGCGGTTGGTTGGTCCATCGATCCGCTCGTTTCTCCTGTGGTGCGCTCGCAGTCGCGACGCACTCGCAGGGCCTAAGTCATCTCGGGTCCGTCATCGGATCAGACGCACGCCGAGGATCGAACTCATCGGTGGAACCCGCTCGGCGCCGAAGGCAAAGCACATCAGGCGTGCCCTCCAAGGGCGGCGTTGTGGAGCCGGTCGCGCTCGGATGCCTCGTCGTGGAGGGCCTGGACGAACTGGGCGGCCACGACGACGCCGGCGTTGGAGCCTGGGAGCCGTTCGAAGAGGGCGGCGGCGTTACCTGGGCGCAGGGCGGAGAACTCGTCGACGAGGAGCGGGATGCCCTTACCGGTGGCGACACCCATGACGCACGCGACAAAACTTTGCCCTGGCCACTTCCGTCGCACGAGAAGGAGTCGACCGGTGAGACCCAACGGAGGTAACCCTTGGCTCGACCGTCGGGATTTCCACTGGGCGCACCAGGGTGGCGCCCGGGAAAGCCCCTCCAACACCATCCACGCCATGGAACAAGGGCTCAAAGCAGGCGCCCGCGGCCTCGAATTCGACGTCCACTGCACCAGCGACGACCAGATCGTGCTCATGCACGACAAGACACTCGGTCGCACCACCAACGCCGAAGAGGTCGGCCTCGGCGCCGAGCGGCTCATCCGCCACAGCACCCTGGCGGAGCTCGAGGGGCTCGACGCCGCCTACTGGTGGGTCCCCGGCCAGGTCGACGACCACGGCGCCCCGGAAGTCGCTTACGAGCTCCGCGGCCAGGTGGCGACCAACCCGGACCTCGGCGTCCCCACCCTCGACGAGGTGCTGGGCCGGTTCGCCGGCCCATACACGATCGAGGTGAAAGACAAGCGGGCCGTCCGCCGCACCATCCAACTCCTCCGACGACACAGGGTCGCGGCGGACCAGGTCATCGTGACCAGCTTCCGGGAACGGACCGTCTGGAATCTCCGCTGGCGCATCCTCTGGTCCACGACCAAGTTCGGGATCGCCCCCGGCGGCGCCTCGACCCTCTGGTTCTTCCTCCGCTCCCGACGCCGCCGGGCCCGGCAGCGCTCCCCCTACGTGGCCATCCAGGTGCCACGCACCTTCTCCTTCGACCTTCTCCCCGTCCCGTGGCGGTGGATGGGCCGCCTCCTCCCCCGCCGATGGCGGTCCTTCCCCATCATCGACGACCGCTTCCTCGCCCACGCCGCCGCTGCGGGGGTCGCCGTCCACGTGTGGACCATCAACCGGAGCCAGGAGATGACCGATCTCCTCGATGCGGGTGTGCACGGGATCATGACCGACTGCCCGACTGTCCTCGCCGCCGTGGTTGCCGAACGCGGCGTGCGATGAGCCGCGGCTGACCGCCAGGTGGGCGTCCCGCTTCGGGTCCGGAGCTCCCGCCACGCAGCTGACACGGCACCCCGGGGGTGAGCATGACGATGGAACGGCTCTTATCTCGGGTCAGCGGCCAGGAGGCAGGCCATACCTGCTGGCCGCGTCGGTGCGGACGGCGTCCGTAAGGGCACGTCCGTGACACCGATCTCGGTTGCTCTCACCGACCGGTGTTGCCTACGTCCCCATTTGACCGGGCGCGAAGCTATCTCGGGAGCACCCGTGACCAGCGTGTGGAACCATCGACGCATGGTTGAGGACGAAAGGGACCGGTCGGACCGGCAGCGCGCTGCCCTGGAGTATCTCCGGGAGCTCGCTTCGCGGCGGGTGGCTGACGCTCGACAGCGAACCGGTGCCGAGCGGACGACCTGCGCCGCGGCGGCGATCGGCGAAGTCATCGCGGCCATCAACGCCCTGGAGGCGGTTGGCCTCTTGGAGCCGGGGTCGCACGACAGAGGCGCCCGGCGGGTGCACGACAGATTCCTTGCCGAGCTGGAGTCGCTGGCCGGGGGTCAGGTGGCGGTCCTGCGCCAGCGGGGTTGGTGGTGGCAACTCCGCCATCGAGACGATCACCCTGTCCGGCTCGTGATCGGGGCCGCTTTCGATTGGGCCCGCGATGTTGTCGCCCGCCGGGAAGCGCCGATCGTGACTGGGCTCGTTCCCGGTCCGTTCCACGCCGATAGCGGCGACTGGTGCGTGTCGTCGCTGGAGCGCTGGTCCACTGGCGGGCGGCTCCATCTAGCTTCGGTCGCTTCCACTGGCGTGCCACCTCGAGTGGTCAGCCTCGAAGACGATCTGGGCACGAAGTACGTGGTGGATGGCGGCGGAGGCGGCGGCGACGGTCACCTGTGGTGCGGGTCATGCCGCTTCGCTCCCGCTGTTCCAACCGCCAGCGCCACGCTCACCGTCGTGACCACCGGCGGCTCGGTGCACATCGACCTGTCCAGAACAGTCCCGACCGGGGCGACGATCGACGCTGCCTCGTGGCTGGTGCAGCAGGTCGAGGAAGCCCTGCGAGTCCTGGCCGACAGCCCAGCAGTTCCCGACGGCCTCCGCCCCGGGCTGCTTGATCGGCTCGAGGCGCAAGCCGCCGCTCTCCTGGCAACGGGGGCGCTTGACCCCGCCGCAAACCCCGTACCCGCGCTTCGGGATCTTCTCGCTGACCGTGGGCGCGCCGCGGCCGGTACGTCGGAAGGCCCAGCCCCGCCGGAGCGTTGGCTGGCCATCCTCGACCACCCGACGCCACCGCCTCGACTCGTCGCCGTCGCGCCCGTGCTGTGGAACCCGCAAGTGCTCTCCCGCGCCGAGCTGTGGGTCACCGCCATGGAAATCTGGTCCGACCACACGAGGGTGACCTGGTCGGTGGTCGGATCCCACGGTGCATGGCACGACGTCGCTCGTAGCGCATTCGCCTTGACCGACAACCGCGGCACCGCGTACGCACGGGCGGGAAGCGGCATGGGCTCGCACAGTCAGGACCCACCCACCGTCGACGGGTACACGATCTTCCACCCGGCGCCTCCCGCTGCGGCGACCTCCATCACCCTGACCGTGACCCGGGGGCGCCGCTACACCCACCGCGACGTTGCGCTCCCGGCGGCACCCTCACCCAGCCAGTGACATTTCTGGCGGGTTGAGAACGCTTGGTGGCCAGACCGGCCGTCGGCGTCTCCGGTCATTGGTTCCCGGTCGGTAGCGGCGGGTGTCGTCACCGACCGTTCCCACCTGCCGGATCGACGACCTCTCAGGTGAGGGCGCTCACTGGGGTTATGCCATTCCCTGGCTGTCTCGAGCCCTGGCATCGCCGCTGACCTTTGAGCGCATGCCGGTTGCGCCGGCCGGTCCCGACATCGAGCCGGCCACGCTCGGCTACTGGAATGCCCTCGCCAATCTGCTGCTCTACTCGCTCGGCTGGGCTCGCCCCGACCGGGGGCTGCGCTGGTGGTATGACGCCGGCCAGCCCACCGACGATCCCCGCCTGGCCCTCTTGGCCGAGGTGTGGGACCGCGACGGTCACCTCGCCGACTTCGCGGCTTGGCTGTGTGCCAACCCTTTCGCCCTTCCCCTCGGCCCACTGGGAGAGCTGACGGGCTACAGAGACGACGGAGTGCGGACGGAGCTTCACCCGACGTGGGTCCCGTGGGGGGCCGGCGCCGGCTCCTGGTTCGACGGTGGCACCGACCCGTGCCACCTGTCGGTCCACTGCTTGGGGCCGCTTGAAGAAGCCGACGACGACCCCAGCGGTGTTCCTCTGGAGCACCGCGTCCGACCGTCGTGCGGTGCTTGTCCTCGGGTCGATGCATGGCTGGTACAGGTCCCTCGTCCGGCACGCCGTCACCCTTCCGGATCTCGGTGACCGCTCCCGGTACATCGATGTGGTTGTCCGCCCGGTCGGAAGCCTTGGCACCTATCGTCGGTCACGTGCCACGGGCTTGTGGTTCGCCGGTCCCCACCGCCACCACACACCAGGAACGTGAAGACAGATCCGGTGCTGTCACGAGTGGCGGGGGCGCGGGAATGAAGACCCTCCAGAGACCGCCTGATCAGACTGAAGGCTGGCTGACGCTGAACGACGTGATTGGTCGCCGATCCAGGTCCTCGTTGAAGCCCTGTGGGTCCTGCGCGGTGAAGGCCTCGCCATATGCCGTGGAGTACCCGAAGGTCATCGAGTTCTGGCCTTCGGGACCGAAGCTGAACACGTAGTCGTACATGGCGGTGTTCTCCGCCATGAGTGGTTCTTCTTCATGGGCGCCGAGTCTTGCGGCGTCGGCCATCGTTGAACGGCCGAGGAGAAGACCGTCGGGCAGCGCGAGGACATTCCCGGCCGTGAAGATCCCATCTGGGAGAGCCGCGGAGATGGCGGTGATAGACCCGATCTCGTCGGCGGTGACCGAGACGTTGAAGCCTGCGATGTCCCAGGTCCTCACCACAGCAGACGGGTCGCCCCAGCGGTCCCCCTCGAGACCGAACATCTCAGTGGCCTTCTCAATCGGGTTTCCAAGGCACAGACCGAAGATTCCCTCGCAGGTCGGCGAAAGTTCGGGGGTCTCCCCCGTCGCCGAGTAATACGGTTCTCCTCACCTTTCTGTGGGGAGGTCGATGGTGATGCCGCCGCAGCAGAGGTAGATCATGGCGATCACGGCGGCGGCTGAGTGGTGTCCGTAGCCGCGGTGGTTGATCAAGCGGATCTTCGAATTGAGGCCCTCCAGCTTGGAGTTGGAAAGGCCGAGCTCGACGGCGGCGAGGATGCGCTCCCGGTTGTCCCGGACGGTCTTGGAGAGGGCGACAAAGGCGGGGATTCGGCTCCGGCAGGCCCAGGCCAGCCACCAGTCGAGCTGGGCGGGAGCGTCGGCCGGGTCGGCCAAGCGGAAGAGGTCTCGCAGGCCTTCTTTGAGCTGCCAGCAGCGGTAGAGCACGGAACGCTGCCGGCGGAGCTCGTGGAGGATCTCGACCTGGGAGTCCTTGAGTGCAGCAGGGTCCTTGAGGAGCGCCCAGCGGGTCCGTTTCACCCACCGGGCCGAGCCCGGCTTGTGTTCCCGGTGGAGGTTCCACGCCCAGCGCCGGGTCTTGTCGATGGCCTGGTTGGCCAGCTTCACCAAATGAAACGGATCGACGCACTGGCGGGCCTGGGGCGCCTTGGCGTCGGTGGCGGCCTTGTAGGCGCCGCCCATGTCCAGGCTGACGGCGGTCAGCCGGGAGCGTCGTTCCTCGCCGAGCTTGTCGTAGAACTCCTCCAGGGTGGCGGCGTCACGGCCCTCCCCAGCCCACACCACCGCCCCCTCCTGGTCGTGGTCGGCGACGACGGTCAGGTAGCGGTGGCCCTTGCGGTAGCTGACCTCGTCCACCCCGATGCGGTAGAGCTCGTCGAGGCGCGTGTCGTCGATCTCTTCTTCCACCACCGAGACGACGATGCGGGCCACCGCCTCCCACGAGCAGCGCAGCAGCCTGGTGATGGTCGTCTTGTCGGTGCGCTGCGCCAGCCAGGCCACGACATCCTGGAAGTCCCGGGTGTGGCGGGCCCGGGGCCGGGCCCAGGGCACCACCTCGGTGCGTACCCGCCCGCAGCGCCGGCACCGCAACCGGCGGATCTCCGCCTCCAGCCACAACCGGCAGGCGCCGAGATCGAGGTGGCGCCACCGGCGGGTCGACCGGTCGTGGACCGACCGGGTCTTCCACCCGCACGGGCAGACCAGCTTCCCGCGGCGTCGTCGCAGCCCGACGACGATTCCCTCGGGGGTGAAGCTCACCGAGGCCACGGTGGCTCCGACGATGCCGAGCATCTTGTTGAATGCGGTGGTGACGCGCACGTCGCTGCTCCTTCAGTTCCGTTGCTTCGCAACTCCGGAACCTACGGACGCACGGCGTGCGCGTCACTACTACCAAGACTGAGGCGAACAAGGCCCCGGCCAAGGCCGGGGCTCAACTCCATGATGAAAACCAACTACAGCAGGGGCGGCATCAAGGGTCCGCTCCGCCGGCCTCCGGCCGCCCTTGACCCCGCGCCACGGGCATCACCGGCATCACAGAAAGCCGAGGAGTCCCAGTAATACGAGGCGGGGTCATCGGGGTGTGGGATCGGCGCGGGCGCGGTCGTTGTTGTGGTCTCATCGGGTCGGGCGGCCGTCTCGGCGCCGCGCTGGGTTGCCGAGGTCGCAGTCGAATCAGCGCCGCCGCAGGCAACGGAGACCACTGCGAGGCCGGCGGCCAGGACAGCCAGATGCTTCATCACTCAAACCAAACCCTTCCATTTCCACAGTTCTGTGACATTCAGACGGCCTATCGGCCGGTTCGTTCGCCGACTGAATCGGGAAAATCCTGGCAGGACCATGCGATCCACGAGGTGCGCTGCTCCCCCGTCCGTCACCTGTCCCCTCGGCAGCGTTGCGAACAAGTGTTCGCTAGAGTGCTGCTATGGATCGCCGCTACGAGCTTGATGGTCTGCGCCGGAGCCTGATCATGCTTTCCCCCGGTCTTACCGGCCTCTCCCGCGAGGAGGCCGTCCGGCTGGTCGAGGAACTCTGCGAGGTGGAGGAGCCCCTCGACCGTCTCGTCGCCGATTCCTTCATCCGGCGCCATCCTTAGCAAGCTATGCAGGGTTTATCAACATCAGATAAACTCGGATCAGCTTGTCAAGGAGAGGCGACTGTGGACCCGAAAAGCAACCCGTACACCCCGAATGCGGGCGCCCGGCCGCCGTTGCTGGTGGGCCGGGATGACCAGCTGAACAGCTTCGACGTTCTGCTCTCCCGGCTGGAGCGGGGCTACACGGAGCAGTCGATGATCATCACCGGGCTGCGGGGAGTGGGCAAGACGGTGCTGCTGGGGGCGTTCGAGGAGAAGGCGCGGGAGCGCCATTGGGCGACGGTCGACGCCGAGATCACGAAGAACGTCGACTTCGGCGGGAGGATGGCCAACCTGGTCCGCCGGGCGCTGTTGCAGATCGCCCCCCGGGCACGGTGGAAGGCGCGGGCCAAGAAGGCGGCGGGTGTCCTGAAGTCGTTCAGCCTCACGGTCAACTCCGAGGGGACCGTGTCAGCCGGCCTCGACCTCGACGCGATCGAAGGCCTCGCGGACAGCGGCGTCATCGGGGAGGACCTCACCGACCTGCTGATCGCCCTCGGTGAGGCGGCCCAGGACCACGGGACCGGGGTGGTGTTCCTCTTCGACGAGATCCAGTTCCTCCGGGTGGCCGAACTCGAGGCGCTGATCGCCGCCTTGCACAAGACCGTCCAGCGGAGCCTGCCGATCACCCTCGTCGGAGCGGGCCTCCCACAGATTCCGAGACTCGCCGGCGAGGCGAAGTCCTACGCCGAGCGGCTCTTCAAATTCCCCGAGATCGGCCAGCTCCCCGCCTCCGACGCCGCCGAGGCGGTCGTGGCCCCCGCCCGGGAACTCGCGGTCGACTACACCGCCGCTGCGGTCAAAGCCATCGTCGCCTACGCCGAGGGCTACCCCTACTTCCTCCAGGAGTACGGCAAGATCGTCTGGGACGAGGTCCACTCATCACCGATCCGCGTCGGTGACGTGCGGGCGGTGACCCCGCTGGTGGAAGCCAAATTGGACGGGGGCTTCTTCCGGGTGCGGGCGGAGCGCACCACCGAACTCGAGCTCCAGTACCTACGAGCGATGGCCGAACTCGGCCCCGACCCCCAGCGGGCCAGCGACGTCGCCAAGGTGCTGCGCCGCACCTCCGAGCAGCTCGGCCCCACCCGCTCAAGGCTCATCGAAAAAGGCCTGCTCTACACCCCCGGCTACGGACTCGCCGCCTTCACCGTCCCCCAGTTCGACCGGTACATGATCCGCAACCACCCCCTCGCCGTCGCACCCCCGAAGAAGCGCAGGTAACGGGACCAGGGCGTGCAGCCTGTCCGATCAGCAGGCGACCTGGACGTGGAACTTGCCCTCGACCGAGAGTCCGCTGCGGTGCACGAGGCTGAAGTTCGAGCTCGTCGGGACTGCCGGGCACCGGATAGGTGGCGACGAGCCCGTCGGCGCCTTCGATGAGGGTGCTGTAGGCGCACTGGCTGATGTCCCCTGGGGTCCCTCAGCCCGGGGAAACTCGCTGGCCATGGTCGATCGAGCCTGAACATACTGATGCCGCTCGACGAACCAACTTGAGGAGGCGGGGTGGAAATCGTCACCGAATCCCTCGCCTTCACCCACGGAGGTGCGGATCGATTCCGCCGACCAGCCCCGGCGGTTCGACTTCCGCGTGGAGGCGCCCGAGGGCGCCACCTTGCGCCTGGCTGAGAGTGGGGCCGTCGGTGTCATAGAACCTTCGGGGACGACGATCGCCGTCATCGACCCGGCGTCGGCCACCTACACGCGGGGCCAGCCGGTGGCCACCCACTGTGAGGTGGACGGCACGAAGTGAAGGACTTCGCCGCCCGGGGCGCGGTCGTCGGGGCCACCGCCTTCATTGAAGCCGGCTGCCTGTTCACGGTCGCGGCCGGGATGACCGTCCAGCATCCCCCGGACGGCGCCCTGTTCTTCCTCATGCCGGTGGTCGCCTACTGGCGGGAACTCCGGGCCATCATCAGGCGTGCCCGCCACTGAGACTGCACTGATCGAACAGCCGCTGGGGTGGCGGTGACGCCGTCGTCGGCGAGCCGCGAGGCGGACGTCTGAGGCCCGGCTTGCGTTCGCCCAGTTGCCAAGGCTGGGATACCGGCCTCGCCGGAGGTACCGCTCGCCGCCCCTCGCCCGGCCCGGGCGGGGAGGTGAGACCCCGGCATCCCGTGAGCGCAAGACGTCTGACGCGGTCAATCGTGGTTATCCGCGATTGGGCCGTCGGCGTCGTCTCCCGGCGGTAGCCGCGATTCGCCGGATGACGTCCGATGATCACGCAATCGGCGACCTCAACTGCGGAAAGGGCATCACCCCTAGCCGTACGCCGTGTGACCGCGGCAGATTCTTGCAAAAGATGCGGTCCGCTCTTGGAGAGGGCGTCCCGGCGTCAGGCTGCTCGAGAGGCTGGGGCCGAGCGCCGGTTGTGGTGGGCGGCGGGAAGCGCCAAGCGCTCGTCTCGCTCCACGGCGATCGCCAGCCTATAGAGGCCGCCAAAGAAACCGGCGGCAAACAGGCCCGGCACGAGGGCGATGATCGCGGCGTTCCCCGCGCCAGCGGGCAGCGCCAAGAGCAGCGTGGTGGCGAAGGCCAGCGGGGTTACGACGAGGGCGCTGACGGCGAAGACACGCTTCGAGTCGCGCGGCCCCATACGGTGGGTGGTGGCTTGGCTTCGGGCGATGAGGGGTTGTGCGGTGGTCATCGCAAGTCTTCCTTCCTGGCATGCTCTTCGTCCCGCCGAACACAGGAGATTCATCAACTATTTGCTGAGCAACGATCTTCTGGCTCAACAATTTGCGCTTCGGTACGCTCACCGCCGGCAGCCTGCGGGACTTCGACGTCGACGTCGGGCCCGAAGGTCGCCTGAGACGGACGTTAGGAGAACGGGCTGCCTTCGTCGCCCGACGGCAGCACAGAACGATCGTCGCCGCCGCTACAGAGCGCGATTGAGCGGAGCTCTTCGAAGGGGCGCGCCGCGGCGCCGGGCGGAGCGGAACTCCACCCGGCGCCGGCCAGCAAGCGTTGTCGATCAGGCACCCATCAGGAGCTTGCGGACGAAGCTGAAGAGCGGGAACAGCCCGGCCAGAAGGCCGCCGCCGACCGCGATTCCGCCGCTGCTCACATCCGCGTCGGCATCGACGTCGAGGTTCGACCCGGCGTCGCTGTCGCCGGTCTCGGTGGCGTCGTCGGTGTCACCGGTGTCTGCCGTCGTGTCGTCGTCGTCCGTCGACTCGTCCTCGGTGGCGTCGTCGTCCTTGGTGGACTCGTCGCTGTCCCCGACGTCCTGGGCGGCGCCTTCCTTCGTCTGCTCCTCCGACTCGGAGGAGCCGGGCGCGCTTTCCTCTCCGGACGCCTCGGCGTGCTTGGCCCGGCCGAGGCAACGGCCGTTGTTGTCGTCTTCGAAGTCGTCGTCGTTGCCGCAGCCGTTGTTGCCGTCCCGGTCATCGGCGTCGACGCCACCCTCGGAGGTCGGCTTGTCGGCGCCGCCGTTGTCGTCCCCGTCGGGGTCGCTCGACGAACGGCCCTGGGTGTGCGAGTCACCCGGCGGCACACCGCCCTGGTCATCGGCGGTGGTGGTGGACAGGGCCGTGCTCTCGCTCGCAGTGGAGTCGGATTCGCCGGCGGTCGAAATGGTCGCACCCGCTCCCGGAGCTGCGAACAGACCGATGGTGAGCAGGCCACCGGCGAGGCCGGTGCCGAACTTCGTGATCAGGGTCATCGTGGCCCTCCTTGTCGTGACGTGTTGACCCCTACGTGCGTTTCCTCCCACGTGAGGGGCGGATGAGGGCACGATGAAGATTCCTTCAGGTGCCGGCGGCGCCGGTCGAGCAGTTCCGAGGCGGCATAGGCGTCGGCTCCCATCCGCCCCTTTGTCGAGCAGCACAGCCGCAGGTTCTCCAGGGACGAGGCGCCCCCGTCGGCCACCGGCTCGACGTGATCGATGGTCAGCGTGCGGCCCCCGCCGTCCTCTCGGTCGCCGAAAGTGCAGCCGCAGTACCAGCAGCGGTCCCCGTCCCGCTCGGCGAGGGCGATGACGATCGCATCCCGGCGAATCCGGTGACTCAGCGGCAACCTCGGCACGCTGCCATTCTCGCCGCCAACGACCGCTCCGCGTCGCCCCGGCCTAGTCCGTCGCAGAGGCCAACACGACGACGAGGCGGTCTTCTGTCACTCGCAACGTCCAGGCTGCGATACCCCACCACTCCTCACCGTCTTCAAAGTATTGCGCCCAGCCGCTGTCCACTGACCATTCCCAAATCTCGGAAGTCTCGGAGGGGCTCCCCAAGACGTTCTGATTGATCGCAAGGAAGAGCGATTGCACCTCCGAATGGGGGACTTGGAGCATGTGAGGTGGCTGCGTGAAGAGGACGGCGTAGCCGCCTACTGGCGCTGAGTGGTCAAAGAACCAAACCGGGTGATCGGGATCGTCTTGGTCGGTCCAGGTATATGGTCCGGCGATGACGTTGTCGGGCCATCCCCTGGCGCGGATGGACCTTTGAACATCACGACCTGCAGGCATCAACAGCCGTGCACCCTCGCGGTCGAAGGCGGGGCCAAAGAACTCGTCCACTGAGATGGGATGACCTGCGTCAATCGTCAAAGGCTCCGAAGGAGGGGGAAGACTTCTGTGCGCTGAGGAATGGCAGACCGCGAGGTGCAGGGCCTGTTGATGGACTTCGCTGGTTGCCGCCGGAACAACCTGCTTGACGTGCACATAATCGAGAACGATCCCCGCGTCAGCGCTTCGACCGAGCAGCACTGCGATGTCCGGGCTTGGCTCTGAGATCTCCACACGGGACATCATCAGATCGGCTCCAATGCACCCGGAGGCACCGCAATTTGAGGTATTTGCTTCTTGAGCATCTTGACTACAGGATTGTCCTTCATCTCGTCGGTCTTTTTCTTAGCTACGGCTGCACCGAGGGCAGCCGCTCCGACTACGACGCCCACGACCTCTGCGGTAGACAGAGATTCCTCGTCTTCGTCTTCTTTCTTTCTCTTTCGGCCCCGAATGGCCGGGTCGTCGGTCGGCCCGGCCGGTTCGCAGGGTGTTACCAGTCGCCCCGCCTTACCTCCCGGCAACGGACCGGGCCCGTTCCACCCACGCCGGGCCGGCGTCGAGCCGCTGGTAGACGGCCAGGGCGGCGTCGAGGCCGGCGGCGGCCCCCGTGGCGTCCCCGGCGGCCGAGCGCAGCCGGCTGTGCCACAGCCACGCTTCCGCCTCCTCCCAGGGCAGGCGGAACCGGCGGAACAGGTCGAGGGCGGCGGCGAGCCGGGCCGAGCCCTGGCCGGCGTCGCCTTCGCTCCAGGACAGCACGCCTTCGGCCAGCGCCATGCGGCCGGCCAGGCCCCGCCAGACCTCGATGCGCTCCACCACCGCCCGGATCCGCTCCAGCTGCTCCCGGCCCCCGGCCACATCCCCCTGCTCCAGGCGACCGAGCGCCAGGTCGAGGCGGGCGGCCACCTCGACGGGCCGGACCCCCCGGTCGGCCAGCACGTCCACGACCGCTTCCAGCAGCCCGTCGGCCTGGGCGTGGTCCCCCCGCAGGCGGACGGTCCGGGCCAGCCAGCGGCCGAGCCCGCACCACTCCCAGCGGCTGCGCATCTGCGCCTCGGTCTCGCCCCGCTCGGCCCGCAGCGCCGCCTCGGCCGCCGCCCAGTCGCCCGCCCACAGCTCGAGGGGCGGCGCCAGGCTGGTGCCCAGCACCAACCCGGCCGCCTCGGCCAGGTCCCGCCGGGCGCCGGGCAGGTCCCCGGCCAGCACCCGGGCCAGGGCCAGCTGGCCCCGCAGGATGCGGTGTTGGACGGGCGCCTGGGCCAGGCGGGCCCGGCCCAGCTCCCGCTCCATCCAGGCGGCGGCGTCGAGCGGGTCCAGCAGCACGTTGCTCCAGCAGCCCCGGATCCAGGCGGTGTTGAAGGCGACGGAGCGGTGGTCGACGGCGTCGGCCTGCCGCCAGGCCGCCTCCATCATCTCCAGTCCCTCTGCACCCCGGCCCCGGACGAGCACGTGCCACCCGTGCAGGGTGGCCCCGGCCGCCTCCACCGCCGGTTGCTGGAACCGGCGGCCGATCTCCTCGGTGGCCCGGGCCGAGGGCAGCCCTTCCTCCACCCGCAGGTCCCACACCGACACCATGGCCCGGGCCAGGTGCATGAACACCGTGGCCCGGGGGTCGGGCCTGGCCTCGAGCATCTCCTGCGCGGCGTCGAGGTGGGCGAGGGCCCCGGGGATGTCCATGGTGTCGGGGAAGGACGACAGGTCCCGGCCCAGGCGGCAGTGCATGGCCGCCACCCGGCCGTCGTCGCCCAGCTGCTGGTAGAGGGCGAGCGCCTGCTCGCCGTAGGTGACGCCCTGGGCCAGGTCGAAGCCGGTCACGTACATGAGGTCGGACAGGCGCACGAGGAGGTCGGCCCGCCGGCGGGGCTCGGTGTCCCGCCACTCCATGAGCCCGAGGGCCTCCTGCCAGTGGGCGGCGGCCTCCTCCCAGGCGAACACCCGGGCGGCGGCCTGCCCGGCCTGGAGGGCGTAGCCGATGGTCTTGTCGGCGGCCTCGGCCATCCCCGCCAGGCGGTGCTGGGACACGCCGGCCTGGCGGTAGTGCGACGCCAGCGTGGCCGCCTGCGCCTCGGTCCCGCCGGCGTGGACGGCCTCGATGGCCTCCGCCGCCCGCAGGTGGAGCCGCTCCCGGCGGGCCAGGCTGAGCTCGGAGAGCAGGGCCTCCCGGACGAGGGCGTGGGTGAAGGTGTAGGTGGGGACGGGGCGGTCAGGGACCTCCGCCACCAGGCGGGTGCCGAGGGCGTCCTCGACGGCGGCGAGCACCTCCTCCTCGTCGCCGCCGGTCATGCGGGCGAGCACGTCGAAGTCGAACTCCCGGCCGAGGACGGCGGCGTAGGTGAGGGCCCGGGTGCCGGCCTCGGAGAGGAGGGCGAGGCGGCGCCCCACCACGTCCCGCACGCCTTCGGGCAGCTCGAGCCCGGCCAGGTCGGTGGTGGCCAGCACCCACCGGCCGTCGCGGTGGGCCAGGACCCCCGTCTCCATCAGGTGGCGGATGATCTCGACGAGGAAGAACGGGTTGCCCTCCGTCTCCCGCCACAGCACCTCGGCGATGGCGGCCTCGTCGGGGCCGAGCTCCGTGGCCGAGCGGGCGGCGAGGAGGGCGGCGGCCTCCGCCCTGGTCATGGCCCGCAGTGCCACCCGCTCGTGGGGGTGGTCCCGGCGCAGGGCGGCCAGCGCCTCGGTGAGCGGGTGGGCCCGGGTGAGCTCGGCGTCCCGGTAGGTGCCGAGGATGAGGACGGGCGCACCTTCGGTGACCGTCACCAGGTGCCGCAGCATGAGCAGGACGGGCTTGGGGGCCCAGTGGAGGTCGTCGACGACGAGGAGCAGCGGCCAGCGCCGCGCCGCCTCGACGAAGAGGGCGGCCACCGCTTCGAAGAGGCGGTAGCGGTCGGCTTCGGGATCGGCGCTCATGGTCTCCCGGCCGGCGGCGGGCCCACCGAGGCCGGGGAGGAGGACGGCGAGGGCGGCGGGCGCCTCCGGGCCGGAGGGCACCCGGGCGGCGCCGGCCTCGACCAGCTGGCGCAGCGCCTCCACGAAGGGCTGGTAGGGCACCACGCTCTCCTCGTGGCACCGGCCGAAGACCACCAGGGCCCCCTGGTCGATGGCCCCGGTGGCCAGTTCGGCGGCCAGGCGGGTCTTGCCCACGCCCGCCTCGCCGCTCACGAGGACGAGCGTGCCCCGGCCGGCGTGCGCCTCCTTCCAGGCCGAGCGCAGCCGGTCGAGCTCCTCCTCCCGGCCCACGAACGGCGTCCGGGACGAGGTGAGGAGCCGGGACCGCACCGTGTCGGCCACCAGCGGGGTGCCGCCGGCGGTGGCGCCGGTGTCGGCGGACGGGACGGCGGCGGCGGGCGGGGTGGCGGCGGGCCCGGCCGGCGGGGGCACGTCGGGCAGCTCCTCCCAGGCCACGGCCACGGCGGGGAGGGGCTGGCGCAGGCCCTTGAGCGCCACCGGGCCGACGGACCGGAAGGGGAAGCCGCCCCGGGTGCCGATGAGGTCCCGCACCAGCTCGGAGGTCAGGATCTGGCCGCCCTGGGCGGCGTCGCAGAGCCGCTTGGCCACCACCACGGGGGTGCCGAAGTAGTCGTCCTCCTCACGGATGGGCTCGCCCACCTGGAGCCCCACCCGCACGAGGAAGGCCTCGGCGGGGTGGTGCTCGTTGTGGGTGCGGACGGCGTGCTGGACGGCCACCGCGCACGACACGGCGGCGATGGTGCTCGGGAACACGACCATGAGCCCGTCGCCCAGGTTCTTCACCTCCTGGCCGCCGGTGCGGGCCACGGCCGCCCGCAGCAGGCCGAAGTGGGTGCGGCGCACGGCTTCGGCGGCGTCGTCGCCCAGGCGTTCGAGCAGCTCGGTGGAGCCGACGAGGTCGGTGAAGAGGACGGCCACCATGCTGCCGGCGCCGGCGGGGGTGCTCACGGGGTGGTGCTCACGGGGTGGCGGCCTCCGGCGCCATCAGCCGGCGAAGGCGTTGGGCTCGCCCCGGTGGTAGCGGTGGCGGTCGAGGGCCCGGACGGGGGCGAGCTCCTCGGGCTCGTGCAGCTTCCACAGCTCGCACGGCGGCGCCGGCGACCCCGAGGCGGCAAGGATGCCGTTGACCGCCCGGCGGGCCGCCTCGTTGGCCCCTTCCATGGTGGCCAGGTCGGTGTGGGTGCGGACGTAGTCGGAGGCGAGGAAGAAGTTCTCCACTGAGGTCACGGCTTCGGGCCGGTGGTCCCAGGACCCCGCCGTGTTGACCAGCATGGGCTCGGCGTTGGTGGTCTTGGCCGGCCCCCCTGCCGTCCAGCCGATGTCCGGGTCGATGAAGGCGGAGAGGAGGTCGTCGTCGACGAGGCGGGGTTCCTGGAAGTTGACGTGGGCCTTGGCCTGGTCCCACACCTCCTGGATGATCTCCTCCCGGGTGCAGTCCATGGCCCGCTTGCCGTTGAGGCCGGGCGTCTCCCAGTCGGAGACGTCGACGGAGAGGATGGTCCGCACCCGCCCGTCCCCCATGGCGCCGAGGTCGACGTCGGGCCAGAACTGGTGCTGGGAGAGCGACGTGAGGGCCCAGGGCGAGTCCATGTAGATGGTGTGGCCGTGCTGGAGGGTGACGTCGGTGCGCAGGTAGTACTGGACGCCGGTCATCCACCGGGTGCGCAGCTGGGCGATGCCCTCCAGGCAGGGCTCGGCCTTGCGCAGGTCGTCGTCGAGGGGCATGGCCGCCATGACGTCGGCGGGGACGGCGGCGATGTAGTAGTCGGCCTGCTCCTCGTGGGTGTCGGGGCGGCCCGGGCGCTGCACCGTGATGCCCGTCACCCGCTGCCCGTCACCGTGGATGGCGAGGACGGGAGTGTCGAGTCGGTAGTCCACGCCCAGGGTGCGCAGGTAGTTGACCCAGGGGGTGATCCACACGTCGTTGGTGGGCCCGTTGAGCAGGCGGTCGACGGTGTTGTGCGCCTTGGCCATGTCGAACTGCATCTGGAGGAGGATGGCGCCGCCGGTGCGGGCGCTCATCTCCCGGGCCTTGGCCGCCACCAGCGTGCGGGTGAGGCCGTCGGCGCAGAAGTTCTGGTACGCCTCCGAGCGCTGGGCGGCGTCGGTGAAGTCCCACCAGCTCTGGTACTCGAACTCGCCGAAGCGGCGCTCCTCGCAGCTGGTGAGCATGACCAGCAGGCAGCGGGTGAAGTGCTCGAGGTCCTTGGGCGGGATCTCGGTGGCGCTGATGTACACGTCGTCGAAGTCGAGGCGGAGGTCGGAGAGCGACATCGGGAAGTGGGTGGGGGCGAGGATCTCGGGGGCGCCCACCCGGGCGATGGACACCCGGGTGGTGGCCACGAGGTTGTCGGCCACGCTCCGGCCGTCCCGGTAGGGAATCCTCGTCATGGTCTCGGGGAGGTGGCGATAGAAGCCGGGGATGAAGCGAAAGCCGTGCTCGCCGGGCAGGTCGGCCCGGCCGTCGGTGCCCGAGCCGGGCACCGGCACGCTGCGGGCCTTGCCGCCGGGGATGCCCCGGTGTTCGTAGACCACCACGTCGAAGCCCCGCTCGCCCAGTTCGTGGGCGGCGCTCAGGCCGGCGATTCCCCCACCGATGACGGCGACCCGGGTGCGCATCAGGGTTCCTCCTCGTTCGCGGGGGCGGCGTCGGGGCCGGGGCGGCCGACGCCCCAGTGGTCGGCGAGCTCGTCGGGCAGGGTGAAGGCCGCCCGCCGGCCGCCCCGTTCGGCGACCAGGAAGGCCTCGAGCATCAGCCGGCCGAGGCGTTCCCCCAGCTCGCGCACCACCCGGTCGTGCTCGGCGTCGCGTCCCACCAGGGCCGTGGCCCGCCGCAGGGCGCTCAGCTCGACGTCCTCGATGCGGCTCGGCGCGTCGACGGCGAGGAGGTCGGCCACCTCGTCGCCCACCAGGTAGCGGATGAGGGTGGGCGGGAGGTGGTGCAGTCCCGGCGGCATCTGCTCCTGGAGCAGGCCGACGAGGGCGGCCGTCATCTCCACCCCCTCGGGGCTGTGGGCCGTCTGGCGCTTGCGGATCGCCCCCCATGCCTGCTCGGCGTCGGCCAGGTCGAGGGGCAGGAGGTCCTCCCGGATGCCGATCAGGTGGCCGACGACATTCCAGGCGTGGAGGTAGCACCCGGCGTCGTCGTCGGAGAGGGGCACGCCCAGGCGCCGGAGCCCGTCGAAGACCACCACCGTGAACGTCATGAGCGTCCCCAGGAGGTCCTCCTGGTTGACGGGGACGCCCCAGGCGTGGCACCAGTGGGGAGCGGTGACGGACGGGTCGCACGTCTTCGTCACCGCCGGGTCGTGCTCGATGAGGTGGCGGACGGCGGCGTGCATGAGCCGCACCCGGCGGGCCTCCCGGTAGCCCCTGGCTCCGACCTGGAGGCCGCCGGGAGCCATGGCGTCGATGAGCATCTGGGCCGTCTCGTAGATCCGCCGGCGGGGGTCGGTGGCCAGGCGGGCGGTGAGGTGCAGCACCTGCACGCCCTTGGCGCCGGCGTAGGCCTCGGGCAGGGCGGCGCAGAACAGCGAGGCGCCGACCAGGGGCCCCCACTCGCAGAAGACCTCCTCGCCCCGCCTGAGGTGTGCGGCGTCGACCCACGACGGCAGCGGCGGCTCGTCGTCGAGGTAGGCGGCCAGCGCCGGCGAACGCTCCTCCTCGGGCACGTCGCCGTGGCGGACGAGGAGGCCGAAGCACTCCCGGGGGGCGAGCGAGCTGCGCTCGGCGAAGAACCGGACCACGACCTCGTCGCCGGGCGGGTCACCTTCGGCCCGCAGGAGGTCGAGACGCTCGTCGGTCCACCGCTCCGCACCCATGGCCCCCTCGGAGTGCCTCCGCCCAGCACCTCGACGGTAGTGGTTCGGCGGGCGCCGGTCGATGGTGACTCAAGTCCCACCGCGCCGCCGTCGATCTGAAGGCGCGTGGTCCACCAGTACCTGGCGCCCTCGGCGCCCGGGTCCCCGTCGTCGCCGTCCGACGCTCCGCCACCGGCCGCCCCGCCGGCGACGACGACCACCGCCGCGGCCCCGGCGGCTCCGACCCCGGCGCCACGGCCGGACGCGGGGCACGGCGCGGAGCCGTGAGGTGGCCGAGCTCAGCCGTGGACCATGCGCATCATGGGCGCCACCTTGGTGGCCAGGTTGGCCACGGTGCGACAGGCGTGGCCCAGCTCGGCGGCATCGAGAGTCGGGAGGAGGAGCTCGCCCCGGCCAGGACGAGGCCTTCGGCAAACACGCCGTAGCTGGGCACTCGTAGGTCGCGTGGACGGTATGGTGGCTGTTCCGTTCCCCGTCGATGGCCCGGCGCCGCCGCCAAGGCGCCCTCCCATGAGCGTGAGGAGAACGTCCCTCCGGGTCCGGTGAGCGGGACCGAGAAGTCCCGCCCCCGCCAGCTCCGCCAGCGGCGACGGCGATGGCAGCACGGCTGCTGGGACCATCTCATCGCCGCTCCGCTGTGGGTCGCCTACCAGGCCAACCTGGGGACGCTGCTGCGGACCTGCGACGCCGTCGGGGCGTGCCTGGCCGTGCCCGACACGCCGCACTACCGGGAGGCCCTGGTCCGGGGCGACACCCTGCGCCAGGGGAGCTGCATCCACTGGGTCACGTCGTCCAAGGCCCGCTGGGTCCGCGACGAGCGCCAGCGCGGCAGCCGCATTGTGGCCGTGGACGTGGCCGGCTCGCTGGTGCTCTACCGGCTGGCCGGGCTGTTCTGACTCCTGAGGAGCATGGACGCCGGCGGCTGCAGCACGCTGCCGGTCCGCATCCGGGCCCACAACACGACCACGGCCAGGAGGGGCGGGACCCGGTCGGGTCAGCGCTCGGGTCACGGCCGGGCGACGACGTGCGTCCGTCCCGAGTGTCGGAGCAGCCGGCCGACGTCGGATCGGGGATCGGGGGTCTCGAGCGTGTAGCCCGCGTCCTCGAGTGCCGCGGCGGCGGTCGCTCCTTTGTCGCCGTGGAGCTCGACCAGCCACGTCGTTCTACGTGCGTGCAGGAGATCCCGACCGCCTCGGAGCGCGGCGGCCTCCGCCCCCTGGATGTCCATGAGGACGAGGTCCGGGATGCCGTACTCGCGGACGAGCGCATCGAGCGTCGTCGTCCGCACCCGCTCGTCCCCTTCTCCGATATGGCCGTGCATTGCCGCGCTCGTGAAGCGCACGGTTGCCTCCTCGGCGCCCACGCCCTCGGGCAGCACCACCACGTCATCGGCGTCGTTCAGGGCGAGGTTTTCCTGGAGCCGGCTGCGATTGCGGTGATCCGGCTCCAGCGCGATGACCCGGGAACCCGGGGCCAGGCGACGGATCATGAGCGCGTAGGTCCCGATGTACGCGCCCACCTCGAAGACAAGGTGACCGGGCCGGACGACTTCGACGAGCTTGGATTGCACCCATGGTTCGTAGGTGTTGAGCCAGATCGCCCGCTCGCCGGCGTGTTCGAAGTCGAGCACGAGCCGAAGGCCTTGTAGCGGCCCGGCGGGGAGGACCACCGGCCGGACGCCGGCTGGTGTCGTGTGCCGGGTGACGATGTCAGCGCCCGAACGGGCCCACGTCCGCAGGACCGGAAACCGGTTCAGCGTGACCAGCCACCGGCGCGGGATGGCGTTCGTCAACCGCGGCAGGATCTCGGAGAGCCGGAGACGCAACTGTTCGGACGGGAAACGGTTCACAGCGCGCCTCACCCCACCGAAGCCGTCGGACGCGGCCGGCGAGGGAGTGTACCGTCGCCGCTGGACCGGCCCCGGCGAGACGTTTGCAGGTAGACGTCGACGTCGGCGAGCGAGACCGGGCGGCGCCCGGGACCGTCAGGGGGGCTCGGATTGTCGGTGCTCCCCGGTCCCCACCCGGAGGCGGACGGCGAGGTAACCGGCGACGGCCAGCACCACGGCCAACCACCAAGCGGTGTCGGCGATGGCCAGCGGCCACTCGGGATCGATGGCGACCACGACGGCGATCAACAGGAGGCAGGCCAGCGCCTCGTGGCGGAGGCGGCGGCGGGTCCACGCCACGGCGGAGAGCAGCGCCAGCCCCACGAGGTCGCCGACGACGCCCCGGGCCAGGTAGGGGTGGCCCCACCGGACGTAGCACGCCGACGAGATGACGAAGGCGGCGACCGTCGTCACCCACTCGGAGCGGTCGAGGCCCGGCGCGCCGTCAGCAGCCGGGGTGACCTGGGCCCCGTCACGGCCACCCCCAGACCGGGGTCAACCCTTGACGGCCGTCAGCAGGCGGTAGCCGGCGAGCCCGGATCGCACGGCCCGGGCGGCGGCGGCCAGGTAGGGCGCTGGGCGGCCAGGCCGTGGATGACATCGGCGTTGGTCACCCGGTCGAGCGGGTCGAAGGTCAGGTGGCGGCCCGAGTGGGTGACGGGCTGGAAGGCCACG
>JBIOUX010000125.1:0-2881 GCA_044867425.1 Acidimicrobiia bacterium | reverse complement strand
CGACCACGTCCGCGACCGCACCGGCGCTTACCGGGACCTCCTCGTGCTCAGCCGGTGGGTCGACGAGGCTCGGGCGGGCACCGTGAGCACCGGACTCGCCGATGTCGTCGGCTGAGGCCGTGGGCGGCACCGCCGTGCGCACCCCTCTGGCCGCCGTTGTGGGCATCGCCGAATTGCCGGGCACCCCCACCACCGAGCTGACCCACTTCGAGCTGATCGCCGGCGCCGCCCGGGAGGCCCTGCTCGACGCCGGGTGCCTGCCCGGCGACATCGACGGCCTCCTCGTCGCCACCACCATGGCCGGAGCTCAGATCACCCTCCCGGCCATGGTGGCCGAGTACCTCGGCGTCACTCCCACCTACTGCGATCTGGTCGACCTGGGCGGGGCCAGCGCCGCCGGCATGGTCTGGCGTGCCGCCGCGGCCATCGCCGTCGGCGCGTGCACGTCCGTCCTGTGCCTTTTGGGCGAGACCCGGGGTCGCTGGGCGCCCGGCCGGGGGCCGGGCTGGCGAGGACTGCCGATCATCGAGTTCGAGGGGGTGTACGGACGGGCCGGGCCGACCACCGGTTACGCGCTCGCTGCCGACCGGCACGCTGTCCGCTACGGCACCACCGACGAGCAGCGGGCGGCGGTGGTCGTCGCCCAGCGCCGCAACGCCGCCGGGAATCCCCTGGCCCTGCACCGGGATCCGGTCACCGTCGACGACGTCCTCACCTCCCCGCTCGTCTGCGCCCCGCTCCGGCTGCTGGAGATCGTGCGCCCCGCCAGCGGGGCCAGCGCCTTCGTCGTCACCACCTCTGACCGGGCCGCCGACGCTCCCCATTCCGGCGTGTGGCTCCTCGGCTTCGCCGAACGGATCAGTCACGCCGGCATCGCCCACATGCCCGACCTGCTCCACACCCCGGTCGTCGACACCGCCCGCCGGGCGTACGCCATGGCCGGCGTCGAACCCGCCGACATCGACGTCGCCGAGCTGTATGACTGCTACACCATCACCGTCATCCTCACCCTCGAAGACGCCGGCTTCTGCGCCAAGGGCGATGGGGGCCCGTTCGTCGCCACGGCCGACTTCGGGCCGAAAGGACGACCGGCGATCAATACCAACGGTGGACAGCTGTGCATGGGCCAAGCCGGCGTCGCCGGTGGCGCCACCCACCTCATCCAGGCCGTGCGTCAGTTGCGGGGGACGGCGGGCCCGAACCAGGTTCCGGATTGCCAGTTGGCCTTCGTCAACGGCAACGGCGGCGTCTTCGGTGAGCAGTGCTCGCTCGTGCTCGGGAACCGGCCCCGGTGAAACGACCACTGCCCACCACCACCAGCCAGCCATTCTTCGACGCCGCGGCCGCCGGGCGCCTCTCGTTTCCCCGCTGCCCGGGCTGTGGCGCCTGGCAGTCCTATCCGCGGCCCTACTGCCCCGCCTGTCTGCGCGACGACCTCGAGCTGGTCGCCGTCGCGGGCACCGGAACGGTCCACGCCGCCACGGTCGTCCACCGCGCCATCGTGGCCGCGTTCACCGACCAGATCCCCTACGTCCACGCGCTCGTCGACCTCGATGAAGGCATCCGGGTCGTGTCCATGGTCATCGACTGCCCTCCAGAGGCGGTCCGCCCCGGCCTCCCCGTTGTCGCCGTCATCGATCTCCCACCCGACGAAACCGACGGACCGCGCAGTCCGCTGGTCCTGTTCCGACCCCGTCCACCGGATAAGTAGGTGAACCCTCCCTCTCCAGCTGGATCCGCGGCGCTCGAACACGAACTAGACCGCGACGCCAGTTAACCAACGGGCGCAAGGCCTCCCCGTTATGGGAGTCCATTGGGAATCTGCCCGGGCGACCCAGGCGGACGTGAGCACACCCCGTGGACAAAACATGCCCCGCCACCTGGACCGAGTGGACTGAAGCTCACTCAGCGGAGCCCCCGGAGGACTCACAGCGGGTTTAGGTCCCGGTCGCCGCAACCTGTGCGTGGGTGGCTTCCATGGTGCTCAGATCGCTGACCAAGGCTCTTTCTCCAGCTGTCGGTTGACTCCGCCAGGCGCGGAACTGGCCGACATGTCCGCGTATTGTCCGCGGGAGGTCTGAAAGCGACCGCCCACGGTGAGAAGCAACCGCAACCGTCAACAGGGGGCAGGGCGCTGCGAAGAAGCAACTCAACGGCTGTTTCCAGCATCAACCGCAAATGACTAGCACCTACGCAGGGTGGTCGACGCCGCGCCCGGCCATTTTCCGGCGTACAGGCCGGCTCACCACCTTTTATCCCTCTGACCTGCGGAAACGCAGGACAGGGGCATTTTTTGGTCGCATTTTGGTCGCCCTCCGAAGGCATGTGGCTTCGAAGCCCGGTCTCCCTCAGCCCTCGTCCGAACTGGCTCAGCCTCTGGAGTTCGGCGACCTCCGCCGGCCGATCATCGGCCAGTGCGTGCGTAGCGGTTGAGCCCGCCGGTACGGTCGTCGCCGTGAGCGACGTAGTTGCGAGGAGCTACCCCCTATGGCCCGACAACCCGTCACCCGCCGACCTTCTCGGCTGAGCTACGCCCACCAAGGACCCTCAGTTTTCACGACTGGCAATCGGCGACAGCGCCCCTGATCCACGCCCCACCTTTCCCGGGCCGCTCCGGGAGACGAGACTCTCCGGCATGGCCCTTCCCTGTCCCGCCTGCGGTGCGGACCTCCGGGAAGGGGCGCGGTTCTGTGCCAGCTGCGGCGCACCGCAGACCCGGGCCTGCCCGGAGTGTGAGACGCCGGTCGAACCCAGCGACCGGTTCTGCGGCGCTTGCGGCCACCCGCTGGGCCCTGTGGCCCCGACTGCCCCGGTGCGGGACCCCGGCTCCCGTCCTGAGGGTGAGCGCAAGCAGGTGACGGTGCTGTTCGCCGATGTGAAG
>JBIOUX010000124.1:0-5263 GCA_044867425.1 Acidimicrobiia bacterium | reverse complement strand
CTCGTGGTCCGGCGCAACGTGGCGCTGGCCGAGCGGACCGGCCGCTTCGACACCTCCTACCTGTTCGAGCTGTCCGATGACGCCATCCCCGAGCTGGTCCGTACACTCCCCCGCCTCGATGCGGCCACGCAGGCCGAGGTGCTGGCCCACGTCTGCGGGGTCCCCGCCAAGGCTGAGGGAGGCTGGGCGGGGTGGAACCACTCCGAACGCAAAGCCACCGCGGCCCGCAACCAAGTGTGCCGTTAGAAACGGAGGCGGTGACCCGACCCACACACCTACGATCGCCGGATGAGCGGATTTCGGGTGTTCAGGGCCGCCGCCGACGAGGCGCAGCGCCTCGGTCACCATTGGATGGGTCCCGAGCACGGCCTGCTCGCCATACTCCGCGGCGACGCTGACGACACCGCCCGCCGGGCGCTGGAAGAGGCCGGCCTCGACGCCGCCCGGTTCGAGGAGGCGTACCTTGACCGCCTGGAGCGCAGCGATCCGCAGCCACGACGTGAGACGGAACAGCAGGGCGTCCAGCCCAATCCTGCCTGGTACCGCGCCGAAGGCCGGGCCGAAGGATTCGCCCATGCCCTCGGTACCGGTCGGGTCAGCAGCGTCGACTTCCTGCTCTCCCTGTTGTGGGACGACCGCGAGTGGCTGCGGGTGCGGGACCTCGACATCTCCCGGGACACGGTCGTCGAGGGCCTCGCCCGCCGGGGCGTGACCCTTCCCGCCGCTCCCCTGCCTGAGCTCGAGAAGCCCTGGGGCAACACCGTCCGGGTGGACTTCCCGAGCAGTGCTCTCGACGCGGTGATCGCACTCCTCGTCGAGCGCCACCCGCCAGGGCCGGGACCCCGTTGGGGCTTCAACCACGACGGAGCCGAGCGCGCCTGGGCCTTTGCCGAAGAAGGAATCGACCTCCAAGCGCTGGTCGACGAGGCCCAAGCCGGGCCGTCAGCCGGTTGAAGCTACGGCACGTCCCAGTCAGTCCTTCGGGTCCTCCGACCAGAGACCGAGGAGACCGGTCCGGAGCTCCTTCTGGCGGGCCAGGCAGTGGCGCAGGTACTCGTCCCCGGTCGACCACGGGCCCCCGGTGGCGACGATCCCGTAGGGGGCTGGCTGGCCGACGGCCTCCGCCCTCTGATTCAACTCGATCATCTGCCAGCGGGCTTCCTGGCCCGCCCGCCACGTTGAGGTGCAGTAGCGGCGCTCGTAGGCAGTCCTGATCGCACGGGGGACGACGCCGATCCCGGCGACCACGATCACCACTGCCATCAGGGCGGGAATGAAGAACCGGTGACTTCTCATATCGCCATGATGCGGGCGTTCCTGGCGCGGCGGTATCGGGGATGTCCCTGAACGAGCCCTGAGCCCGCCCTCAGGTGAGGCCGAGCGGGCCCAGGTGCCAGGGAGCCGGACCGGAGAGCTCGTGGACCTCGAGGATGCCCGCCCCCAGGCGCCCGCCCAGCTCGAAGGTGGCGAGCCCGTCGGTGAACCAGAACCCGCCTTCGTGACTGCTCGGGCTGGCGACGTCCACGGTCCCGGTCAGGTGGTACCCGTGCCCGGTCGCGGTCCAGATGCGGGCGTCGCACCGCTGCGGCGAATGGCCGTCGTCTGACACCTGCGCTCCCACATCGACCCGGGCCGGCCCGTGGAAGGTGCCGGAGTCGTACACGAAGCCCATGGGGAACCGGCCGGCGGCGGTGACCACCGTGAGCACGGACATGAACAGGTCGGGGCCGAAGTTGGCGCAGATCCAGCGGTGGGAAAGGATGTCGGTCCAGCGCCGGGGACCCCAGGAATGGTCCTGCCAGGCGAAGCCGCTCACGGCGACCTCTCCCCCGCCCGTCGTCACCGTGCCGTCCACCCGGCCCATCGACTCGTAGTGGTCCTTGCCCACGCTCGAGGCCGCGGCATCGAGGGAGAAGGCGAAGGGCTCGACGAACGCCTCGTAGGTCACGTCCACCCGGGCGGTGTCGTAGACGGCCTGGAAGGCGCAGGCCCGGAGCGGCTCCTTGACGGTCACCGACAGGCCGCCGAGCTGGAAATCCGGCAGGTCGTGGGCCGGGTCGGGCAGGGGCAGGGTGAGCGACTGGAACTTCCCCACCACCGACCCGTCGACCGCCACCCAGCTCCACACGTCGGCGATACCCCGGACCCGCTGAAGGCCGACGTGGTAGATCCCTCCGGCCCGGCGCAGCGGGTCGTGCCAGGCCAGCGCCCAGCTCTCCTGCCAGCGCTCGTCAGCGCCGGGCGGCGGTTCATGGCGCCCGTCGTCCTCCGGTCGGATCCTGCGCATGGGCCGGTGCTCCTTCTGGGATCAGGTCCCCACGGGCTTCCACCCGGGGGCGCAGGTGAACTCGTCACCCTTCGCAGCCACGAACTTCCCGCTCCGCACCGTGACGGGGATGATGCACAGGTTGGTGCGGGCGTGTCCCGTGCCGGCTTCGTAGGTCGTGGGCGGCATGAGACCGCCGAGGGTCTCGCCCTTCAGGGCGTGGAGCGCATTGAGGAAGCTGGCCGGTGTCGGTTCGGGGGGCAGCGACGCCCCGAGGTGCTCGATGAGCTTGCCGCCCACCCAGGCCCCGGCGCTGATGGTCGCCCGCCGCCCACCAGGCACGTAGCGGGCCAGGGCGGCCCGGTAGTCGGCCAGTTTGGGAGAGTTGTCGTGGTCGGGGACGATCCCGGCGGTGACGAAACCCTCCACCTCGTCGGCCTGGGCCAGCAGGGCGTCGTCGAAGCCGGACTGCTGGATGGAGAACGTCGGGTCGTAGCCCTGGCGATGGGCCGACTTGGCGATGCGCACCAGAGTGGCGTTGTCCACGAGGCCGACGATCACCTCGGCGCCGGCGTTGCTGGCGGCCAGGACCTCGGCGGTGAAGTCGGGCTGGGCGATGGAGACCTGGGCCGAATGGACGATGGTGAAGCCGGCCTGGTCGGCGATGTCCCGCATCAAGCTGTGCATGACGCTGCAGTTGGCCGCCTCCCGGCAGTACATGAAGGAAACCTTCCGCTTGTCGGTCTGGGTGAGGAAGGGAAGGACGTGGGCCCACGCCTCCCCCAGCGGGGCTCCCGGCCCGATGGGGAAGAGCATGGGGCTGGCGTCGACGGCCGAGGAGCACGAGCAGCCGCCGATGGCCGGCACCTGATGGTCGTCGAGGTACTGCACCACCGCCTCTTCGGTGGTGACCATGAAGTTGGAGTAGAAGGCGGCCACCTTCTCCTGTTCGACGAGGCGCTTGACGATGGCGACCGACCGGGCCGGGTCCCCGCCGTCGTCGGCCTGGAACAGGCGCACCTTCCGGCCGGCGATCCCGCCCCGGGCGTTGACGTCGGCGACCCACGCCCGGGCTCCCTCGGCGATGGGCGCCACCGCCGCGCCGATGGGCCCGGAGGCCACGCCCACCGATCCCAGGCGGATCTCGCCGGCCGTGGCCGGCGCCGGCGCGGGTGCGGGAACCGATGCGCCGGCCGCCGGTGCCCGCGCCTCCGAAGGAGGGCGGGACTCGGAGACGGCGGAGGGGACGGCCGAAGCGGCGCCGGCCGCGGTGCGAACGGTCCCCGCACCGGCCGTCCCGCCGTTCGGGCTCGCCAGCTGGGGGGAGGCGGTGGCCGCCGAGCCGGCGTCGACGTCAACGCCACCTGCTTGGGCAGTCTCGGCCGGCTCCGTCCCGCCTGGCGATACAGGAGCGGTCGCCGCCTCGCCGGCGGTGGCCGTGGGGACCAGTGCCCCATTGGCCGCTTCCAGCTCGGCCCGGGTGAGGCGCGAGCCGCAACTGCCCGCTACCAGGGCAACCGCCACCACCGTCGCCATCCGTCGCCAGGCTGGGCCCACGTCTCCGGCACCTCCCCTAGACAAACGGGGAGGATTGTACGACACTTGTACGATCTTGTCACTCGCGCTGGTAGCGTCTTGCCCGGGGGGAGAGACACAGTGGGCGAAGCCGAGAACGTGCTCAACAGCCGGTCGAAGCCGGACGCGTCCTGGAGCACCATCAACCTGGCGGAGGCCATGCCCGGCGTGGCCACACCGCTGGGGTGGAGCTTCTGGGGCCCGGCCGGCGAGCTGGGCGCCCGGGCGCCGTTTCTGGCCATGGGCGCCCTCCCGGCCTCGCAGGCCGTCATTCCCGACGACCCCGAGGACCGGGTCATCAACATCTTCTTCGGTCGCGTCGCCGGGCGGGTCGACTTCTTCTGCGAGATGGGTGACCTGATCCCGGGCGTGACCGGTGAAGGGATCGCCCGGGATGTGTTCGGGTTCGTGCCCCCCAACTACGTCAGCCGGCCGTCGCGCCGGCGCTGGCCGGTGTGCGCGGCCAAGCTGCCCGCCACCTTCCTGCGGATCCCTTCCGTCATGCACCGCACCCGCCGGGACACCGAAGCCTGGTGGCGGAGTGAGATCGCCCGCCACGGGTCGCTCGACCTGGCCGGCGCCAAGGAGCAGCTGGCCGCTGCCGCCCAGCGCTTCCGCGACACCCTCGCCCTCCAGGCCATCAACGTGGCCTGTGGCATCCAGCCCCTCTACGAGCAGGTGGGCGCGCTGGCCAAGGCCGCCCGGATTGACGGCGCCAAGCTCATGACCGGGCACGGCTCCCACGAGGAGACGGCGGTGATCCAGGATCTGTGGGCGGTGTCCCGGGACCGCCTCAGCCTCGACGCCTTCCTGGCCCGCCACGGCTATCACGGACCCCACGAGGGTGAGATCTCCGGGAGGGTGTGGCGGGAGGACCCCGCTCCCGTACGCCACCTCGTCGCCGGTTACCGCAGCGTGGGCGACGACGTCGACCCCGCCCGCACCGTCCGGACCCGGGCGGCGGAACGGTCCCAGCTCGAAGCCGGGCTGCTGGTTGGCCTCCCCCGAGCCCGCCGGTACCAGGCTCGCCTCCTCCTGCGCCTCGTCGCCCGGTACCTGCCGCTGCGGGGCGTCGGCAAGGTCGCCTTCCTCCAGAGCATCGACGTCGGGCGGGCTGCCGCCCGCCAGATCGGCGCCCTGCTGGCCGCCAGCAGCGTCCTCGTCGATCCCGAGGACGTCTTCCTCCTCACCGTCGACGAGCTGACGGGCGCCTTCCCTGCCGACGCCAAGGGCCTGGTGGAGGAGCGGCGGGCGATCCGGGCGCGCTACCAGGGGCTCGAGCTGGCTTCCCCCTGTTGGACGGGAGCCGCCGACGCCCGGCCCATCGTCGCCGCCGAGCGGGTCGATTCGCTCACCGGCGTCGCCGCCTCCCCGGGTCTCGTGGAGGGGCGAGTCCGGGTCGTCACCGATCCCGCCGCGGCG
>JBIOUX010000123.1:0-7806 GCA_044867425.1 Acidimicrobiia bacterium | reverse complement strand
CCGGACTGGGCCTGGCCTGCACCGGCCTGGGGGCGGTCGCTCGGGCGGCGGCCCGCCGACGCGCCTAGTCCCTAGGGCGTTCCCGGGAACTGGGCCAGCCCCGGTTGGGGCAGGTCGTTGATGCGGGTGAACTCGCCGCCGATGTAGAGGTGCGACCCCCCCAGGGCGGCGCAGAACGGACCCGTCTTGGTGTTGGCCACCGGCGCCCACGGGTCGAGGGCGCCGGTGGCGGCGTCGAAGGCGGCCATGTGGCGGCGGAAGTCGTCGCCGGGGCGGCCGCCCATCGGGCCGCAGCCCTCGCACACGTAGTCGTAGTGGCCGCCGACGTACACGGTGGCGGGCGAGGCGACGACGGCGGTGGCGTCGCCGTCGAAGTGGCGGTGCCACACCGACGCCGCCTTGGCGGCCGGGTCGAAGGTCTGGACCTCCCCGCCGAAGCCGCCGGTGGCGACGTAGAAGGTCCGCTTGTCGGACGTCGACTCGAAGATGGAGTTGACGGGCCGGTCCATCTCCGGCTGCCAGGGGACGAGGTTCCCGTCGGTGGCGGACAGGGCCACCAGCCCGGACCGCCCGCCGATGTCGAGGAACGACCCGCCGGCATAGACCCGGGACCCGTCGGCGGAGGCGGCCAGGGCGTTGACGACGGCCACCACCCCGGCGGTGGGACGGCCGGTCTGGCCGGTGTAGGCGCCGCCCCGGTCGGGCGGGGGAGCCCAGTCGGGAACCAGAGCGCCGGTGGCCGCGTCGAGGGCGGCCAGGTGGGCGGGACGGGACACCGGGCCGTTGGGGGTGGCCACCGAGTCGAAGGCGCCGCCGATGTAGAGCCGGGCCCCGTCGGGTGACAGCGCCAGGGCCCGCACCGGCCCGTTGGGGATGGCGGGCACGAAGCCGGGATCGACGGCGCCGGAGGCCGGATCGACCAGGGCCACACTCGGGCGGGGCGTGCCCGCCACCGCCCCGAAATCGCCCCCCAGGTACAGGCGGCCGCCGTCGGGACTGAGGGCCAGAGCCCGCACCGGCCCGTCGGTCTGGGTGGGGAAGCCGGAGTCGAGGGTGCCGCCGGCCACCGCCAGGGCGGCCAAGTAGGCCCGGGGTCGCTCCACCACCGACCCGAACCGGCCTCCGGCCAGGACACGGGACCCCGAGACGGTCAGGGTGTCCACCGTCCCCCCGCTGTCGGGCACCCAACCGTCGGCGACCCCCCCGGTGGCCTGGTCGAGCGCCCCTAGGCCGGGACGGCTGCTGCTGGCCAGCAGGGCGAAGGCCCCGCCGACGTAGAGGAGGGAACCGTCACCCGCCCCGGCCAGGGCGGCCACCGGGCCGTCGGCGCCCGGGTCCCACGAGGCGAGCACCGCCCCGGTGGTGGCGTCCAGGGCGCCGAGATGGCGGCGGCGCAGCCCTCCGAGGTTGGTGAACTCGCCGCCGGCGAAGATCTTGTTCCCGTCATAGGAGATGGCCACGGCGGCCACCGGGCCATCCGCTCCCTCCCCCCAGGGGTCGGGGGCGCCGCTCACCGGGTCGAGGCGGGCCAGGTACAGCCGGGGGGCCCCGCCCACCCGGTTGAAATCCCCCCCGACGTAGATGCGGCCGTCGGTGGGGGCCACGGCCAGGGCGTCAACCCGGCCGACCACGTCGGGGTCCCAGGCCTCGGTGGCTCCCGTCGCCGCCCGCAGGGCGGTCATGCCCCGCCGGGCGCCGCCGCCGCCGGGGTCCACCCGGCCGCCCACGTAGAGGCGGGAGCCGTCGGGCGACAGGGCCAGGGCACGGGCCACGGTGGGCCCGAGGGTGGGGGCGAAGCCGGTGTGCATGGCCCCGGACACGCCGTCGACGGCGGCCACACCGGGCCGGTCCTGGCCGGCCACGCTGAGGAACTCGCCGCCCAGGTACACGGGCCCGGCGGCGGAGCGGGCCAGGGCCTTGACCGTCCCGGGGGGTGAGACGTCGGGACTCCAGGGCGAGAGCTTCCCGTCGCCGGCGAAGTGGGCGACGCCCGCCCGGGCCTGGCCCTCGACCATGGTGAAGGTCCCGGCCACGTAGAAGCCACCCGAGCCGTCGGCCACGGCCGCCTTGATCTGGCCGTCGCCCAGGCGGGGGAAGCCGGGAACCGCCCCACCGGTGGCGCCGTCGAAGACGCCGCCGTCAGCCGCCGGGGAGCGGATTCCGTTGAACTCGCCGGCCAGGAAGAGTCGGGACCCGCCCTCCACCATGGCCAGGACCCGCCCGGCGAGGCGACCCCCGTCGAGCAGGTTGGTGCCGGCGGTGGGGCTGGCGGTGGCGCTCACCGGGCTGGCCGCCGGGGCCGGCGAGGCGCCGGCCGCCATCAGGACCAGAACTCCAACCACGATCGTGATCCGGGATCGCATATCACCCCCGCAGGCACCGTCAGCCCGCACGCACATTGTGAACTTCCGGCGAATCGAACGGGTGGAAGGGTGAACCTGTTTGGTTCCTGGGCCCGGGGGCAGGAACGCGGGTGACAGCAGCACCCAACAGCTCGGACATGATGATGACCAGCCCTCAGGTGTCCCGACGTAGTCCCCTGGGCGGCTCTCCGGCAACGGCGGGCGCCGCCCGCCGTTACGTGCGCCAGGTGCTGGGCGACCACCACGTCAACGAGAAGGTGACCGGAGTTGTCGAGTTGCTGACCAGCGAGCTGGTGACCAACGCCCTGCTTCACGCCCGGCACGCCGAGGAGCTGTCGGTGTTCGTGTGGCCCAGCGTGATCCGCGTCGAGGTGGAGGACCCCAGCGCCCTCCTGCCCACGCGGCGCCGGGCGGGGGTGGACGCCGTAGCCGGGCGGGGCCTGACCATCGTGGACGGGCTGTCCCGGGCCTGGGGGGTCGAGGCCGGCGCCCGGGGCAAGCGGGTCTGGTTCGAGGTCGACCGGGGCGATTCGCCCACCGTCTGAGCAGCAGGGCCGGCGCCGCCGGGCCGACCGGGCCGAGCCCCCGGGGAACCGGGTCAGAGGGAGCCGCGGTTCCAGGGGCCGGTGATGGCGAAGGTGACGGCGGGGCGCTGCACGTTGACGAAGAGCACCTTGCCGTCGGGGGAGAAGGTGGCCCCGGCGAACTCCCCGTCGGAGAAGCGGTTCCGGGCGAACTCGAACAGCCGGCCGTCCGGATCGAGCGCCTGGATGCGGTCGGGGCCCTGCCCATCCTCACAGAGCAGGAGCCCGCCCCGGGGTGTGGCCGTCACGTTGTCGGGCTGGCGCAGCAGGTCGCGTGAGGGGGACTCGAAGGCCAGGGAGAGGAAGTTGGCGCCGGGCCGGTACTCCCACACCTGTCCGAGGCCGGCGTCGCCACCCTCGGTGGAGACGATCACCGCCCGTCCCCGGTGCCAGAAGCACCCTTCCAGCCGGCTGAAGACGGCGGCGCCCCGGGCCCGGCCCTGGTGGAAGACGGCCTGGGGGTTCCGGCCGGCGTCGGCCGGATCGGGGTCGGGGATCTCCACCCAGGTGACGGGGAGGACGGCGTTCCGGCGCTGACCCCGGCGGGTGTCGTAGCCGGGCCGGCCCTTGACGGCCAGCATCTCGAGCCTCCCCCCGGCGGCCAGCGCCCCCTTGACCCGGGGCCGGAACCGGTAGAGACCGGCCGTGTCCTGGTCCTCGGTGAGGTAGACGTCGCCCCGCTGCCTGTCCACGCAGACCGCCTCGTGCTTGAAGCGGCCCATCGCCCGCAGGGGCAGGGCGTGGACGGGAGCGACGGCGCCGGCCGGCACCTCGAAGCAGTAGCCGTGGGGCTTGCCGTAGCCATCGCTGGTGCCGTCGGTGGTCTCCTCGCACGAGATCCACGTCCCCCAGGGGGTGGGCCCCCCGGCACAGTTCCGCACCGTGCCGGCGAGGCTGGGGTGGCAGGCCAGGCACTGGCCCGATCCCGGGTCGAAGACGAGGTTGGTGGTGCCCCCACCGGCCGTCGGGTCGTAGGCCTCGGCGGCGAAGGGGGCGCGGCGGCCGTCGACCTCATGGTTGCGGACCAGGCGGACGGTGCCCCGGGGCCCGGGAAAGGCGGCCATCCCGTCGTGGACCTGAGGGGTCGGCCGCCCGTTGGACATGGGCGTCCCCTCGCCCCCGAAGCGGACGTAGCTGAAGCCCTCGGGGAGGGCGAGTTCGGGTCCGGCCGGCCGTAGGGGGCCGTAGCCGCCGTTGTTCGCCGAACGCAGCGCCACCGGCTCACCGGTCAGCTCGATCGTGTCGCCCAGCGTGGCCAGGGCCCGGAGGGGTGAGGCGGCCAGGCTCCCGGCGGCGAGGACCGAGGCGCGGAGGAACAGCCGCCGATCAAACCTCCCCTTCATCACGGGACACTTTAGAGAGCCTCAGTAACAGCCCGTCAACCGTGAGGTGAACATTCCTCACGCCCGGTGGGCGGCGAGGGCACCGATCACGTGGTCGAGGGCGCCGGTAAGGCGGGCCACGTCGTCGGGTTCGATGGCCGGGAAGCAGGCGATGCGGAGCTGGTTGCGACCCAGCTTGCGATACGACTCGGTGTCGACGACGCCGTGGCGGCGCAGGCTGGCGGAGACGACGTCGGCGTCGACGGCGGGGTCGAGGTCGACGGTCACCACCACCGGGGAGCGCCGGGCCGGGTCAGTCACGAAGGGCGACGCCAGGGGGTGCGCCTCCGCCCACCGGTAGAGGATCTGGGAGGAGGCTCCCGACCGGCCGGCCGACCATTCCAGGCCGCCGTGACCGAGGATCCAGTCGACCTGGTGGGCCAGGAGGAAGAGGGTGGCCAGCGCGGGCGTGTTGTAGGTCTGGTCCTGGCGGGAGTTCTCCAGGGCCAGCATGAGGCTGAGCGACGGGGGCGCCCAGCGTCCCGAGGCGGCCAGGCGCTCGATGCGCTCCACGCCGGCCGGGGAGCAGGCGGCCAGCCACAGCCCACCGTCCGAGGCCAGGCACTTCTGGGGCGAGAAGTAGTAGACGTCGAACTCGGACGGCGTGACCCGGACGCCCCCGGCGGCCGAGGTGGCGTCGACCACCACCAGGGCGTCGGGGTCGGCATCGGTGCCCCGGGGCCGGGCGACGGGGGCCACCACGCCGGTCGAGGTCTCGTTGTGGGTCAGGGCGTAGACGTCGATCCCCGCCCGGGCCACGGGCTCCGGGCAGGTTCCCGGCGCCGACTCGATCACCTCGGGGTCGTTCAGATGGAGGGCGCCCCGCACCACGGCGGCGAACTTGGCCGAGAACTCGCCGAAGGACAGGTGTTGGCTGCGGGAGGCGATGAGCCCGAAGGCGGCGGCGTCCCAGAAGGCGGTGGCGCCCCCGTTGCCCAAGAGGACCTCGTAGCCCGGAGGCAGGTCCAGCAACCGGCTCAGGCCCTCCCGCACCCGGCCCACCACCCGGCGGACGCCGGGCCGGCGGTGGCTGGTGCCCAGGTACCCGGCCGCGGCCTCGGCCAGGGCCGCCACCGCCTCGGGCCGGACCTTGGACGGGCCCGAGCCGAACCGGCCGTCGGCCGGGAGCAGCTCGGGCGGGATCGTAATGTGGGGGATGTCGGCACCCATGGGGTGCCACTATCCGGTCTCCCGCCGAGGAAAGCGAATCGACATATGCCTCCCGAGCCCACCCGCACCGAAGCCCGCCCCCCAGCCGGCGCCTCCGGCCGCATCTCCAGCCGCGTCGGCGCCATCGCCGAATCGGCCACCCTGGCCATCGACGCCCGGGCCAAGGCCATGGTTGCCGCCGGGATCAGCGTGGTCAGCTTCGGGGCCGGCGAGCCCGACTTCCCCACCCCGGACCACATCGTGGAGGCGGCGGTGGAGGCGGCCCGGCGCCCGGCCTCGCACCGCTACTCCCCCACCGCCGGCCTGCCCGACCTGCGCCAGGCGGTGGCGGCCAAGACGGCCCGTGACTCCGGCTACCAGGTGACCGCCAACCAGGTGCTCATCACCAACGGGGGCAAGCAGGCCATCGCCAACGCCTTCGCCACCATCCTCGACCCCGGCGACGAAGTGCTGGTGCCGGCGCCGTACTGGGTCACCTTCCCCGAGTCGATCGCCCTGGCCGGCGGGGTACCGGTTCCCGTGCCCACCGGCGAGGCGACCGGGTTCCGGGCCACCCTCGATCAGCTGGAGGAGTCCCGCACCGCCCGGACCAAGGCGCTGCTGTTCGTTTCGCCCTCCAACCCCACCGGGGCGCTGTACCCGCCCGAGGAGGTGGAGGCCATCGGCCGCTGGGCCGCGGACGCCGGGCTGTGGGTGGTGACCGACGAGATGTACGAGCACCTCGTCTACGGAGGGCGCCGGGCCGTGTCGATGCCCGTGGCCGTCCCCGAGCTGGCCGACCGGTGCGTGGTCATCAACGCCGTGTCCAAGACCTACGCCATGACCGGATGGCGGGTGGGGTGGATGATCGCCCCTGTCGACGTGGTGGCGGCGGCCGTCAACCTCCAGTCCCACACCACGTCCAACGTCTCCAATGTGTCCCAGTCCGCCGCTCTGGCCGCCGTCACCGGCACGCTGGACGACACCCACCGGATGCGGGAGGCATTCGACCGGCGCCGGCGGCGCATGTACGAGCTGCTCTCGGCGATGCCGGGCGTGACCTGCCATGAGCCTGAGGGCGCCTTCTACGCCTTCCCCTCCTTCGCCGAGGTCCTGGGCCGGGACATCGGCGGAAAGCAGCCACAGACGACCCTGGAGCTGGCTGAGGTGGCCCTGGAGGCGGCCGGGGTGGCCATCGTCCCCGGCGAGGCGTTCGGCGGTCCTGGCTACGCCCGGCTCTCCTACGCCCTCTCCGACGAGGACCTGGTCGAGGGGCTCACGAGACTGGGAAAGCTGCTGAGTGGCTGAGCCGTCGAGAAGACAAAGGCGCAGTGAAGGTTCTGATGCCGCCTGGCGGTGGCACCCGTGGGGATGAAACTCTGGCGGTGGGCCGCTCGTCTGTCGACGCTGGAATACCCACTGGTGCCGTGAGTCTGAAGTGAAGCTTGGCGCGGGAGCCCGCAGGCCCCCGTGATTGTTGCCGTGTGCACGTGTCTCAGAGTCTTTGTGCTCTGGCGGCTCTCCGGACGGGCGGTCCTTGGGCTGTCGAGAGGGGATGCCATGGACGTATTGGTCGATCGTTGCGCTGGGTTGGATGTGCACAAGGACACGGTGGTGGCGGCGGTCCGCACCCCGGGGGAGGGGTCGGAGCGCCGGGAGGTGGTGCGGGAGTTCCCGACGTTCCCGGACGGGTTGGTGGCGTTGCGGGACTGGCTGTGGTCGGAGGGTGTATCGCAGGTGGCCATGGAAGCGACCGGGGTCTACTGGAAACCGATGTGGTCTGTGCTCGAGGAGCTGTCCGGGGTGGAGCTGCTGCTGGTCAACGCTCGGCATTCGAAGAACCTGCCGGGGCGGTAGCCGGAGGTGGCCGACGCCCTGTGGCTTGCTCAGCTCCTGGAGTGTGGCCTGCTGCGGGGAAGCTTCGTGCCGCCTCGGGACGTGGCCCGGCTCCGGGACCTGACCCGGTCTCGGACCAAGATCGTCGGGAGCGGGTGCGGGAGACCCAGCGCATCCCGAAGGTGCTGGAGGACGCCGGCATCAAGCTCGATTCGGTGGCCTCGGACGAGCTGGGGACGTCGTGCCGGGAGATGCTCGAGGCGTTGATCGCCGGGGAGCGGGACCCGCGGGTGGCAGCGGACAAGGCCCGCACCAACCTCCGCCGTAAGATCCCGGACCTGCGCCGGGCGCATCGGGGTCGACAGGAGCCGCTTCCCGACCGCCAACCATCTCGCGTCCTGGGCAGGCCTGTGCCCCGGCAACCACGAGTCGGCCGGCAAACGGCGCTCCGGGCGAGCACGGAAAGGCAACACCGCACTCCGCACCATCCTC
>JBIOUX010000122.1:0-29344 GCA_044867425.1 Acidimicrobiia bacterium | reverse complement strand
GGACCAGACCCATCTGGTCAACATCTACGACCAGCTCCTCCAGCGCGTCGAAGCTGGGGACAGGGACCGGCAGCGTTATGCCGGTGAAGGACCCAACTTGACAGGATCACCGGCATAATCGGCGATCAGCGTCGACGACTCCCTACCCGGCAAGCGCCCATAACGGCAGATGGAGCCGCTCGATAATCCGTGCCCGAACGGCGTACCCCGGGCGCCTGCGATACGCGCCAATACCGGGACTGTGAGCGGCCGAAAGACGTCGGCCCTGACCTCGTCTGCTGTGAGCCCAGACGAACATCAGGAAGCCCGCTGGTAACCCTCCAGGGCTTCCATTGGGATGTGGGGGATGCCATCGACGAGCTTGAAGTCGATCCGACGGTACACCACGGCGCGGGTGAGTTCCTCGAGGGGCACTTCCAGCCGGCGGGCGGCGTCGCTCAGGGTCAGCAGTGGCTCATCCATCGAGCCCTCCTTCGTCCAACCCCAGTTTACGGACGAGGACCTGTATCTGGCAGAAGTACACGACCACCCCCGCAGGTCGGCCAGGCGTACCACCTCCCCGGTCTGGTCGGGCAGGGCGAAATCCGGGGCCGGGTCCCCAACTTTGAGCGTCATCGACGTCCTCCTTGACGGGTTGACGGGAAGCGGCGTCACCGTATCGACCGAGTGTGTCCAAAACGCCTGACGGGGCGCCGGTAGGCTCGACCGATGGCCCAGCGCACCCTTGTTCTCGGCGCGCCGCCCGAGGACGTGCGCCGGGCGGCGCAGGCGGCCCTGTCCGCCGTTGCCGATGAGCAGGGTGGCCTGTCGGGCGAGGTGCCCTTCGCCACCGGCGAGCCGGTGCCGGTACGCATCGACCTGAGCCCGGGGGCCGACGGGAGCAGCCAGGTGACCCTGGAGGTCCCCGACCCGCCGGCCGTCCCCTACTTCGGCTGGTTCGTCCGGCCCATCATGGGGTCGGCCAACCGTCGGGCGCTCGTCCACGCCGCCGCCGTCCTGCGGGCGACGGTCGCCGGCGAACCCCCTCCGGCGCCTCTCCGGCGCCCGCCGCTGGCGCCGCCGGCCAACTTCGACCGCGCCCAGGCCATCCTCCTGGCCACCGTCTGCGCCGCCACTGCCGTGGCCAGCTACGGGGGTTCGCTCCTCCCCCAGAACGTGGACTACGTGGGGGAGTCCTTCGGCGCTTCCGACCGGGCCCTGGGAGCAACGCTGGCGTTTTCCCGCACCGGCATCATCATCGCCCTGGTGGCCACCGCTCTGGCCGACCGCCGCGGCCGGCGCCGCCTCCTGCTCATCTCCTTCGCCGGCGTGTGCCTGGCCAACGCCGTGGCCGCCCTCTCCCCCAACCTGGCGGTCTTCACGGTGGGACAGGTCCTCATGCGGGGCTTCGTCAACACCGCCCTCACGGTGGCCACCGTGGCCGCCATCGAGGAGGCTCCCGAAGGCGCCCGGGCGTACTCCATCGCGCTCCTGGGACTGGCCGGGGGCTTCGGTTACGCCTTCGGCGTGGTGCTCCTGCCGGTGGCCGACCTGGCTGCCGAGGCGTGGCGGGTGTCGTTCGCCCTTTCGGCGCTGTCGGTGGTGTTCCTCCCCGGGTTCGCCCGCCATCTGGCCGAGACCACCCGCTACAGCCGGCTGGCGGCAAGGGGGGCGGAACGGGGCCGGATCGGCGAGGTGTTCGACGAGCGGTACGGAGAGCGGTTCGGGGTCCTGGTGGTGGCGACCTTCCTCTTCGGCCTCTTCGCCGCCTCCTCGTCGCAGTTCACCAACCGCTACCTGGCCCGTGACCGGGGGTTCTCCGGCTTCGACATCACCGTGCTGCGGGCCGTCACCCAGGGGCTGCCCGGCATCGCCGGCATCGTCATCGGCGGCCGCCTGGCCGAGACGAAGGGCCGCCGCCCGGTGGCCGCCCTCGCCCTCTTCGGCGGCACCCTGGCCCAGATGGCGTTCTTTCTCGTCGGCGGCCCCGGCATGTGGGTGGCGTCGGCCGCGGCCATCGTCCTGGCCGCCGCCGCCGCCCCCGCCCTCGGGGCGTTCTCCGGTGAGCTGTTCCCCACGGAGATCCGCGGTACGGCCAACGGCTTCCTGCTGATCGCCGGGGTGCTCGGCTCGGCCACCGGCCTGGTCATCTCCGGGAGCCTGTCCGACAGCTGGGGCCTGGGGCCGGCCATCGCCGTCCTTGGCCTCCCGTCACTGCTCGCCTGCGGGCTCCTCCTGCGCCTGCCCGAGCCCGCCGCCCACACGCTCGAGGAGGTCAGCCCCTCCGAGGTCTGACGCCGGCCTACGGGTGGCGGAGGAAAGACGAAAGCCGCGGTGAACGAGCGCTGTATGGGTCAAGCGCAGTTGCGTGGTTGCTGTTGCGCTGCCGGGCATTTTGTACGTCCCACGTGCAATTTCCCCGTCGTCGTCACCCCTACCCCACCATCACCAGCCATTGCGGGCCGAGCAGCGTGCGGGGCAGGCCGGGCGGCCACCCCACCCCCGTCACTGCGTCTTTCCTTTTGCCGCTCCCCGACCTCTAGCGGGTGCGACGCGGGGGGAGGGTCCAGGACCGGCGCCAGGCGGCGGCGTCAGGACCGGTGAGGGCGGGCGAGGCGCCGGCCGCCGCCCGCCGGCGGGCGCTCCACCAGTCGCTCCGGCGCTCGTCGGCCAGGGCGGCCACCGCCGCCTCCAGGCGGACGGCCAGCTTGCGGGCGTCCTCCCCCGGGTGCGCCGTCATCGGCTCTCCGAAGGTGACCGACACCGAGCTGCCCGTCCGGGGCAGGCGCCGGCCCTTGGGCCACACCTCCCAGGTCCCCTCCAGGAAGACGGGGACCACGGGCACCCCGGTGCGGACGGACAGGTAGGCGGCTCCACCCCGGAACTCCTGGCCCCAACCGTCGGGGCTGCGCCCCCCCTCGGGGAAGATGACCAGGCTCCAGCCGTCCTCCACCAGGGCGGCGGTCACGTCGCCCGACCGGCGGTTGACCCGCTGGCGCTCCACCGGCACGGCCCCGAAGGCCAGGGCGTGCAGCGTCCCCTTGGCCCGATTGGAGAAGAAGTAGTCGGCCGCCGCCGCCACCACCGCCTTGTGCCGGAAGCGCTCCGGGAGCACCGACAGCAGCAGGCCGGTGTCCAGGTGGCTGCGGTGGTTGGCGGCGAAGATGGCGGGCGCCGGGAGGCGCTCCAGGCGCTCCCGCCCGTCCACCTCCGGGCTGGCCACCACGGCCACGGCCGGCCGCAGCACGAAATCGACCCAGCCCGCCCGCAGCGTCCGGGCCGTGGGCGTGCGGGCCCAGGCGGTGTCGAAGTCGGCCCCGATGCGGGACACCGCGGGCGGGCGGGGCACGGTCCCCGGCCACGTCGGCGGCCCCAGCGGGAACCGCAACGGCGACCTTCTCATGTCACGTCGGCCATGAGCAGCGGCGGGCAGTGGAGGTGGGTGATGGTGGGGTCCCGGCCGACCGTGTCCTCCGCCATCTCCAGGGCGTCGCGCAGGGTGGAGGCGGGCTTGAACCCCATCCTGCGCACGGTCTTGGCGTCGCCACCCACGATGATCACGCCGCCGAGGTGGTCGAGGGCGTGCGCCCCCCAGTACCACATGTAGAAGGGGTGGACCCCGTGGTAGGCGTAGGAGTGCCGGTAGAGGTGGACGTACCAGGGGTCGGTGGCGAAGTCCTCTTCGAACTTGGCCTCGATCTCCACCGGGTCGGTGGTCTCGGTCAGCACCTGCTCGAAGAAGTCGATGTAGCTGGGATGGTGCACGGGGTGGAACTCCCAGGGCGTGGGGTGGGCCATGATGACCACGCCGCCCCGGCGGACCAGCGGCCGGCCCCGGTAGAGGTTGAAGAAGTACCCGAGTCCGGTGCACATGACCAGGATCGGGTTCATGATCGAGTTGACGTTGTAGGGGCAGATGTAGGGCAGCCCCATGGTCAGGACGTCGGTCTGGCCCGACACCGGCACCAGGTGGGAGCGGTGCATCTCGGTGGTGGTGAGGGCGTGGACGGCCTCCACCTCACCGGCCTGCACCGAGCTCAAGGCATGCGGCGACGAGATGCGCTGGAAGATGCCCCGGGCCGCCTTGCGCGGCATGCGGTCGAGCCCCGAGGTGGCGGCCAGGTAGGCGGCCCGGTCGCGGGCCGACCATTCCCATTCCCGACGCTGGAGGAAGTCGAAGGGCTTGGGGAAGGTGTCGTTGTTGAGGGTGGTCTCGATCTGGAAGATGGGCGGGCCTTCGGTGGCCAGCAGGCGTCCCATGCGCCAGTTGGAGGAGTGCAGGGCGCTGCGCTCCTGATCCATGAACGACCGGCTGTGCTGCATGGTCCGCACGTTGTGGTGGTGCTTGAGGCTGGGATAGCCGGCCAGCCCGGTGGCCACGCTCTTGTGCCCGCCGTCCATGGCCACCAGGTTGATGTTGACGTAGACGAGCAGGTCGGAGGTGGCCGCCCGCTTGTTGATCTCCACCCGCTCGCCCTCGTCGGTGTGGCCCACCAGGAGCATCCCGTCGGGGTCCTCGGCGTCGTGGTTGTAGAGCTTGCCGTGGGGGGCGAAGGCGTCGAAGACCCGCTTGCCCACGGCGTGGCGCAGTTCGGCGTCGGTCATGCGCCGGTGCAGGGCGAGGGCGGCGATGAGCTCGACGTCGTCGACGCCGGCGGCCGCCGCCATGTCCAGGACCGCCTCGATGACCCGCTGGCGGTTGTCCGGCGCCCGCATGGGCGGCAGCGGGAGCGAGATGTCGTCGAAGGCGATGGTGAGGCGCATCCCCGGCCGCAGCAGGGCGGGCAGGGGGTCGGTTCCCTCTGGGTGGAGCAGAGCCTGGCGGATGGCGCCGTCGGGGTCGGGCAGGGCCTTGGTGGGCTCGGGCGGGTAGATCACCCGCGCTCCCACCGGCAGGCGCTCGAGGCCGAAGCCCTCGCCCCGGTGGAAGAGCACCGGAGGAGTCGAGCGGTCCACCTCGAGGACGTAACCGGGGCGGGACATCAGCGACTCCGCTCCTTTTTTTCGGGGACACCCCGTGCCCCGGGCGTTGGTTCGAAGACGATCTTGACCGCCCCCCGGGACCCGGCCGTGGCCGCGTGCTCGATGGCCTCCCGGTAGCGCTCCAGGGGGTAGCGGGCCGACACCAGCCGGCCCAGCTGGGAGCCGTGCACCAGGTCGAAGGCGAGCTCGAAGGTCGGCACCCGCCGGACTCCGAGGTCCTCCGTGCCGTAAGCGTAGGCGCCCACCAGCTCGACCTCCCGCTGCCACAGCGGCGTCAGGTCGATGCGTTCCGGCCCGGGCATGCCGATGAGGGTGATGCGACCGCCGGGGCGGACCATGGCCAGCGCCTCGGCCAGGCTGGCGCCGCTGCCCACGCAGTCCACGACCACGTCGGCCCCGCCCGACAGGCGCCCCCCCACGGCCAGGCTGCGGGTGGCCCGCCGCACAGCCCGGCACACCTCGGCCGGCTCCACGGCCACATCGGCTCCCAGCTCGGACGCCTCGCGGCGCTGCTCGGGGTGCTTGGCCCCCACCACCACCGTGCCCGGCCGGGCGAAGCGGCGCAGGGCGGCGACCGTACACAACCCCAGGGTGCCCGCCCCCAGCACCACCACCAGGCCGCCGTCGGGCACGGCGGCCCGCAGGGCGCCGTGGACGGCGCAGGCGGCGGGCTCCACCATGACGGCCTCGGCGTCGGAGAGGACCTCCGGTACCCGGTGCAGCTGGCTGTCGTGGGCCATCAGGGCGGTCGACCATCCCCCGCCCGTGTCGGCGCAGTATCCCGTCTGCAGCCCGGGCCGCAGGTGGCCGAGGGTGATGTGGGCGCAGCGTCCCTTCTCCCCCGCGGCGCACGCCGCACACGGCGGCTCGATCCCCCGGGCGGCGCAGCCGAGCACGGGCTCGAGGACGACCCGGCTCCCGTCGTCGAGGGCGCCCACCACCTCGTGGCCGGGCACGAAGGGGAAGCTGACGATCGGTTCGAACCAGCGCGACGAGCGCCCCCCCACCGTGGCCAGATCGGAGCCGCAGATGCCGGCCAGCGCCGGGCGGACCCGGTGCCAGCGCTGCGGGTTCCCGTCCGCCGGCGGGGTCGGGTCGGGCACGTCGACCAGAGCCAGGGGTCCGAGGCGGGCGCCGCCCCCGGCGCTCAGGGTGTCCGCCACCCGGGCGGCGGCGAAGCGGGGCAGGGATCGGGAGAAGCGCAGCGCTTTCATGTCCTGGCTTTCAGTCGCTCCGCCATGGGCAGCAGGGGCCGCGGGCCGCCGGGGGCCTTGGTCCAGTGTTCCACGTGCCACCCCCGGCGCCGGGCGATGGTGGCCAGCTTGGGCTCGGGGTTGACGGCCACGGGGAACCCCACCGACTCGAGCATGGGCAGGTCGGAGGCGGAGTCGGCGTAGGCCACGGCCTGGCGCAGGTCGACGTGCTCGGCGGCGGTGAACTCGGCCAGCAGCAGCGCCCGGGCCTCGCCCGTGGGAGGCACCGACGCCAGGTGGCCGGTGAGGCGCCCGTCCACCTCGTCGAGGCGGGCGCAGACGACGTCGTCGAACAGGGCCCGCAAGGGCTCGACCACGAAATCCAGGGCTCCGGTGAGGAGCATGGTGCGGTGCCCCAGCCGGCGGTGCTGGCGCACCCGGCGCAGGCCTTCGGGGAAGGCCTTCTCCAGGAGTAGGTCGGAGAACAACTCCCAGGCGTCGGCCCGCAGGCGGCCGGCCGGTGCCCCCTCGTAGCGCCGGTAGAAGTGGCGCAGGAAGTCGCCCCGGTCGCGCCGGTCGAGGGCCAGGAGCCGGGGGGCCTCCGACAGCATCCGGGCGGTGAAGCGGACCCGTTCACCCCGGTCCATGCGCCGGCTGGCCAGCCAGGCGTAGGACTCGACCACGTTGGAGGCGATGAGGGTGTTCTCCAGGTCGAAGACGGCCAGGGTGCGCTCGGGGGCGAGCACGTGGTTCCGGCCCCGGTCCTCCTTGGTCAGCCCGCCCTTGGCCGAGGGCCGGGTGCGCACCCGGGCGTGGTGCACCACGGAGGGCAGGTGGACGGCGTGGACGTAGTGGGCCCAGTCGATCACCGCCGGGTCGAAGCAGAACGTCGCCCGGTCGCCGGCGTCGAGCGTCTCCCACAGTGCCCGCCGGCGACGGTCGTCGAAGCGGGCTTCGGTCTCGATGTAGGAGCCGTAGAGCTCCACGTAGCCGAGGGCCCGTTCCGCCTGGGTGCGGCGGTCCTCCAGGCGGGCGGCCACATCGGCCCGCTTGCCCCGCACCGGCAGGTGGCCCACGGTCCGTTCGGCGGCGGTCAGGCCGCCCACGGCCCGCTTGAGCTGGCGGCGGACGCGGCCCCGGCCCGGGAACGACCACTCCGGGACCACGATGGGCTGACCGGCGTCGTCGTAGAGGGGATGCTCCGAGAACCACTCCTGGACGAGATCGACGAGGATGCCGTAGCGCAGCGGATTGCTGGCACCGGTGACGGCCTGGAACACCGCCGGCTCGTCCGGCGGGGGACTGGCGGCCACGGCCAGCACCAGCCCCACGACGAGGTCGACGGGGATGACGTCGATCACGCCCTCGGGCAGGCCGGGAAAGTCCTTCAGGAGCCCCCGGGCGTAGGAGATGATCACCGGCTCGGCCATGCGGAAGCCCCGGATCCAGCCCGGGACCGGGTCGACCAGGGCCGATTCGATGATGGAGGGCCGCACGATGGACACGGGGAGCCCACCCCGGCCCTCCACCAGCGCCCGCTCGCCCAGCGCCTTGGTGTAGGCGTAGGCGTCGGGCCAGCCCAGGTTCTGGGCCCGGGCCCGGCCCAGCTCCACCAGCCGGTCATCGACCCAGGTCTGCCGGAGCCGCTCGGCCCGGGAGGCGAGGAGCGGGGTGCCCGCCGCCCCCAGTTCGGTGTGGGCCTTCCGGGAGAAGCGCTTGAGAAGCTCGGGCCGGCGGCTCTCGGCGTCGGCGTCGGCTCGGGCCCGGCGGGCACCGGCCACCTCGGCCCGCCAGTCCAGGTCCACCGAGAAGGGCGTGTCGCTGAGCAGCGCTTCGGGGGCATGGCCCCGGCGGTTGCCGGCCACGTAGGCGGTGGACACCGCCACCAGATGGGCGGACGACCCGGCCTGGTTCAGGACCTCGGCCATCCGGCGGGGCCCGAGGAGATTCACCTCGACGGCGGTGTCGATGGGGATGTCGAAGGAGACGGCGGCGGCCGAGTGGATGACGATGTCACACGCCGCCAGGGCGGCCCGCCCCTCGTCGTCGAGGGCGAGGCCGTCCTGGCCCACGTCGCCGGCCACGGCCACGAGGCGCTGAGCGACGGCGTCGTCGAAGCCACTTCCCCACTCTCGGCGCAGCTGGTCGAAGGCCTCGTTGCGGAGGATGTCCCGGCGGACCCGTTCGGCGGCCCCCACCCGCCGGCCCGGACGCACCAGGGCCACCACCTGGCAATCAGGGACGCAGCGCAGGAGCCGTTCGACGACGGCAGTACCCAGGAAGCCCGTCGCCCCGGTCACGGCGACTCGGCGGCCGGCCAGCGACTCGGCGATCACGACGAAGTTTCTAGCATCCGGCGCCCCGGCGGGCCGGTATGCCGGGATTAGAGCGTGGCCAGGAGGCCGCGCGCCCGGGACGCCACCCCTGCCATCCCCAGGGACTCGGCGGCGGTCAGGGCCTCGGTGGCGAGCTCCGTCGCCTGCTCGGTGTCACCCGGACCCCGGCGGGCCACGAGCATCTCTGCCCATTCCTGCTGGCTGCGAGCCAGCCAGGTGGGAAGACCCCTCCTGTGGCAGAGATCCACGGCCGCGGCGAAATGGTCGTGGGCGACGTCGAGCTGACCGGCGGTGGCGGCCAGGAGGCCGAGGACGGGATCGACCGGCCCGAAGACGATCGACCCCATCCAGCAGGCCCGGCCGGCGAAGGGCGCCAGCAGGGAATAGATCGCTTCCGACCGCTCGGCGTTACCCACTGCGGCCGCGAGCCGGCCTAGACATCCCGTCCCTCCCAGCCAAACCGCATTGCGGGTGAAGCTGGAAAACCCCATGTCAGCCAGCTCCTCCAGCACCTTCGTCGCGCTCGCCACGTCTCCGGCCTCGGCATAGGCGAGGCCGAAGATGGCGCGCCAGCCCCACGCCGCCGTGCCCGCTTCGGCGGCGAAGGACTGCGCCGGCTGCAGATCCTCGAGAGCGTCCTGTGCCCGGCCCTGCTCGTAGCGAAGGACGAAAGACTGGGAGGCGAAGAACAGGAGCACGGTCCTGGCCGGCATTCCCGCTTCGATGCCGAGATCCCGCTCTTCGACCATGAGTCGGGCCGCCTCGTCCAGCCGGCCAAAGACGAGGGCATTCATGGTCCGGCCGCCCGCGACCTCGGTGGCGAGGAGCGGCTGGCGGAGCTGGCCGGCAAGCGCCGCTGCGGTCTCGATCCCCGTGACCAGGGCAGTGGTATCCAGGTCTTCGTAGTGGCACATCCCCAGCCAGATCTGGCCATGGCACGTGGCTTCCGCGTCATCGAGCTGCTCGCCCAAGGCAACGAGCTTGGCGGCGAAGGCCAGCCGGGCGGAAAGATTCTCGGGATCGGTGTCCGCCCACCGGCGCAGAACAAGCACATCGGCCAGCACACGTGCGTCGTCCAGGCGCCGGGCCATCTCCCAGGCGTTTTGAAGCAGATCCCGGCGCCTCCCGCTCTCCGCCGACCAGGCCAGCTCTAGTGCCAGCACGGCCAGCAACCGGGCCCGGAGAGGATCGTCGTCGGGGGGCAGCGCGGCGAGGGCTTCCTCGGCAAGGCCTATCACCTCCTCCTCCATCCTCCCCAACGGGCGGGCGAACTTCAGGTTGTGGGTCACCGCCACCCAAGCCAGCCGCCGGGGGTCGCCCAGTGTGCGTGCCGCGTCAGCCACCTCGGACAGCACCTTGCGGTAGCGGCGGTCCCGAGCCCGGTAGAGGGCGTCGCCCCGGGCGATGAGCAGGTCGCAACGCAGGGCCGGGTCGCCCTCCCCAGAGAACTCCAGGGCGTTGAGCGCCCGTTCGTAGTGGGTGGCGGCCTCTTCCATCGCCAGCCCATCCCGGGCCCGGTCGCCGGCCTGACGGGCATAGTCCACCGCCCGGGCGGATTCCCCCAGTGGGGCGGCCTCGACGAAGTGGCGGGCCAGCTCGGGGAGAGCCGAACCCACCCGTCGTTCCATGGCCAGCCCCACCCGGCGATGGAGGCGCAGCCGGCCGGTGGACGGGAGCTCCTCGTAGAGGGTGGACCGGACTAGGGCGTGTGCGAAGGCGTAGATACCCGGCCGGCCCCGACGGGCGATGACGAGCCGGGCGGCTTCGGCCTGCTCGACGGCGTTCAGCACCTCGTCGGCATCGGCGTCCACGACGTCGGTCAGCAGCGCCATGTCGAACTCGCGCCCGATGACGGCGGCGGTGGCCAGCACCTCGTTGACGGTCTCGGGGAGGCGGGACAGCCGCCGCCCGACCACTTCCCGCACCCCTTCGGGAATGCCGAGTTGGTCGACGGGGCGCACCACATGCCACCGGCCGTCGACCTCGGCGAGGGCGCCGGCTTCAAACAGATGGCGCACGACCTCGCCGAGGAAGAACGGATTGCCCTCGGTCTCCGTCCACACGGCCCGGGTCAGGGTCAGCATGTCGTCGGTGAGGGCGTGGCCGGTCAGGGCCTCGATAAAGCCGACCGCCGCGGCCTCATCCAGACCTCCGAGGGCGATCCGTTCCGTACCTGAGGACCGTCTGAGGTCGGCCAGCACGCCCGCCAGCGGATCGGTGCGGCCCAGGTCGGTGTCCCGATAGGTCCCGACGATGAGTAGGCGGGCCGCTTCCGCCCGTCGTACGAGGTGGACCAGCAGGGCGAGAGTGGGTCGGGCGGCCCAGTGCAGGTCGTCGAGCACGAGCACGACGGGAGCGGCATCGGAGATGGCGGTGAGCAGTTCCCGGACAGCTTCGAACAGCCGGTAGCGCTCGGTCTCAGGCTCGGCACTCAAGGGCGCGGCCAGACCCGGGACCCGTTCGGGAAGATTGGGTACCAGGCGCGTCAGCTCGCCGCCGAGCGACCCGAGCTGCGAGCGCAGTTCATCCCGGGGGACCGCCGCCACGTAGTCACACAACGCCTCGGCAAAAGGCTGGTACGGGACTCCGAGCTCCTCCTCGCAGCGACCGAAGAGGACCACCGAGCCCTCAGCATGGAAGCGCCGTGCCGCTTCGGCCACCAGCCGCGTCTTGCCCACCCCGGCCTCGCCGGACACGAGCAGGCCACGGAGCTCCCCTGCCGCCGCCTCCTTCCACGCCCGGGTGAGGACCTCAACTTCCTCTTCCCGGCCGACGAAGCGGAACGAACCCGGGCGGCTGAGCGCCACCGGTAGCGGAATACTCGAACCCGACGCCGCCTCCCAGGCGATCTCGGCGGCCGCCAGTGGAGCCGGCAGACCCTTCAACTCCAGGGCCCCCGCCGGGGTGAACCGGTGCCCGCCCCGGGAGCCGGCCAGGACCCGCACCACGTCAGCGGCCAGGATCTGCCCACCCCGGGCGGCGGCGCACAGGCGGGCCGCCTCGATCACCGGCGTCCCGAACACGTCGCCGTCCTCGAAGGTGACGTCGCCGGCGGACAGGCCCACCCGCATGTCGAGCCGTTCCGCCCCTTCGGCCGAGCGGTTGTGCCGAGCGACCGCCCGCTGTGCCCCTACCGCGGCGGAGAGGGCATCGGCGGCGCCGGTGAAGGTGGCCATGACCCCGTCGCCCAGATGCTTGACCACCTGGCCACCGTTGGTCTCGATGGCGCTGGCCAGGAGCCGGTCGTGCGTCCGGCGCAGCGCCTCCGCCGCCTCCTCCCCCAGCCGGCCCCGGCCCTCGGTGGAGCCGACCAGGTCCGTGAAGAGAAGGGTGACCGTCCCGCTGCTCGCCGCCTGGCTCACGGGGCTCTCCCAGCCATGCCGCCCACCGGTCAGGCCGGTCCCGTCGGGCTCCCTGCGGGGCGGCGGGTCCAGGCCGCCACCCGTTCCCGCACCTCAGCCAGGAGACGCTCACGGGTGTAGGCGCCTTTGCGGAGCACCTCGGCCACGCGTCCGGAGAGCATGGCCTGCTCCTCGGCGGAGAGGTCCTTGGCCGTGACCACCACCACGGGGATGGCCCGCCACTCCGAGCGCGTCTGCAGCTCGGCCAGGAAGCCGAAGCCGTCCAGGCCGGGCATGAGGAGATCGAGCAGCACGAGGGACGGGAGGTGCTCCGCCACCCGCTCCAGGCCGGCGCGGCCGTCGCCGGCCTCGGCGACGCGGAATCCCTCCCGCTCCAGCATCCGGCGCAGCATCTCCCGGGTCGGCGGGTCATCGTCGATGACCAGGACCGGCGCCTGGTGGTCGACGCAGTGACGGCGCAGCACAGCCAGCAGGCGGTCCCGGTCGACGGGCTTGGTCAGGTAGTCGGCCGCTCCCAGGGGCGCTCCCGCCCGGTCGCCGGCCACCAGCAGCACGACGACCGGCACCTCCCCAAGATCCGGGTCGGACTTGAGCGTGCTCAGCAGACTCCAGCCCTCCAGACCGGGAAGCTCGAGATCGAGGGTGATGGCGTCGGGGTGAGCCTCCCGGGCCAGTCTCAGCCCGTCGCTCGTCCCCGTGGCCGTCAGCACCCGGTAGCCCTCGTCGGCCAGGACGCCCTCCAGGATCTCCCGCACCTCCTGGTCGTCCTCGATGACAAGGACCGCCGCGCCCCCGGCCGGCACCGCCAGGGGGGCGGCCGGCTCGGGCACGGCGCTCTCCGGCTGAACCGGCTCCCCCTCCGGTTCCCGGGATCCCAGCGGTGGCTCGGGAGGCACGGCCTCCGTCACGTGAACCGGGAGGCGCACGATGAAGGTCGAGCCCCGCCCGGCTTCGCTGGCCACGGTGATGTCGCCCCCCATCATCTGGCAGAAGCTGCGGCTGATGGCGAGCCCGAGCCCGGTCCCCCCGAAGCGGCGGGTGGTGGACGACTCCGCCTGGGAGAAGGCCTGGAACAGGCGATCCATGTGCTCGGGGGCGATGCCGATCCCCGTATCGGCCACCTCGAACACGACGGTGTCGCCGTCCTCCCGGCGGGCAGTCACGGTCACGGTGCCACCCTCGGTGAACTTGGCGGCGTTGCTGGCCAGGTTGAGCAGCGTCTGGCGCACCTTGGTCAGGTCGGCGTGCATCTCGCCGAGACCGTCCGCCATCACCACCTCGAGCCGGTTGCCCTTGCTCTCCACCGCCGGCCGGACGGTGGCCGCCACCTCCTCCACCAGCGCAGCCACGCCGAAGGTCTCCAGGTACAGCTCGGTCTTGCCCGCCTCCACCTTGGACAGGTCGAGGATGTCGTTGATGACTCCGAGGAGGTGCCGGCCGGCGGAGCGGATCTTGGCCAGGTCGGGGAGAAAGTCGTCCTGGCCGGCGTCGGCCGCGTCCTCCTCCAGCATCTCGGAGTAACCGATGATGGCGTTGAGCGGGGTCCGCAGCTCGTGGCTCATGCTGGCCAGGAACGTGCTCTTGGCCTGGTTGGCCACCTCGGCCACCTCCTTGGCGGCCTGGAGGGCGTCTTCGGAGCGGGCCCGCTCGATGACCCGGCCGATCTGGGTGCCGACGTCGCCCATGAGGGCGAGCACGGCCTCGTCCGGCTCCTCCACCTGACGGGAGAAGAACTCGAGGACCCCGACGATCTCGCGGCCCACCATGACGGGGAAGGCCATCCCCGCCCGCAGACCGGCCTCGGCGGCCTTCGCTTGCCGGGGAAAGTTCTCTTCCAGGGCGATGTCCGCCACCCAGGCGGGCCGGCCTTCGGCCAGGACCCGGCCGGGGAGCCCGATCCCGGGTGGAAAGCGCAGCGCGGCGCTCATTTCCTGGAAGGGCCGGAGGTGCTCGGAGTCGTCGACGTGCCAGACGCCGGACGACACCAGGGCGTCACCCGGCCCACCGTCCTCCGGGAAGAACAGGCCGTGGCCGACCGGCCAGCCGGTGTAGGCACACACCAGGTCGAGGGCGGTGCGGGTCGCCTCCTCCCGGTTGAGCGCCAGATTGGCGGCCACCGCCACCAGCTGGAGCAGCCGCAGCTCTCCGGTCCGGACCCGTACCGTCTCCTCCACCCCGGCGTAGCTGGCCGCCAGCTCCGCGGTCATGGCGTTGAACGCCTGGGAGAGCTCGCCCACCTCGTCGTCCCGGTCGACGGGTACCTGGAACTCCCGATTGCCGGCGGCGATGGTGCGGGTGGCGGCGGTCAGCCGGGTGATGGGCCGGGACACCGAGCGGGCGGCGAGCAGGGCCCCCGCGGCCAGGAGGGGCAGGCCGATGATTGCGATCTGGAGCAGGGTTCGGCGCTCGGCGCGGATGGGCGCGAGCACCTCGGACTCGTCCATCTTCACCTCGAGGCCGAGGCCGAGCGTCGGCAGGGGCCGCCAGGCGGCCAGCACCTTGGCGCCCCGGTAGTCCCGTTGCGTCCCCGTTCCCTCTTCCCCGGCGACGGCGGCCCGCAGGCCGCCCTCCTCGTCGGCGTCGAGGGGGATGCGCCGCCCCTCGGGCAACTCATCGTCGAACCGGGTGGGGGCGACCACGACAACGGCATCGCCCCGCTTGGCCCCGAGGACGGTCTCGCCGCTGTCACCCAGGCCGGCGTGGTCACCCACGACGGCGAAGACGTCGCTCTTGCCCACCTCGAAGACGGCCACGCCGATGATTCCCGCGGCGTCGGACAGGGGCACGCCGATGTAGGCGGACCGCTGGTTCACCGAGAAGGACTCGAAGCCCACCAGCCGGAGCTGTCGCGAATCGCGCACCCGGGTGAAGGCCGCCGCCCGGTCCGTGCCCTTGAAGGGGCCGGTCTCGTAGTTGAATCCCAGCCCCTCGCGCTCGTTGACGGCGAAGACTCCTTCGCCCGTGGGGGCGACCAGGAACAGGTCGGTGAAGCCGAAGTCGCGCAGGTAGCGGGAGAAGAAGGGCCGGAGGGACGCCTCCACCTGGGCGTACTCGGCCGAGTCGACGCCGGTGGCTCGGAAGGCCGCCTCCAGGCGCCGGAAGCGGTCGGCCACCGCCGGCGTGCGGGCGAGCGCCACCGCCGCTTCCCGGTGCTCGGTGGCAAAGCCCTCGATGCGACCGGCCTTCGATTCGGCGGTGCGGGCCACGACCTTGACGCCGTCCCGGCGAAGGTCCGACTCCCGGTTCCGGGACGAGAGCAGCACCACCACGATGAGCGGGAGCGAGGCCATGAGGAGGAACCAGGCCAGCAGCCGGGTGCCGATCGTCCGCCGCCGGGCGGGTCGCCACCAGCGGCCCATCCAGGCCACGAGCCGGTTCATGCCGGCTCCCGTAGGCACGTCACCGAAAAGGCCGGAACCGGGGCGTGGAACCCCTTGAGGCTGACCAGACCCAGCTCCTCCAGTTCGGCGACGTCCTCCACGGCCAGCTGGACCCGCTGGCTGATGAGGATCTGGCCCCGGTCGGCGTGGTCGCACAGGCGGGCGGCCAGGTTCACCACGCTGCCGATGACTCCGTAGTCGAAGCGGCCCTCGAAGCCGATCTCCCCCAGGGTGGCGTAGCCGAGGGACACGCCGATGGCGAAGCCGAGGTCGTGGCCCCGCTTGCGCCAGGCCCGGGTCCGCTCGGCCACCCGCTCGCGCATGGCCACCGCCATGCGCACCGCCCGCTCGGCCGGGTCGGGGCAGGGCAGGGGATCATTCCAGAACACCATGAGCCCGTCCCCGGCGAAGAAGCCCACGGTGGCCTCGTACTCGTCGATGAGCTGGCCGACGTCCTCGTGGAACTCGGTCAGGACGGCCATCACGTCCTCGGGTTCGGACACCTCGGAAAAGGCGGTGAACCCGGACAGGTCGACGAAGAGCACGGCGATGTCCCGCCGGTGGGTGCGCAGCACGTTGTCGTCGCCCTTGGCGATCATGTCGGCCAGCTGGGGGGAGAGGAAGCGCCGCAGGCGGGCGAGGTGCTCCAGCTCCTCGACCTGGGCGGCGACGCGGGCCTCGAGCGTCTCGTTCCACTCGGCCAGCGCCTCGGCCTGGCGCGAGACGGTGGCCAGCAGCTCCCGCTCCTGGTCCCGGAGGCGCTTCTTCTCCAGGCAGGCGCCCACCCGGGCTTCCAGCAGGACCGGGTCGAAGGGCTTGCCCAGGTGGTCCTCGGCGCCCATCTCGATGCAGCGCACCACGCTGTCGATGTCGGCCGAGGCCGAGATCATGATGGCGGGGATGTCCCGGAGGGCAGGGTCAGCCTGACGCCGTTCCAACACGCCGTAGCCGTCGAGCTCGGGCATGTTGAGGTCGAGGAGGACGAGGTCGACCGGTTCGCCGGCCATGACGTCGAGCGCCACCCGTCCGTTCTCCGCCTCCCGCACGGCGTAACCGAGGCGGCCGAGTCTCCGGACCAGGACGTCGCGGTTGGCGGCGTCGTCGTCCACCACCAGCACGAGACCGCGACCGGACGGGCCGGCCGCCGGGTCCGCTTCGCCCGGGGCGCCGGATCGGCGGGCCGCGGGACGTCCCGAGACCGGCGGACCGGTGCCGGAAGGGCCACCGGCGGCAAGTTCAAGGGCCCGCCGGGCGGCGCCGGCGATCTGTTCGAGTACCCGGGCCGCCTCTTCACCGCCGGCGGGGGCCAGCTCGCCGGCCAGCTGGACGACTGTGCGCAGGGAGTCGCCGAGGGCGGCCTGGAGCTCCTGGCCGTCAAAGGCCTCCTCGGCGTCGGGGTCGAGGACGCGGTTCACCGCCACCATGACCTGCCGGCCGGCGGCCCGGACTCCTTCGAGTCCCTGGACCAGGGGGCCTTCCTCCTCGGCGTCCTCCGCCTCCTCCAGAAGCAGCTCGGTGTAGCCCAGGATGTGGTTGACCTGGTTGAGAAGCTCATGGCGCAGGTGGCGGACCGCCTCGTTCACGTGTTGCCTCCGAGGAGACCCTCCACCTTGCCCAGCAGGCGGGGCAGGTCGATGGGCTTGGTATCGAAGTCGTCGCAGCCCGCTTCCAGCGCTTTCTCCCGGTCGCCCGCCATGGCGTGGGCGGTGAGCGCGATGACGGGGATCGATTTGGTCTCCGGGGCCGATTTCAGCTTCCGGGTCGCCTCCCAGCCGTCGAGGACGGGCAGGCTCATGTCCATGAGGACCAGATCGGGAATTTCGACCTTCGCCCGGGCCACGCCCTCCTCGCCGTCCACGGCCACGATGACCTCGTAGCCCCGGCGCTCGAGACGCCGGGAGAGCATGTCCCGGTTCATCTCGTTGTCCTCGACGAGCAGGATCTTGGCCACTGAGCCTCCCTCGTCACTCAGGGGCGATCATCCTCCAAGCATCCAACAATGACACCAACCACGACATCGTCAAAGTTTCCCCAGCTCCTTCCATTTGGCGAAGATCGGCTTCATGTCGGCCTCGGCGGCCTTGACGGCGTCCTCGGCGCTCATCTCGCCGCGGGCGGCGGCTTGGAACATCCTGGGCACGAGGAACTGGTTGAACACCTCATCCATGGCGGCGTTGGCGTAGCCCGGATAGCCGACGTTCGTGCTCCAGCTCTGAGCGTCGGCGAGCAGCTCGTACTTGCCCTGGGGACGGGCACCCTGGTCGGCGACGGCCAGGTCACGGAGATCGGGGACGCTCCCCGGGAAGGAGGGCAGGTTGTAGAGGTCGCTCCGGACGACGGACTCCCGCGACGCCAGGGCCAGATCGAGCAGGAACTGTTTTGCTGCGTCAGGGTTGGTGGCGAACTTCCAGATGACATACACGTTCACCACGTAGCTGGCGTGACGGCCTGAGGGACCATCCGGCGTCGGCAGCAGGCCGATCTTGGAGGCCAGCTCCGGGTCCTGGGTCTCGATCGCCCGCACGGCACTGATGGCATTGAGGATCAACGACCCCCGGCCTGAGGCCAGGTACCGGTTGTTGGCGGAGCCGTCCCACAGGAAGATGTCGTCGGTCATGCCCTTCTGGTACAGGGCGGCACCGAGCCGGACGGCCTCCACCGTGGCGGGGCTGTTGACGGTGAGGACGCCCTTCTCGTCCTGAACCGAAGCGCCGTAGGAATGCATGAGGGCGAGGGCCGACCAGGTGGAGTCGAAGTCGCCCGACGTGCTCATGCCGATCCCGATCGGGTGTTGGGACGCCTTGAGCGCGGGGGCGGCGGCCAGTAGTTGCTGCCAGCTGTCGGGCCGGCCCAGCGGTTCCCACAGGTCGGTGCGGTAATGCAGGACGTTGGGGACCCAGCTGTCGGAGAACCCGAAGAACTTGTCCGTCTTCGGGTTGTAGACGCTGCGCTCGACCAGCGGCGCCATCTTGCCCAGCTTGCCTTCCACCTCCTCGACGAGGTCCCGCAGGTCGAGGACCTCGTCCTCGAAGGCAGACGGGGCGGCGGTGAACTGGAACAGGTCGTGCCCATTCTGGGCGGACACCTCGGCCGCCGCTCGACCGGACAGCTCGGTCAGCGGAAAGTGGTCGACGCTGACCCGCACATCGTGTTCGCGGCCCCAAGCAGGCGTGTACTCATTGTCGAACCAGGCGTCGAAGGCCGGGACGAAGTGGTGCCATTGGGCGATCCGCAGCGTGGACGGCTTCGCCGCCCGATCGCCACCCTTGTCCTTGACGGCCTCGCTGCCGTCACCGCCACCCGAGTCGCCGCGGCAGGCGACGCCGAGTGTCGCCGCCGCCGCGGCCCCGGCGGTGAGCCGCAGGAAGTCCCGCCGGCTTCGGGGCCCGTCCATCACAACTTCCCCAGCTCGCGCCACTTCTGGTAGATGGGGACCATGTCCGCCTCGGCGGCTCGGACCGCCTCCTCGGCGCTGAGTTCGCCCGTGGCGGCGGCGGTGAACATCCGGGGGATCAGGAACCGGTTGAAGATCTCCTCCACGGCGGCGTTGTCATAACCGGGGTGGCCGATGTTGGTCGTCCACTCGGCGGACGTCGCCAGCACGCCGTACTTCCGCGGCGGCGTGGCGGGGTCGGCGGCCAGGAGCGCTTCGATATCGGGGACGGCACCCGCGAAGGCGGGAAGGTTGTAGAACTCGGAGTGGATGAAGGCATCCCGGTAGCCCACGGCCAGGTCGACCAGGAACTGCCCGGCCAGCTCCTGGTTGGACGACGATCTCATGACGACGTAGGAGTTCAGCAGGGCAGTCGGGCTGATCCGCCCCGCCCGACCGGCCGGGACCGAAGCCAAAGCGATGCGTCCGGCCAGATTGGCGTCCTGCTGCTCCGTGGCCCGAATGGCCGAGATGGGATCGAGGATGAACGACCCCTGGCCCGAGGCCAGGAAGCGGTTGTCGGAGGCGGCGTCCCACCCAAGAACATCCTCGGTCAGGCCTTCGGCGAAGAGCGCCGCCGCTCGCTTCACGACCTCGACGGTCGCCGGGCGGTTGATGGCCAGGGTTCCGGTCTCGTCCTGGAGCATCGCGCCATGCGTGAACATCAAGCACAGGAAGCCCATGGTCGAGTCGTGATCCGGCGCGTAGGCCAGACCCACGGGATGCCCGGCTGACTTGAGCCCGGGCGCCGCCCCCAGCACCACGTCCCACGAATCCGGGTCACCCGCCGTCCACAGGTCGCTCCGGTAATGCGTGACCTGGGCGCCCCAGAAGTCGGGGAAGGCGAAATACTTCCCCGTCTTGGGATTGAACACGCTGCGCTCGACCAGAGGGGTCAGGGGGCCGACTCTCCCGGCCGCCCTCTCGATCAGGGGGCGGTGATCGATCACCTCGTCCTCCAGGCCGGCGGGCGGCGTGAGAAGGGCGAAGATGTCGTGGCCCCGGCCTGCCGCCACCTCGGCCTCGGCCCGGGATCGCAGGTGCTGGAAGGGAATGTGGTCGACGAGTACTTCCACTCCATGCTCCTCGCCCCAGTGCTGGGTGTACTCGTTGTCGAACCAGGTGTCGTAGGCGGGGACGTAGTGGGTGAACTGGGCGATGCGCAGCGTCCTGTGGGCTCCGCCCTTCGCCTTGGCCGCCACGTCCGTCTTCTTCGGGGCGGACCCCGGGTTGCAGGCCCCCAGGGCGCCGGCGGCAACGGCGCCCGCCGCCAGGCGCAGGAACTCCCGCCGACCACGCGGTTCGTTCATCAGATCTTCCCCCGCTCCCGCCACTTGTCGAAGATGGGGGTGATCTGGGCCTCGGCCACCTTCACCGCCTCCTCGGCGCTCAGCTCGCCCCGGGCGGCGGTGGCGAACATCTTGGGAATCAGGAACTGATACAGCACCTCCTCGATGCCGGGGTTGTCGTACCCGGGATGTCCCGGGTTCGTGCTCCACTCGGCAGCTTCGGCCAGCAGTGCGTACTTGTCCTTGGGATCGGCTCGTTCATCGCCCGCCACCAACTGGGCGAGATCCGGAACCCCGCCGGGGAAGGGAGACAGGTTGAAGAACCCGGAGTTGACGAAGGCATCCCGATAGTCGACGGCGAGATCAACCAGGAAGCGCCTGGCGGCGTCCTGGTTTCGGGCGAACTTCCAGATCACGTAGACGCCGTTGACGTACATGATCTTCCTCCCGGCGGGGCCCGCCGGAGGCGGTAGCAGGGCGATGCGCCGGGCCAGATCGGGGTCTTGAGCTTCAATAGCCCGCTGCGCCGACACGGTGTTGATGATCAACGATGCCTTCCCACCGGCGAGAGCGCGATTGTTGGAAGAGGCCGAGCTGTCCCAGCCGAGCACCTCCTCGGTCATCCCGGCGCGGTAGAGCGCGACGCCCATCTTCACCGCTTCCACCGTGGCGAGGCTGTTGATGGCCACGTTGCCCTCCTCGTCCTGGATGGAGGCGCCATGGGCCATCATCAGGCCGAGGAGCCCGATGGTCCCGTCGAAGTCGGGAGAGAGGCTGATTCCCAGAGGATGACCCGCCTTCTTGAGGGCGGGGGCGGCCTCGAGCATGTGGTCCCAGGTGTCGGGGACAAACCCGGTCGGAGCCCATAGGTCGGAGCGGTACAGCACCGGCTGAGCGGCCTGGCAGTCGGGGAAGGCAAAACGCTTCTTCGTTTTCGCGTTCAACGTGGAGCGGTCGGCGGCGGCACTCAGCTTGCCGATCCTGGCCTCGACCTCCTCAACGATCGGCGCGTGGTCGATCACCTCGTCCTGGAGGCTGGCGGCGGCGTCGAAGGAATAGAAGAGGTCGTGTCCGCTCCCGGCGGCCACCTCAGCCGCCGCCCGGGTGGGCAGGTCGGCATAGGGGACGTGATCGACGATCACCTGCACGCCGTTGCGCTCTCCCCAGCGCTGCGTGTACTCGCCGTCGAACCACGTGTCGTAGGCGGGGACGAAATGGCTGACCTGGGCGATGCGCAGCACGGTGTCGCGCTTGGCGGCGCTCTTCGATGTCGCCTTTGGCTTGGCCGAGTCGGAGCCGCAGGCAGCCCCCGTGGCCACCACCGCCGCCGCCCCGGCGGCCAGGCGCAGGAAGTCCCGCCGGGACCGGGGAGTCGTCACACCTTCCCCCGTTCCCGCCACTTCTCGTAGATGGGGGTGATCGCCGTCTCAGCGGCCTTCACCGCTTCTTCGGCGCTCATGTCGCCCCGAGCGGCGGCGCCGAACATCTTGGGGACGAGGTGCTGGTTGAAGACCTCGTCGAAGGCGCCGTTGGCATGTCCCGGGTGCCCGAAGTTCGTGGACCATGAGGCGGCTTCGGCCAGGAGGGCGTACTTGTCCGGCGGCTGGGCTTTGCTGTCCTTGGCCAGCAGCGACGGCAGGTCCGGAACGGAACCGGGAAAGGCGGGCAGGTTGTAGTACCCGGATCGGAGAAACCCCTCCCGGCCGCTGAGGGCCAGATCCACGAGGAATTGCTTGGCCGGTTCCTGGCTGGTGGAGAAACGCCAGATGACGTAGGCGTCGAGCACCGTGTACGGGCCGAGCCGTTGCGCCGGGCCCTCCGGGAACGGAGCCAGGGCGATGTTGCGGGCCAGCGCCGGGTCCTGCTCCTCGATGGCCCGGATGGCAGAGATGGCATTCAGGACGAACGGGGCCTTGCCGGACGCGAGGAGGCGGTTGCCCGACGCCGGCTCGAACGAGAGGCCCTCGGTGATCGCCCCTTGGAAGATCGCGGCGCCCATCTTCACCGCTTCGATGGTGGCGGGGCGGTTGATGGTTACGCTGCCCGCCTCGTCCTGGACCGAGGCGCCGAAGGCATGCATAAGGCTGAGCAGCCAGAAGTCGGCGTCGAAGTCCGGGGTCATGCCGAGGCCGAGAGGGTGACCCATGGTCTTCAGCGTCGTCCCGGCCCTCAGCACGTCGTCCCAGGTGTCGGGCGCGAGCCCACGCTCGACCTGGTCCCAGAGATCGACCCGGTAATGGACCGGGTTCGGGACCCAGTAGTCGGGAAAGGCGAAGTACTTGCCCGTCCGGTGATTGAGAACGCTCCGTTCAGCCAGAGGCGCCAACCTCCCGACACTGGCTGCGACCTCCTCGACGACCTCGCGGTGATCGATGACCTCGTCCTCAAAGCCGGCCGGCGGAAAGATGAACCCGAACAGGTCATGGCCCCGCCGTGCCGCTACCTCAGCGCCGGCCCGCCCCGGCAGCTCGTCGAGGGCGAGGTGATCGACGACCACTTCGACACCTTGCTCCTCGCCCCAGCGCTGGGTGTATTCCGTGTCGAACCAGGCGTCGTAAGCAGGAACGAAGTGGCTCCACTGGGCGATGCGCAGCGTCCGGTCCCCGTTGCCGGCACCGCCCTTGGCCTTCTGCGCCCCGCTCGCCTTCGTCTTGTCCGACCCCGAGCTGCAACCAATACCCGTGGCCGCCACCGCGGCCGCGCCGGCCGCCAGGCGCAGGAAGTCCCGCCGGCTCCGCCACTCGTCCATCAGATCTTGCCCCGCTCCCGCCACTTGTCGAAGATCGGGGTGATGGTGGCTTCGGCCACCTTCACCGCGTCCTCGGCGCTCATCTCACCGCGGGCGGCGGCGGCGAACATCTTGGGGATGAGGAACTGGTTGGCGACGTCGTTGACGCCGGCGTTGGTGGAGCCGGGATGGCCGAGGTTGGTCGACCACTCGGCGGCTCCGGCCAGGAAGACATATTTCCCGGCCGGCTGGGCCGTGGGGTCGGCGGACACGAGCGTGCCCAGGTCGGCCACCGAACCGGGAAAGGCGGGAAGGTTGTAGGACTCGCTGCGGACGAAGGCCTCCCGGTAGTTGAGCGCGAGGTCCACCAGAAATTGTTTGGCGATGTCCTGGACCTTGGAGAACTGCCAGATCACATAGCTGCCCGATACGGAGTGGGCTCCGAAGCGCCCGGCGGGACCGGACGGAACCGGCAGCAGACCGATCTGCTTCGCCAGCTCGGGGTCCTGCTTCTCGACCGCTCGCAGAGCCGAGACGGGATTGAAGATGATCGAACCCTTTCCGCTGGCCAGGAAGCGGTTGTTCGAGGCCGCGTCCCACGTGAGCACCTCGTCCGTCATGCCGGCCTTGAAGATGGCGGCTCCCATCTTCACCGCCTCGACGGTGGCCGGCCGGTTCACGATGACGTGTCCCGTCTCGTCCTGGATCGAGGCGCCGTGGGCGTGCATCAGCCCGAGCAACGAGGCGGTGGCGTCGAAGTCCTCGGAGATCCCGAGGCCCAGCGGATTCCCCATCCCCTTGAGCGGGGCACCCGCCCCCAGCACGTCGTTCCAGGAGTCGGGCGTCGAACCGATCCTCGACCACAGGTCGAGCCGGTAGTGAACCGTCATCGGAGCCCAGTACTCGGGAAAGGCGAAGTACTTGCCGGTCTTGGGGTTGAGCACGCTCCGCTCGATCAGCGGAGTCATGGGGCCGAGCGTGGCCATGACCTCTTGGACGATCTCCCGATGGTCGATGACGTCGTCCTCGTAGGCGGGCGGCGGCGTGGTGAAGCCGAAGATGTCGTGGCCGCGCCCGGTGGCCAGCTCGGCATCAGCCCGGCCCTGCTGCTCGCCCAGCGGGACGTGGTCGACGATCACCTCGACGTCGTGCTCCTCGCCCCAGCGTCTGGTGTACTCGCCGTCGAACCAGGCGTCGTAGGCGGGGACGAAGTGGCTCCACTGCACGATGCGGAGGGTCTGTTTGCCCTTCCCCCCGGACTCAGCACCCGAGGTCCCCTCCGGCTTCTCCGACCCCGATGCGCAGGCGCCACCGAGGACGGTCACCGCGGCCGCACCGGCCGTCAGGCGCAGGAAATCCCGCCGGGACGCGCACCGGTCGAGCCGTTCGGCCATGCTCCCTCCCCCGTAGGGGTTCGAGGGTATCCCGTGGCCGAACGTCGATCCTCCGTACCGGTACGGATTCCCTTACCAACGCGCCGAACGGGCGGCAGGGGAGGCCGCCGCCCGTTCGGTGAGTGGAGATGAGATCAGCGGGAGGCGACCTCGGCGAGGGCCTCGGCGATCGAGGAGCGCCGGCACCCAGGCACCGTCGACCGGGCGGCGAGACGCCCAAACGGGGTGTGGGTCCAGCTGCCCTGGTGGGTCCGGTTCTGCGTGCTCACGGCTCCTCCTTCGATGTCGTCCTTGCTTCGTGAGGACGATAAGGAAGTGGGCCGGGGCGGTCGCTCGCCCGAGTCACGCTGGAAGTGACACCGCCGTGACACTGGCGGCTATCGGGGCTGGAGCACGCCTTCCTGGTAGCGGGCCCGGCACAGGGAGCGCTGGAGCTTGCCCGACGAGGTCTTGGGCAGCGTCCCCGGCTCCACCAGCACGACCTCCTCGGGCGGCAGGCCGACCACGTCGCGCACCCGGCCGGCCACGGCCTGGCGCAACGAGTCGACGTCGCCCTCGCGGGATTCCGCCACCACGACGAGGGCCTCCTTGCCCTTGTGCCCGTCGACGGCGAAGGCGATCACGTTGCCGGCCCGGACGCCCTCCACCGAGGCGACGGCCCGCTCCACATCCTCGGGGTAGACGTTGCGCCCGCCCACGATGATGAGGTCCTTGATGCGCCCGCAGACCACCAGCTCGCCGTCGACCAGGTAGGCGAGGTCACCCGAGCGCAGCCACCCGTCATGGAAGGTGGCCTCGGTGGCGTCGGGCCGGCGGTAGTACCCCGGGGTGATGGAGCTGCCCCGGATCTCCAGCTCACCCACCTCCCGCTCGCGGCGTACGTGGCCCGTCTCCGGGTCGACGACCCGGATCTCGAGGCCGGGCACCGGCCGGCCCAGCAGCACCTGGTGACGGGTGCCGGGGGCGAACGGATCGGCGGGAGCGGCGTAGTCGTCGGTCTCCAGGACCCGCCGGTCGACGGGGTCGGTGCGCAGCCCCTGGCCGGGCACGGGGAAGGTGACGGCGATGGTGGCCTCGGCCATCCCGAAGGCGGGGAAAGCCGCCCCGGGCTGGAGGCCCTGGGGTGCGGCGGCGGCGGTGAAGGCCTCGACCACCTCGGGATCGACCGCCTCGGCCCCGTTGAGCGCGATCCGCACACGGGACAGGTCGAGGGTGCCGGGAGCGAGCCGGCGCAGGGCCCGGGTGGCCAGGGCGTAGGAGAAGTTGGGACCGGCGGTGGCGGTGGCCCGGTGCTCCGACATCCATTCCATCCACCGCCCCGGGGACGACAGGAAGTCCTGGGGCGAGGCGAGGACGAAGTCGGTGCCGCTCGACATCGAAGTGGTGAGCAACCCGATCAGGCCCATGTCGTGGTACAGCGGTAGCCACCCGCAGATGACGTCCTCGTCGGGATCGAGGCGGGCGGCGGTGGAGAGGGCGTCGAGGTTGGCACAGACCGTGGCGTGGGGCAGCATCACGCCCTTGGGGTCAGCCGTCGACCCGCTCGTGAACTGGAGCACGGCCAGCGCCGAGGGGTCCTCCTTCGGTTCCTCGTAGGCCGTCCAGGCGCCGCCGTCGGCGGCCAGCTCGTCCAGGAGCACCAGCGGCGGGTCCCCGGGCTCGGGGACGAGGAAGCCGGACAGGGCGGCGTCGGCCGCCACCAGGGCGGCATCGGCGGCCCGCACCCGGGCCCGGGTCTGGCCGATGAACTCGTCGAGACCGCCCATCCGCATGGGCAGTGGGAGCACCACGACCGTGGCGCCGGCCAGCCACGTCGCCTCGATGGCGGTGACCAGGTGGCGGGTGGTGGGGCCGAGGATGGCCACGTGGTCGCCGGGAGCCACGCCCCGGGCCTGGAGGGCGGCGGCCATGGCCCGGGCGTCCTGGTGGAGGCGGGCCCACTCCACCCGCTCCCCGGGACCGACGAACGTGATGGCGCCACCGCGCTCGGTGGCACGGGCCAGGCGCGTCGGCAGGTAGTTCACAACACCTCCGACCTCCACCGCCCCTCCTGGGTTACCCGCCGGAAACAACCGTTAACTGTCACAGGTGCGCTTTAGGGTACGCACATGACGCCCTTAACCGCTCCTTCCAGCGCTTTTGACGATCTTGCCGCCGCCAAGGCCCGCCACCCCGCCGGCCGCCTTCTGGGTCGTTCGGGCGACGCTCCCGCACGCTTCGCCGCCACCGTGGCGCTCCTCACGGGCCCGTGGCGGGTCACCGACCCGGTGGGCTTCGCGGCGGCCATGACCTCCGCCCCCACTGTCGCCGGCCACGGCGTGACCGACCTGTCCACCGCGGCCGGCGAGGCGCTCGTGCCCGCCCTGGCCAGCATCGCCCCCCGGCGGAAACTCGGCCTGTGGTGGGTGTCGGGTTCCGTGTCCGGGCACCTGCATGTCGAGGCCCGGGCCGAAGCCCCGGCAGGCCGGGACGCCGCCGCCGGCTCCGGCCCAGGCGCAGATCCGGAGATCTTCGTCCTCGCCCACCTGGTCGAACCTCTCGGCGGCCCCGGCCGGCGGACCGTTCCCGCCGATCATTCCTGGATCGTGGTCGTGATCGGTGACGGGTCAGGTGGTGTGGCCGCCGTCGCCCGGGCAACCCTCGCCTGTCCCCGCCGCCCCCGCTGCTGCCCACCTCCCCTTCCTGCAGTCCGCTTCCCCCTCGGCGCTCTCAAGGCGCGCCTCATCTCCCCCGCCCTCGAGGCCGAAGCGGCCTCCGTTCGGCCGCCCGCCGCCGTGCTGCCCCTCGCCCGCCGGGACTGACACACGGTGCGTGACAGTGAGATCTCCAAGGGGACTGGCGACCTCAGCCGGTGGGGAAGTCGGGGGCCTAGTTCGCCTCGCGAGGTTGTTGTGGACACACCTTGCCCGCACGTTTCTGGCTATGCGGTGGTGCGCAGCGTCGGCTGGCCCATGTCCGGGAAAGGCTGACGGTGAGGCGGGTCTACAAGTTCCGGTTGCGGCCCACCGCCCAGCCTGGAAGTGGAACCGGGAGAGGGGTTCCTATGGGACCGGTTCGACAAAGTCGAGTGGCCCAAGGACGGCGACGGCTGCCGCTGGAAGCCCGAGTCCCGTCAGGTCTATCTGCAGGGCGTCGGGAACCTCAAAGTGACCGCCCATCGGCCCGTCGAAGGGGTGGTCAAGACGATCTCGGTGAAACGGGAGGGGCGCCGCTGGTTCGTGGTCCTGTCCTGTGAAGACGTCCCGGCCAAGCCGCTGGCGGCCACCGGCGCCGCCGTCGGCGTTGACGTGGGCGTCACCGTGTTCGCTGCCACCAGCGACGGCGAACTGATCGGCAACCCGCGCCACGGCAGGATGAGCGCCTCGCGGCTGGCCCGGGCGCAGCAGGTGCTAGCCAGGAAGCAGCCAGGCTCGGCCAACCGGCGCCGCCAACGGGGGGTCGTCGCCCACCGCCACCGCAAGGTCGCCAGCCAGCGCAGAGACTTCCACCACCAGACGGCACGGCGCCTCGTCAACAACTATGACCTGATGGTCGTCGAAGACCTGGCAGTGAAGAACATGTGCCGCTCGGCGGGCACCGCGCCGGGCTTCAACGTCGCTGCCAAACGCCTAAACCGTTCGATCCTCGACGCGCGCTGGGGCCAGTTCGCCTCGATCGTCGCCGGCAAAGCGGAAGAAGCTGGTCGGTTGTTGATCAAGGTGAATCCCCGCCACACCTCCCAGACATGCGCGGAGTGTGGCCACGTCGCCGCCGAGAACCGCAACGGCGTCGCGTTCGTCTGCACGTCCTGTGGGCATCACACCCACGCCGACGTGAACGCGGCCCGCAACATCCTCCGGGCTGGACTGGCCCTTCTGGCTGCACAAGCAACCTGAAAAGAAGCCGGCGGGTTCACCCGTCGGAGAAGTCACGAGAGGTGATGTCCAGCGACTTGAGATCAGAGATACAGGAGCTCCGGGCCGAGGTCCGCTCCGACATCCAGGATCTTCGTACGGAGATCCGCCAGCTGCTCGTCGAGTTGTTGCACCACGTGCAGGCGGGCCATCACCCCCACCCCACGCCGCCTGACGCCAGGCACGGTGGTGGGCGTCGCGGCGTTGCGCCGTAAGCTTTCAGCCCGTTCGTCGCCGAATCCCCGGGGGTACCCATGACCAGTGCCGACGCCGCCACCGTTCTCCAGCTCTCCGATCTCGCCGGCCACGTCGGCAAGCACCTCGGCTACAGCGGGTGGCACCTCGTCGACCAGGACCAGATCAACCGGTTCGCCGACGCCACCGGCGATCACCAGTGGATCCACGTCGACGCCGAGCGGGCCGCCGCCGGGCCCTTCGGCACCACCATCGCCCACGGCTACTTCACCCTGGCCCTCACCCCGGTCTGCCTCTTCGAGATCCTGCGCGTCGAAGGTGTGCGGATGGTGGTCAACTACGGGCTCAACAAGGTGCGGTTCCCGGCCCCGGTGCCCTCCGGTTCCAAAGTGCGGCTCGGGGCCGAGCTGACCAGCATCGAGGACATCTCCGCAGGGGTACAGGTCACCATCACCGGCACCTACGAGATTGAAGGCCAGGCGAAACCGGCCTGCGTGGCCGAGATCGTGTTCCGCTACTACTCATAGGGGGAGCCCGGCAAGGAGGGCAGCCATGGGCAGGACGGCGCTGGTGACGGGCTCGACCGAGCGGGTGGCCGAAGTGAGCGCGGCGCTGGAGAAGGCCGGGTTCACCGTCGCCGAGGCCGGGGGGCAGCCGAGCGACATCGAAGCCGCCTGCGCCGACCTGGCCCCCCAGAGCCTCCACTGCTACGTGCAGCTGCCCCGCCAGACCCGGGTCAGCGGGCCCACTCTGGTCGAGCGGATCCATGAATTCCTCTCCGAGGGGCTGCTGAAGCGCTTCGAGGCCGCCAGCAATGTGCTGCCGCTGCTGGCCAAGGACGCCTGCGTAGTGCTGGTGGCGGGCAACATCCCCGGCGGTGCCACCCCCGACGATCGCCACGCCCGGATCGACCTGCTGCGGGTCCTGGCCCGGGCCATCCTGGCCGACTGCGACACCGCCGACGTGCGGGCCGTCGTGGTGGGCACCGAGCAATCGGCCGAGGAGATCGCCGACATCGCCCTGCACGGGGGCGACCAGCGTCGCCGGCGCCAGGCCCAGGTGGCCGCCCTCTCCCCGGAGATGCCCTACGAAGACTGGCAGCGTGAGTTCCTGACCCTGACCGCCGACGAGGAGTAACCACATGGCTACTTCGGAGACGTCCACCCCCGGGGTCCGGGG
>JBIOUX010000121.1:0-65770 GCA_044867425.1 Acidimicrobiia bacterium | reverse complement strand
CGCCCAGCGTGTCGAAGCCGTCGAGCGCGTCGGTGACCGCCGCGACCGTGCCCTGGAGTCGCGAGCGAACCCATCTGTCCAGAACGTGATCGCCGGAGATCCGCTCGTCGGGCGCGAAGCCTTCGAGATTGGCGTAGGTGACGAAGAACGAGAGCGTGTTCCAGAGCGTGAGGAGGAACTTGCGGATCGACTCGTCGATCCCGGCCTCGTAGACCCGCCGGTTGGTCCAGGGGCTGCCGGCGGAGAAGAAGTACCAGCGCAGGGCATCGGCCCCCTTGCTGTGGAGGATCTCCCAGGGGTCAATGACGTTGCCCTTCGACTTGGACATCTTCTGGCCGTCGATGTCGACCACGTGGGCCAGGCAGACCACGTTGCGGTAGGGGGTCGAATCGAACACCAGCGTGTTGACGGCCAGCAGGGAGTAGAACCAGCCCCGGGTCTGGTCGATGGCCTCGCAGATGAAGTCGGCCGGGAAGCGGGTCCGGAAGGGCTCCTCGCCGGCGAAGGGGTAGTGGAACTGGGCCGAGGGCATCGACCCGGAGTCGAACCAGGCGTCGAGGACGGGATCGACCCGCCGGGCCTCCGCCCCGCATCCCTCCACCGGGCAGGGGAAGGTGACGGCGTCGACGTAGGGCCGGTGCAGGTCGAGATCGGTCAGGTCCCGGCCCGCCCGCTCGGCCAGCTCCGCCACCGACCCGATGCAGGTGTCGTGGTTCGTCGCCCCCGGGGTGTCCCCGGAAGAGGCGGTGCAGCGCCACACCGGGAGGGGGGTACCCCAGTAGCGGTCGCGGGACAGTGCCCAGTCGACGTTGTTTTCCAGCCAGTCGCCGAAGCGGCCGTGCTTGATGTGGGCCGGATACCAGTTGATGGTCTCGTTCTGGGCCACCAGATCGGCCTTCCGGGCCTGGGTGCGGGCGAACCACGACGTCTTGGCGTAGTAGATGAGCGGCGTCCCGCAGCGCCAGCAATGGGGATAGGAGTGGGTGTAGCGCTCGGTCCGGAGCAGCCGCCCGGCGGCCCGCAGGTCCTCGACGATGGCCGGGTCGGCGTCCTTCACGAACTGGCCGGCGTAGGGCGCCACCACCGCTTCGAAGCGGGCGGCGGTGTCCACCGGGTTGAGGATGGAGAGGCCTTCGGCTTCACCCACCTCGCGGTCCACCTCGCCGAAGGCCGGGGCCAGGTGCACGATCCCCGACCCGTCCTCGATGGTGACGAAGTCGGCCGCCACCACCCGGCAGTCGTTTTCGGTCACGGGGAGGAACTCGAAGGGCCGCTGGTAGTGCCGGCCGATCAGATCGCCTGCGGGCACCGGGCCGACCACCTCGGCGTCCTCGCCCAGCACCGCCTCCACCCGGGCGCGGGCCATGACCACGTCCCGCCCGCCTTCGGGGACGCGCACCCGCACGTAGTCGATGTCCGGACCGACGGCGGCGGCCACGTTGGAGATCAGGGTCCAGGGCGTCGTGGTCCACACCAGCAGGTCGAAGTCGTCTCCGTTGACCGGGAAGCGGACGTAGACCGACTCCTCGGTGACGTCCTCGTAGCCCTGGGCCACCTCGTGGGAGGAGACGGCGGTGCCGCAGCGCCCGCAGTAGGGGACGACCTTGAAGCCCTCGTAGATCAGGCCCTTGTCCCACATCTGGCGGAAGAGCCACCACACGCTCTCGATGAACTCGTTGGAGAGGGTCCAGTAGGCGTCGTCGGTGTCCAGCCACATGCCGATGCGCCCGGTCAGGGCCGACCACTCCTCCACGTAGCGGTGGACGGAGTCCCGGCAGCGGGCGTTGAAGGCCTCGATCCCGTAGTCGCGGATCTGGGTCTTGCCCGACAGCCCCAGCTCCTTCTCGACTTCCACCTCCACCGGCAGGCCGTGGCAGTCCCAGCCGCCCTTGCGGGCCACGTAGCGGCCCCGCATGGTGTGGAACCGGGGGAAGAGGTCCTTGAACGTCCGGGCCCACACGTGGTGCAGGCCGGGACGGCCGTTGGCCGTCGGCGGACCCTCGTAGAAGACCCACTCCGGCGCCCCCTCGCGCCGGCGCAGGCTCTCCTCGAAGAGCCTGAGCGCCCGCCACCGCTCGAGGACGCGCTCCTCAAGGGCGACGAAGTCCACATTGGCTTCTACGGGGGGAAAAGCCATCGGCGTAGAGTACCGGCGTGGCCGACCTGTCTGACCTCTACGACGAGACCGACGACGGCGTGGTGATCCACGTCCACGTCCAGCCCGGGGCCGGCCGCTCGGCGGTGGTGGGCCGCCACGGCGACGCCCTCAAGGTGCGAGTCGCCGCGCCACCGGTCGAAGGCCGGGCCAACGAGGCCACCGAGGCCCTGCTGGCCGAGGCGCTGGGCGTCGCCCGCTCGGACCTGGAGCTGACCAGCGGCGCCACCTCGCGGTCCAAGCGCTACCGGCTGCGGGGTGTGGAGGCCGCCGAGGTCGAGAAGCGGCTCCGGGTGGCCCTGGAGGGGGCGGCGGCACCCGAGGGTGGGACCGGCGGGAAGCGGCTGCCGACGCGGTAGGGAAGACAAAGGCGCATTGAAGGGGGTTGGGGGCCGGAATCTCGGGCGTTTTGTACATCCCATGTGCACAATGCCCGTAAAGCGCAGTGCAGGGGCCGTGCGGACCGGAATCCGGAGAAATTGCACCTCCCAGGTGCAAAACCTCCGTGTCCGGCGAAACCTTGCCGCTCCCTCACCCCCGTCATTGCGTCGTTGCCTTTGCCGTCGCCTTTGTCACTCCCCGTGAGGGTCCGCCGGGAAAGTGTTGACTGGCAGGTAAAATTACGTGCCTGTGAGCGGTCGTCACTGACCGTGGGCGGGCGACGGCGCCCGGCGACACAAAGGACCTCCATGGCAAGAGCGGGGACCAGCGAGTCCCTCAAGGAGCCGGTGGCCGGGAAGGCCAAGGCCGCCAACGCCAAAGCGGCGGCGCCGGCAGTGAAAGCCGCCACCGGGAAAGCCTCCGGGAAGGCGACCGCGGCCAAGACGCCGGCCAAGCCGGCGGCCAAGAAGACCGGGGCCAACGCCGCCAAGGCTCCCGCCAAGGCGGCCAAGGCCACCAAGACAAAGGCGCAGGTCAAGGCGACAAAGGCCCCGGCCCGGACGGCCAAGGCGCCGGCCAAGGCGGCCCCGGCCAAGACGGCGGCGAAGAAGGCGCCGGCCAAGGCCGCTCCGGCCAAGAAGGCGCCGTCCAAAGCCCCGGCCAAGACGCCCGCCAAGGCGACGGCCAAGACCGTCCCGGCCAAGGCGCCCGCCAAGGCCTCGGCCAAAGCGCCGGCCAAGGCCGCCCCGGCCGCGCCCGCCTTCCCGCCCAAGACGATGGAGCGGCTGCGCCGCCTCCTGGAGGAGGAGCGGGGGACCTACCTCCGTCAGGCCCTCGACCTGGCGGCCGAGGCCGAAGCCCTGGCCTCGGAGCGGGAGCAGGGTGACACCCAGTTCGACGAGGAGTCGGGCGAGGGCGACACCCTCAACATCGAGCGGGAGCGCGACCTGGCCCTGTCGGCGTCGGCCCGGGCGGCCGTGGATGAGGTCGACCGGGCCCTGGCCCGGATGGACGCCGTCACCTATGGCATCTGCGAGCGCTGCGGCAAGCGGATCTCCGTGGCCCGGCTCGAGGCGCGCCCCTACGCCGCGCTGTGCATCGAGTGCAAGTCGCGGGAGGAGCGCCGGCGCTGACCGACCCCGGGGTGCGCGGTGTCCCCGATGACAGCGTTCGGGCCTCCCGGCGGAGCAGCCGGGGTCCCTTGCTGGTGGCGGCCGCCGTGGTGGCGCTCGACCAGGCGACCAAGGCCTGGGCGGTGGGCGCCCTGGCCGACGGCCCCATCCGGCTGATCGACGACGTGCTCGCCCTGCGGCTCGTCCGCAATCCGGGGGGCGCTTTTTCCGTCTTCACCGGCTTCACGCCCCTGCTGGCCGTCCTGGCCGCCGTCCTGGTGGTGGTCATCGTCCGTACCACCCGGCGGACGGCGGACCGGGTCATGGCCTACACCCTGGCCATGGTGCTGGGTGGAGCGGTGGGGAACCTGATCGACCGGATGGTGCGCGCCCCGGGTTTCCTGCGGGGCCACGTCATCGACTTCATCGACCTTTCCTTCTGGCCCACGTTCAACCTGGCGGATTCCGCCATCACCATCGGGGTGATCATCGTGCTGGTGCGGGGCTGGCGATCTTGACCGAGGCGGAGCGCCGCTTCGCCGTCCCCTCCGCCCTGGCCGGCGAACGGGTGGACCGGGCCCTCGCCCTCCTCACCGGCTGGAGCCGGGCCGAGGTGGTCGCCCTGGTGGAGGCGGGGGCGGTCATCGTGGGAGGGCGGACGGTGGCCAAGAGCCGCCGGCTGGCCGAAGGCGAGGAGGTGGTGGTGACGGGGGAGCCGGCCCCCGAGGCCCCGCCGGCGCCGGAGCCGGTGGACTTCACCGTCGTCCACGCCGACGACGACGTGGTGGTCGTCTCCAAGCCCGCCGGCCTGGTGGTGCACCCGGGGGCGGGCCACCCCACCGGCACCCTGGCCGGCGGCCTGCTCGACCGTTTCCCGGACATCGCCGGGGTGGGTGACCCCATGCGCCCGGGGATCGTGCACCGCCTCGACCGGGACACCAGCGGCCTCATGGTGGTGGCCCGCACCCCCGCCGCACATGCCGCCCTCACCGCCGCCCTGGCCGCCCGGGAGATGAACCGGGTCTACCTCGGCCTGGCCTGGGGCCGGTTCGAGTCCCGGCGCGGTTCGATCGACGCCCCCATCGGCCGCTCCGATCGCCGCCGGACCCGCATGGCGGTGAAGGAGGAGGGGCGGGAGGCCCGCACCGGCTACGAGGTCCGCCACCAGTACGACGATCCGGTGTGCGCCCTGGTGGAGTGCCGCCTGGAGACGGGCCGGACCCACCAGATCCGGGTGCACCTCTCCGCCATCGGTCATCCGGTGGTGGGGGACGCCGCCTATGGGGGGGACCGCCCCGCGCTCCGACCGGGCCGTCCCTTCCTCCATGCCACCTCGCTGGCCTTCACTCACCCGGCCAGCGGTGAGGTCCTGAGCTTCAGCGATCCGTTGCCGCCTGAACTGGCAGCGGTTCTGTCAGCTTTGGACGCTCCCCGGGATGACCGGTGAGCGTCCTCTGCACCAGGTCGGCCAGGGTGAAGCCCTCCAGGAGCGCCCGCATCTCCTCCGACACCGCCACCCACACGTCCTGGAGGGCGCAGTGGCCCTCCCGGTGGTCCTGGACCTCGAAGTAGGTGGCGATTGGCCCGTCGGAGGCGGACACGATGTCGGCCAAGGTGATCTCTTCGGGCGGGCGGGCCAGGACGTAGCCGCCGCCCACCCCGCGCTTGGAGCGGGCCAGGCCGGCGCCCTTGACCACCAGCAGGATCTGCTCCAGGTAGGGCTGGGGCAGGCCGGTGCGCTCGGCGATCTCCTTCACCGAGGTGGGCCGGTCATGGCCGTGGAGGGCGATCGACAGCAGCGCCCGGGCGGCGTAGTCGGCGCGGGTCGACACCTTCATATCGACCATCGTCGCGCGCCCCGCCGCGTCTAGCCTGCTCTGCCTATGGCTCTTCGCCCGGCGGCTCATCGCTCTGCGGCTGGGGACCCCAGCCCCAGCCGCCCTGTGCCCGCCCTGGTGCTCGGCAAGACCCGCTGATGGAGCCGATCTCGCCCGACTACCTGGGCTCCTCGGTGGCGGGGCTGGTTCCCGCCCTACTGGGGGCTCAGCCCGCTGCCTGGCTGCCGTCGTGCCTGGAGGGGGCCCAAGCGGTGGTCCTCCTCGTCCTCGACGGCGTCGGATGGCGGGCCCTGGAGCAGCACCGGCCCCCGGTGCTGACCGCCCTGGAGGGGGGGCCGATCACCACCGTGGTGCCCTCCACCACGGCCGCCGCCCTCACCTCGATCGCCACCGGAACCGCCCCGGCCCGCCACGGAATCGTCGGCTACCGGATGCGGGTCGGGGGCCAGGTTCTCGACGTGCTGCGCTGGCGCGTGCCCGAAGGCCGGCCGCCGGCGCCGGACACGGTGGCCTCCGTGCCCGCCTTCCTGGGCCGGCCCGTCCCCGTGGTGACCCGGGGCGAGTTCGCCCGCACGGGCTTCACCGAGGTCCACATGAACGGGGCCCGCTTCGTCGGTTGGCGGACCACGGCCACCCTGGTGGAGCACGTGCGGCGCCTGGTGGGAGCAGGCGAGCCGCTGGTGTACGCCTATTACGACGGCGTCGACAAGGTGGCCCACGAGTACGGCCTGGAGGACGGGTTCTTCCCGGCCGAACTGGCCGCCACCGACCGGCTGGTGCGGGACCTGCTGGGGGCACTGCCGGCGCGGGCGGCGCTGGTGGTGACCTCCGACCACGGGCAGGTCCAGTTCCGGAAGTGGGTGGAACTGGGACCCCTGGCCAAGATGGTCACCGCCTATGCCGGGGACGCCCGTTTCCGCTATCTCCACGCCCGGCCCGGGGCCACCGGGGCGCTGGCCCGGGCGGCCGAGGAGTTCTGCGGTGACCGGGCCTGGGTCTTCTCCCGGGACCGGCTGGTCGACGAAGGCTGGCTCGGACCTGAACCCCCGCCCGGGCCCGTGTTGTCCCGGCTCGGCGACGTGACCCTGGCCGCCCGGGGGTCGGTGGCCTTCGTCGACCCCACCCACCCCCAGGAGACCAGGCTGGTGGCCGGCCACGGCAGCCTCACCCCCGAGGAGATGCTCGTCCCCCTCCTGGCCGGCCGGGGCCGGGGGGCCTGAACCCACCTCGGGAGGACCCATGGGCCTGATCGGTTTCATCATCGCCGTCGCCGTGACCGGCGCCATCGTCGGAGGGCTGGCCCGCCTCGCCCTCCCCGGTCCCGACCCGATGAGCATCGGCCAGACCATCCTGGTGGGCATCGGCGGGTCGCTGGGCGCCGGGCTCATCGTGCGGCTGCTCTCCGGCGGGCGGTCAGAGGCGGGCTTCCTCGCCTCGGTGCTGGGTGCCACCGGAATCGTCTACCTCATCCGCCGCTCCCGGGAGCGGGGCCCCTCGCGCTGACCCGTTTTCGCCGCCCCTGGCCCCGGGCGGGCGCATCGCGCGCCAGGAACTGGGCCCCCATTCGGATCAGCCGGGAGCTTGCTGCCGCAAGGGTGTGAGTCGCGTGGCCGCCGGTGTTCAGGCTCGAAATCGGATCGTACCCTCGGTGGCGTGGGCGGGGACAAGGGCGCGAGCGGGGTCGAGTATCTGCTGCTGGCCGCCGTCGTCGCCGTGGTGCTGACCGTGGTGGCCAAAGGTCTCGCTCCCCGGTTCGGCCAGCAGGAAACGGCCCTGGGCGCCGAGGCGACGACGACCACCGCCGCCACCGTGCTGGGGGAGGCGGCCGTCCGGGGGGGTGCCGGCGACGCCGCCGTATGGGTGCCCCCGGGGGCCGGAGCGGGCGACGAACCGGTCCTGCTCGCCGCCCGTCCCGGGGAAGGCCTCTCGCTCCTGGACGCCGGCCGCCGGCTCCTCGACCTGGTTCCCCTCGAGGCCGTCGCCGGCGTCGACGTCCGGTCCGGGATGGACACCGGTTCTGACTCCAGCGCTCTGGTGGTGGCGGGTGATGGCTCGTCCATCCGGTTGTACCGCCTGGACGCTGGCGCCTACCGCCTGACTCCGCTGGGCGAACCCCTGCCGGCCGGCCTGGACGTGGCCGGACTGTGCCTGTACCGCAGCCCGGCGACGGGCGACGTGCATGTGATCCCCTTCTCCGAGGACGGCCGCCTGGTGCAGTGGCGGCTCACGGTGGCGCCCGGCCGGCCGCCGGCCGCCCGCCGGGTCCGGTCCCTCGAGGTTGGCGGCCCGGTGGCGGCGTGCGCCGTCGACGACGCCAACGGCGCCCTGTTCGTCAGCGAACCTGGCGTCGGCCTGTGGCGCTTTCCCGCCGAATCCGGGAGCACCGAAGGCACCCTGATCGACCGGGTCGGCCCCGGCGGGGGACTCGTGGGAGGTGTGGACGCCCTGGCCGTGATCGACGCCGCCGGCGAGCCGGGTTGGGTGCTGGCTTCCAGCGAGAGTGACGAGACCTTCTCCTTCTACCGCCGCGACGGCGCCAACGAGCCCGCCGGCCGGTTCCCCTCATCGGCCCGGCTCGACCGCTGTCATGACACCACCGGCGTCGACGCCGCCGGCGGGTTCCTCGTGTGCCAGAGCCCGCAGCGGACCGAGCTCGTCCCCCTCGAGACGGTCACCCGCCTGCTCTCGCCCTGAGCTGAACTCGTGGCGTTCCTGGCCAACGACAGGTGTTGATGAGGAACGCCGCTAACCGGCGGGCAGGTCCGGCAGCGGCGTCACCGTCCGGCCCTCCTTCACCGCGTCTTTCCAGGCGTCCAGCACCTCCAGGGCATGACCGGGGAAGGCGATCGGCGCCGGCAGGCCGTCGGACGGGAACCATTCGAGCTCCGTGACCTCTTGTGGATCCGGCTGCCCGCCAGCGGCGCCGGCCACGGGCACGGCGTGGTAGTAGGCGTTGAGGGTGACGGCCGGCTCGTCGGTCCGGGCCGGGTCCGGGTAGCGGTCCAGCCACATCCCCAGGAACCCCGTGATCACGACGTCGAGGCCCGTCTCCTCCCGGGCCTCCCGGGCGGCGGTCTCCGACGGGTGCTCGTCGACCTCGCAGAACCCGCCCGGGATATCCCAGTGGTCGAGCCAGGGCTCATGGGCGCGGCGCATGAGGAGCAGCTTCCCGTCCCGCATGACCAGGGCGCCGGCGCAAGGCTTGGCGTTGCGGTAGTGCTCCGCCTGGCAGGAGGGGCAGATGACCGGAGGAAGAGCCGGCAGCGGGGTCCCGCAGGTGGAGCAGAAGGTCATCCGCGGAGGGTAATGGGGCTTGAAGCGCGGCGCGGTGCGCCCTACGCTCGGCTGTAGTTACACCGCTGTCATTTTCCCCAATTTATCCACAGGCTGTGGAGAACTCCCGGGGCCCGGGGTCCCCCCGAACACGATGAGCTCCTCCTTCGTCCACCTCCACCTCCACACCGAGTTCTCGATGCTCGACGGGGCGGCCCGCATCGGCGATGTGATGGCCGCCGCCGTGGCCGACGGCCAGCCGGCGGTGGGGATCACCGACCACGGCAACATGTACGGCGTCCTGGACTTCTACAAGGCGGCCCGGGACGCCGGCGTCAAGCCGATCATCGGCATGGAGGGCTACTTCGAAGCCGGCTCCCGGTTCGACCGGCCCCGGCGCTCCGAGCGGGAGACCTACCACGTCACGCTCCTGGCGGAGACGAACGAGGGCTACCGCAACCTCATCAAGGTCTCCTCGGCCGCCTACCTGGATGGCTTCTTCTACAAGCCCCGCCTGGATTTCGATCTTCTCGAGCGGTACGGCCGGGGCCTCATCGCCACCAGCGGCTGCCTGGGTGGCCTGGTGTGCCAGCTGCTGCTGCGGGACGACGTGGAGGGCGCCGCCACCGCCGCCGGCCGTTTCCAGGACATCCTGGGGCGCGACTCGTTCTTCGTCGAGCTCCAGGACCACGGCATCGCCGACCAGCGCAAGGTCAACCCCCTGCTGCTGGAGATCGCCCGCCGCCTCGACGCTCCTCTGCTGGCCACCAACGACAGCCACTACGTCCACCGCCACGACGCCGAGGCCCATGACGCCCTCCTGTGCGTCCAGACCGGCGCCACCCAGGACGACCCCAACCGCTTCAAGTTCGACGGCCACGAGTTCTGGCTCAAGCCCGCGGCCGAGATGCGATCCCTCTTCGCCGACCTGCCCGAGGCCTGCGACAACACGCTGTGGATCGCCGAGCGGGCCGACGTGGAGATCAACTTCGGCCAGGCCGACCTCCCCGCCTTCGCCGTCCCCTCCGGCCACACCGAGGAGACCTACCTGCGCGAGCTGACCGAGGCCGGGGCCCGCCAGCGCTACGGCGACCCCATCCCCCCCGAAGCCCGGGACCGGATCGACTACGAGCTCAAGGTCATCTCCGACATGGGCTTCGCCGCCTACTTCCTGGTGGTGTGGGACCTGATCCGCTATGCCCGCGAGCGGGGCATCCGGGTCGGCCCGGGGCGGGGGTCGGCCGCGGGCTGCGCCGTGGCCTACTGCCTGCGCATCGTCGACATCGACCCGCTGCGCTACGGCCTGTTCTTCGAGCGCTTCCTCAATCCCGGCCGCAAGCAGATGCCCGACATCGACATGGACTTCGACGAGCGCTACCGGGGCGAGGTCATCCGCTACGCGGCCGAGCGCTACGGCGCCGACCACGTGGCCCAGATCATCACCTTCTCCACCATCAAGGCCCGGGCGGCGGTGCGCGACGCCGCCCGGGTGCTGGGCTACCAGTACGGCAAGGGCGACCAGATCGCCAAGCTCATGCCCCCGCTGGTGATGGGCCGGGACACCCCGCTGCACGCCTGCTTCGAGCGCCAGGACAAGTACGACGACGGCTGGAAGGCGGCCGGCGAGCTACGGGCCCTGTACGAGGCCGACCCGGAGACCAAGCGGATCGTCGACGTCGCCCTCGGGCTGGAGGGCCTGCGCCGCCAGGACTCCATCCACGCCGCCGCCGTGGTCATCACCCGGGAGCCCCTCATCGAGTACCTGCCCATCCAGCGCAAGCCGGTGGACGGGGGCCGGGCCGAGGAGGCCCCCATCGTCACCCAGTACGAGATGCACGGCGTCGAGGACCTGGGCCTGTTGAAGATGGACTTCCTCGGCCTGCGCAACCTGTCCGTCATCGACCGCACCCTGGAGCTGATCGAGGCCTCCACCGGGACCCGACCCGACATCGACGACGTGCCCCTCGACGACGCGGCCACCTTCGCCATGCTGTGCAAGGGGAACTCGGTGGGCGTGTTCCAGCTCGAGGGCGGGCCCATGCGTTCCCTCGTGCGCTCGCTGGCCCCCACCACCTTCGAAGACGTGTGCGCCCTGGTGGCCCTGTACCGCCCCGGGCCCATGGGCGCCAACATGCACACCGACTACGCCGACCGCAAGAACGGCCGCAAGCCCGTCACCTACTACCACGACGACCTGGAGGAGATTCTCGCCCCCACCTACGGGCTGATGATCTACCAGGAGCAGCTGATGCTGGTGGCCCAGCGGCTGGCCGGCTACTCGCTGGAGGAAGCCGACAACCTGCGCAAGGCCACGGGCAAGAAGAAGCGGGACCTGATCGCCAAGGAGCGCTCCAAGTTCGTGGCCGGGTGCGAGGCCAACGGCTACGGGCGGCCCTTCGGCGAGTCGATGTTCGCCATCATCGAACCCTTCGCCGACTACTCCTTCAACAAGTCGCACTCCGTCGGCTACGGGTTCGTCGCCTACCAGACCGCCTACCTGAAGGCCCACCACCCCGTCGAGTACCTGGCCGCCCTGCTCACCTCGGTCAAGGACGACAAGGACAAGACGGCCGTGTACCTGGCCGAGTGCCGGGCCCTGGGCATCGCCGTCCTGGTGCCCGACGTGAACGTGGCCGAGAGCGACTTCGTCGGCAAGACCGGGGCCGACGGGCCCGGGGGCCCGGGGGTGTCCTCCGAGGGGAAGGCGGCGATCCCCTTCGGGCTCTCGGCCGTGCGCAACGTGGGCGAGGGGATCGTGGCCCACATCGTGGAGGAGCGGGCCGCCAACGGGCCCTACCGGGACTTCGCCGACTTCTGCTCCCGGGTGCACCCGTCGGTGCTCAACAAGCGGGCGCTGGAGTCGCTCATCAAGGCGGGCGCCTTCGACTCACTCGGCCATCCCCGCAAAGGCCTGCTGGCCGTCTTCGAGCGCATCGCCGACGCCGCCCTGGCCCGGCGTCGGGAGGCGGAGGCGGGGGTGATGAGCCTCTTCGGTGACTCCTCCCCCGGGGGTGGACCGCCCGAGATCGACCGGGTCGACGTGCCCGACGTGGAGTTCGAGAAGACCCAGCGGCTGGTCTTCGAGAAGGAGATGCTGGGCCTCTACGTCTCCGACCATCCCCTGATGGGGGCCCAGGCCGCCCTGGCCCGCCACGTGGACCACTCCCTGACCGAGTGCAAGGAGCTCGCCGAAGGGGCGGTCGCCGTCGTGGGAGGGGTCGTCACCGCCCTGTCGCGGCGCTACACCAAGCGGGGCGAGCTGATGGCCACCTTCGTGCTCGAGGACCTGGAGGCGGCCGTCGAGGTCTTCGTGTTCCCCCGGACGATGACCGACTTCGGCCATCTCCTGACCGAAGACGCCGTGGTGTGCGTGAAGGGCCGGCTCGACCGGCGGGACGATCAGGCCAAGCTGGTGGCGGTGGAAGTGCGCCGGCCGGAGCTGGTGCTGGACGGCGACGGCCCGCCGGTCCGCCTGCGGGTGCCCGCCTCCCGTCTCACCGAGGCGTTCCTGGCCGAGATCAAGCGGGTGCTGGAGGCCCACCCGGGGGACAGCCCGGTGCTCATCCATGTCGAGGACGGCCGGCGCACCACCGTGCTGCGCCTCGGCCCCGCCTTCGGTGTCACCGCCGGCAACGGCCTCCACGCCCAGCTCCGCGTCCTCCTCGGCGCCGACGGCGTCTTCTAGGGCGGCGGCGAAACACAGAACGCAATGAAGGAGGCGGCGTCTGGGTCAAACGGCGGTTGTGTGGTCACCGTTGCGTTCCCGGGCGTTTTGTACGTCCCACGTACAATTTGCCCGTTCCGCGCAACTCGCCGGCCCGAGTACAGCGGCGTGCCGGGGCACGTCGTTCGGCCGCCCCCGGCCCCACTCAATGCGTCTTTCCTGCCGCCCCTCTCGTCCCTCCCCTCCCGGCCGGGGTGCAGGTGCGGTGCTCCCTCAAGATCGGGTAGGAGGGTGCCGAAAGGACCCTTGTGACTTATCTTTCGGGGGACACCCCCGGCCCCCGGGCCACCGTCACCTCCGCTCCCATCGCCGGCTGGTACCGCGACCCGTCAGGCCGTTTTGAGCTGCGCTACTGGGACGGGAGGGGCTGGTCCGAGCACGTCGCCAGCTGGGGCCAGCAGTACATCGATCCTCCCCGGGCCACCGCCACCCCCGCCTTCGTCGCCACGGCCAGCGTGGCTCCGGCCCCCGAGCTGCCCCTGGCGACCCTCGGGCAACGCTTCGGGGCCTACTGCCTCGACGTGCTCCTGATGCTGGTCACCGTGGTGGTGGGCTGGCTGGTCTGGAGCTGCTTCACCTTCTCGAAGGGCCAGTCACCGGCCAAGGCCATCCTCGGTCACCGGGTGGTGCGCCAGGACACGGGGACGGTGGCGCCCTGGAGCGACATGTTCCTGCGCAACGTGATCCTCCAGTTCGGCCTCACCCTCCTGTCCATCCTCCTCTTCGGCCTCCCGATGCTCATCGGCGGTGGCCTGATCCTGGCCGGAAACCTGCGCCAGACCGCCTGGGATCGCATCGCCGGCACCCGCGTCGTCGTCGATCCCCAGGGCCTGTCCCTCCCCCAGCCGCACCCCTACCGTTAGGCGGCCGGAAGGCCCCGACTTTTACTGGGGGAAGACGCCGCGCCAGAATGGTGCGCCATGGACGTCGACATCCGTGATTCCGCGTCCCTGAAACCAGCCGAGTTGGATCTTTTGTCTCAGCTTCTGCGCGATTCCGGCAGCCCCCTGGATGACAAGATTCTCGATCAGCAGGTGGAGTCGTTCCCCCGGGTGAGCCTGGTCACCGCCGACGAAGAGGTGGTCGGGTTCCTGTTCGGCTCCCTCGAGCGGATCGGAGGGACGCCCTGTGTCCTGTGGGGTCTGGGCACCGCCCGTGACCCCGCCGAAGCGGAGCCCGTGGTCAGTGCCATGACCACCGAGCTCTACCGCCGTGCCGCCATCTCCTTCCCCGACGAGGACGTCCTGGTGGCCGGACGCTTCGCTCATCCCACCGTCTACCAGCTCTTCGACGGGCTTCAGGAGCCCGTCCCCCGCCCCGGCTACAAGGCCAGCGGGGAGGACAGGGCCTGGGGCCGGCGGTTGGCCAAGCGCTTCGGATGCGACGACCGCTACGACGACCGGGCCTTCCTGGCCGAAGGGCAGGGTGGGCCCGAGCCGCTGCTCGACGTCGAGCTCTCGGGGGATCCGGAACCGGCGGTGGCCGAGCTGATGTCTTCCATCGAGCCAGAGCGGGGCGACTCCCTCATCGCCTTCGGTTGGGCACCGGCGGAGTCATTGGCCGCCGTCCTGGCCAACAACGGCCGGTAACACAGGGCGAAACTCTCCACCCGGTCCCTTGTGACCGTTGTGGCTGGTGTGGCAAGGTGGGCGGCCATGTGCCGCCGGGTAGTCATCGTCGCGGCCGTGCTGGTCGTCGGCCTCTCCGCGTCGCCGGCGCAGGCGGCCCGCAAACGGCTGGTTCCCCCGCCGCCCGCCAGCATCAGCGTCGACTCGGTCCGCATCGAACCCCTGGTCGCCGGCAGCCACGTCGTGGTGGACGGCGTTGGCGAATACCGGGGGGCGCTCGAGTTGCGGCGGGCCACCGTCAAGCCTCCCGCCCCCGCCCCGGGAACGCCACCCGCGCCCCCGCCCCCGCCGGTGACGGGCGTGGGGGCGGTCAACGACGTCGCCTTCGAGGATTACCTCAAGGGCATCGCCGAGGTGCCCGCCGGCTGGCCCGTCGAGGCGCTGCGGGCGCAGGCGATCGCGGCGCGCACCTACGCCCTGTGGGTGCTCGAGAATGGGGCGGCGGGCGCCGCCAGCCAGCTCGGGGCCCAGATCTGCGCCACCGAGGGCTGCCAGGTGTACGCCGGCCTGGCCAAGGAGCGGGCCCCCAACGGAGCCAACTGGGTGGCGGCGGTGGAGGCCACCGCCGGCCAGGTCCTGCTGTACCAGGGGAAGGCCATCGTGGCCAAGTACTCGTCCTCCAACGGGGGGCGTTCCGTCTCCGGAGGCCGGCCCTACCTCAAGCCGGTGGACGACCCCGATGACGCCCGCAGCCCGCTGCACCGCTGGACGCTGGCCGTCTCCTTCGACGACGTCGGCCGTGCGCTGGCCGCCCCCGGGTCGGTGACCGCGGTACGCCGGGAGGGAGGATCGGTGGCGGTGGCGTGGTCCGGCGCCGAGGGGGCCACCGGGGAGGTGATGGTCCCCGCCACCGAGTTCCGGGCCAAGCTCAACGCCGCCGTGGCCCCGCCTCCGGGGCGGTCGCGCACGGTGCCGTCGATCCTGTTCGACCTGGCGGCCGACGGCGGCGCCCGGGTGGCGAGCCTGGCCGGACGGGGCTACGGCCACGGCATCGGGATGAGCCAGTACGGGGCCTACGGCAAGGCGGCCCGGGGCATGAAGGCGGATGCCATCCTGGCCGCCTACTACGGCGGCCTCCGGCCCGCCTCCCTGGCCGCCGGGCGCCTCCCCGCCTCGGTGAAGGTGGCGGTCGACGAGGGCCGGCGGGAGGTGCTGGCCGGAGCCACCGGGCCGTTCCGGGTGCTGGACGGCAAGGGCAACGTGGTGGCGGCGGTGGCCGCCGGCCGGTGGCGGGTGGCCCCCGGCCCCAAGGGCGGGCTGCGGCTGTTCCCGCCTCCCGGCCAGTCCGGGCCCGCCGCCGTGGAGCTGGTGGCCGTCGAGCCCGCCACCGGGGCGGCCGGCCAGCCCATGGTGGTGCGCTTCAAGCCCCGGGTTCCGGCCCTGGTGCGGGTGGTGGCGACACCACCGGGTGGCACCGAGGCCGAGGTCCTGGCTCCCACCGCGCTGGGGAACACCGTGTCGTCGGTGACCCTGCCCGCCCCCGCCTACGGGGGCGCCTACATCGTGCGGATCACGGCCGACGCCGGCGCCGGCCGGACGGCCGAGCTGGTGCTACCCCCTCCGGTGCTCGGTCCGGCGCCGGCCCCGCCACCGCCCCCGGCCGAGGCCGCCGGGACGCTCCCGTCCCGCCTGGCCCGTGCTTCCCGCTCCGAGTCGGTGGTGCCCGCCGTCGCCAGAGCCAAAGACGGCAATGAAGGAAGGGTGCTCGCCCCACTTGGCGTGGCGGCCCTGTCCGCGGCGGCCGGGATGGCCGGTGGGATCTGGCGACGCCGGCGGCGGGATCAGCTCGTTCGGCCCGCCGGCGACCCGACGCCCTGACCTTCGGTAGCGGGCGCTCCCGCAACCGGCGCTGTTCACCGCCGGTATGCGGCGCTGAGGTCCGCCGGTTCGTGTGTAAGTGGGGCGCTCCGGCAACCGGCGCTGTTCACCGCCGGTATGCGGCGCTGAGGTCCGCCGGTTCGTGTGTAAGTGGGGCGCTCCCGCAACTGGCGCTGTTCACCGCCGGTATGCGGCGCTGAGGTCCGCCGGTTCGGGGGGGCTCGGCGGTTTGTGGCTGGCTCCGGCTCGGCTTCAGCGCGCTCCGGCCGGCGTCCGGTGTTCCTCCCGGCGGTGCCCGTCCGACAGCTCGATGAGGGCGGGACGGGCGATCTGGTCGGCTCGGGCCACGGCCAGGCGACAGCGGGTCACGGCCACCAGAGTGGAGGTCCGCCGCCCGCCCTCCAGCACGGCCCGTTCGCCGACCACGGCGCCGGGACCAAGCTCGGCCAGGGCCTCGCCGTCCTTCTCCACCCGCACGATGCCGTCGAGGACGAGGTAGAGGTCGGTCCCCTCGTCACCTTCCCGCACGATCGTGGCCCCGGCTTTGACGGCCTGGATGGACGGCTTCTCGCCGCCGCGCATGATCTCGGTCGACAGCTGGCGCTCCAGGGCCGTCTCCGCCGCGGTGACGAGGGCGGGGCTGTCCTCGTCCCCCCAGGGGCTGTGCTTGCCGAACGCCTTGCGGTACCAGTTCTTGAAATCGGTGAGGCCGGTCTTGGCCGCCAGGGTGGTGTCGGGCCCGTAGACCCAGTGCCGGGGAAAGGCCGACGCCCCCGCCACTTCGAACTCGCAGCGTCCGTCGGCAAAGAGGGTCATGGCCAGGGTCGACCACACCAGCGGTGCCTTCCACTGTACGAACGGTGCCCGCCGTACCCGCCGGGGGGCGGGCAGGCCGGTGCGCCCCCCGGCCGTCTGGAGGAAGCGGACCCAGCCGTCCCCGATCTCGGGTTCGGATCGGAGCACGGGCATGGCGAAGGCCTGGAAGGTGCGGCTCCCCGAACGGCCGGGAAGCACGGTGGTGGAGCCCATGAGCACCCCGCCCGAATAGCCGGCGCCCACGATCGTGCCCGCGTCGTCGACGTCGGCCCAGGCCCGCAGCTGGTTGGCGAAGCGGAACCGGTCGGCCGCCTGCAGCGCCTCGAGGTTGTCGAGGTGGTCGGGCGGCGGGTCGTCGTAGTGGGTGAACCCGAACTCGAAGGGGAGCTTCATCATCCCGCCGATGGCCTCTGAAGGGATCCACGACAGCGACACCACCTGGTGCTCGATTCTCATCCCTTGACCTCCTCGTCGTCGCTCGTTTCGGACCGTACGGGGAGCGGACGGCGACCGGCAGGGCGCAGGCTGGCTTCCCGTGGTGGTGCTGGCACCACTCGCCTCTGTCCTTCGCCGGGTTTGGGCCGATTGCGACGGTGGTCGCCGGACCAAGTCGCCCCGGAGGGGGCAAAGCGATTGCGAGGTGGTGCTGGCACCACCGGCGTGTCGCATGGTTGCTCCCTGGGCGGAGGCCCGGACGTCTGGCGAGATGGAAGCACGCCAACCACGGGGAATCGGGCGGCAGGGAGGGTCGGGCATGACACAGGGCGGTGCAGTGGCGACGGGGACGATCACCGTGTTCCTGGCCGATGACAACCTGATCGTCCGGGCCGGGGTGCGGGCCCTGCTCCAGCGTCACGCCGACTTGGAGATCGTCGGCGAAGCGGCCGACTACGCCGAGCTGGTGGCCAGTGCCGAAGAAGCCGCGCCCCACGTGCTCGTCACCGACATCCGTATGCCGCCCACCTTCCAGCGGGAGGGGATCGAGGCGGCCCAGCAGCTGCGCAAACGCCACCCGGGAACCGGTGTGGTCGTGCTCTCCCAGTTCGACGATCCCGAGTACGCCGTGGCCCTGCTGTCCGAGGGGTCCGCTGGCTACGGCTACCTCCTCAAGGACCGCCTGGCCGAGGGGAACCAACTGGTCGACGCCATCCGGGCGGTGGCCACCGGTGGCACCGCCCTCGACCCGGTGATCATCGACGCCCTCGTGCGGCCCGTCTCCGGCGACGGCGACCTCACCCGCGGCGAGGAGGAGCTCCTCACCCAGGTGGCCGCGGGCCGACCCATCAAGGCCATCGCCGTGGCCCGGCGCACCACCCCGGAGGCGGTGTCGGGCGACGTCGAGGAACTGTTCCTCAAGATCGCCCGGGGCGCCTCGGCGGGGACGACCAGCTCGCTGCGGCGGCTGCGCCTGCTGCACCAGTCCATCGTCGAGCGCGAGGAGCAGGGCGAGACCCTCTCCCGGCTGCTGCCGGGGGGCCTCGCCGAGAAGCTGCGGACCGAAGGCCGCCACATCGGCGAGACCGAAAAGGTCGAGGTCACCGTGCTCATGTCCGACGTCCGGGGCTACTCGGGCATCGCCGAGAAGGCGGACCCGAGCGAGCTGGCGGTCCAGCTCAACGAGCACCGGGCGGCCATGAACGAGCAGGTGCTCGCCAATGGCGGCACCGTGATGCAATTCGTGGGCGACGCCGTGATGGCCGTCTTCGGCGCTCCCTTCGCCCAGTCCGACCACGCCGAGCGGGCCCTGGCCGCCGCTCTGGCCATGCACGCCGCTCAAGCTGAAGTGGACCGGCGCTGGGCGGAGCGGGGCCTTCCCGCCTTCGAGCTCGGCATCGGCCTGTCCAGCGGGGTGGCGGCGGCGGCGCTGCTCGGCTCCGAGGAGCGCCTGGAGTACTCGCTGGTGGGTGACACGGTGAACATGGCGCAGCGCCTCCAGGACCTCGCCCGGCCCGGCGGGCGCACCGCCCTCAGCCAGGCCACCTGGGACCTGCTGCCCGAGCCTCCCCCCGCCGTGCGGCTCGACCCCACCGTGGTGAAGGGCCGGGAGACGCCGGTGGTGGCCTACATGGTCGGCCCGTGAGCAGCACCGGCGAACGACCAACGCAGATGGAGATCGAACGGGGCGCCTCCCGAGGGACAGCGCCGGACAAGGAGGAGCAGGGAATGGCTGACGACGTGCTGGTCGTGCGAGGCGTTCGCAAGACCTACGAGGCGGAACAGGCACCGGTGCGGGCGCTTCGGGGCGCCGACCTCACGCTCCGCCGGGGCGAGTTCACGGCGGTGATGGGTCCGTCGGGCTGCGGCAAGTCGACGTTGCTCAACGTGGTGGCCGGCCTCGACCTGGCCGACGAGGGCTCGATCCTCCTCGCCGGCGAGGAGGTGACGGGCAGGAGCGAAGACGACCTGGCCCGCATGCGGCGGCGCCACATCGGCATCGTGTTCCAGTTCTTCAACCTCCTGGAGGGCATGACCGTCCTCGAGAACGTTGCCCTCCCCGCCATCGTGGCCGGCACCAAGCGCAAGCCGGCCGAGACCCGGGCCCGGGATCTCCTCGACCTGCTCGGCCTGTCGGACAAGGCCAAGGCGGCACCGGGGGTCCTCTCCGGTGGCCAGCGCCAGCGCCTGGCCATCGCCCGGGCGCTGGCCAACCAGCCCACCCTGCTGCTGGCCGACGAGCCCACCGGAGCCCTCGACTCCGAGGGGGGCCACGAGGTCCTGGAGCTCTTCCGCCGGTTGCACGCCGACGGCCAGACCATCCTCATGGTCACCCACAACCCGGAGGTGTCGGCAGGAGCGCAGCGGATCGTCCACATGCGCGACGGCCGGGTGGTCGACGACGGGATGTCCGTCGACGCCACGGACGGCGGGCAGGCGGACGCAACCGTCGTCATCGGCGCCTAGCGGCCATGGCCGGGGCGGTGGGGATGGGCGCGGTGTGGTACTGCGCCCGCAGTGCGGTGCGGCGGCGGATCGGCGCCACCGTGGTGCTGGCGGTGCTCGTCGGCCTGGCCGGCGCCACCGTCCTCGGCGCCTGGGCCGGGGCCCGGCGCACCGAAGCCGCCTTCCCCCGCTTCCTCGACGCCGCCCGGGCCGCCGACGTGGTGGTGGGGGAGGAGGCTCTCGGCCCCCTCGACGACGAAGCGATCAGGCGGGCGCCCGGGGTGGTGGCGGCCGGGACGGTGCGGGGGTACGGCCTGGCCGCGGTGAACGCCCGGGGCGAGCCCGACGTCGACGCCGGCTACGGCGCCCTGGTCCCCGACCGTTCCTTTCTCGATGCCTTCATCGGCGGCATCCTGCTGGCCGGTCGTCTCCCCGACCCTGACCGGGCTGACGAGGTGGCCGTGTCCGCCGACGTCGTGGACGAGACCGGTCTCCATGTCGGAGATCGCATCGCCGGCTTCGCCTTTGCCTTCAACGACCTGGAGAGCCACGGCGAACAGCGCGTGGCCGAGCTGGCGGCCGAGGGCCGGGAGCCCACGCCTGCCGACCAGGCGGCCCTGTTCCGCCAGATCAGCGAACCGGTCACGGCCACCATCACCGGTGTGCTGCGCCTCCCCGACGAGATCGTGGTGGGCGAGAACGACGATCCCGAACCCATCCTCGGGGTGATCCTCACCCCCGCCTTCGCCGAGCGGACCCGCATCCCCCCGAGCTACGAGACGGTCCACGTCGACCTGGCCGACCCCGCCGGGGACCTGGCCAGGTTCCAGCAGGCGGTCCGCGCCGCCCATCCCGACGCCACCCTGTCCTTCGTGGCCCGCAGCGACCGGGAGGCGGTGGTGGCGGTCGCCACCCAGCCCTATGTCCAGTCGCTGCGGATCTTCACGGCCGTCCTCGCCCTCACCGCCCTGCTCGTCCTCGGCCAGGCGCTGGCCCGCCAGGCGGCGGCCGACGGGGCCGACGGGGCCGCCCTTGCCGCCCTCGGCCTCGGCCCCCGGGCCGTGGCCGGCGTGGCCATGACCCGGGCCGCGCTCGCCGGTGCCACCGGAACCGTGCTGGCGGCAGTGGGAGCGTGGCTGGCCTCGAGCGGGTTCCCGGTCGGGCCGACGCGGCTGGCGGAGCCCCACCCGGGGCGGTCCGCCGACCTGCTGGTGCTGGCCGCCGGCGGCTCGGTCCTCCTGGCTGCCACCCTGGCGGCCGCCGTCGTGGGCGCCCGGCGGGCCCCGGGAACGGGCACGGGACCGGGCCCGGGGCGCCGCCCCAGCCGGCTGGCGGACCGTCTGGCCGGTGCCGGGGCGCCGCCCCCGGCCAGCGTCGGCGTGCGCTTCGCCCTGGAGAGCGGAGCGGCCGGCGACGGATCGCTGGCCGCCTTCCTGGGCGTGGGCGGAGCCGTCGTCGCTCTCACCGCCGCCGCCGTCTTCGGTGCCGGCCTCGACCGCCTGGTGGACGAGCCGGCCCGTTTCGGCTGGCGCTGGGACGCCCTGTTCGAGACCTACGAAGGCTTCATCGACCAGGCCCGGGCGGAGCGCCTGGCCGGCGACGACCGCATCTCGGCGCTCGCCCTCGGTGCCCGGGCCAGCGCCACGCTGGCAGGCGTCCCCGTGCCCGCCTACGGCTTCGACGTCCGCTCCGGCGGGATTCCCCTCGCCGTTCGGGCCGGGTCGTTCCCCGTCGCCGCCGGGGAGGTGGCCCTGGGCCCGCGCACCTTGCGCCGACTCGGGGTCGGCGTCGGCGACACCGTGGACGGCCTCAGCGCCCAGGGCGAGCCCGTCCGCCTGCGCGTCGTCGGCGAGGCGCTGTTCCCGGCGCTGGCGCCCGAGGCCACCACCGCCCTGGCCGACGGCGCCGCCTTCACCTTCGCCGGACTTGACGCGCTCTCGGGGGTCGAGCCCAGCTTCGCGCTGGTCGACCTCGCCCCCGGCGTGGCCCTGACCGAAGTGGCCGGCGCCTACGACGGGGACGTGTTCGACGTGCTGCGGCTGCGCCGGCCGGGTGAGATCGTGAGCTACGAGCGGGTGCGACGCGTCCCGTTGCTGCTGGCCGGCTTCCTCGCCCTGCTGGGGATCGGCGTCCTCGGGCACACCCTGGTGACGGGGGTGCAACGGCAGCGACGCACCCTGGCCGTGCTCAAGACCCTCGGCTTCGTGCGCCGGCAGGTGTCGGCCACCGTCGCCTGGCACGCCACCGCCGTGGCCACCATCGCCCTGGCCGTGGGCGTGCCCCTGGGGGTGGCCGCCGGCCGCCTGGCCTGGCGGGCGTTCGCCGACGACCTCGGCGCCGGGGGACCCCCCGTCACCCCGTTCGTCGTCCTGGTGGGCGTTGTCGCCGGTGGCTACCTCCTGGCCAACCTGCTGTCCGCCGGGCCCGCCCACCGGGCCGGGCGGATCCGTCCCGCCGTCGTCCTGCGGAGCGAGTGACGATGACTATGGCTCTTCGCCTGGCGGCTCATCGCTGTGCGGCCGGGGGCCCCTGCCCCAGCCGCCAGGCCCTACTGGAGCAGGTCCTGTGAGCGCCTCCTGGTACTGGGCCCGGGCCACGTTGCGGCGCAACCTGCGGGGAGCGGCCCTGCTGGTCCTGCTGGTAGCGGTGGGCGGGGGCGCCACCATGGCCCTGGCCGCCGGCGCCCGCCGGACCGAGTCGTCGTTCCGGCGGCTGCTGACGGTCAGCAACGAGCCGGACGCCTTCGTGTTCGCCGAGGATGAAGCCGGGCTGCGCCAGCTCGTGGCCTCGCCCCTGGTGGCCGACTCCATGGTCTTCGCCGGCGTGCCCCTCCACCCGGTCGGAGCGAAATGCGGGTCAGCGGCGACCGACTACTACCCGATGGCGCTGCCACTCGATGACGGCGACCCCTACCGGATGAGCCGGCCCCGGGTGCTCGCCGGTCGGCTGCCCCGGGCCGGCGTGGCCGACGAGGTGGCCCTTCCCGCCAGCATCGCCGCCCGCCTCCGCCTCGGCGTGGGTGACGAGCTCCGTCTGTTCAATTTCAGCTCCACCGCCGACTGCATCGACGAGGCGACCTCGGCCCGCCAGCCGGCCATGGCCCGGCTCCGGATCGTCGGCGTTGCCCGGCACGCCTACGAGTTGGGCGTGGGCGAAGGCGGCTTCGTCGCCACCATCTTGCCGTTCGCGTTCCGGGCCGCCCACCCGGACACACCCGTCGACTTCCCCTCCGCCGTGGTGCGCCTGAAGGACGGTTCCGCCGGTTTCGCCGCCTTCGCCGCCGAAGCGGGGCGGGCCGGTGGTGGCGCCGAAGGGGGCGCCACGGGAGACGGTGGTCCGCTGCAACCGGCGCTCGACATCGCCGCCTTCGGGTTGTGGGTGACGGCCTCGGTGGTGGCGCTGGCCACGCTGGTGGCGCTGGCGATCGCCCTGCTCCGCCAGGCCGGCGCCCTCACTGGTGAGTTGCGCGTCCTGGCCGCCCTGGGGCTCTCCCGCCGGGCCGCCGCCGCCGGCGCCGCCGTGCCCGCTGGCCTGGCGGTGCTGCTGGGGGTGGCGGGCGCGGTGGCGGTGGCCGTCGGCGCTTCGCCCCGCCTCCCCATGGGCCTGGGCCGGCGATCCGACCCCGACCTCGGCGTCCACGCCGACTGGGCCGTGCTCGCCGCCGGCGCCCTCGCCGCACTGGGGGCCGGCCTGGTCCTGGCCGGGCTGACGGCCTGGCGGGCGGTCCGGGCGGCGAGGCAACCCGACCTGGACAGCGGACGGCGCCGGCCGTCGCGCCTCATCAACGGTCTGAGCCGCTCGGGCACCCCGCCCTGGGCCACGATCGGAACCGGTTACGCCCTGGGCCGGGGGCTGGGGGCGGGCACGAGGCGAGGAGCCCTGCCCGGCGCCGTCGTCGGAGTGACCGGCGTCCTGGCCGTCACGCTCTTCGGCCTGTCCCTCGACCGGACGCGGAGTGACCCGGGTCGCTACGGCTGGGGCCAGTGGGACAGCGTGGTCAACCCCGAGTCCAGCGACGAGGACGCCACGACCGAAGAGGAAGCCGCCGACGACGCCCGGCTCGAGGCGATGATCCTCGCCGACCCGGCCGTGGCGGCGGTGAGCCTGGTCCGGTTCCGCACCGAGGTCGTCCTCGACGGGGAACCGGTGCTGGGCCTGGTGCTCTCGCCGCGGCGGGGACGGGCGGGGCCCACCGTCCTGGACGGACGCCTGCCCGCAGGCCGCGGCGAAATCGCCCTCGGTTCAGCCACGGCCGGCGACCTGGGCAAGCGCATCGGCGAGCGGATCGATGCCAGCGTCATCAGCGGCCGCCGGGAGGGCCCGGACGGCGAAGATCCAGGCGGCGCCGAGCCCGCCGGTGCGCAGAGCGCCAGGCCCACGTCGGCCCTCAAAGTGGTGGGGATCGCCGCCTTCCCCGCCGTGGAGGACGGCCTCCCGCTCAGCGACGGGTTCGTGCTCGCCAACGAGGAGTGGGTCGGCCTCGGCGGCGCAGCCCGCTGCGAAGGGGAGTGCTTCCGCAATCACGCCGTGGCCCTCGCCGACGGCGCCGACGGCGACGCCTTCGCCGCCCGCATGGCCCGCCAGGGCGCCTTCGCGGGCCGGCCCCAACCGGGCGCCGAGATCCTCCGGCTGGACGAGGTGCAGTCCCTGCCCCGGATCCTCGCCCTCCTCCTGGGCCTCCTCGCCGCCCTCGGTATCGCCCACACCCTGTGGGTCACCCCCCGCCGGCGCCGGAGGGACCTCGCCACCTTGCGGACCCTGGGCTTCACCCCCGTCCAGGTCCGCCGGGTCCTCCACACCCAGGCGGCGGTGCTGGCCATGGCCGGCGTGGCCGGGGGGTTGGTGGGCGGCATCCTGACCGGGCGCCTGGCCTGGGAGGCGGCCGCCGAGGCCATCGGTGTTCCCCGGGATCTTGACGTCCGCCCGCTGGTGCTGGTGGCGGTGGTCGTCGCCGCCCTAGCCGGTGCCCGCCTGCTGGCGGTCATTCCCGGCCGGGTGGCGGGGATGGCCACCCCGGCGCTCGGGCTGCGGGAAGAGAGTTGAGGCCGATGGCCCTGGGCGCGGTCACCTACCGGTTCCGGGCCGAGCTGCGCCGGCACGGGGCGGCCACCCTGGTCCTCGTGGTGCTCGTCGGTCTGGCCGCGGGGGCGGTCACGGCGGCGCTGGAGGGGGCGCGGCGGACCGCCTCGTCGTACACCCGCCTCCTGGGGGCCACCGCCACCTCGGACGTCCTCGTCAATCCCGACGACCACAGCTTCCCGGAGGAGGAGGCGCGGCGCCTGCCCCAGGTCCTGCGTTCCAGCCTGGTCACCGGCACCGGTATCGCCCCGACCCGCGACGGAGAGCCCGACCTCTCCGTGCCCTTCACGTCGGGCACGAGCGACGGGACCTTCGGGTACACGACCGACCGCCCCTACGCCTTCGAAGGTCGCATGCCCGCCGGGCCCGATGAGGTGTTCCTGAGCCGGGCCCTGGCCCGGCGACTGGACCTCCAGGTGGGAGACCGTGCGCCCTTCGCCCATGTCGTCGCCCAGACCGAGGAAGGCGAGGTCTCCGAGTTCGAGATGCTCGAGCTCACCGTGACCGGCGTCGGCACCACCGTCTACGAGACGCTCCAGCCGCCGGCCCAGGGCTTCGACGTGATCCTGGTGGCGCCCGCCTTCCGCTCGGCCCACCCGGGCGCCTCCACGTTCGCCGGGCTGTACGTCCATCTGCGGAACGGGGACGGCGATGCCGCCGCCTTCGGCCGGGACGTCGGGCGTCTGGCCGCCGGCCACACCGTGTTCGTGCAGTTCCAGTCGGCCACCACCGCCAAGGCGCAGCAGGCGCTGCGACCCTACGTCGGGGCACTGGCCGGCTTCGCCGCCGCGCTGGCACTCACCGCCCTGCTGATCCTCGGCCAGGCCATCTTCCGGCATCTGCGCTCCATGGCCGGCGACGACGGCGCCCTGGCCGCGGCGGGGATGTCGCGCCGCCAGCTGAGGTTGCTGGCCGGGCTGCGGGCCGCCGCCGTGGGGGTCGGCGGGGCGGGCGTGGCGTTGGTGGCGGCGGTGGCCGCCTCGCCGCTCATGCCCCTCGGGCCGGCGCACGGCTTCGAGCCGTCCTCGGGCGTGTCGTTCGACGGGTTCGTGGGTCCCGCCGTCGCCCTGGCTGTCGTCGCCCTCTGCGTCGGTTTCGGGCTGGCCGTCGGGTGGCGCGGCCACCGCCGGGTCCCGGGTACGGCGCGCCCGGGACGGGCCGAGGTGCTGGCGGCGCTCCTGCGCCCCGCGCCCGCCACCGGACTGCGGATGGCGCTCGACCCCGGGCGGGGCGAGCGTTCGGCCCCGTCCCGGACCACCGTGGCCGGCGCCGGTCTCGGCCTCGCCGCCGTCACCGCCTCCCTGGTCTTCGGGGCCAGCCTCGGGCACTTCCTCTCCACCCCCCGCCTGTACGGGTGGGCCTGGGACGCCCAGATCGACATCAACTCGGCCGACAGCCAGCTGCCCTTCATCGAGTCGGCCTCCGGAGTCAGCGACGCCACGCCTGGGGTGCACGGCCGCGTCGAGGTCGAGGGTGCCTCGGTGCCCGCCATCGGCCTGGGCCAGGGCGCACCGGCGCTGCACCCGCCCGTCCTTTCCGGCCGGGTCCCCCAGGCCGATGACGAGATCGCCCTGGGCGCCGACACGCTGCGCCGGATCGGCCGCTCGGTCGGTGACCGGGTGGCGGTGGGGATCGGCGGCGAGAGCACGGCCATGCGGGTCGTCGGGAAAGTGACGTTCCCCCGGTTCGCCGCCTACCCGGGCGCCGACAAGACCGGGCTCGGGGTGGGCGCTCAGCTCACCCTCGGGGGCCTGGCCCGCCTGAGTCCCACCGACGTGGCCTACGACTTCGTGCTCGTCCGCCTGGCCGCCGGTCCCGCCGGCGCGGCCCGCCTGGAGAGGACCCTGACGGCGGCCTTCCCCGATCTTGACCCGGAGTCGGACGGACCCCAGGTGCGGGTCGTGCCCGAGCGGCCCGACGACCTCACCGGCTACGACCGGGTCGAGGGCACACCGCTGTTGCTCGCCGGGCTCCTGGCGCTGCTGGCGGCGGCGGCGACCGGTCACGGCCTGGTGACGGCCATCCGGCGGCGCCGCCGGGAGCTGGCCGTGCTCCGGGTGCTGGGCTTCACCCCCGGCGACGTCCGGTCCGCCGTCCGGTGGCAGTCGACGGTGGTGGCGTTGGTGGCCGTGGTGGCCGGCCTCCCGGTGGGGATCGCCCTGGGCCGCCTCTCGTGGACCGCCCTGGCCGAGCGGCTGGGGACACCGGCCGGGCCGGTCATGCCTGCCGCCGCTCTCCCTGTCCTGGTGTCCGCCACCCTGCTGGCGGCGCTGGCGGTGGCCGAGGTGCCCGCCCGCCGGGCCGCCCGATTCCGTCCCGCCGTGGTGCTGAGGGCCGAGTGATGCGCGCTCGGGAAGGGAGCTGATCAGATGGCCATGAACGACGCCATCGTCTTCATCGCCCGCCGGAACAGCCGGCGGGACCGGGCCGGCTGGGCGGCGGTGGCGCTGCTCACCGCCGTGACGGCCACCGTCGGGCTCGGGGCGCTGGCCGCCGCCCGGCGCTCCCTCGACGCCCACCCGCGGATGCTCGACCGGTTGGGTCTCCCAGACGCCGTCGTGTTCCTCGGCGTGCCCGACAACGGCGAGGGGATTCCCTGGCTCGATCCCGCCGCCGTCGCCGCCCTGCCCGAGGTGCGCACGATGGCGCTGGCCCAGCCCACGCTGGGGGCCGAGGTCGACGATGCCGGCAACCTGGACCCCGCCGGCCGCACCAGCCTCATCGCCGCCCTCGACGACCGCATGTTCGCCACCATGAACCGGGTCTTCCTCAAGCAGGGCCGCCTGCCCCGCCCCGACGAGGCCGACGCCGTGGCCGTCAGCCGGGGCGCGTCCGAGCGCCTGGGCGTGGGGGTGGGGGACCGGCTCCGCTACAAGGTGCTGGCGCCCGACGACGTGGCCCGCGTGGTGGAGCACGACCTCACCGCCGGGACGCTGGTGACGCCGCGGGTGGTGGGCGTCTACCAGCCCCACGAGCTGGGCGACGACGCCGTCCACCCCTTCACCGGCGCGGAGATCCTGGCCTCGCCCGCCTTCCTCGACGCCCACCCCGGCATCGGCACGTACCGCGTGGCGGCCGTCGACCTGCACGGTGGCAAGGAGGCCCTGCCCGCGTTCCGGCGCCGCCTCGTCGAGACATTCGGCCCCGAGTGGGACCCGGGCACGGGCGAGGGCGAGCTGGCCGCCGTGCGCCGCGTCGTCCGCCCCGAGGCGACGGCCGCCGGCGCCTTCGGCGTGGTGGCGCTGATGGCCGGGCTGATCGTGGTCATCCAGGCGCTGGCCCGTCAGTGCGCCGCCCGGCGCGACGACCAGGCCGTCCTCGCCGCCTGCGGTCTCACCGGCCGCCAGCGGGCCACCACGCTGTGGCTGCCGGCCCTGGGCGCCATCGTGGCCGGCGTGGCCGCCGGCCTAGCCGGCGCCGGCGCCGTCTCGGCGCTGGGTCCGGTGGGCGTCGCCCGCCTGATCGAACCCGACCCGGGGCTGCGCTTCGACCCGCTCGTGATCCTGGCCGGTGGGCTCGGCCTGGCGGTCGTCCTGGCCGTCGCCGCCGCTCCCTTCGCCTGGCGGGCCGCCATCCGGGGCGGCGACGCTACGGGCCCGGCCCACCCGGGCGTCCTCGGGCGGGTGCTGGCGGCCGGACCGCTGTCGGTCCGGGTGGGCGCCGCTCTCGCCGGCCGGGCCGGCGGGGCCCGCAGCGCCGTGCGGGGGGCAGTGCTGGGCAGTGCCAGCGCCGTGGTGGCGGTGGTGGCGGTGGCCACCTTCGGCTCCAGCCTCGACCGGCTGGCCGGCGACCCCGCCTACTACGGCCAGGACTACGACCTGGCCACCTGGGACGGCTACGGAGTGTTCGAGGACGACGTCATCACCGGCGTCCTCAGCCGCGATCCCGACGTCGAGGCGGTGTCGCTCGAGGCCGGGGCGTCTGGCGAGATCGGCGGCCGCGAGGTGTCGCTCTCGGCCTTGAGCGACATGGGGATCGGGGTCGTCGTCACCGCCGGGCGGGCGCCCGCCGGCGGCGACGAGGTGGTCCTGGGCCGGCGGCTGGCCCAGCGCCTCGGTGCCGGCGTGGGCGACGACGTCACCGTCACCGTGGGCGATTCGAGCCGCCGCTACCGGGTCGTGGGCCACGGGGTGCTGCCCAACGGGGCCGGGGACGGGGCGCTGTTCACCCACGACGGCCTCTATCGGGTGGCGCCCGACGCCGAGGTCGGCTTCCAGTACGTCCGGATCCGCCCCGGCGGGGAGGCGGCCGCCGTCCAGGCCCGCTACGAGGCCGCCTTCGACGAGTGCGCCGTCGAATGCGATATCGACCCGCCGGCCCCCCCCACCGACGTGTCCTACCTCCACCGGGTCGGCAACCTGCCCAACCTCCTGGCCGGGGCGCTGGCGGTCCTCGGGGTGGCCGCCACCATCCACGCCCTGGTGCTCGTGGGGCGCCGCAACCGGCGCTCCCTGGCCGCCCTGCGGGCCGTGGGCGCCACCCGGCGGCAGGCGGGCCGGGTCGTGCTCGTCCAGGCGTCGCTGGTGGCCGGGGCCGCCGTGGCCATCGGGATCCCGCTGGGATGGGCCGCCGGCCGGGCCGGGTGGCGGCTCTTCGCCGATGACCTGGGCGTCGTCCCCGACCCCACCACGCCGTGGCTGGCCAGCCTGGGGGTCATGGCCGCCCTGTTCGTCCTCGCCCACGCCGCCGCCGTCCTGCCCAGCCGGGCCGCGGCCCGGGTACCGGTGGCCAGCGACCTGCGGGAGGAACGATGAGCGACCGCCACCGGTCCGGCGGTGGTGGCAGCACCACCGCCGCGACGCCTGCCTCCCTGATCGTCTCGGATGGGCCGATGGTCGACGATGGCATCGATGCGACGATGACGGCCACGCTCACACCTCCCCTCGCCGGTGCCGGCGAGACCATGGACCGCCCGGCCGTGCTCGAACCCCTGCGCTGGTGGATCACCCTCCTGCCCCTGACCGTCGTCGTCGACGTGGCCGGGCTGGTCCTGGCCGGCCGGGACGGAACCGACCCCTCCGATGGCCTGCGGTTCCTCCTCGTCCTCGCCTGGGCGGGAGCCGGGACGGTCCTCGCCGTCCAGCGATCGCTGTGCCGCCTCGGTGTTCTCCTCCTGGCCGGCACCGCCGTCGGGGCCGCCGCCTTCGCCGCCGCCGGCGCCGAGGCGGCCGGATGGACGGGGGCCGGCGCCACCGTCGCCGACGCCGTCCACGCCGTCGGTGCCCTGGTCCTGCCCGCCATCGCCGCCCACCTGCTGCTCGCCCTCCCGGGCGGAATCCTCGGGACCGCCGCCCGACGGTGGACGGTCGTTGTCCTCTACGCCGCCGGTGCCGCTGCCGGCCTGGCCCTGGCCGCCGGTTCGGGGCGCCACGGGCCGGCCCTGTGGGCGGCGGCCTGGCTGGTGGCGCTGGTCGCCGCCCTGCCCGGCGCCCACCAGTCGTACCTGGGCACCGCCGGCCTGGAACGCCAGCGCCTCCAGTGGGTCGGCTGCGGGGCGGCCCTGGCGGCGGAGGCGGTCCTGGTCGTGGCCGCCCTCAAGGTCCTCGTCGACTGGCCCGAGCACGCCGCCGTCAGCGCCGGCGCCTGGACGGCGTTGATCCCGCTGGCCCTGGCGGCCAGCGCCTCGCCGCGCCTCGCCGCCCGCGTCGATCGCGTGCTCGTCCACGCCGTGTCGCTCACCGGCCTCACCCTGGTGACGGTGGCCGTCTACCTGGTGACGGTGGTGGGCCTGGGCCGGGTGCCCGACGAGTCCGACCGCGGCCTGTTCATCCTGTCCCTGGTGGCCGCCGGGGTGGCCGCCGCCCTCTACCGGCCCGCCCGGGAACGGCTGGCCGACGTGGCCAACCGCCTGGTGTACGGCGAGCGCCACGCCCCCGACGAGGTGCTGCGCACCTTCGGCACCCGCCTCAGCCGGGCCATCCCCATGGACGAGCTGCTGCTCCAGCTGGCCGAGTCGCTGCGCAAGACCATGGCGCTGCACCGGGCCGAGGTGTGGACCGGGACCGCCGGGGTGCTGGAGCGGGCCGTGTCGGTGCCCGGCGCCGATCCCGTCCGCCTCCTGGTGGGCGAGAAGGAGCGACCGGTGGTGGCCCGCGCCGGCGTCTCGGGCCAGGCGTGGGTGTCGGTGTGGCTCCCGGCCCTGCTGGAGGGCCGGCCGGCGGCGCAGCTGCGGGTGGCGCCCGTCGTCCACTCCGGCGAGCTGCTCGGACTCGTCGTGGTGGAGCGGCCCGGCGACGGCGACCGGTTCACCGAGGAGGACGACCGGGTGCTGGCCGAACTGGCCCGCCAGACCGGGCTCGCCCTCCACAACGTGCAGCTCGACTCCGCCCTCCAGGCCAGCTTCGACGAGGTGCGCCGGGCCAACGAGGAGCTGCGGGCGTCGCGGGCCCGCATCGTGGCCACCGCCGACGGCGAGCGGCGCAAGATCGAACGCAACCTCCACGACGGGGCCCAGCAGCATCTCGTCGCTCTGGCCGTGAACCTGCGACTGGCCCGGGATCTCCTCACCGAGGACCCCGGGGCCGCCGCCGAGATGCTCGACCAGCTCGGCGCCGACGTGAAGGAGACGATCGCCGAGCTGCGCAACCTGGCGCATGGGATCTACCCGCCCCTGCTGGTCGACGCCGGCCTGGGCCCGGCGCTGCGGGCGGCGGGCGACCGCAGCCCGCTGGCCGTCGACGTTGTGGCCGAGGACACGGGCCGCTATCCGAGCGAGGTCGAAGCCGCCGTCTATTTCTGCTGCCTGGAGGCGCTGCAGAACGCGGCCAAGCACGCCGCCGGCGCCCGGGTGACGATCCAGCTCTTCGAGGAGGCGGGCGGCCTGCGCTTCGAGGTCATCGACGACGGACCGGGCTTCGACGCCGACGTGGCCAGCCGCGGCCAGGGGTTCACCAACATGGCGGACCGCCTCGGCGCCATCGGCGGTTCGGTCCGCTGGACATCGGAGCCGGGACGGGGAGCCCGGATCTCCGGCGCCCTCCCGTTGCCCGGGGCGCACGGGTGACCACCGGGCTGGCCGTCGCCGCACCCGCCTCAGGCACGGCTCAGCTGGCCAGGGCGGTGAAGCCGTCGTGACGGCGGTCCCACAGCGAAGAGATCACCGCCGGGGACAGCTCCTCCTTGTTCACGTAGCCGCGGGCGCCGCTGGTGGCCGCCTCGGCCGGCAGATCGGCCAGGGCGTAGGTCGAGCAGAGGAACACGGCCACGTCGGGTTGGACGGCGACGATGCGCCGGGTGGCCTCGATGCCGTTGATGCCCGGCATGTTGATGTCCATCAACACCAGGGCGGGGGCCAGCTCGGCCACCCGGTCGATGGCCTCCTCGCCGCTGGTCGCCTCACCCACCAACTCGAAGCCCGCGGCCCGGCGCAGCACGGAGCGGGCCGCCAGGCGAAACGGCGCCTGGTCGTCCACCACCAGGACGGGCACGACGGCGTCGGGCATGGTCTCCATGGTCCCACGGTGATGCCGCCGGCTACGAGGGTGCTACCACCACCACCATCGGGGGTTTGCCCCCGCACCCCCGCCCCACCTGCGGAATCACTTCCCTTGTTCGGCCAGGAAGACCAGGACCGCTTTCACCCGGCGGTTGACGTCGGGCTCCTCGGACAGGCCCAGCTTGGCGAAGATCGAGTTGCTGTGCTTCTCGATGGCCCGTTCGGAGAGCACCAGCTTCCCGGCGATGGCGGCGTTGCTCTTGCCCGTGGCCATCTCGGCCAGGACCTCCCGCTCCCGCTGGGTGAGGTGGTCGAGTTCGGAGGAGCGCCGGCGGCTGCTGGCCACCAGCGCCTCGACGACGACCGGGTCGATGACCGAGCGTCCGGCGGCCACCTCCAAGATGGCTCGGACCAGCTCCTCGAACTCACTGACCCGCTCCTTGAGCAGGTAGGCGCGGCCCGAGGAGCCTTCGCCCAGGAGGGCGAGGGCGTAGGCCGGCTCGGAGAACGAGCTGAGCACGACGACTCCGACGCCGGGGTGCCGCTCCCGCAACTCGGTGGCGGCACGGATTCCCTCGTCGGAGTGGGTGGGCGGCATGCGGATGTCGGTGACGACGACGTCGGGCGGGTCCTTGTCGACCAGGGCGAGCAGGGACCCCAGATCGCCGGCCGCACCGATCAGGTCGATCTCGTCCGAGCCGGCGAGCAGGCGGGACACACCCTCGCGCAGCAGCACGTTGTCCTCGGCCAGCACCACCCGAACCGTCACCGCGCCGAACCGTACTCGCGCCGTCCCTCGTGGTCCTCCCGGTCCTGACCCGGACGGTGACGAGATGACGGACTAACGCCGGCTGGCGCGGGAGAGGGCGTCGAGCTGGGCGGCCAGGTCGGCGTGGTCGGTGACGGGGGACTGGCAGGCGAAGCGCTGGCAGACGTAGGCCGTCGGCCGGCCGTCCCGCAGGGGCCGGTCGGCCAGGAGCGGGGTGTGCTCGGCGCCGGCGCCCGGCGCCGCCACCACCGACACCGCCGTGGGCAGGAACCGCCGGCGCACCTCGCCGGCCAGGGCGGCGGTGGCCGGATCGTCCCGGTCGCCCACCACCGCCACCTCCAGCGGCGGGCCCAGGTGCCGGCCCAGGGCGCCCAGCAGCTCGGCGAAGGCGGTGGGGTGCTCGCCCATGAACCGGCCCACCGCCGCCATGGCGCCCACCCCGGCCGCCTCCAGGGCCTCGTCGCCGGTGAGGGCGGCCAGGCGCAACAGGGCGTCGGCGGCCAGCGAGTTGGCCGACGGGGTGGCGTTGTCGAACACGTCCCGGGGCCGGGAGATCAGGGCCTCGGCGTCGTGGCCGGTGGTGAAGAAGGCCCCATCCTCACCGCGGAAGAGATCGACCAGCCCACCGGCCACCTCCTGGGCGGGAGCCAGCCAGGCCACATCGTCCACCTCGGCCAAGGTGACGAGCAGGCCGAGGAGAGCGGCGTAGTCCTCGGCGTAGCCGAGATGGCGCGCCCTGCTGCGTCCTGCCTCTCCCGCCGGCAGGCGGCCCTGCCAGGACCGCAGCAGCCGCCCGTCGGGCCGGCGGAGCTCGGCCAGCAGGAACCGGGCGTTGGCCCGGGCGGCGTCCAGCCAGTCGTCCTGGCCCAGGGCGGCGGCCGCCTCGGCCAGGGCGGAGGAGAACATGGCGTTCCAGCCGGTGAGCACCTTGTCGTCGAGGCCGGGGCGGACCCGCCCCTCCCGGCGGGCGAAGAGCTTGTGGCGAGCCCGCTCCACCGCCTCGGGCCGGGTCGTGCCCGGCTCCCGGACGTGGAGAATGTTCGTGCCCCCCTCAAAATTGCCCCCTTCAGTGGCGCCCCAGTACCGCACCACCTCGGGGAGGTCCTCGCCGGCCACCTCAGCCAGCTCGGCCAGCGACCACACGTAGAACTTCCCCTCCTCGCCCTCGGAGTCGGCGTCCTCGGCGGAGGAGAAGCCCCCTTCGGGCTGGGCCAGGTCGCGCAGCACGTAGCCGGCGATCTCCTCCACGATCACCCGGAACCGGTCCTCGCCCGTCACCAGGTAGCCGTGGAGGTAGGCCCGCAGCAGCGTGGCCTGGTCGTAGAGCATCTTCTCGAAGTGGGGCACGAGCCAGAAGGCGTCCACCGAGTAGCGGTGAAACCCGCCCCCCACCTGGTCGTACATCCCGCCGGCGGCCATGGCGTCGAGGGTGGCCACCACCATGTCCAGGGCGCCCTCATGGTCGGTGCGGACATGGAAGCGCACCAGGAAGTCGAGCGTCATGGCCGGCGGGAACTTGGGGGCGCCGCCGAACCCGGCGTGGCGGGTGTCGAACTGACCCTCCAGGGCCGATACCGCCCGCTCCAGGGTCTTCTCCTCCAGGCCGGCGGCGCCGGCCGCCCCCGAGAGGTCGCTGCTCCGGGCCAGGGCGGCGGTGAGCTGGCCCGCCTGGCCGACCAGCTCGTCCCGGCGGTGGCGCCAGGCGTCGTCGACCGCCTCCAGGATGCGGGTGAAGCCGGGCAGGCCGTGACGGTCGCCCTTGGGGAAGTACGTGCCCCCGTAGAAAGGCTGCCCGTCGGGGGTGAGGAACACGGTCATGGGCCACCCGCCCCGGCCTGTCATCGACTGGACGGCGGTCATGTACACGGCGTCGACGTCGGGCCGCTCCTCCCGGTCCACCTTGATGTTGACGAACAGCCGGTTCATCACCTCGGCGGTGTCCGGGTCCTCAAAGGACTCATGGGCCATCACGTGGCACCAGTGGCAGGCCGAGTAGCCGACGGACAGGAGGACGGGTTTGTCCTCCGCCCGGGCCTTCTCGAAGGCCTCCTCGCCCCACGGGTACCACTCGACGGGGTTGTCCTTGTGCTGCTGGAGGTACGGGCTGGTTTCTTCGGCCAGGCGGTTCATGCTCAAGAGGCTACCCAGCGCCAAATCCCCGCCAAGCGGGACATCCCACACGAGCCGGGCGGGTCGGCACGGATCGGGACCCTTCAGCCCCGCCGGTGGCGGCCGATGGGACCACCAGATTCCCCGTCTACGAAGGAGCGACGTCAAGTTCCATGGCTCCCTGGGCAGCAACCCGCCGGACTCGCCCGTCATCTCCGTCGCCCTGCGCCAACCCTGAGCGGACACGAGGCATACGGAGGCGACGAATCGCCCCGAAGCGGGGCAGTTCGTCGGGCCGGGCTGTCACCCGCGGGCCGGACGTGTTCGTCTGTCCGGGCATGACACCGATCATCGAAGTGGACGGGCTGTGCAAGTCGTACCGTCGTCTGCGGGCCGCGCCCCGGATGGCGCTCGACGGGCTCGACCTCGCCGTACCCGACGGCGGCGTGTTCGGGCTCCTGGGGCCGAACGGCTCGGGGAAGACGACCACCATCCGCTGCCTGCTCGGCCTGGCCCGACCCAGCGCCGGGCGGGTGCGGGTCCTGGGCCGGACGCTGCCCGACGGGCTCCCCGAGGTCCTGGCCCGCACCGGTGCCATCGTCGAGTTCCCCGCCCTGTTCCCCACCATGACGGGCCGGGAGAACCTGCGCCTGCTGGGCGCCGTGGCCGGCGTGAGCCGCCGGCGGGTCGACGAGGTCCTGGAGCAGGTGGGGCTGGCGGCCCGGGCCGGCGACACCGTCCGGCGCTACTCCCTGGGCATGCGCCAACGTCTGGGCCTGGCCGCCGCGCTCCTGAAGGACCCCGCCCTGCTGGTGCTCGACGAGCCCGCCAACGGACTCGACCCGGCGGGCATCCGGGAGGTGCGGGAGCTGTTGCGCCGCCTCGGCGCCGAGGGCCGCACCGTCGTCGTCTCCAGCCACCTGCTGGCCGAGGTGGAGCAGACCTGCGACGCGGTGGCCATCCTCGCCCGGGGCCGCTGCGTGGCCTCCGGGCCCGTGAGTGACGTCCTGAGGGGAGGGGCCGACGCCGTGCTGGTCCGGGTCGACGACCCCCCGGGCGCCCTCCGGACCCTGCAGCGCGCCGGCTTCGCCGTGGAAGCGGCGGGGGTGCACCTGCGGGTGCTGGTCGCCGCCGGGCGGGCCGGGGAGATCACCCGGGTGCTGGGGGCCGAAGGGCTGTGGCTGACCGAGCTGCGGCCCGAGCAGGAACGCCTGGAGGACTGGTTCCTGCGCCTCACCGCCGGCCTCGAAACCCAGATGGACGCCCCCACGCCCATCGACCTCACTCCGACCGGGGAGCGGGTGGCATGAGGCTGCTCGTGGTGGAGGCCCGCCGCGCCCTGCACCGGCGGGCGGTGTGGACGCTGCTGGGCGTGGCCGGTGCCGGCATCGCCATCGCCGCCGTGGTCGCCTTCGTCGACAGCGCCGATCTCGACGTCGCCCGCCTGCGAGCCGAGGGTGGCCTCCACCCGGCGGTCATGACGGGCTGGTGGTCGCCCGGCACGGGTGATGGCGTCCTGGCCGTGGCCGCCATCTTCCTGGCCGTGGGCGGCCTGATCGGAGGGTCAGTGGTCGTGGGTGGCGAGTGGAAGGCGGGCACGGTGGGCACGGTGCTCACCTGGGAGCCCCGCCGTCTCCGGCTCCATGCCGCCCGCCTCGGCGCCTGCGGGATCCTGGCCTGGCTCCTGGCCTTCGCCCTCCAGGCTGTCTTCCTGGCCGCTTTCCTCCCCGCCGTGATCGCCCATGGATCCACGGCCGGCGCCGGCGGCGCCTGGGCGCTCGCCCTGATCGGAGCCATGGCCCGGGTGGCGGCGGTGGCCGCCCTGGCCGCCGTCCTGGGCGGAGCCGTGGCCACCGCCGGGCGAGGGACGGCGGGGGCGCTGGTGGTGGTGGGCGGATGGCTGGCCGTGGCCGAGCCCCTCCTGCGGGCCTGGCGGCCGGCCGTCGGCCGCCACCTGCTGGGCGAGAACGCCACCATCGTGCTCACCTGGGCCGGTCTGGACGGCGTCACCTGGAGCCGGCCCCCCGCCCTCGCCCTCGCCGTTCTGTTCGCCTACGTGCTGTCCGCCGCCGTGGTCGCCGGCGTCTGGTTCGGGCGGCGCGACGTCGCCGCCACCTGATCCGCCGATGGCTCGACGGGGACTGCGAGCATGGGCGGACGTGGGCCCCGCCCTGGTCTCCGCCTCGCGCCGCCTCGACGATCTGGCCGCCGCCCTGGGCGACGCGCTCCGGGCCGCCTGCGGTGGGCCACCCGCCCTGGCCATGGCCGGCGCCGGGGTGGGAGCCATCCACCGGGCGGAGGCGGTCGCCGTCACCCGGCTGGCCACGGCCGCCGACATCGATGTCAACCGGTTCGTCGTCGCCCTCTTCGAGCAGGAGGGGTCGTCCCTGGTCCGCCTGGCCCGGCTCTTCGTCGATGACCGCAACGCGGCCGAGGACCTCGTCCAGGAGGCGTTCATCCGCCTGGCCCGGAGCGCAGGCCGCATCGAGGACCGGACCAAGGCGGCCGCCTACCTGCGGTCGATCGTGCTCAACCTGGCCCGGGACCACAACCGCCGGGGCCTGGTGTCGCTGCGCCACCAACTGCCCTTCGACGACCGGCGCGCCTCGGTGGAGGACGAGATCGCCCTGCGGGACGACCAGCGGCGGGTCATCGAGGCGTTGCGGGATCTGCCCCACCGCCAGCGGGACTGCCTGGTGCTGCGCTACTACCACGAGCTCGGCATCGACGACATCGCCGCCACCCTCTCCGTCTCACCCAACTCGGTGAAGACCCATCTGCAACGGGGCCTGGCCGCCCTGGAGCGCAGATTGGCCGGCAGCGGGGAGGAGAGATGAGCACCCTGGAGCAGCAGCTGCGCCAGGCCCTGGCCGCCTCCGCCGCCGGCCTCGACGAGAGTCCCGATCTGTTCGCCCGGGTCCGCCTCAGCATCGAGGAGGACCAGCGCCTGGCCGCCCGCCGACGGCGGACGGCCGGCGTCGTGGCCTGCCTGGTGGGAGCCCTGGCTGCCGCCGTCGCCGCCGTGACCGATTTCCGAGAAGGAGCGCTTCTGATGGACTGGTGGATCCTCGAGTTGATCAGCACCGCCGTGCTGGTTGGCGTGGCCCTGTGGCTCGGGCCGCTGATCAAGCGGTACGGCAAGAGCTATGCCGCCGACGTCTTCCGGGCCAACCCGAGAACCGGCAAGAGCTTCATCGTGCTGACCGACTTCGCCTACTACCTCATCTTCTTCGCCTACATCCTGTTCACGCTGAGCTTCGAGCCGAAAGGAGGATGGGCGGAGACGGTCAACGCCGGTCAGCTCCAGCACGAGACGGCCCGGCTGGGGGGCATCCTCCTCATCCTGGGCCTGCTGCACGGCGTGAACCTGCTCGCCCTGCCCATCATGGGCCGGCTGCTGACCCTCAACCGGCGGCTCGACGAGAGCTCGCCTCCGCCCGTCCCACCCCCAGCCGCACAGGCGCCGCCCGGCCCGTGAGCGCGTGCTGATCCTCATCGTCCTCCTCGTGGTGCTGGTGGGGGCGGCGCTCGCCGCCGCCGTGGCCGGCGTCGCGTCCGGTGACGGGCGTCATGGCTCACTTCTGGGCGGCGCCGGCCCGTCGCTCGTTCTCGTGGCCGGAGTGGGGGCGGTGGTCGTCCTCGGCGCCGCCGCCATGTTGCTGGTCGGTTTCCGCGGTGGCGGGGACGGCGGGGGCGGCGACGGGGAACCCGCCACCGCCCGCCCGACCGTCACGGCGCCGGTCCCCGAGAAACCGGCCGCGGTGGCATCCGCCGTCCCGGCGGGGTCCGGTCCCGAGGTGACGATCTTCGCCGGGGCGCCGGCCGCCGTCGTCGACCGGCTGCCCGAGCGGGCCGTCCTGGTGGTGACCGCCCGGGGGTTCAAGCCGGGCGCCGGTGAGGTGGCGCAGTGCGGCGTGGCCGCCGAAGCACCCCGGGATTGTGTGAACCGCTTCCCGGTCAGGTTCGACGGTGGAGGCACAGCCCTCTTCCAGTACCTCGTCTCCGACCGGGTCCACCCCGAGGGCGGCTGCGGGGCCGGACGGCCGCCGTGCCTGGTGGTCGTCTTCGGAGCCCACGGTGCCGGCCGGGGATCGCTCTTCACCGTCTTCCACGACACCGCTCCGCCGCCCGGCCGGGTGACCGTGGAGCCCGGTGCCGGGCTGTCGGGCGGCGACGTCGTCACCGTGCGGGCGTCCGGCTATCCGCCCGCCATCCGGCTGGTGGCGGCGCAGTGCCCTCCGGGTGAGGGTCCCGACGGCGGCCGCTGTGGACGGGCGGTCTCGAGCCGCACCGGTCCCGACGGCCGCGCCGTCCTGCGCCTCACCGTCCACACCGGCGAGGTCGGTGGTGCCGTGTGCGGGCCCCGGCAGGCCTGCTCGGTGCGGGTGGCGGCCGACGCCCCCATCGTTCCGGTGTCGCGTCTCGTCACGTTCTCGGCCGGCCCGGCGGCCCGTTACGACACCGGCCGGCTGGCGGCCGGGTTGGCGCTGGCGCTGCTGCTCCTCGCCCTGGCCTGGCGGCTGGTGCGGGCCTCGGACTGGCGCGGGCCGGCCGAGGCGTCCACGCCCGAGATGGACCAGGCCGTCCTCGACGACTGATCTCGACGCCGGCGGAAAATCCCTCCGCCGGCGGTCACCCGGCGACTCGCCTCGTTCGTCCGTCCCCATGGCGGTGCGATCCGCTCCCAGCGAAGGAGACGCCAGATGAACATGACCATGACGAGAAACCGGATCGGGCGCTGGGCGGCGATCGCCGTCTTCGTAGCCGTTCCCGTCTACCTCTTCGAGCTGGCCCCCGCCGGCTCGTCCGGCAGCCAGGTCACCCGGGGCGAGTTCGCCGTCTTCGCCGCCGGCGTGAATGACTCCCGCTTCGAAGATCTTCGGGGCCATGCCCAGATGGTCCGCACGGCCGACGGCAAGACGATCGTGACGGTTTCGGTGACGGGCCTGGTCCCCGACACCACCTACCCCGTCCACGTTCACGCCGCCCCCTGCGCCGTGGGTGCGGCCGACGGCCACTTCCAATTCCAGTCCGACGGGGGCGTGAACAATCACAACGAGCTGTGGCCCGGCTTCACCACCAACGCCGCCGGCGCCGGCAGCGGCCGGGCGATGGCCGACCGCTCGGCGGGGGACAAGGCGGTGTCGGTGGTGATCCACTCTCCCGACGCCACCCCGGCACCCAAGGTCGCCTGTGCCGATCTGGAGTGAGACCTCTGCTCCCACCGAGCGACAGACAGGCCCCGGCACCCGCCGGGGCCTGCCTCTATCAAGGCTCGGCACAACCCGGCGCGGCCGGAACGAAAGCGGCGATGAGGGGAGGACATGGGACGAACCAGCGACGAAATGGCGCCACCGGGCTATATCGCTCTGGCCCCTTCCCGGGCTTACCCTCGATTCGGGAGACGGCTGAGACGCTTCGAATCGTCCGGCCCGGCGTGGAGGGGCGTTTGTTGGACACGGGCGAGCAGGAAGCGCGAGAGCGCGGCGGTCATTCCGCCTGGCCGATCCGCCCGCTCACGGCGGTCATCCTCGCCGTGCTCGCGGCCGGGACCATCGGTGTCGCCGTCCTGTCCCGGCAGGTCGTCCGGGATCAGGAGCAGCGCCTGCTCGATCGACGAGCGGCCGAGGCGGGCGCCCTCCTGTCGTTGTCCGGGGCCAGGTCCCAGGAGCTGTTCCGGTCGCTGTCCACCCTCGTCCAGCTCAACGGGCTGGACGAGACGGCCTTTGCCCGCACCGTCCAACCGGCGGTCGGCGCCGGGCTCTTCGGGGCCGTGTCGGTGATCCAGCAGGACGGCTCCGGCTACCGGATCGCCATGGCCCAGGGGGTCGGGCTGACGACAGGACAGCCGGCGCCGGCGGTGGCGGAGGGAACCCTGGACCGGGCGGGCGCCGACGGCGTGCTCGTCTACACCCCTGTCTACCGGGTCGCTGAGGCCCGCCGCATCGGCTTCGCCGCGCTGGTCCCCGGGATTCCCACCCGCACGCTGGTCTACGGCGAATCCGTCCTCGGTCCCGTGGTCTCGAGCCAGGCGCGGGCCGAGGCCAGTCCGTTCGGGGATCTCGACGGCGCCCTCTACGCCGGCCCGAAGGCCGACCCCGCCCAGCAGGTCATCGTCACCTCCGGCTTCCAGGCAACGGGCCAGACGTCGGAGGAACTGGTGAAGATCGGCGCCGACGACTGGCTGCTGATCGTCTCGGCCCGTCACCCACTGGTCGGCAGCCTGGCCCATCGCCTGCCCTGGCTCGCCCTGGCCGGTGGACTCCTCGCCTCGCTCCTGGTGGCGGCCCTGGTCGAGGTCCTGTCCCGGCGCCGCCGCTACGCCGACGACCTGGTCACCGAACGCACCGCTCAGCTCCAGGAGTCGCTGGCCGAGCTCGACGCCGCCCAGGCCCGCCTGGTCACCCAGGAGCGGCTGGCCGCCATCGGCCAGCTGTCCTCGGCCGTAGGACACGAGCTGCGCAACCCCCTGGGCGTCCTCTCCAACGTGATCTACCTGCTGGCCACCAAGCTGGGCCGCGAGGACCCCTGGCTCGACCGCCAGCTGCGCACCGCCGAGCGGGAGGTGGGAGCCGCCACCCTCATCGTCTCCGACCTGCTCGAGTTCGCCCGTCCCCGGGAGCCCATCTTCGGGTCGGTCGACCTCCCCACCCTGGTCGACGAGGTGCTGTCGGTGTCGCCCGCCCCGGAGGGCATCCAGCTGGCCTGTCAATGGCCGGCGGACCTGCCCGCGCTGCGGGCCGATCGGGACCAGCTCCGCCAGGTCCTGCTCAACCTCGTCAACAACGCCTTTGACGCCATGGGGGACGGAGGCCTCCTCGCCCTCGAGGCCGAGCGCCATGGCGACGGCGTCCTGCTCAGCATCGGCGACACGGGAACGGGGATCGACCCCGAGATCCGGCATCGCCTGTTCGAGCCGTTCTTCACCACCAAAGCCAAGGGGATCGGGTTGGGTCTGGCTGTGACGCACCGCATCGTCGAGGCCCACGGGGGCACCATCGAGGTCCGGTCCCAAGCCGGATCGGGAGCGATGTTCCGCCTGACCCTGCCGGCGGCGGTCGTGCCCGCCCAGGTGGGTCCGTGAGCGCCGCCAGTGTGCTCGTCGTCGACGACGAGCAGGGCATGCGCGACACCGTCTGCGAGATCCTCGAGAGCGTCGGCTACGAGGTGACCACGGCCGCCACCGGCGACGACGCCCTGGTCCAGCTCCGCCGGCAGGAATTCGACGTCGTCGTCATGGACATCCGCATGCCGGGGCGCGACGGCATCTCCGTGCTGCGGGAGATCGGCCCTCCGCCGCCGCCGGTGGTGATGATGACGGCCTATGCGGTGGAGGACCAGCTCCGAGCGGCGATGGACGCGCAGTCCTTCGCCGTCGTCCACAAGCCGGTGCCGCCCGCCTACCTGATCGATCTCGTCGCCCGGGCCGCCGCCGCGGCGTGAGGACCGTCCCCGGCCGGGCGACGTGACCAGCATGGGCCGGGTCCTGATCGTCGACGACGACGTGGGGGCGTGCGAGACGCTCGTCGACATCCTCGAGCTGGCCGGCATCGACGCCCTGGCGGTGGGGTCGGCGGCCGAGGCGCTGGAGGCTCAGTCGTCGGCGGCGCCGGTCCTGGCCGTGGTCGACTACCGCCTGCCCGACTCCACGGGCCTGGAGGTCGCGGCCCGGCTCCGACAGGGTGATCCCGATCTCCCGGTGATCGTCCTCACCGGCAACGCCAGCCTGGAGACGGCCGTGGCCGCCGTCGGGCAGGTCGACGACTACCTCACCAAGCCCGTGGCTCCCGAGACGTTCCTGCGGGTGGTCCGGGCCGGGCTCGAGCGCCGGCGCCTGGTGAGCGAGAACCGGGACCTGCTGAACCGCCTCCGCGACGCCAACCTCACCCTCGAGACGCGCGTCCAGGAGCGGACCGAGGCCCTGGCCCACCACGCCCTCCACGACGCCCTCACCGGGTTGCCCAACCGGGCGCTGCTCACCGACCGCCTGGACCAGGCGCTGGCCGGGTCCGAGCGCACCGGCCGGCCGGTGGCGGTCCTCTTCATCGACGTGGACCACTTCAAGCTGTTCAACGACAGTCGGGGCCACGCCGCCGGGGACGAGCTGCTGGTGGGTGTGGCCCAGCGCCTGAAGCAGACCGTTCGACCGGCCGACACCGTGGCTCGCTTCGGCGGGGACGAGTTCGTCGTCGTCTCCCCCGAGGCGGGCACCGTCCACGGGGCCACCGGGCTGGCCGGGCGGATCGCCGCCGCGCTGGGGCTCCCGTTCCGGCTGGGCGACCACGAGGTGTTCCTCACCGTGAGCATCGGCATGGCCGTCTCCGGGACCGCCATGTCGGCCGAAGCGCTCCTGCGCGACGCCGACGCCGCCATGTACCGGGCCAAGCAGCAGGGGCGGGCCCGCGGCGAGTTCTTCGACGAGACGATGCGCACGGAGGCGGCCTCCCGGCTCGAGCTGCAGACCGCCCTGCACTGGGCCATTGAGCGGGACGAGCTGCGGGTGTACTACCAGCCGCTGGTCGAGGTGGCGTCCGGTCGCGTCGTGGGACTCGAGGGGCTGGTGCGCTGGGACCATCCCCAGCTCGGGATCCTGGCCCCGGCGAGCTTCGTGCCCATCGCCGAGGAGGCGGGGCTGATCGTTCCCCTCGACGAGGCCGTCCTGCGCCAGGCGGCGGCCGACTCCGCCCGGTGGCGGGCCGAGCATCCCCAGCTCCACCTGTCGATGGCGGTCAACCTCTCGGCCCATCATCTGCGCCACGCCGGCCTGGCCGAGCGCGTGGGCAAGGTGATGGCCGAACGCGGGCTCGACCCCTCGGGGCTGTGCATCGAGCTCACCGAGAGCGTGCTGATGGAGGACCGGGACCGCCACGCCGCGACCCTGGGGAGCCTGCGCCGCATGGGCGTGCGGCTCGCCATCGACGACTTCGGCACCGGGTACTCGTCGCTCACCTACCTCCGGCGCTTCCCGGTGGACATCGTCAAGATCGACCGGTCGTTCGTGGCCGGGCTGGGATCCGACCCGCGGGACACGGCCATCGTCCGCGGGGTGATCGAGCTCGCCCATGCCCTCGACCTCGTGGTCGTGGCCGAAGGCATCGAGCGGCCCGAACAGCTGGAGGAGCTGCGCACCCTGCGCTGCGACCTGGCCCAGGGCTACCTCTTCGCGCACCCCGAACCGGCGGGCGTGGTGGGCGGGCGCCTGGCCGGAGAGCACTGGCCCCCGGCGGCGGCGCGTCCCGCCCCGGTGCGGCGCATGCGGGTGGGGATGTAGCTGCGCCAGGAGCGGTTCACCACCCCGAGGCCGCCTGCCCATACCATTCGCCTGTGACGATGGCTCTTCGCCTGGCGGCTCATCGCTGTGCGGCTGGGGGCCCCAGCCCCAACCGCCAGTCCCTGCTGCGCAGGTCCTGATGAAGGTACTGGCCACCTACAACATCAAGGGTGGCGTGGGGAAGACCGCCTCGGCGGTGAACCTGGCCTACCTGGCGGCCCGGGGCGGGGCCCGCACCCTGGTGTGGGACCTGGACCCCCAGGGGGCGGCCAGCTTCTACTTCCGGGTCGGGCCCCGGGACAAGGTGGGGGCCCGGGCCCTGGTGCGGGGCAAGCACGACCTCGACGGGCTGATCCGCTCCACCGACCACGAGTACCTCGACCTGCTGCCGGCCAACATCTCGTACCGCAACCTGGACCTGGCCCTGGACGAGACCAAGAAGCCGACCCGGCGCATCTCCCGGCTGGTCGAGCCCCTGGCCGTCGACTACCAGTACCTCTTCCTCGACTGCCCACCCAGCCTGTCGCTCGTCTCCGAGAACGTGTTCAACGCCGCCGACGCCCTGCTCATCCCCGTGATCCCCACCACCCTGTCCCTGCTGGCGCTGGAGCAGGTCCGGGAGTTCCTGGCCGGGAGCAAGTGGCACAAGCTCCGGCTGTTGCCCTTCTTCACCATGGTCGACCGGCGCCGGCGGATGCACCGGGACCTGGTGGAGGACGGCGGGGCGCCCCCGAGCGTGCTGCGCAGCTGGATCTCCGCCGCCGCCGACGTGGAGCGGATGGGTCCCCACCAGGCGCCGGTGGGGGTGTTCGCCCCCCGCTGCCGAGCGGCGATCGCCTACGAGGAGCTCTGGGACGAGATCAAGAAGGTCCTGCAGTGACCAGGGTGCTCTCGTGAAGACCGTGCTGCTGTTGCGCCACGGCAAGTCGGACTGGGCGTCCGACACCGGCAACGACCGGGACCGGCCCCTGGCCAAGCGGGGCCAGCGCGCCGCCCGGTCGATGGGTGAGTTCCTGGCCCGCACGGCGCTGGTGCCCGACGCCGCCATCACCTCCCCGGCGGTGCGCGCCCACACCACGGTGGAGCTGGCCATGAAGGCCGGGGGGTGGGACTGCCCGGTGCGGGTCAGCGAGGCGCTCTACGGCGAGGGCCCCTACGCCGTCCTGGACGAGATCGCACGGCAGCCCGACGAGGCGGCCCGGGTGCTGCTGGTGGGCCACGAGCCGACCTGGTCGGAGACCGTCGGCCTCCTGGTCGGCGGGGGCCGCCACCGGGTGCCCACCGGAGCGCTGGTCGGCATCGACCTCGACGTGGAGACCTGGGCCGGGGTCGCCCCCGGGTGCGGCCAGCTCGCCTTCCTGCTGCCGCCCCGGCTACTCGACGCCGAGTAGCGCGGCGGCTGTCGTCCGGCCCCAGCCGTAGTCGGGTTTGCCGGAGGGGAACCGCTCGATGGTGTCGACCGTCACCACCGCCCGGGGCGCCTTGTAGCCGGCGACGCGGTCGCGGACGTGGGCCTCCAGATCGTCGGGGGCTCCGCCCGAGCGGGACACGACCAGGGCCACCACCCGCTCCCCGAAGCGCTCGTCGGGCAGCCCGACGACCATGGCGTCAGCCACGCCGGGGTGCGACTTGAGGGCCGCTTCCACCTCGTCGGGGTAGACCTTCTCGCCTCCGGTGTTGATGCAGGCCGAGCCCCGGCCGAGGAGGACGATGGTCCCGTCGGCGTCGACGGTGGCGTGGTCGCCGGTGACGCACCACCGCACACCGTCGATCACCGGGAACGTGGCCGCCGATTTCTCCGGGTCGTTGTAGTAGCCGAGCGCCACCCCGCCGCTGCGGGCCAGGCGGCCCACCCGGCCCGAGCCGGCTTCCACGGGCCGGAGATCGTCGTCGAGGACGGCGGCGTGCTCCGAGACCAGGAAGCGGCCCTGGGCGGGTGTCTGGCCCCGGCCGCTGACCGTCCGGGCGAAGGTGCCCGACTCCGACGACCCGAAGGTGTCATAGACGACGGCCTCCGGCAGGTGGCCGAGCAGGGCGTCCTTGACCGGAGGGGACAGGAAGGCCCCGCTGTTGATCACCACGCGCATGCTCGAGGTGTCGATCTCGCCGTCCAGCTGGGCCAGGGCGTCGGCCAGCGGCCGGCCCACGGCATCGCCCACCACGGTGAGCACGGTGACCCGCTCGGCGGCCAGTAGCCGGGCCAGGCGGCGGGCGTCGAGGCGCATCTCGGGGTCGAGCACCACGGTGCCGCCGCCGAACAGCGTGGCCAGCGACACCCACTGGGCCGCCCCGTGCATGAGGGGGCAGGCGGGCAGGGCCCGGTCCCGACCCCGGCGGGCCCGCTCGGCCGCCTCCCCGACGGTGCGGACCCCGTCGAGGTCGCCCAGGCTCCCGGAGAGGATCTCGGCCTGATGCCAGAGCACGCCTTTGGGCATGCCCGTGGTTCCCCCGGTGTAAAGGACGTAGAGATCCTGGCCCGACCGGGGCGGGAAGTCGCGCTCCGGGGAGGAGCCGGCCAGCGCCGCCTCGTAGTCGATGGCGCTCGGACTCCCGTCCTCCGGGGACGGGGCGCCGCCGGGGCCCACCACCAGGCGGGTGCGGAGCAGCGGGAGGTCGGCGGCCACCTTGGCCAGGGTGGCGGCGAACCGGACGTCGTAGACGATGGCCTTGGCGTCGGCGTCGGCCAGCAGGTAGCCCAGCTCGTCGGCCACGTAGCGCCAGTTGACGTTGACGGAGGCGGCCCGCAGCTTGTGGGCGGCGAGCATGGTCTCGAGGTACTCGGGACGGTTGGGCAGATAGGCGGCCACGTGGTCGCCCCGGCCGATGCCGGCGGCGGCCAGGTGGTGGGCCAGACGGTTGGCCCGCGCCTCCAGCTCGGCGAAGGTGAGCCGCCGGTCGCCGCTGACCACGGCCTCCCGCTCGGGCACGGCGTCGGCCGCCACCTCGAACACGTCGGCGAAGTTCCGTTCCACGGCCCGCCATTGTCGGCTGGAAAGACCGCCGCCCCCCAATTCGAGCCTCGCATCTGAGGGCGGGGGATCGCATCCTGAGCGGCAGACTTCGACGATGGCATCGATCGGAGAACGACCGAAGAGCGGGGCGATCGTCATCCAGTGGACCGCCGGAGAGGACGCCGATGATCCCGGTACGTACGCATGGGAGGTTCGGTGCGAGCCGCCGTTGTCCGACGAATTGGTGAGTGCGATCCTCGCCGAGATCGCGGCTGTCTACTAACTGTGCATCGACATCCGGGCCTGGTCCCGGAGAGGTTCCCGTGGTTAAGCGGAATAATCCCCGCTGATCACGGGAGCCTTCGCGGCCGCAGCCCCGCTCGGGGCGGCTGGGCTAGCGGACGTCAGAGGGTGGCGATGGCCACGACCGGCTGGACCAGCGGGAGTGAACCGGCCGAGCCCAGGAACAGGGCGTCGCCGAAGGCGAAGATGCCGCCGTCGGAGGCGACGAGCCAGTAGCCCCGGCCGCTGCGGGTGGGGGCCATGCCCACGATGGGGCGGTTGAGGGGCGTGGCCCCGGTGGAGCCGGAGAAGGCGGCGTCGCCGAAGCTGAACATGCCGCCGTCGGAGGCGACGAGCCAGTAGCCCCTGCCGGTACGGCTGGCGGCCATGCCCACGATCGGCCGGTTGAGCTTGATGGCGCCGGTGGAGCCGGAGAAGGCGGCGTCGCCGAAGCTGAAGATCCCGCCGTCGGAGGCGACGAGCCAGTAGCCCCGGCCCGACGGGGTCGAAGCCATGCCCACGATGGGCTTGTTGAGCTTGATGGCGCCGGTGGAGCCGTAGAAGGCGGCGTCGCCGAAGGCGAAGATGCCGCCGTCGGACGCCACCAGCCAGTAGCCCTTGCCGGACGGGGTGCCGGCGGTGGCCACGATCGGCTGGTTGAGCTTCATGGCCCCGGTGGAACCGAAGTAGGCGGCGTCGCCGAAGGCGAAGATGCCGCCGTCGACCGCCACCATGCGATAGCCCACCGTCGCCCTGGTGGACGGCGACGCCGAGGTCACGGGGTGGTTCACGGATCCGACGGCCACGTCGGTGAGGGAGGCGCCCCGGCCGCAGACCACCTGGGCGTCAGGGTCCCGGGCAGTGGACAGGGCCACGCCGGCGGGGACCTGCACCACGTCGAGCTCCGAGTCCACGTCCAGGCTCCCGAAGCGGAAGGCGGCCTGGGCGGGCGTGTAGGGCAGGCACACGGTCACGGCCGTGAACCGCAGCCCGCTGGCGGTCAGGCTGACCCCGGTGTCGAGCAGGTGATGCTGCCCCGCCTGCCAGTCGCCCTCCCGGCAGGCGGCCGTCACCGAGCCGTTCTGGGTCACACCTTCGAAGCGGAGGCGCACGTCGCCGGCGGGAGTTTCGACCACGGCTTCGGCCACGCCGCCCTGGCCTTCGATCTTCACCGTCACCGGGTCGAAGGCCACCGGGCGATCGGCGGCGGCGTCGAGGTGCAAGGTGGTCGACGGTGGTGCGGCCACCCCGTCGCGCACCGAGATGGGGACCGACAACGAACGCAGCGGGGAGCAGCCGATGGCGGACTGGGCGGCCACCGAGTAGTTGCCGTCGTCGAGGCCCACGGAGAAGACGCCGCGGTCGTCGGGCCGGACGCTGGTCAGCGGATCGCCGTTGGAGTCGCGCAGCTCGACGGTGGCGGCGGCGGTGGCGCGGTCGGCCCGGTCCAGCACCCGCCCGCTCAGCTCGGCCGTGGGCGGGAGGGGTCCGGGCCCGGGCCCGCCCGATCCGTCGGGCGCGCCCATGAGGCGGACCCGGTTGTTGTTGGTGTCGAGGATCACGATGTCGCCCGCCGGGGTGAGAGCGATGCCCCGGGGTTCGGCCAGCCGGGCGGCGGTGGCCGGCCCCCCGTCGCCGCCGAAGCCGCTGCGGCCCGTGCCGGCCACGGTGGTGATGATCCCGGTGGCCAGATCGACCCGCCGGATTCGGTTGTTGATGGAGTCGGCGATGTAGAGGTTGTTGCCCCGAACGGCGATGCTGCGGGGCTCGTCGAGCCGGGCGGCGGTGGCCGGGCCACCGTCGCCGGAGTAGCCGGACGGGTTGCCGCCGGCCACGGTGGTGATCACGCCCGAGGGGCTGATGCGCCGCACGCTGGGGAGGGGCGTGCCTTCGGCGTTGGAGACGTAGAGGTTGCCGGCGGCGTCCAAGGCGAGACCCCGGGGGTCGTCGAGCGCGGCGTTCGTCGCCTGCCCGCCGTCGCCGGTGTAGCCCGTCACGCCGGTTCCGGCGATGGTGGTGATGATGCCCTGGGGGTTCACCTTCCGGACCCGGCGGCCCTCGGTGTCGGCGATGATCAGGCTGCCGTCCGGCGCCACGATCAGGAACCGGGGCCGGTCCAGCCGGGCCTGGGTGGCGGGGCCGTTGTCGCCGCTGTAGCCGCTCTGGCCGGTGCCCGCCACCGTGGTGATGATCCCGGTGGCCAGGTCCACCCGCCGGATGCGGTGGTTGGGGCTGTCGGCGATGAACACGTGACCCCGGTTGTCCACCGCCACCCCGTGGGGCCGCCAGATGCTGGCCTGGGTGGCGGGACCGCCGTCACCGCCGTAGCCGGCGATTCCGTTGCCGGCGATGTTGGTCACATGACCGCCGGCGTCGATGTGCCGGATCATGTTGTTGTCGGTGTCGGTGAAGTAGACGTCGCCCTTGTTGTCGACGGCCGCCGTGCGGGGATGGTTCAGGCGGGTGGGGGCGGTGTCGACGGTGCTCCCGGCCAGGGTGACGATCTCGCCGGCGTCCACCGCCCCGGCGCCGCGCACGGGGACGAGCCCGGTCAGCACGGCGCTGCCGAGGAGCAGGGCGCCCAGCCGGCGCCGCCAGGTGAGTGGTGTGGTGGGGGTCACGGTGGGGGAGGCGGCGAGGGGGCCGAGGCGTAGTCGCCAGGTCACCGTGTTCGCTGACGCTGCGCTGAATTCCTGCCCGGCGGGGCCGGGAGAAAGGCAAAGACGCAGTGCAGGGGGTGGGGGTCCGTGGCGCTGCGCCCGGTCGTTGCGTCAGCGCCTTGTCCTTCCCAACCGGCTCTGTTCACCGCCGGTATGCGGCGGTGAGACACGCCGGTTGGTTGGTAAGTGGCGTGCTCCCCCAACTGGCTCTGTTCACCGCCGGTATGCGGCGGTGAGACACGCCGGTTCCGAAGGGAACCCGTGGCGCTGGCGACCCGCTGCCCCTTCGGTGCGTCTTTTGTGCCGACCAACGCGGCTCAGGTGGGGAGAAGAGGTCCGGCTACTCGCCCTTCCAGGTGGGGGTGCGCTTCTCCAGGAAGGCGCAGATCCCCTCCTGGGCGTCGCCGGCCATGGCGTTCATGGACATGACCACCTTGGTCAGGTCGTAGGCCTGGCGCTTGTCCAGCTCGATCTGGCGGTGGAAGGCCTGCTTGCCCATGCCCACCACCAACGGGCTAGCGGCGGCGATCCGCTCGGCCAGGTCGGCCACCGCCTCGTCGAGCCCCGAGGCCGGGACGACGCGGTTGACCAGGCCCCAGTCGGCGGCGGTGGCGGCGTCGATGGGGGTGCCGGTGAGGAGCATCTCCAGCGCCCGCTTGCGGCCCACCACCCGGGACACCTCCACCATGGGGGTGGAACAGAACAACCCGATCTTGACCCCCGGGGTGGCGAAGCGGGCGCCCTCCTCGGCCACGGCCAGATCGCAGGCGGCCACCAGCTGGCAGCCGGCGGCGGTGGCGATGCCGTGGACCTTGGCGATGACGGGCTGGGGGATGGACACGATGGTGTCCATGAGCTCGGTGCAGAGGGTGAAGAGCTCCTGGTAGAAGGCCATGGACCGGCCCGTCATCTCGGACAGGTCATGCCCGGCGGAGAAGCAGGGCCCGGCTCCTTCGAGCACCACCACCTGGGGGACGGGGGTGCGGGACTGGAGCCCCTTCAGGGCGGCAACCAGGTCCGTCATGAGGGCATGGGACAGGGCGTTGCGCTTCTCCGGCCGGTTGAGGGTGATCCGGACCACGGCCCCCTCGGCCTTGACGATCAGGTTCTCTGGCTCCATGCGCCCATTCTGCCCTGCCGGACCGCCCTGGTTCACCTGACCGCTTCTCAACACTACCGTCACCCACAGTGACGCCTTGAACAACAATTGCCACTCAATTAACATCGAGGCGAGGGCGGAGGAGGAACGGGGGTTCGCGTGCGCCTGCGACGTTGGGGGACCCGGGGAGCCGGGATCGGTCTGATCGCCGTCGCCCTGGTGGCGTCCACCATCTCAACCGGACCGGGGGCGGTGGCCGAGGACACGCCGGCCCACTACCCGGTGCCGTCCACCCCGGCCGACTACCGGCGGCCGATGGGCAAGCTGGTGCCGGCGGAGGGGGCGCTGTTCGGCGCCCACCTCCCCGAACACGACGCCGTGGTCGACGAACAGGCCGAGACGGAGAAGCTGGAGACCGACATCGGCCGCACACTCGACATCAACCATTACTACTACCCCTTCGAGACCGAGTTCCCGACGTGGCGGGAGTCCTACGACTTCGCCCACGGGCGCTACCCCCTCATCGCCTGGGGCTGCCACGACGTGGACGAGATCCTCTCGGGAAGGATGGACGCCATCATCGACGCCCGGGCCGCCGGCCTGCGAGACCTGGGCAAGCCGCTGTTCCTGCGCTGGTGCTGGGAGATGGACGGCGACCGGCCGGAGAAGTCCAAGAAGGTCAAGGGGCCGGCCAAGTTCATCGCCGCCTGGCAGTACATCTGGAAGCGGGTCTACGACGCCGGCGCCACCAACGTGGTCCGGGTCTGGTGCCCCAACGCCCGGGGGTTCAAGCACGGCGAGGCGCAGCCCTACTACCCCGGCGACGAGTGGGTCGACTGGATCTGCACCGATGGCTACAACTGGAACCCGGGACGGAAGTACGAGGACTGGCGCAACTTCACCGAGATCTTCGACGAGAGCTACCAGTTCGCCGTCTCCCGCTACAAGCCCCTCATGATCGGCGAGTGGGGCGTCATGGAGCGGGCCCCGGGTGACAAGTCGGCCTGGATCCGGGAGGCCCAGGCCGTGGTGCGGGACAAGCTGCCCGCCATCGCCGCCGTGCTGGTCTTCTCCGTCGACCACATCTTCGACTGGCGCATCAGCACGTCGCCCGACTCCTACGCCGCCTTCGGCGAGTGGGCCCGCGACCCGTACTTCAACCAGCCCGACCCGTCCTTCGATCCCGGTCCCGGGGAGAACACCGCCCCCGGACCTCTGGGCCCGCCGGGCACGCCGGGGGTGGGGGACGGCGACTACCGGGATGGCAACTCGCCCGACCCCCCGTCGCCCAGCGACCCGCCGTCGGCCAGTGACCCGTCGCCCAGCGACCCGCCGTCGGCCAGTGACCCGGCGCCGAGCGATCCGGCGCCGAGCGACCCGGCGCCGAGCGACCGGCCGGCGTCCAAGAACAAGAAGCCGAAGTAGGAGGGGGCGCTCGATGCTTCTCGGGGGCACCCCGGGCCCCGGGAAAGCCAGGTGGTGGGCGGCGGCCCTCCTGGCCGTGGCCGTCGTCGTCCCCGGGCCGGCGCAGGGCGCGGCCACCGGCCGCATCGACACGGTGGCGGGCGGCGGCGGCTCCGGGTTCGCCGGTGACGGAGGCTCCGCGCGCTCGGCCCAGTTCCTGGAGCCCCGGGCGGTGGCGGCCGATTCGGCGGGCGGCTTCTACGTGGCCGACACCTTCAACCACCGCATCCGCTGGGTGGATCCGGACGGCGTGGTCACCACCGTGCTCGGCACCGGCGTGGCCGGCGGGACCGGCGACGGGGGCCCGGGCACCCAGGCCGAGATCAACTGGCCCCACAGCGTCGCCCTCGACCCCTCCGGTCGCGCCCTCCTGGTGGCCGACAGCGCCAACCACCGGATCCGGCGCCTGGATCTCGGCACCGGCACCGTCACCACGGTGGCGGGGACGGGCCAGGGCGGGTTCGCGGGCGACGGGGGCCCGGCCACCGCCGCGCTCCTCAACGACCCCAAGGCCGTGCTGGCCGGCCCCCGGGGCGAGGTGTACATCGCCGACTCGGCCAATGACCGGGTCCGGGTGGTCGACCCCTCGGGCATCATCACCACGCTGGCCGGGGTGGGCACCGCCGGCTTCTCGGGCGACGGCGGGGCGGCTTCGGCGGCCCAGCTCCACGCCCCCCGGGCCCTCGCCCTCGACCCGGCCGGGAACCTCTACGTGGCCGACGACAACAACGACCGGGTCCGGCGCATCGACCCGGGCGGCCTCATCACCACCGTGGCCGGTAACGGGACCACCGGCTACGAGGGCGACGGCGGACCGGCCACCGGCGCCCAGCTGAACCGGCCCCGGGGGGTGGCGCTCGACCAGGCCGGGAACCTGTACGTGGCCGACAGCGGCAACCACGTCATCCGCATGGTCGATCCCGCCGGCACCATCACCACGGTGGTGGGCAACGGCCGGCGGGGCTTCGGCGGCGACGGCGGTCCCGCCGCCGATGGTCGCATCTTCAGCCCCCGGGGGGTGGCCACGGGGGCGGCCGGCGAGCTGTTCATCGCCGACAGCGGCAACGACCGCGTGCGCCGGGTCGCCGCCTCCTGACCAGGGGGCGAGACCGTCAGGGGTCGCTTGGCTCGTCGGCCAGAAGGTCGATGGCCTTGGCCACGGCCTGGCGGGCCCGGTGCAGCCGGCGCTCCTCGGCCAGCACCGCCTTGGTGTCGAGCGACTCCCGCAGCCGGTCGTAGGCCAGGTCCCGCAGGTCCTCTTCGATGGACCGCAGGCGCTCCACGATGGCGCTGGTGTCGAGAGGACCCACGGCGCCGCACACTAGTGGCCACCTGACCGCGGCGGCCCGGCGGTCGACCCTCAGCGGTCCAGGAGCTCCTTCACGATCTCGGTGAGGGCATCCTCGGCCCCGCCCTCGTCCCCGGGGTCCTCTTCGCAGTCCTTGTCATCGGGGTCGCACTGCTTCTTGTCGCCCTCCTTGGCGCTGTCGGGGGTGCAGTCGTTGTCGTCCGGATCGCAGGGGTCCTGGTCGTGGTCCTTGCCGTTGTCCTTGGCGTCGTCGGGGGTGCAGTCGTTGTCGTCCGGATCGCAGGGGTCCTGGTCCCCGCCCTTCCCGTCGTCGTTGCCCTTGTCGTTGCTGGCGTCGTCGCGGGTGCAGTCCGTGTCGTTGGCGTCGCACGGGTCCTGGTCGACGGCGTCGGGCTGGTCGCAGTCGTTGTCGGCGTCGGGATCGCACGGCTCGTGGTTCGCCGGCTCCGGCGCCGGCTGGGCGGCGGCCGCCACCCCGGCCGGCCCGAGCACCGCCACCAGGACGGTCAGAACGAGAGCCATCAGGCTGAGGAGGGAGAAGCGCCGCATGTCGACCCCCAAGTCGTATGGGCTCCACCCGCCTCCGAGGCTAGGCCACCGGGTGGCCATGAGCGGGGATTTCCGGCACCGGGTTTACTCTTCCTCGGCAATGGACGACCTGCTGCTCTCCACCTTCCTGGCCGCCGAGCGGGAGGCGGTACTGTCCGCGCTCGTCGACTGGCTGCGCATCCCCTCCATCTCGGCCCAGCCCCTGCACGCCCCCGACATCGAGCGCTCGGCGGAGTGGTGCGCCGGCCGGATGCTGGCCGCCGGGCTGGAGCACGTCGAGATCCTGCCCACGCCCGGGCACCCGGCGGTGTACGGCGACTGGCTCCACGCCGGCGACGGAGCTCTCACGGCCCTGGTCTACGGCCATCACGACGTCCAGCCCGTCGACCCGCTGGACGAGTGGCACAGCCCCCCGTTCGAGCCCACCGTCCGCGACGGGCAGCTCTTCGCCCGGGGCGCCATCGACGACAAAGGTCAGGTCCTCTACCACCTGGAGGCCATCCGCGGCCTGCTGGCCCAGGACGGGCGGTTGCCGGTCAACGTCAAGATCCTGGTCGAGGGAGAAGAGGAGATCGGCAGCCCCAACTTCGAGGCGCTGCTGGAAACCGAGCGGGAGCGGTTCGCCTGCGACGTGATCGTCGTCTCCGACACGAGCATGTGGGCCCCCGACGTCCCCTCCATCACCACCGGGATGCGGGGCCTGGTCGCCTTCGATGTGGGCATCCGGGCCGCCGAGCGCGACCTCCACTCCGGCCTGTTCGGTGGGGCGGTACCCAACCCGGCCCACTGGGCCGCCCGACTGGTGGCCTCCCTCCACGACGGCGCCGGCCGGGTGACGATCCCCGGGTTCTACGACGACGTGCGCCCGCTGCTCCCCGCCGAGCGGGCGTCGTTCGCCGCCCTGCCCTTCTCCGACGGGGACTGGGCCGCCACCGCCGGCGTGCGCCGCCTGGAGGGCGAATCCGGCTTCTCCACCCTGGAGCGGTTGTGGGCCCGGCCCACCTGCGACGTGACCGGGATCACCAGCGGCTACGGCGGCGACGGCGTGAAGACCATCGTGCCCGCCACCGCCCGGCTCAAGGTCACCTTCCGGCTGGTGGCCGACCAGGACCCCGAGGCGATGGCCGCCGCCTTCGAGGCGTGGGCCCCGACCCAGGTGCCCGAAGGTGTGGAGATCGACGTGCAGCGGAAGGGTTTCGTCGCCCCCGCCCTCACCGACGTCTCCCACGCCGGGGTGGGAGCGCTGGCCCGGGCCATGGCCCGGGTGTGGGGCGCCGAGCCGCTCTTCACCCGCACCGGCGGCTCGGGGCCGGAGGAGGCGCTCGGCCGGGTGCTGTCCGCTCCCGTCCTCTACCTCGGCGTCGGCCTGCCCGACGACCGGATCCACGCCCCCAACGAACGGGTCATCATCGACCAGCTCCACAAAGGGCTGCTGGCCGCCGGGGAGCTGTGGCGAGAGCTGGCGGAGCTGAGGTGACTCGTACACCGGTGTCGGTGGCGGCGGGGGCCCGGCCCGTCCGGGAATGGGCCACCTTCGACGACCCCGCCGACGGGTCGCGCCAGTGGCAGGTGGACGTGACCTTCCTGGCCTCGTCCTGGCGCTGCATCTACGGGTGTGGCTGCCAGGGGGTGCTCACCGCCCCCACCCCGGAGCGGGTGGAGGGGTGCTGCTCCTACGGCGCCCACTTCACCTCCGAGGAGGACGCCGGCCGGGTGGAGTCGGCCGCCGGCCAGCTCACCGCCGGCGAGTGGCAGCACCTGACCGCCGGCCGCCGGCGGGGGGTCGTGGCCCGCCTGCCCGGCGGAGGCAGGCGGACCCGGCTGGTGAACGGCGCCTGCGTGTTCCTCAACCGTCCCGGCTTCGCCGCCGGGCCGGGCTGCGCCCTGCACCTCCTGGCCCTGCGCCAGGATCGCCATCCGCTGGCCACCAAACCCGACGTGTGCTGGCAGCTGCCGCTGCGCAACACCCAGCGGGCCGAGTCCGACGGCACCACCACCAACATCCTGTCCGAGTTCTCCCGGGAGGACTGGGGTGAGGGGGGCGCCGAGTTCGCCTGGTGGTGCACCGAGGCGCCCGAGGCCTTCACCGCCGCCGAGCCCGTCTACCGCAGCCTGGAGGTGGAGCTGCGGGCCATGGTGGGCGACGCCCTCTACGAGACCATCGCCGCCTATCTGGACGGGCGCCGGGACGGCAGCGGCGGTGTGGCCCCGCACCCCGCCGGGGCGCTGGCACCACCGGCTGCGCCGTCGCTCACGCCGGCCGCAGCACCGGCAGGGTCCGCATCAGGGCGGAGAGCCTAGGCAGGACGGCCCGGGAGGCGGCCTGCCCGCCTCGCACCACCAGGCGGCGCCGGTTGTCCCAGGCCAGCCCGTAGGCCGTCCGCAGCCGGGCCGGGAGCAGGTCGACGGTGACCAGGCTGACCAGGTCGGCCATGGGCGCCCCAGCCAGGGGGACGGGCGGCCGGAGCACCGGCCGGGAGAGGGCCCGGGCCGTGTCGCTCACCTCCAGGGTGGCGAAGCGCTCCCGCATGGAGGCCAGGAAGGCGGCCAGATCGGGTGGCACCACCGATTCCGGGATCCCGAAGGCGGCGGCCATCCGCCGGGACTCGTCGTAGTAGCGGGCCCGCTCGGCGGCGGTGAGGCGGCCCAGGTAGCGGTGCTCCACCCGCAACACGGTGTCGATGAGGGTGGCCAGCACCCACCACTGGAGCACGGGGTCCTCGGCCGAGTAGGGCACCCCGCCGGGGAGGGTGCCCCGCACCCGGGCGTGGACGGCGGCCAGGCCGTCGAGCGTGGTCCGGGCCTGCGCCTCGGAGCCGAAGGAGATGGCGGTCATGGCCTGCAGGGTGCGGGCCAGGCGCCCGAAGGGATCGGACTCGAAGCCGGAGTGCTCGGCCACCCCGGCGGCCACCGCCGGCTCGGCCAGTTGCAGGAGCAGCGCCCGGGGGCCGCCCAGGAGGAGCACGGCCTCCTGGTTCACCCGCCAGGTGACGGTCTCAGGTCCGTACAAGGGCATGATGAAGAGCATGCCGCAGGAAACGACATGGTCCAACGGTCCCGGCGACACCTACGGCTGGCACGACCACCCGTACCACAAGTCGCTCCGCTGCCTGGAGGGGAGCATCGTCTTCCACACCGACACCGGCGACGTGGAGCTCAAGGCCGGCGACACGCTCGAGCTGGCTCCCGGCGCCCGCCACGCCGCCACCGTCGGCCCGGGCGGCGTCCGCTGCCAGGAGACCCACCGGGAGCCCCAGTAGTACCGGCTGAGAAAATTTGTCACCAAAACGGATCATCCCCGCCGGCGAGACCGGAACAGCACGGCGCCGCCGGCCACGAGGAGCCCGACGCCGACCAGCGCCACCGCGCCGCCGGCACCTCCCCCGCCTTCCCTGGTTGCGGTTCTCCCCGCCACCTCAGGGGGTTCCTGCCGACGGGGCTCCGGCGTTGCGGCCGTCGTGGTCGTCGTCTCCGGCGGTGCCGTCGTCGTCGTGGTTGTCGGCGCCAGCCGCTTGGCCGTCGTCGTCGTGGTGGACGGGGGCGGCGCGCTCGTGGTGGTGGTCGGCGCCGGCGGCGGTGCTTTGGCTGCCGGCGGCGAGACGTCGGCGATGGAGACGACCAAGGCATCCTCCAGCTCCCGCACCACGGTGGCCGGCCCGGTGGTGAGGGGAGCGGCGCGGACCGTCCCTTGGCTGGCGCCGTAGATCTGCTCGCCGATGACCACCGAATGCTCCGACGTCCAGCCGGCCCAGGTGGCGAGCAGGACGAGGTCGGAGTCGTAGATCCGCACGGCCTCGGCCGGGCGCATGGCGGGCATGAACACCAGGCGGTCGCCGACCCACTGGACGTCGCCCGTCACTCCGGCGCTGCCCAGGTCGACGGCGGTCACCGCCGGCGGGACGGAACCCAGGTCGACGCTGACCACCTGGGAGGGGCGGGAGGAGCCGAAAGCCACGGTGGCCAGCCGGCGGCCGTCGGCGTTGGCCACCATGGGGCCCGATCCGGCGGGGACCCGGGCGATCGAGCGCGCCTCCGCGGGACCGTCGAGGGCCAGCGCCACGACCTCCTCGCCCTGAGGCTCGATGTTCAGGTAGGCCATTGCCCCGCCGGGTCCGAAGGCGGCGGAACGAGGGGCTGGCCCCTCCCACAGCGTGACCGGAGCCTGCCCGGGGGCCAGCTGCGCGATCCGGCCCCGGTCGCCGGCATCGGTGCTCGAGCGGGCGTAGACCACGACATCGGTGCCGGTGGCATCCCGGCAGGCCAGAGCCTCGGCCCGGATGGTCCCGTTCTGAGCAGCCGGTCGCAGCTCGGGCAGCAGCCGTTCCGCCTCCGGAGCCATGGTGTCCAGCCGGCGCACGGTGAGGCCCGGTGTGTCGTTGCCCTCGCTGTCCCGGAGGGCGAGGAGCTCGACGACCCGGAGCCGGTCGGGACAGACGGCCACGGCCGTGGTCGTTCCCGCCCCGCTTCCCACGCCCGCGACCCGCCCCTGGTCATCCAGGGCGACGGAGCGGCCGGCCCCGTAGGTCGACCCCACCAGCACCCATGGTGGGAGGCGGCCCTCGGGCGCGGGCAGGGGTTCGGCGGCCCGGACCAGGCGCTCCGGGCTCGGCTGGCGGCACAGGTCGCCGTGGTACTGGCCGTCGCGTTCGGACAGGAGCAGACCCACGGGCCGGCCGGCGGCGGCGGACAGGCCACAGGAGGCCTCGCTCGGCGCCGAGCGGACCTCGACCTCGCTGCCCAGGGCGCCCTTGATCGCCTGGTCCACGCGGAACCGGTAGACGGCTTCGCCGCCACCGTACGGTGCCCCGTCCAGGGGCGGCGGCGGGTCGGTGCGGGACAGGTAGGTGCCCACGAAGGCGGCGTCCGAGGTCGCCAGCGCCGCCCGGGTGTCGAAGCGCGAGCAGGTGCAGGCTCCGGCCGGGCGCGCCACGCCGACCAGGGCAGCCGCTGCCAGGAGCAGTACGAGCGCGAGGGGAGGCCGTCGCACCTGGTTCCGCATCATCACAAGGTACGGGGCCGACGCCCCAGGCTCCTGCCGGAATGCCCCAGATATGTCGTGTTTGGGGCGTAAATTGCTGTTATGGGTGATTCGCCCGTTCACTTGAGTGGTGGACTGCCAGAGACGGTCCTGCCCGACCCGCCGGCGGACGCGCGGGCCGAGCTCGACGCCGCCCTGGCTGCGGAGGAACCTGACCGCCGGGCGGCGGTGGCGGCCGTCACCGGCCGCTGGCCCCGGTTCCTGGCCGCCTGGGCCAGCCTGGGTGACTGCGCCCGGGACGACGTCGAGGCCTACGCCTACTACCGGGTCGGCTACCACCGGGGACTCGACCAGCTCCGCCAGGCGGGCTGGCGGGGCTCCGGTTACGTCCGGTGGTCCCACCCCCAGAACCGGGGGTTCCTGCGGGCGCTGGACGGCCTTCGGAGGGCCGCCGGACGCCTGGGAGAGATCGACGAGGAGGCCCGATGCGCCGAGTTCCTCCGCCAGCTGGACCCCACGGGGCAACCGGGGGACGGCCCATGAGCAAGCCCCACAGGTGGTTGGCGCCGCTGGCGGCCGCCGCCCTCCTTCCCGCCGGCGCCGCCCAGGCGCAGGCCCCGGCGCCGGCCCCGGCGGCCGTCACGTCCCGGGTCAGTGTGGCCAGTGGTGGGGCCCAGGCCCGGGGCGGGGGCCCGTCGGTCATCGAGTCACTGGCCACCTCGGCCGACGGCTCGGTGGTGGCCTTCGCCTCCAATGCCACCAACCTGGTGCCCGGCGACGCCAACGGGGTCTTCGACGTCTTCACCTACGAGGTGGCCAGCGGTCAGATGACCCGGATCAGCGTGGCCACCGACGGATCCGAAGCCACCGCCCCCAGCCAGGACGTGGCCATCAGCGCCGACGGGAACGTGGTGGCCTTCGTCTCCGCCGCCACCGACCTCATCACCGGCGACACCAACGACCAGAAGGACGTCTTCGTCCGTGACCGCCAGGCCGGGACGACGACGCGGGTGAGCGTGGCCACCGGCGGCGCCGAGACGTCGGCCGGCAGCGGCCAGCCCGTCCTCTCCGCCGACGGCCGGTGGGTGGCCTTCAGCTCGCCCGCCCCGGAGCTGGCGCCGGGCGACGCCAACGGCGTCTCCGACGTCTTCCTCCACGACCGGGTGGGCGCCATCACCAGCCGGGTGAGCGTGGACAGCAGCGGGAGTGACCCCGACGGCCCCAGCGGGGCCCCCGACCTCTCCGCCGACGGGACGGTGGTGGCCTTCGAGTCCAAGGCGAGCGACCTTCTCCAGGGTGGAGCCGACGGCAACAACCTGGCCGACGTGTTCGTCGCCGCCAACGGCGTCATCACCCGTGTCAACGTGGGCGCTCCCGTCCCCCAGGGCGGCGACAGCGGCGCCCCGTCGCTCTCTCCTGACGGCAGGTACGTCGCCTACACGTCGGCGGCCACCAACATCGCCCCGCCCGACCCTCAGCCGGGCACCGACGTGTTCGTGTTCGACCGCACGGCCGGGACCACCCGGCGGGCGAGCGTGGCCGGCACCAATGGCGCTCCCGACGGGCCGAGCCACTCGGCCGACGTCATGGTCGCCGGGACCAGCGTCCGGGTGGCCTTCGCCTCCGACGCCGCGAACCTGGTGCCGGGCGACACCAACGACCTCACCGACGTCTTCGTGCGGGACGTGAGCACCGACCAGATCACCCGGGAGAGCCTCGACGCCGCCGGCGGGGAGGCCAAGGGGGCCAGCACCGCCCCCCAGCTGGCGGCCGACGGTGGGCTCATCGTCTTCGCCTCGGGTGCCCCCAACCTCACCGTCACCCCCCCGGCGCCGGGGACGTCGGAGGTCTACCGCCGGGACCGGGTCTCGGGGGCGCTGGAGCGGGTCAGCGGCCCGGGTGGTGGCGGCGTGGCCGACGGGGCGGTGGGGAGCGCCTCCCCGGCGCTGTCGGCCGGCGGCACCCTGGTGGCCTTCGCCTCGCAGTCGCCCGATCTCGTGCCCGGGGACACCAACCGGACCGCCGACGTGTTCGTCCACGACCGCGGCGCGGGGACGACATCCCGGGTCAGCGTGGGCAACGCCAGCGAGCAGCCCGACGGCGCCAGCTTCGACCCGGCCATCTCCGCCGACGGGCGGTACGTGGCCTTCGCCTCCCTGGCTACCAACCTTTCTGCCGGCGACACCAACGGCGCGTCGGACGTGTTCGTGCGCGACACCGACCAGGGCCGGACGACCCGGGTGCCCCTCCCCGCCGGCCTGGAGGGCGCGGCCTGTGCGCCCGCCATCAGCGGCGACGGCCTCACGGTGGCCTTCGTCGTGTACACCGGCAGCACCGGCTGCGACGACGACGCCGTGGTGAGCGACGTGTTCGTGTATCAGCAGGGGTCCACCATCCTGGCCAGCGCCGCCCCCGGCGGGGCGGAGGCCGACGGCCCGAGCTGGGACCCTGCGCTCTCGGGCGACGGCCGGACGGTGGCCTTCACCTCCGACGCCACCAACCTGGTGGCCGGCGACAGCAACGCCCTCGCCGATGTCTTCATCGCCCGCCTGGGCGAGGCCGGCGCCCCCCCGGCGGTGACCCGGGTGAGCGTCGGGTCCGACGGCGCCCAGGCCGACGGGGCCAGCACCAGCCCGTCGTTGTCCGCCGACGGCGCCCATGTCGCCTTCGCCTCGGAGGCCGACGACCTGGTGCCGGGCGACGGCAACGACGACGTCGAGGTCTTCGTGCGCGACCTGGCCCCCGGGACCACCACCAGGGTGGGCCCCCTACCGGCCGAAGGGGCGGCCACCGAACCGGCGCTGTCGGCCGACGGGCTGACGGTGGCCTTCACCTTCGAGCCCGACGTGTCCGCCGCCGGCGCGCCGCTGGCCTCCGCCGTGCTCCGCCACGACCGGCTGACCGGGTCCGTCATCCCCGTGAGCATCGGTCCGGCCGGCGAGGCCGGGGACAGCTCCAGCTTCGCCCCTGCCATCTCGGTCAACGGGGACGTGGTCGCCTTCGCCTCCGAGGCGGCCAACCTCGTCGCCGGCGACACCAACGGGGTGGGGGACATCTTTGTCCATGACCGCCACCCCGGCGCCGGGCTGGGCTACTGGCTGGTCGCCTCCGACGGCGGCATCTTCAGCTTCGGGGCCCCCTTCTACGGTTCCACGGGCAACACGAAGCTGAACCGGCCCATCGTGGGCGGGTTCTCCTCGCCGACCGGTGCCGGCTACTGGTTCGTCGCCTCCGACGGCGGCATCTTCAGCTTCGGGGACGCCACCTTCTTCGGTTCGACCGGTGGCCTGCCGTTGAACAAGCCGATCGTGGGGATGGCGGCGACACCCTCGGGGTCGGGCTACTGGCTGGTGGCTTCCGACGGCGGCATCTTCGCCTTCGGGGACGCCACCTTCTTCGGCTCCATGGGTGGCCTGCCGTTGAACAAGCCGATCGTGGGGATGGCGCCGACGCCGACCGGGCTGGGCTACTGGCTGGTGGCGTCGGACGGGGGCATCTTCGCCTTCGGGGACGCCCGCTTCTTCGGCTCCACCGGCGCCATCAAGCTCAACAAGCCGATCGTGGGGATGGCGGCGACGCCCACCGGGAAGGGCTACTGGCTGGGTGCCTCGGACGGGGGCATCTTCGCCTTCGGGGACGCCGGCTTCTTCGGTTCCACGGGCAGCCTCGCGCTCAACAAGCCCATCGTGGGCATGTCCGCCACCCCGTCGGGCGTCGGCTACTGGCTGGTGGCTTCCGACGGCGGCATCTTCGCCTTCGGGGACGCCCGCTTCGCCGGGTCCACCGGGAAGCTCCGCCTCAACGCCCCGATCGTCGCCCTCATCCCCCGTTAGCCGCGAAGGAGCGCCGCCTTGGCCCGGGCGAACTCGTCCTCGTCCAGCAGCCCTTGGCGGTGCAGCGCGCCGAGCCGCTCCAGCTGCTCGGCCAGGCTGTAGGCCGGCGCCTCGGACTGCGGCTCGGACGGGGTGGCCGCGGCGGGCGGGGTGACCGCGGCGGACGGGATGACCGCGGCTGACGGGGTGGGGGACGGGGTGGGCGCGGGGGAGGGGGTGACCGCCGCGGACGTGTCCGCAGCCGGCTCCGGCAGAGCCGGCTCCTCCAATGCCACCGGGGGCGGGCCCTGGCGGTTGCCCGCCGGCATGGCCTGCGCCACCCGGACCAGGCGGTTCCGCAGGTCAGCTTCGGTCAGGCCGGCGGTCCCGAGGAACACCTCCTCACCGGTGAAGTAACCAAGCACGATGAACGCGGTCCAGTCCGCCGATCGCCAGGCGCCGGCGAATCCGTCGGCGACCAGCAGCCCCCGGGTGGCGGCGCGCTCGAAGGCCTGCTCCGGACCGATCACGAGGAGCTGGCTCACGACCGACCAGGGCGCCAGGGGGGCCAGCGATCCGTCGCTGTCGCCCAGCGTGAATCCCGCCGGACCGACCTGGACCCGCAGGTCGAGGGCGGGATGAGGGAGGTGGGGGTCGCCGCCCAGGTAGCTCCACGCCGGAGCCTGTCCCAGCCAGCCGGGCCAGGGCACCGACGCCTGCGACCACCAGCCCTCCTCGCGCGCCGACCGCAGGGCGGCCAGCTCGTCCCGGAGCGCCTCGGCGCGGTCGGCTTCGAAGAGCTCGAGGGTCGTCGGACGGGCGCCGGCGGCGGCCAGCGTGACCCGGGTGGCCCCGGGGCCCGGCTCGACGGAGAAGGGCTTGGCCAGGGTGATCTGCAGCTTCTGGTCCGGGCTCCGGAAACCCCGGCGCTCAAAGGCCGAGAGCCGCTCGGAGGTGAGCACGGCGACACCGTCCAGCCCCGCCGTTCCCGACAGGATGCTGCAGCGGTAGGCGTCGATGACCTGCTCGCCGGGGGGGATGGCGGCCAGCACCTGCTGCAGTGCGTGCCGCGTCTTCTGGCTCACCACTCCTTCGGTGCTCAGGATGCGCAGCACTTCGTCGAACCGGGTGTCGCTCACGTCGCTCCTTCGGGACTTCGCCGGCACCATTCCGCCGGATGTCGAACCTCTCTTGGAGATTGTCGGTCGCGCGCCGGAAAGACCAATGAGGCGAACGACCCATTTCGGGGTCGGCCGGGAAGGATCGGGCAGTTCGCGGCCTCTGTCCGGCGGGTTACTAGACGGATCGCTCTTGGCCTCGCGTCACCCCAACGAATCGACCGTCGCCTGGATGTCAGCCGTGAGCAGATACAGGTCGAGCGAGTTGTGATCGGTCGGGTCGAACGGCTGGAACCCGAGCCGCTAACCACCACGACCTGGCCGACTCGTCCAGAGCAGTCACGACAACGGCTCGGCAGGCGGCCCGCTGATTCAGATCGACCGCCGTTGCGAGCACGTGGGCGACGAGCGCAGTTCCTACGCCGAGCCCGGACACCGAGCGGTCGACAGCGAGGCGGCCGATGAGCAGAGCGGGCACCGGGTCCGGCGATTGTTTCGCCACCGCAGCCGGCGCGCTCGACCGATCGATGCCCGTCATCGACAGGCTCATGTAGGCAACCACGACCGACTCGGCGTCGGTGACCACCCACGTCCCCGCGGTGTCTCGTCTGCGGTTCTGCGGGGCGTAACGCCTCAGCCAGTCGCCGAGCTCCGGTGATCCCGAATCGAACGCGGATCGATCATGGCGCTTCGGGTCGGGGGTTTCGACGTCGGGACTCAGTCAATCCAGCGGAACTTGCGAGGCCGGGCCAGCGCAGTGGCGACGCGCTGGTTCACGGTCGCGGGAGCCTCCAGCGCCTCGGTGAACGCCGCTGCGGCCTCCGAACCGAGCTCGATGAGCGGTCGGTCGGCGAGCACCGTTGCTGCCCGCGCCGCTGCCGACTGAACGACGAACGCCGACACTGAGACGTGTGTCGCAGCGGCTGCGCGCTCGAGCAGACGCTTCTCCGCTGGACCCACTCGGATCTGGAGACGGTCGTCCTTGGTCATCGACGTGGCATCGCGTTGGCAGTACGAGTGATGATGGTCAAGAGCGATCACACGAGGTCGCCGGGATCTTGCCATGCCGACGAGGAGACGTCTGCCCGGGGGCGGGGCGACGTCCAGCCCGACGGAACCCACGTCAGTGGTGGTGGCCCCGGCGGCCGAGGGTCTCCACGGGGGTCGCGCCGGGGCGGGTCCACTGCGGCACGGGCCGGCTGGTCGGGCCCCAGGTGGCGACGCCGTCGGCGTCCGAGCGCCAGTACCAGCAGATCGGCG
>JBIOUX010000120.1:0-43928 GCA_044867425.1 Acidimicrobiia bacterium | reverse complement strand
GGACCAGACCCATCTGGTCAACATCTACGACCAGCTCCTCCAGCGCGTCGAAGCTGGGGACAGGGACCGGCAGCGTTATGCCGGTGAAGGACCCAACTTGACAGGATCACCGGCATAATCGGCGATCTGCTCGGGCCCGGTACGCACCGACAGGTGTCCCAGAACGCGCGGCGGGCCAAGCCGGTCGGCATGACACCTACCGCCGGGTCGCGGCGCACATAACGACGGGGCGAATCGGTCGCGACGCCGCGACCGATTCGGCGATCGGCTCGTGAGGGGACCCTACGCGTCCTCTCACGGAACGTGGCGACGTGGGCCAGTTGAGGTCATGAACGTGGGCGAGCGCCCGGACCTATTCGCCCTGCGCGGCGCGGCCGAGGCGTCGGAGCGCGGTCAGCTACACGACGAGAGCTTCGCGCTCCCCGACCGCGATGACTTCGACGATTCCACAACCCCGTCGTCGTTCCCACGGGCTACAGGGTGGGTGATGTAGACATCAAAGAATGATGTAAGCTAGAGCCGTGAAACGGCTGCAGATCAGCATCGAGGAGGACCTCGACGACGCCTTGGCGGTCGAAGCGGCCCGCCGCCACACGTCGAAGGCGGCGCTCATCCGGGAGTTCGTCCGGGAGCGGCTGGGCCGGGCGACACCGGCCGGCACCGACCCCATGGCCCTTCTGATCGGTGACATCGATGACGAGGCGGGCGACATCGATGCGGTGGTCTACGGCGGGTGAAGTTCGTGGACACTTCCTTCTGGATCGCCCTGCGGTTCCGGCGGGACGGGCGCCACGCCGATGCCCGGGCACTTTGGGAAGCAGGAACCGGTGCCCTGCTCACGTCCAACCTCGTGCTCGGCGAGACGTGGACGTTCTTGCGCCGCAAGGCCGGTCACCGGCCGGCGCTCGAGTTCTACGAGGCGGCGCGGCGACTGCCGAGCCTCACCGTCCGCCACGTCGACCCCGACCTCGATGCGGACGCCTGGCGCTGGCTGGCGCGCCGCGACGAACGGCCTTACTCCTACGTCGACGCCACCAGCTTCGCCATCATGCGCCGCCTCCGCCTTCGGGAAGCACTGGCATTCGACGGCGACTTCGCCGCCGCCGGATTCGTGGAAGCCCGCCCAGGGCCAGGCTGACCCATCGCCCGTGCGAGGCACTCGCTCCCAGACACTGCTTTCCTGTCCCGCGGAAAAGTCGGAACACTGAGCAGGGGCAAGACGTTCAAGGGCATGACCGACGAGACGCTGCGCTGGCAGACGGAGCGCTTCCTCGAGCTGGAGACGTCCCGCTCGGGCATCGTGGTGTGGATCCGGCCCGAGGTGGTGGCCGAGATCGCCCTCGACGGGGTGCAGGCCTCGCCCCGCTATCCCGGGGGCGTGGCGCGGCGCTTCGCCCGTCTCAAGCGCTACCGGGAGGACAAGTCCCCCGCCGACGCCGACACCATCGAAACCGTTCGCAACCTCCTCGCCGGCGGCCCCCCGGCGTGATCTCGCTCCTACGGCGCAACCGCGATTTCCGGTCGTTGTTCTTCGCCCAGATCATCTCCTTCGCCGGCGACTGGTTCGCCACCGTGGCCATGCTCGGCCTGGTGATCGACCGGACCGGCTCGGAGGCGGCCGCCTCGGCGGTGTTCGTCGTCCAGTCCCTGCCCGCCTTCGTCCTGACTCCCCTGGCCGGGCCCGCCGCCGACCGCTTCGACCGCCGCACCCTGATGGTGGTGGTGTCGATCGGCCAGGCGTGCGCCGCCGCCCTGTTCCTGGTGGCCACCTCGGGTCCGGTGGTCTTCGCCTTCGTGGCTCAGGGCGTCATCTCCGCTCTGGGCGCCTTCTTCATGCCCGCCTCCCAGGCCGCCCTGCCCAACCTGGTCGACCCCGACGACCTACCCCTGGCGGCAGTGATGATGTCGAGCACCTGGGGGGCGATGCTGGCCATCGGCGCCGCCGTGGGTGGGCTGTTCACCGTCGCCTTCGGGCGCAACGCCGCCTTCGTGGCCGACGCGGCCACGTTCCTGGTCGCCGCCGCGCTCATCGGCTCCCTCACCCGCCCCACCCAGGTCCGGGCCAAGCAGGACGGCCCCCGTCCGCCCATGCGCCCCGTGGCCGACACTGCCGAGGCCCTCCGCTACGCCCGCAGTCATCCGGTGGTGGCCGCTCTGCTCGGCTCGAAGCTCGGCTTCGGCCTGGGGGGCGGGGTGGTGGGCATGCTGGCCCTCCTCGCCACCGACGCCTTCGGGGGAGGCGACGGCGCCACCGGGCTCCTGCTCGGCGCCCGGGGAGCCGGGGTGCTGGTTGGTCCCTTCCTGGCCCGGCGCCTGGCCGAGCGGGGCATGGACGGCGTCCTGCTGGCCTGCGGGCTGGCCGGCCTGGTCTTCGGGACGGGCTATCTCGTCACCGGCACCGCCGACGTCCTCGGCCTCGCCGCCGCCGGCGTCCTCGTCGCCCACATCGGCGGCGGCATGCAGTGGACGCTGTCCACCTACGGGCTCCAGCTGTCCACCCCGGACCACATCCGGGGGCGCATTTTCGCCGCCGACTTCGCCCTCGTCACCCTGTCCATGAGCGCGTCGCTCCTGGTGGCGGGGGCGGTGGCCGAGCACACCGGTCCCCGCCTCCCCATCCTGGCGCTGGCCGGTGTGGCCTACCTGTGGGGCACCGTCTACCTGCTGCTCACCCGCCGCCTGCGGGTTCGGGTGCGCGTGTGAACCTCACGGACTAGTCCGGCCCGGGGGACCAAATGACCCGACCGGGCCATTGTCGGCACCACGGGGCGTAGCGATCCTCAGAACGACAGCTGTCAGGACAAGGGCGGATCGAAAAAACGGGCGTGGACGACAACGCCGCAAGTCAGGTGGATACAGCCGCGGGCGGGCCCCTTGACGGGCGCGACGCGTCCGGCGCGCCGGAGCCCTCGCTGGCCGCCGCCCTCCAGGAGCTGCTGCGCCCGGCGCCGGCCTCGCCCGACGATTCGCGCTACCACGCCCTGTTCGAGGCCAGCCCCGTCCCCATGTGGATCTACGACGCCGAGACCCGGGAGCTGGTCGACGTCAACGCCGCCGCCCTGGGGCAGTACCTCTACTCCCGGGAGGAGTTCCTGGCGCTGGAGGCCGACGCCATCCTCCCCTCCCGGGAGGTCGACGTGGCCCTGGTCACGGCCGATCTCCCCTGGCGGGGCGGCGTCCACCGGCACCGCCGCCATGACGGCACCATTCTCCAGGCCCAGGTCAAGACATCGTCGGTGGTCGTCGGCGACCGGATCCTCGAGCTCGTCGCCGCTCGGGACGTGACCGACGAGCTGGGGCTCATCCAGGCCCTGTCGGAGAGCGACGACACCCTCCGGGAGGCCCAGGAGATCGCCCACCTCGGCCGGTTCGAATGGGACATCCAGGGCGACCGGGTGCGCTGGTCCGACGAGCTGTTCCGGATCTTCGGCGTCGATCCCGGGAGCTTCGACGCCACCTTCGAGGCTTACGTCCGCCGCGTCCACCCCGAAGACCGGCGCCTGGCCCAGGGGGCGATCGAGGAGACGCTGCGCTCGGGCAACCCGCTCGCCTCTGAGTACCGGATCGTGCTGCCCGACGGCACCACCCGCTGGCTGCAGAGCCGGGCCCGGCTGGTCCAGGACGACGACGGCCGTCCCCTGCGGATGCTCGGCATCTGCCAGGACATCACCACCCAGAAGACGACCGAGGCCGCGCTCACCCGCCTGGCCCTCCAGGACCCCCTGACCGGCCTTCCCAACCGGGCCCTCTTCCTCGACCGCCTGGCTCTGGCCCTGCGCCGCCAGCACCGCGACGGCCGCATGGTGGCGGTGCTCTTCGTCGACCTCGACCGGTTCAAAGCGGTGAACGACACGCTCGGTCACCTGGCCGGCGACCGGCTGCTGGTGGCGGTGGCCGACCGGCTCGGCCACATCCTGCGCCCGGGGGACACCATCGCCCGCTTGGGCGGCGACGAGTTCGCCGTGGTGTGCGAGGGAATGGCGGGCCAGGCCGCGGCGGAGGAGGTCGCCATCCGCATCCTCAACTCCCTCGCCACCCCGGTGGTGGTGGAGGGTCAGGAGATCATCCCCTCCGCCAGCATCGGGATCGCCGTGAGCGAGCCCGAGGCCACCCCGGACACCATGCTGCGCGACGCCGACACGGCCATGTACGAAGCCAAGGACGCCGGCCGCAACCGGTTCCACGTGTTCGACCCGGCCAGCCGGGCCCGGACCCTGGCCCGGCTCCGGCGGGCCGAGGAGCTCCGGGTGGCCCTGGACCGCTCCGAGCTGCGGCTGTGCTACCAGCTCGAGGTGGACCTGGCCGAGGAGACCACCACGGGAGTGGAGGCGCTGGTCCGCTGGCAGCACCCGACCCTCGGGCTCCTGCCGCCGTCCGAGTTCATCGACGTGGCCGAGGAGACCGGCCTCGTCGTGCCCCTGGGCGACTGGGTGCTCCAGGAGGCGTGCCGGGAGCTGGCCCGCCGGGGCCCCAACACCAACCCCGGGGCCCTCCGGCTCTCCGTGAACCTGTCGGCCCGCCAGCTCGGCGTCCCCGCGCTGATCGACACGGTCCGAGACGTGCTCCATGAGACCGGTCTCGACCCTTGGCGCCTGTGCCTGGAGATCACCGAAAGCGTGCTCATGGACGACGTGGAGTCGTCCATCGAGGCACTCCTCGACCTCAAGGCCCTCGGTGTCCGCCTGGCCATCGACGACTTCGGCACCGGCTACTCGTCGCTCAGCTATCTACGCCGCTTCCCCGTCGACGTGGTCAAGCTCGACCGCTCGTTCGTCGCCGGCCTGGGCGTCGATCCGACGGCCACCGCCATCGTCGCTGCCGTCGTCAACCTGGCCCACGCCCTCGGGATCGTGGTGGTCGCCGAGGGGGTGGAGACGGAAGCCCAGCTCGTGGCGCTGCGGGCGCTGCGCTGCGACCGGGCCCAGGGCTACTACTGGAACCGCCCGCTCCCCGCCGCCGAGCTGCCGGGGTGGGGCCGCCAGCCGTGCGTCGCCTCCCTCGCCCCCGCCCCCATCGACATGGGCCAGGTGCTGGTGGAGCACACGACGGCGCTGCGGGCCGAGTCGGGGCGCAACGTGGTGCTCCAGACCCCGCCCAACCTGGCCGCCGCCTTCGGCGAGGTCGGGGCCGTGCGCAGCGTCCTCGACCAGCTGCTGGCCAACGCCGTCAAATACTCGGAGCCCGACCGCCCCATCGTGGTCAGCGCCGCCGGGGACCGGCGCTGGGTCCGGGTCAGCGTGGCCGACTTCGGGATCGGCATGAACACCGCCGAGGCCACCCGCTGCTTCGAGCAGTTCTGGCAGGGTCGCCAGCCCGACGGGCGCCGGCGGCAGGGCACCGGGATCGGCCTGTACATCGTCCGGTCCCTGGTCGAGGCCATGGGCGGCTACGTGGGTGTCAGCACGGCCATCGGCAAGGGATCGACCTTCACGTTCGCGCTGCCCCGGTCGGCCCGGACGGTCAACCGCACCAACGCCTCGGCCACGGTGGGGGTCGGCGAGGAGTCGTCCATCCGGGAGTTCATGCGTCAGATCGGCGTCCCGATCAGGAGGGGAGCATGAATACCGCCGTCGCCCTCACCAATCTCGTACTCGGCGTCGCCTACACCGGCTACGGCGTCATCACCGCCCTGGAGATGCGCCGCGACTGGCGCTCCTTCGGGTTCTCCCACTTCGGCGCCGCCTGGATCGCCATGGCGTTCACCTGTGGGCCCCACCACCTGGCCCACGGCCTCCACGTGGCGTTGGAAGGCCGGACCGGCGGGGCCCTCGATCTGCTGGCCGTGGTCATCGGACTCCCCGTCGGCGTGGTCTGGCTGAGCCTGCGCATCGAGGCGTTCCGGGGCGGCCGGGGCGACCGTTTCATCCTGGGCGAACCCAAGTGGCTGCGGGCCATGCCCGCCATCTCCGCCCTCTACCTGGCCGTGCTGGCCGCCGGTGCCGCCATGCGCCTCGACGGCGTCGACCTGCCCGGTGACGTGCTCTCGGTGGCGCCCAACCTGCTGCTGGTCGGCATCTACATGGCCATCGGCTGGTTCATCGTACGGACCCAGCTCCGCAACCACCCCCTCATGGGAGGGTGGTCGGTGTCCGGCCTGTGCCTGTCGGCCATCTTCCCCACCTGTGCGCTCATGCACGGTGTCTTCGCCATGTACGCCCTGGCCGGCGCCTACCACCACGACATCCACGGCGGGTTCATCGACTGGCTGTCGGTCCCTGCCGGGGCCTATTTCCTGTGGGTCGTGCGCCGCCTCTACCGCGACTCGCTGCGGGACTGGAACCAGGGACCCGACGAGGTGGGGACCCCCACCTTCAGCGGGTTCAGGGGCGTGGAGTCGAAGCCACCCGCCCTAGTCCAGTGAGGAGTCCGCCCGGAGCGTCACCTCGTCCGTGGGGGTGACGTGGGTGGCGGGGACCTGGCCGAGCCGGCCGGCCTGGAAGTCCTCCAGGGTCTGGGCGATCTCGGCCTTGGTGTTCATCACGAAGGGCCCGTACCAGGCGATCGGCTCGCGGATGGGGCGCCCGCCGAGCAGGAGCAGTTCCAGGTCCCGCACCGGACCGTCCTGGCGGGGGGCCGCCTCGACGGTGATGAAGTCGCCCGCGCCGAAGACGCTCAGCTGGCCCATGGCCACCGGCCGGCGATCGGGGCCCACCAGCGCGTTTCCGGCCAGTACATAGGCCAGGGCGTTGAACTCCGCCGGCCAGGGCAGCGCCAGCTGCGCCCCGGGGCTGAGGGTGGCGTGCACCATGGTCATGGGGGTGTGGGTCGAACCGGGGCCGCGATGACCGGCGAGGTCGCCGGCGATCAGGCGCACCAGGGCGCCGCCGTCGGGTGACGACAGCAGCGTGACCCGCCCGCCCTCGAGGTCCTGGTAGCGGGGGGCGATGAACTTCTGGGCGGCGGGGAGGTTGACCCACAGCTGCAGGCCGTGGAAGAAGCCGCCGCTCACCACCAGGTCCTCGGGCGGAGTCTCGATGTGGAGGATGCCGCCGCCGGCGGTCATCCACTGGGTGTCGCCGTCCGAGATCAGGCCGCCGCCACCGGTGGAGTCCTCGTGGCGGATGGCGCCGTCCATGATGTAGGTGACGGTCTCGAAGCCCCGGTGGGGGTGCCACGCCGTCCCCTTGGGCTCGCCCGGCCCGTATTCGATCTCGCCGATCTGGTCGAGGTGGATGAAGGGGTCGAGGTCGCCGAGGTCGACGCCGGCGAAGGCCCGGCGCACCGGGAAGCCCTCCCCCTCGAAGCCGCGGGGGGCGGTGGCCACCTGGCGCACCGGCCGGGGCCGGGCCGTCGCCGGATCGGGGCCGGCGACGGTGGGCAGGGTGGTGAGATCTTCGACGGTGACGGCGGGCATCAGGACCTCCAGGGCCTCGGCTACCGGATTGAGTTACCCGATCGGTCAGGCCGTCTCCCACACCAGCACCTCGGCTCCGCCCGGGCCGGCGGTGACCACCGGCTGCCCGGCGGCCGTGAGGCGGACGGCGTCCCCCTCGACGAGGTGGCCGGCCCCGTCCAGCTCGACGTCGCCCCGGGCCACGAAGAGGTGGACGTGACGGGCGTCGGGCAGGGGGACGGCCTCGCCCGCCTGGAGCCGGCCGGCCCACAGCACGGCGCTCTCCTGGCGGATGGCGATGGCGGTGTCATGGCCCCGGCCCGAGGCCACGGGCACCAGCCCGCCCCGGTCGAGCTGGGGATTGATGTCGAGCTGCTGGTAGGAGGGGTCGACCGACTCGGTGTCGGGCAGCACCCACATCTGGACGAAGTGGACGTCGGCCTGGCCGCTGGGGTTCATCTCCGAGTGCCAGATGCCCCGGCCGGCGCTCATCCGCTGGGCCAGGCCCGGATAGATGATGCCCTGATGGCCGGTGGTGTCCTTGTGCTCCAGCTCGCCGTCCAGCACCCAGGTGATGATCTCCATGTCCCGGTGGGGGTGGGTGGAAAAGCCGGTGCCGGCCCGGACCCAGTCGTCGTTGCTCACCAGCAGCAGGCCGTGGTGGGTGTTGGCCGGGTCGTAGTGGTGTCCGAAGCTGAAGCTGTGGTGGGAGTCGAGCCAGCCGGCCGCGGTGTGGTAGCGGTCGCGGGCGGGCCGGACGTCGATGGTGGCCGTGTCGGACATGGGGTGGTTCATCTCCTCTGGTGGTGCGCTGTACGTGGGTGGCGCGGTCTCAGCCGACCTCGTGGCCGTACATGGACAGGAGGGGATCGGCGATGAGCTCGAGCCGGGCGCCGTCGGGGTCGGAGAAGTAGATCGACGACCCGCTCATCTCCTGGTAGGGCACCGAGGCCGCGTCGAGCTTGCCCTTCAGGTGGGCCCAGCGCTCCGGCTCCACGGAGATGGCGATGTGGTGCAGGCCGCCCAGCACCTCGGCGTAGGGCCCGAGGTCGAGGCCGGGGAAGTCGAAGAAGGCCAGCAGGTTGCCGTGACCGATGTCGAAGAAGAAGTGGTTCGAACCCTGGTAGTCCCGGTTCTCGAAGATCTCGGTCAGGGGGAACTCGAGCACCTCCTGGTAGAAGCGGACGGTCCGCTCCACGTCTCCGGACAGGAGGGCGATGTGGTGGACGCCGCGGGCGGACGACGCCGGCCGCTCCTCCGAGGGGCGCAGGTAACGCTCCCGGATGGCGTCCCGGGCGGCCTCGATGGCGGCGAGATCGATGGCGGTGTCGGTCATGAGCGCCCTCCTCCTACTCGGGGACACCCCGAACCCCGGGGCTGGCTTGACGCCCGCGACCAACATCAGGAGGACCCCTGGCATTCCAGGGGCCCGGGCGCGCCGGATCAGCCGCGGAGGACCGCCGGGGAGTCGCCGTCCTGGAGGAAGAGCCGGGGCTCGCCGGAGCCGTCGGCGGCGGTGGCCCAGGTGCTGGGCGCTCCGAAGCCGGTGTCGACGGCGTAGAGGACCGTGGTGTCGTCGAGCCACTCGATCTGGTCGTCGACGTTGCGGTCCTCGGCCAGGGGGTGGTCCTCGAGGGTGGCGAGATCGAGCACCGCCGGGCGCCACTCCACCGCACCGAGGCCCGAGCCGGTCCGCTGCTTGAAGGCGATGCGGGTGTTGTCGGGCGACAGCGACGGGCACTCGACCCCGTCCCGGAGGACCTCCAGGCGCTGCCGCTCCACGTCGCCCCGCACCAGGTAGGTGTGCCCGCCGGTCCCCAGGGTGGCGTAGAAGCGGCCGGACTGGTGGGCGAAGGTCACGCCCCAGACGTTGAAGTCCGGGGATTCGATCCTCGAGCCGTCCTTGTGCACCTCGAAGTTCTCGAGATCGGCCACCAGGCGACCGGTGGCCATGTCGTAGAGCGTCGTCTGGGTGGAGAAGCTCCCGGGGGCGTAGGAGTGGCCGGTCACGAACACCGTGGCCGCCCCGTAGCGGCCGTCGGGCGAGACCCGGGCCCGGCTGACCGGCCCGGCCAGCGACTCCTCATGCCGGGGCCGGAGGTCGGGGCCCAGGAACGCCACCTTGTAGGGGTTGAACAGGTCGCCCTTGTCGGACAGGCACAGCCCGCCGCCGGCGGCCATATGGACGCGCAGGCAGTCGAGATTGGTGAGGACCCGCGTGCCCTGGGGCGCGGTCAGCGGGACCAGGGCGACACGGCCGGCCTCGCCGGCCGCCATGGTCCGGAAGACCACATGGGGCTGCGCCCGCAGCTCCTGCACGGCCACCGGAGATTCCTCCTGCACCACGCCGGCCGCCGAGGCTTGGGAGTGCCGCCGGTCGGCGTGGACCAGGTAGGCCACCGACACCGACAGGCAGGCGATGCAGAGGGCGACGAACCCCACGACGCGCTTGTCCAGCCTCATGCCCGGGCTCCGTCCCTTTCCATTGACAGGATCCGCCCGGTGAGGGGGATGGCCAGCACCAGCCCGACCAGGAAGACCGCCACCGCCTCCCCCGGTCCCTGCCACGTCCACAGCAAGCCGAAGAGCACCGAGCCGAAGAACCGGGTCGAGGCGCTCACCGTGGTGAGCAGGGCAAGGCCGCTGCTGCGCAGATGGGCGGGCAGGGCGGCGCTGGTCATGGCCATGAGGATCCCGTCGGTGGCGGCGTAGTAGGAGCCGAGGAGACCGAGAAGCAGGACCACCGTGGGCCAGCCCGGCCCGGCCACGGAGAGCACGACATAGCTACCGGCCAGCAGGACGTAGCCGGCCAGGAACACCGGAGCGCGGCCGATGCGGTCGGCCAGCCGCCCGAGGGGGACGGCGAGGAGGAGGTAGAAGACGGCGGTGCCCACGAAGAGCAGCGGGAACGGTCGGGACGCCATGTGCACGCGCTGCTGGAGGACGAGGTAGATGAAGGCGTCGCTCACCGTGACCAGGCCGAGGAGGCCGCCGGCCGTCACCAGCCGCCGGAAGTCGGTGATGCGCAACAGCCCGAGGGCGGCTCGCCATGACGGTCGGGAGCCCTCGGCCGGCTCGGCCGGGGCCCGGTTGCGGACGAAGCAGACCAGGATGCCGAGGCCGATGAGCGCCACGCAGAAGCTGGTCACGAACACGGCGTCGTAGGCCCCGGCGACGAGCCCCAGGAGCACGAAGGCGATGACGGGTCCGAGCATGGCGCCGGCCGTGTCGAGAGCCCGGTGGACGCCGAAGGACTCGGCCAGGTGCTCCTTGGGGCTCGAGAGCGAGATCAGGGCGTCCCGGGGGGCGGTGCGCAACCCTTTGCCCGTCCGGTCCAGGAGGAGCACGCCGGTGGTGAGGGCCCAGGCCTGGGAGGCGAGCAGGCCGAGCTTGCAGATGGCGGAGAGGGCGTAGCCGAGCCCGGCGACCTCCTTGTACCGCCGCCGGCGGTCGGCGACGATCCCGCCGGCGATCCGCAGGAGCCCGGTGATGCCCTGGTAGGCGCCGTCGAAGAGCCCGAACTGCAACGGGGTGAACCCGAGCTGGAACACCAGGTAGACGGGGAGCACGGCGTTCACCATCTCGGAGGAGATGTCGGTGAACAGGCTGGTCAGGCCGAGGACGACGACATTGCCGGCCACCCGTCCCCGCCGCGGCCGGTCGCCGTTCTGGGGTGGATCCGCAATGACCGGATCCGGTCGGTCTCGCACCGAGCTGTACACACCCCTGCTTCGGCACGATGTCCGGTGCGACTGAGAATCGCCTTCAGGTTTGCCCGGATCCTCCGCCAGCTAGAGCTGGGCCAGGGAGACGGCCAGGATCGCCCCGTTGCCGGCGATCATGGCCAGCGCCACCGGATGAGCCCGCAGGCGACAGGCCGCAACTCCAGGGCAGGAGGGACGACGTGACCACCCGCGACCGGAACATCGAGGCGACGTCGGCGCTCTTCATGCAGCGGGGCTTCGCCGGCAGCGGGCTGAAGCAGATCTCGGAGTCCAGCGCGACGCCCATCGGTTCCCTGTACCACTTCTTCCCCGGGGGGAAGGCCGAGCTCGCCGCCGAGACCCTGCGCTTCTCGGGGCGGGCCTACCAGGCCCTCGTCGAGGCGGTCTTCGACAACGCGCCCGATCTGGTCACCGGCGTGGGCGACTGCTTCGCCGCCGCCGCCGGCGCCCTGCGGGCCAGCGACTATGCCGACGCCTGCCCCATCGCCACCGTGGCGCTCGAGGTGGCGAGCTCGGACGAGCCGCTGCGCCAGGTCACCGCCGGGATCTTCGAGAGCTGGCTCGAAGCCGCCTGCGCCCGCTTCGCCGCCGGCGGCGTGGAACCCGAGCGCGCCCGGGAGCTGGCCACGGTCTTCCTGGCCGCCCTCGAAGGCGGGTTCCTGCTCAGCCGGGTGGCCAAGGACACGACCCCCATGGAGACCATCGGCCGCTCCATGGTGGAGCTGGTGGAAACCGCGCTGTCCAACCAGCGGGTCTTGTTTCAGGGTGGCTGAACATCAAGAATAAGGCCCTCCTAAATCGGAGGGGCCGATGCCGACCAGCGTCTTCGTGTGCCACAAGTGCGACGGGAGCGGTCGGCTGGTCAGAGCGCTCCGGCAGGGCACCAGCGCCTCGATCGTCAAGGTCGGGTGCCAGAAGGTGTGCGACGAGCCGGTGGCCGGTCTGGTGGTGAACCAGCGGATGGAGTGGTTCGGCCGCCTCGACAGCAGCAAGGCCGTCGACGCCATGGTCAAGCTGATCAGAGCCGGTGGTACCGGGAATCTCCCGGGCACCCTCGAGAAACGCCGCGACTCCAAGCGGTCGGGCCGCCGACCGCGCTGAGGAAGCCCCGTCGGATCAGGCGGCGGGCCGCTCGACGCCGGCGGTTCGATCTTCACCGGCCGGCGGGGAAGACGGGCTGCCCGCCGCGGCCGGTCGCAGGTCGAGCCCGCGCAGCAGCTGGGCATTGAGGGCGACCACGATGGTGGACAGGCTCATGAGGACGGCGCCGACGGCGGGCGGGAGGCTGACGCCCGCCCAGTCCAGGGCGCCGGCGGCCAGGGGGATGGCCAGGGTGTTGTAACCGGCGGCCCAGGCTAGGTTCTGGAGGCTCTTGCGGTACGCCGCCTCCGACAGGCGGATGATGCTGACCACGCCCCGGGGGTCCGAGCTGGCCAGGATGATCCCGGCCGACTCGATGGCCACGTCGGTGCCCGCCCCGATGGCGATGCCGACATCGGCCCGGGCCAGCGCCGGGGCGTCGTTCACCCCGTCGCCCACCATGGCCACGGTGAGGCCGCGGGCCTGGAGGCCGCCGGCCTTGGCCGCCTTGTCCTCGGGGAGGACCTCGGCGAACACCTCGTCGACCCCGAGGTCGGCGGCGACCGCTTCGGCGACCTGCCGGGCGTCGCCGGTGATCATGACCACCCGGCGGCCCATGGCCTTGAGCTGGACCACGGCTTCCCGGGCCTCGGGGCGGATCTCGTCCTCGAGGGCCAGGGCGCCCACGATCTCGTCGCCCCGGAGGAGGTAGAGCACGGCCCCGCCCCGCGCCTTCCACGCCTGGATCTGATCGGCCAGCTCGGCGGGTTCGGCCAGGCCGCGCTCGCGCAGGAGCACGGGGCCACCGACGGCGAAGCGGACGCCGTCCATCGAGGCCTCCACGCCCCGTCCGGTGATGGAACGGAAATCGCTGGCTGCGGGTACCGGGCCGTGGCGACGGGCGACGGTGACGATGGCCCGGGCCAGGGGGTGCTCGCTGTCGGCTTCCACCGCGCCGGCGATGCGCAGCACCTCGGCCTCGTCCAGCCCTCCGGCCCCGACCACGCCGGTCACGGTGTGGGCCCCCCTGGTCAGCGTCCCGGTCTTGTCGAACAGGATGGCCTTGACCGTCCGGCTCGCTTCGAAGGCCAGGCGGTCCTTGATGAGGATGCCGTTGCGGGCGGCCAGGGCCGACGACAGGGACGTCACCAGCGGAGTGGCCAGGCCCAGGGCGTGGGGACAGCTGATGACCAGGACGGTCACGACCCGGACGACGGCCTCGTCGACGTTGCCCAGCGCCGTCCAGGTCACGAAGGTGACGGCCGCGGCGGCGGTGGCGACATAGAAGAGCAGGGCCGCGGCCCGGTCGGCCAGGACCTGAGCCCGGGACCGGGACGCCTGGGCCTGGGCCACGAGGCGCTGGATGCCGGCCAGCGTGGTGTCCTCGCCGACCGCTTCCACCTGCACCCGGATGGCCGAGTCGGTGGCGACGGTCCCGGCCACGACCCGGTCGCCCGGGTCCTTGTGCACCGGCATGGACTCGCCGGTGATCATCGACTCGTCGATGTCCGCCTCGCCGTCGACGATGACGCCGTCGGCCGGCACCCGGGCGCCGGAGCGGACCAGGACCAGGTCGCCGGGGTGCAGTCCGTCGACGGGCACGATCTCGATCTCGCCGTCGGGTCCCATCCGTTCGGCCTCGTCGGGCAGCAGGGCGGCCAGGGCGGCCAGGGCGTCCTGAGCCTGGCCGAGGGCCTTCATCTCCTGCCAGTGGCCCAGCAGCATGATGGTGATGAGCAGGGCCAGCTCCCACCAGAAGTCGAGGTCGAACCAGCCCAGTGACGTGGCCAGCGACGCCGTGTAGGCCACCGTGATGGCCATGCCGATGAGCAGCATCATCCCCGGCTGGCGGGCTTTCAGCTCCTGCACGCCGCCGGCCAGGAAGGGCCAGCCGGCCCAACCGAAGATGACCGACCCCAGCACGGGGCCGACCCACTCCATCCCGGGAAAGTCCAGCTCGTAGCCGAACCAGTCCATGATCATGTGGCTGGTGGCCACCACCGGGAGGGAGAGCAGCAGGCTGATCCAGAAGCGGCGCCGATACATGGCGATGTGGTCGCCGTGGCCGCCGGGCCCGCCGTGAGCGCTGTGCCCGCCGTGGCCGCCGTGGGCGCCGTGGACATCTCCGTTGCCGTGGCCGTGGGCCATGGCGCTCAGCTCCTCACCAGTCGGGCGATGGCCGCCGTCGCCTCTTCGGTCTTCTCGTTACCCTGCGCCCCGCCGGCCAGCACGGCGTCGGCGACGCAGTGGCCGAGGTGGTCGCGCACCAGGCCGACCGACACCTGCTCGAGGGCGCGCTTCACGGCCGCCACCTGGTCGAGGACCTCGATGCAGTACCGGTCCTCCTCCACCATGCGGGCGATGCCCCGCACCTGGCCCTCCACCCGGGCCAGCCGCCGCAGCACCTGCTCCTTGTTCATCTCGTAGCCTGCCACTCTGCGCTCCCGTCGCCGCTCCATACCCTACCGGGGTATTTACTATACTCCCCTGGAGTATGGCGCGCGCCAACTGGGAACTCAGCTCGACGCCGGCGAACATGGGCGACCTGGTGCACTGTCCCGTGCAGCTCGACGAGGAGGAGTGGGGATAGCCGCCGGTCAGGTCCCGCTCGAGCGGGCCTTCCCGTCTCAGCCACCACGACCTAGCGTGTTCCCGTGAGGGAGGGGCGGCCGAGCGGGACGGTGACCGTGCTGTTCACCGACCTCGTGGGGTCGACGGAGCTCATGACCCGCCTGGGCGATCTCTCCTACGACGATCTGCGCGGCGAGCATTTCGCCCGGCTGCGAGACGCGGTCGCCGCCCACGGCGGCCACGAGGTGAAGAACACCGGGGACGGGCTGCTCGCCACGTTCGGCGCGGCGGCTGTTGCGGTGCGGGCGGCGGTGGCGATCCAGCAGGCCACCGACCGTCATGCCGCAAGCGCCGGCCTGGCACTGTCGGTGCGCGTGGGTGTGGCGCTCGGGGACGTGACCTTCGAGGACGGCGACGTCTTCGGGACACCCGTGGTGGAGGCCGCCCGCCTGGTGGCCGCCGCCCGGCCGGGGCAGATCCTGGCCACCGCCGTGGTACGGGTGGTCGCCGGTTCCCGCTCGGGGGCGACCTTCACCGACCTCGGCGCTGTGGAGTTGAAGGGTCTCCCCGAACCGCTGCCCGCCTGCGAGGTGGCCTGGGAGGCGCTCGCGGCTGCTCTTCCTCTGCCATCGCTGCTCGTGGCCGCGGGGCGGATCTTCGTCGGACGGAAGAGCGAGCTCGAGCGGTTGCGGCAGCGCTGGAAGGAGGTTGGGACCGGCGAGCGCCGTCTCGTTCTGGTGGGTGGTGAGCCCGGGGTGGGCAAGACCCGGCTGGCGACCGAGCTGGCCCACCGGCTGCACGACGAGGGGGCGCTGGTCCTCGCCGGCCGGTGCGACGAGGATCTGGGCGTTCCCTACCAGCCGATGGTCGAAGCCCTGCGTCATTACCTGACGCACGTCTCCGCACCCCGACTCGGCCGTCACGCCGGCGAGCTCGCGCGCCTGGTGCCAGAGCTGGCGCGGCTCGTGCCCGGGCTGCCTGAGCCGTTGCGGTCCGATCCCGAGACCGAGCGCTATCGCCTCTTCGACGCCGTGGCCGCCTGGCTGTCGGACGCGTCGATGGAGTCGGCCGTCCTGCTCGTGGTCGACGACCTCCAGTGGGCGGCCAAGCCCACACTGCTGTTGCTGAGGCACGTAGTCCGTTCGTCCGACCCGATGAAGCTCCTCGTCGTCGGTACCTATCGGGACACCGACGTCGGCCGGGGCCACCCGCTGGCCGAGCTGCTGGCCGATATCCCCCGGTTGGAAACCGCGGAACGCCTCCCGCTCACCGGCCTCGACGTTCCCGCCGTGGCCGCCTTCCTGGAGCGGGCTGCCGGCCACGAGCTCGACGAGGAGGGCGGCGAGTTGGCCCGGGTCGTGTGGCGGGAGACGGAGGGCAACCCCTTCTTCGTGGCCGAGGTGCTCCGGCACCTCGCCGAGTCGAAGGCCATCGAGGAGCGGGACGGCCGTTGGGTGCTGACGGCGGCCCTCGAAGACCTGGGGATCCCCGAGGGGGTGCGGGACGTGGTCGGCCGGCGACTGTCCCGGCTCTCCGAGGCGGCCAACCGGGTTCTGGCCTGCGCGTCGGTCGTCGGCCTCGAGTTCGAGCCCGCCCTGGTGCAGGCCGCCGGCGGGTTCTCCGAGGACGTCGTCCTGGGCGTGCTGGAGGAGGCCGTCGCCACCCGGCTCCTGGTCGAGGTGCCCGGAGCGGTTCCGCGGAACCGGTTCGCGCACGCCCTGGTCCGGGCCACCCTCTACGACGAGCTCACCGCCGCTCGCCGGGTCGCCCTCCATCGCCGGGTCGCCGAAGGGATCGAGGCCCGCTACGTCGGCCACCTCGACGACCATCTCCCAGCCCTGGCCCACCATTGGGCCCGGGCCTCGGCCCCGGCAGCCGAGACCGCCCGGGCGGTGGACTACGCCACCCGCGCCGGCGACCGGGCCCTGGCCCAGCTGGCCCACGACGAGGCCGTCACCTATTACCGCTCCGCCCTCGACCTCCTCAGTGCGACCGGCACACGCGGCGAGGACGGCCACTGCCTGGAGCTGCTCATCGCCCTCGGGGACGCCCAGCGCCGAGCGGGCGATCCGGCCTCGCGGGACACGCTGTTGGAGGCGTCCGCCCTGGCCCAGGCCCGAGGCGACGCCGACGCCCTGGCCCGGGCCGCGCTGGCTAACAGTCGGGGGATGTACTGGAGTGCGGGAGGGGGCGTCGACACCGAGCGGGTGGCCACGCTCGAGACCGCCCTGACGGCGGTCGGGGACGCGCCGACGGCGGTTCGGGCCCGGCTGCTGGCCACGCTCGGCCTGGAGCTCGTCTTCACACCGGATCGGGCCCGCCGGATCCGCTTCAGTGACGAGGCGCTTGGGATCGCACGGTCCGTCGGCGATGCCGGCACGTTGGCCCAGGTACTGATGTCCCGGGCGTGGACCATCAACGCCCCTGACACCCTGGCCGAACGTCTCGCCGATGCCACCGAGCTGCTGGGGCTGGCCGATGGCTTCGGCGACCCGCTCGTCCAGTTCATCGCACATTTCCTCCGGGCGCGTCTGACACTCGAATCCGGGGAGACCGAGGGCGGAAGCCAAGCCGTCGGAAGGGTCCGGGCGCTGGCCGACGAATTGGGCCAGCCCATACCTCGTTTCATGGCGAGGTGGGTGAGCGTGGGCCACGCCCTGCGGGCGGGCAGGCTCGATGAGGCCGACCAGCTCGCCCATCAGGCGCTCGAGATCGGGGTGGCCAGCGGCCAGCCCGACGCCCGCCTCATCTTCCTGCTCCAGCGGTTCGCGATCCGCTTCGAGCAGGGTCGGTTGGGGGAGCTGGAACCTGATCTCTCCGACGTGCACGACCGGCACCCGGCGATACCGGGCATCGCCGCCCTCCTCGCCGCGGCGAAGTGTCAGGCCGGCCGCGAAGACGAAGCCCGAACCTTGCTCGAGCGGTTGGCGGCCGCCTCCTTCGAACTGCCCAAGGATCCGCTGTGGCTCGGCTTCCTGACCGTCGCCGCCCACGTCGCCTGCCATCTCGACGATCACGCTTCCGCCCGCATTTTCTACGACCTGCTGGAACCATTTCCCACACAGTTCGGGGTCCTGGCTTCCACCAACATCGGCTGCACCGCCCACTACCTCGGCCGGCTCAGCGCCACCCTGGGCCATCTCGCCCAGGCCGAGGAGCATCTCCGGGCTGCCGCCACCATGCATGAGCGGATCGATGCCCCGATCTGGCTGGCCCGGACCCGCCTGGAGTGGGCGGAATTGCTTCGCCACCGTGGTGGTCCGGGGGACACCGACCAGGCCGCTGAGCTGGTGGGCCAGGCGCTTGCCACGGCTGTCGACCTCCGCCTCGAAACGGTCGAACGGCGGGCCCGAGCCCTCCTGGACGCCGCGCCGTGAGAAACGGGACGACGAGCGGGACGGCAACGGTGCTGTTCACCGACCTGGTGGGTTCCACCGAGCTCATGGCCCGCCTGGGCGACGTGGCCTACGACGCGCTGCGAAGGGAGCACTTCAGCCGGCTCCGAGAGGCGCTCGCCGCCCACGACGGCGTGGAAGTGAAGAACACGGGGGATGGAATCCTGGCCACGTTCTCCTCCGTGGTGGAGGCGCTGGCCGCCGCCGTGGCCATGCAGCAGGCGGCGGAGCGCCAGGCCCGTTCGGCGGGGGCGCCGCTCGCCATTCGGGTCGGCCTCTCCTTGGGCGAGGTGACCCTCGAGAGCGGCGACGTGTTCGGCACCCCCGTGGTCGAGGCCGCCCGTCTGGTGGCGGCGGCCCGCCCGGGACAGATCCTGGCCACGGCGATCGTTCGGGTCGTGGCGGGCAGCCGGGGGCCGACGGCCATGACCGACGTCGGGCCCATGGAACTCAAGGGCCTGCCCGATCCGGTGGCGGCGTGCGAAGTGTCGTGGGCGCCGGCCGCCGCCGCCCTGCCCCTGCCTCCCGTCGTGACCGGCACGGGGCGCGTGTTCGTCGGGCGCGACGAGCAGCTCGAGCGCCTGGGTCAGCTGTGGAAGGAATCCGCCGCCGGCGAGCGGCGGCTCGTGTTGCTGGGCGGCGAGCCGGGAATCGGGAAGACCCGCCTCGCGGGCGAGCTTGCCGGCTCGCTCCATGCCGACGGGACAACCGTGCTCGGTGGTCGCTGCGACGAGGATCTCGGCGTCCCCTACCAGCCGTTCGTGGAGGCCCTGCGCCACTACGTCGCCCACAGCTCCGACCCGCGCCTCGGGCGCCACCCCGAAGAGCTGGTCCGGATCGTCCCCGAGGTCGCCGAGCGGGTAGCCGACCTCCCCCAGCCCCTTCGTTCCGACCCTGAAACGGAGCGTTACCGGTTGTTCGACGCCGTCGCCGCCTGGCTGTCGGACGTCTCCGGCGAAACGCCGGTCCTGCTGGTGCTCGATGATCTGCAGTGGGCGGCCAAGCCGACCCTGTTGCTCCTCCGCCACGTCCTGCGGAGCTCCGATCCCCTGCGGCTGCTGGTCGCCGCCACCTACCGGGACACCGACATCGGCCGGGGCGATCCCCTCACCGAGTTTCTGGCCGACGTGCGCCGCATCGAAGGGGTGGAGCGCCTTGCGCTCAGCGGCCTGGACGCCGGCGGCGTGGCTGCACTGCTGGAGCGGATCGGCGGGCGGGCGCTGGGCTCCGACGGCGAGCTTTTCGCCCAGGCCCTCTGGCGGGAGACGGAGGGCAATCCCTTCTTCGTGGTCGAGGTCCTGCGCCACCTCTCAGAGTCGGGGACCATCCACGAGCGCGACGGGCACTGGGTGGCGACAGGCCCGGTGCAGGAGATCGGCATCCCCGAGGGCGTGCGGGACGTCGTGGGCCGGCGCCTCTCCCGCCTCACCAAAGACGCCAACCGGGTCCTGGCCTGCGCTTCGGTCGTCGGCCTCGAATTCGATCCGGTCCTGGTGCAGACCGCCGGTGGCTTCAGCGAGGATTCGGTCCTCTCTGCACTGGAGGAGGCGATCGCCACCCGGCTGGTGGTCGAGGTGCCCGGGACGGCCCCCCGGAACCGCTTCGCCCATTCACTGGTCCGGGCCACCCTCTACGACGAGCTCACCGCCGCCCGGCGGGTGGCCCTGCATCGTCGGGTGGCGGAGGCGATCGAGACTCTCTTCGCCACAGACCTGGATGACCACCTGCCGGCGCTCGCCCATCACTGGGCCCGAGCCTCGGCTCCGGCGGCGGAGACGTCCCGGGCCGTCGACTACGCCACCCGCGCCGGCGACTGGGCGCTCGCTCAGCTCGCCCACGACGAGGCCGTCGCCTACTACCGCCAGGCCCTCGACCTGCTCGACGCCGGGGGCCCGCCCTCCTCTGAGACGACCCGGCTGGAACTGCTGATCGCCATGGGTGAGGCGCAGCGGCGGTCGGGCGATCCCGACCACCGCCAGACGCTCCTCGATGCCGCTCGGCTGGCGAAGGAGCGGGGTGACGCCGGTGCCATGGCCCGGGCCGCCCTGGCCAACGGCCGCGGGCTGGCATACAGCTCAGCCGGCCGAGTGGACATGGACCGGGTCACGGCACTGGAAGACGCGCTGGCGGCGAGGTCCGAGCAGGACGACCCCATCAGGGCCCGGCTCCTCGCCCGGTTGGCCCTCGAGCTCTACTACGGCACGGACCGGGAACGCCTGGTGCGGCTCAGCGACCAGGCGCTGGCCATGGCGCGCCGGTTGGACGACCCGGCCACGCTGAGCCAGGTGCTCCTCGCCCGCTACTACGCCATCTTGACGCCCGACACGCGCGCCGAGCGGTGGCAGAACACCAGCGAGCTCCTGACCCTGACCGAGCACCTCGGGGACCAGGCGCAGCGCAGCCGCGCCCTCCTTCTCCGGTTCCGGGTGGCGATGGAGTCGGGCGATGTGGCCGAGGCGGCCCGGTGCCTGGCGGCGAACGAATGCCTCACCGCCGAGCTGCGCCAGCCGGAGCTGGGCTGGTTCGCGGCCCTCAACCGGGTGGCCCTCGCCCTGCTCGCCGGTCGGCTCGACGAGGCGGAGCGCCTCGTTCACGACGCCCGGGAGATCGGCACGGCCACGGGCCAGCCGGACAGTGCGCTCCTGACGTTCTGGCAGCTCGCCCTCGTTCGCTTCGAGCAGGGGCGCCTCGACGAGATCATCGACGAGATCGTCCGCCAGGTGCGGGACACGCCCGGGATCCCGGCGGCGGAGGCGTTTCTGGCCATGACCTACGCCGAGCTGGACCACCGTGAGGGCGCCCGGGAGGCGTTCGAAGGGCTCGCTGACTCCGGCTTCGCCCGGCTTCCCTACGACGGAGTCTGGGCCTGGGCCGTCACGACCTGCGCCGGCGTCTGCGCCTACCTCGGTGATGTCCCCCGAGCCGCCCTGCTCCACGATCTCCTCGCCGCCCACGACGACCAACTGGGGGTCCTGGTCCTGGGAACGCCCACGGGCTCGGTCTCGCACTTCCTCGGCATTCTGGCCACGACGCAAGGACGTTTCGACGAGGCCGAGGGCCGCTTCGCCGCCGCCGAGGCCACCCACGACCGCATCGGAGCCCCGACCTGGCTGGCCCGCACCCGCCTGGAGTGGGCCCGCATGCTCCTCACTCGCCGGCAGCCCGGAGACGCCGAGCGGGCCCGGGAGCTCGTAGGTCGGGGGCTGGCCACGGCCCGCGAGCTCGGGTTGGGGAACGTGGAGCGGCAAGCCGTCGAGCTGCTGGAAGCGACGTGACGGCCGGGAAGGGGCTGACCTCGGCACCCCCGTGGTGGAGGCCGGTCGCCTGGTGGCCGCCGCCCGGCCCGGTCAGGTCCTGGCCACGACGCTGTTGCGCATGGCCGGGAGCCGGGCCGCGGCCTCCTAAACCGACCTCGGGGCCGTGGAGCTCAAGGGCCAGCACGACACAGGAGGGTTCGGATGACCGCCACGACCACACCCGATCTTCGTCAGCTGCGCGAGACGACCGTCCGCAACCACTACGAGGCGGAGAACCGCCACGACCTCGATGCGCTGCTGGCCACCTTCTCCCCGACGAAGGCGAGCTATGACGTTCCCGCCTTCGGGGAGGCGGGCCAGCCCGCTGGTGCCGCCGCCGTGCGGGAGATGTGGGAGGGCATCCTGGCCGTCTTCCCCGACATCCATCACGAGGTTCTCCGACTGCGCCATGGTGACGACTTCGTCCTCGCCGAGTACATCGTCTCGGGCACCCAGAAGGCCGACTGGGCGGGGATACCGGCGACGGGCCGGACCTTCGCCATCCGGGTGGCGGCCGTCTACGAGTTCGAGGGAGCAGAGCTCGTCTGCGAGCGGGCCTACACCGATGTGGCCGACTGGGCCCGCCAGCTGGGGGCCGCCATCTGAGAGCCCGAAATTCCTCGACCCCCGAGGGGTGATCCCGGACATACTGCCGGGACTTCACGGGCCAGGAAGGACGGCTAAGTGGTCCCATGGGCAGCCGGTCACGCTTCATCGCCATCCCTCTGATGGCCGTTGCCCTGCTCGGCGTCCTTGGCCTCCGGGCGTGGTGGTGGTTCGCCACCGGGGCCGAGATCCCCCTCACCGAGGCGGAGGCCCAGCACTATCTCGACCGCATGGTGGCGGCCGCTCGGGAGGGAGATTTCGACGACCTCTGCCGCCTCAACGGTGCCGTGGCCAACTGCCAGCGGGACCTCCAGGTCGCCTGCCCCGAGGAACCCAACCACGGGAAGGGGCTTCCCCCCGAGCAGCTCCATCAGCTGTGCCAGAAGGCTGTCCCCCCCGAGGCGCCCCAGGTGATCGCCAGCCGGCACGCATCCAAGGAGGTCCCGGACGGCACGGCGGGGCGGGTACTGGTGGTGGCGGGAATCGATGGGTGGGGACGGCAGTACCGGACCGACGTCATGGTCTTCCGGGAGAACCGCTCGCACTTCAAGGCGATCAACGCCGTCTACTGGTCCAACGAGAGGATGGGGGCCAGCCGGCCGCCATACTCGGCCCGCGCCGAACCGGCCCGTTAGGCGGCAGCGCGGCTACGCGGGCCGCAACAGGGCCGGGTGCAGCAGACGGGCGGGGCCGCGCCGGAAGATCTGGGCCGGGCGGCCGCCGTCCCGGGTGGAGGTGCGTCCCGTCGGTTCGACGAAGCCCGGCGTGCTGGTGACCTTGCGGTGGAAGTTTCGGGGGTCGAGCGCTCTCCCCCACACGGCCTCGTAGACCCGGCGGAGCTCGGTGATGGTGAACTCCTCCTCGCAGAAGGCCGCCGCCAGCGGGGAGTACTCGAGCTTGGCCCGGGCTCGTTCGACGCCGTCGCTCAGGATGCGGTGATGGTCGAAGGCCAGCTGTCCGGGCTGATCGAGCAATTCGTCGACCGGCAGCCAGCGGGCGTCAGCGGCATCGGTGCCGGCGGTGGGGGTGGGCAGGTCGGGCAGCAGGGCGAGGTAGGCGGTGCTGACCACCCGGCCCCGCGGGTCCCGCCGGGGGGAGCCGTAGGTGGCCAGCTGCTCGAGATGGGCTCGCCCGGCGGAGACCCCGGTTTCCTCTTCCAGCTCCCGGGCGGCGGCGTCGATCAGGTCCTCCCCGTCGCCCACGAACCCGCCCGGTAGCGCCCAGCGGCCCTTGAAGGGCGCAACCCCCCGGCGGACGGCCAGCACCGCCAGCTTCTCCTGGCGGACGGTCAGCACCACCAGGTCGACGGTGATGGCGGCCGTCTTCCGCAGCGTCGAGGACATGGAGATCCATCCTAATCGTCACCTTGACGAGAAGTCCAGGACGAGTTATCGTCGTTGTGACGCCGGTCGACGATCGCGAGCAGCCGCTCCTGTTCCACGGCCGGACCGTCGACTTCCAGGACGTCACCGTCCAGGCCACCATCACCTACCGGGTCACCGACCCCGCCACCGCCGCCACCCGCATCGATTTCGGGATCGACCCGGACCGTGGGGCCTGGCGTGGGACTCCACTCGAGCAGGTGGGCGGCCTCCTCACCGAGCTCGCCCAGCAGCACGCCCTTGACCTGCTGGCCGGGATGACGCTGCCCCGGGCGCTGGCCGAGGGCATGGTCGCGCTCCGGGAGCGGATCATGGCCAGCCTGGCCCGCGATCCCCGCATCACCGACATCGGACTCGGGATCGTCGACGTGCGGGTAGTCGCCGTCCGGGCCGAGGCGGACGTCGAACGGGCGCTGCAGACGCCGACCCGGGAGCAGGTGCAACAGGACGCCGACAAGGCCACCTACGAGCGGCGGGCACTGGCCGTCGAACGGGAGCGGGCCATCGCCGAGAACGAGTTGCAGAACCAGATCGAGCTGGCTCGTCGCGAGGAGCTGCTCGTCGAGCAGAAGGGCCAGAACGAACGGAAGCGGGCCACCGAGCAGGCCGCCGCCGGTCACATCCACGCCGAGGCCAAGGCGGCGGAGCAGCGCCTGCTGGCCGCCGCCCAGGCCGAGGCGACCCGCGCCGTGGGCACGGCCGAAGCCGACGCCGAAGCGGCGCGGCTGGCCGCCTACCAGGAGCTCGAGGCGGCCACCATCCTCGGCCTGGCCGTCAAGGAGCTGGCCGGCAACCTGCCGCCGATCGGAACCCTCAACCTGACTCCCGACATCCTCACGTCGCTGCTGGCCCGCCTGGCGGGCGGCGGGACCGAGGACCGGGAGGCAGCGTGACCCTCACGCCGAGAGCGGTCGTGGTGCACCGGCGCACCGAACTGGACGAGCTGATCGCCCGGCACGGGACCCGCCAGCAGGCCGCTTTCTTCCTCAGCAGTCGGGGCCGGACGCTGGCCGAGGTCGAGGCCCGCCACGCCGCCCAGCAGGCGGCCCTGCAGCTGGTGTCGAGCACCATCCCCTTCGACTGGCGGCGCGGGATGGTGGAGCGGGGCGACCTCGAGCGTTTCGTCTTCGGCCCCGAAGACGTGATCATCGCCGTCGGTCAGGACGGGCTGGTGGCCAACGTGGCCAAGTACCTGAACGGCCAGATCGCCATCGGGCTGAACCCGGAGCCGGGCCGCAACCCGGGCGTGCTCGTCCCCCACCCGCCGGAGGCGACGGAACGTCTCCTGCCGGGGGTGCTGGGAGGTGCCGGCCGCGTGCAGTCTCGGGTGATGGTCGAGGCGGTGGTCGATGACGGCCAGTCACTCCGAGCCCTCAACGAGATCTTCATCGGCCACCCCAGCCACCAGTCCGCCCGCTACCGGATCGAAACTCCCGACGGCGGGACGGAACACCACTCCTCGTCGGGCGTCCTCGTCGGCACCGGCACCGGCGCCACCGGATGGTGCCGGTCCGTCTGGCTCGAGCGCCACAGCGGGCTGCGCCTGCCCGAGGCGGAGGAGGCCCGCCTGTGCTGGTTCGTGCGGGAGGCCTGGCCGTCGCCGGCCACGGGCACGGACTGCACCGAGGGGCAACTGGAGGGGGGCGAAGAGCTGGTGATCATGGCCGAGTCCGATCTCGTGGTCTTCGGCGACGGCATCGAATCCGACGCCCTGACGCTGAGCTGGGGCCAGCGGGTGGTCCTGCGCCTCTCCCGCCAGCGGCTCCATCTGCTCATCTGACCGGGGCGGGCTGAGAGCCTGGTAATTCTTCCCATATCACCGGGCGCCGCCGGTCGGTACCATTCGGCTGGCTCCATTCAACGCCGTTCCACGCCTGCGGGAGAACCATGTGAGTCACTGCCCGTCCTGCGACGAGGTGGTTCGCCCGGGAGCCCGTTTCTGCCCTGGCTGCGGGGCCCGTCTGCCCACGGCCTGCCCGGCCTGCGGCAGCGTCGTGTCGCCGTCGGCCCGGTTCTGCGAGGCCTGTGGCGCGCCGCTCACCGCCAGCGGCCCGCTGCCGGCGGCCGGTTCGGGACAGGCTCCACCCCCGCCCAAACCGGCGCCGCCGCCCGTCCCGGTCTCCTTCGCCGCCGGCCGCTACGAGGTGCGCCGCTTCTTGGGTGAGGGGGGCCGCAAGCGGGTTTACCAGGCCTACGACCGGGCCCTGGACCGGGAAGTGGCGGTGGCCACGGTCAAAACGGAGGACCTGGACGCCGGCGGGCTGGAGCGGGTGCGCCGGGAAGCGCAGGCCATGGGGCGCCTGGGTGACCATCCCCACATCGTCACCGTCTACGACATCGGCGAGGAGGACGGCCGTCCGTTCATCGTCAGCCAGTACATGCCCGGCGGCTCGGTCGACGACCTTCTGGCCGCCGCCACCGACCGCCGCCTGCCCATCGCCGACGCCCTCCGTATCGGCGACGAGCTGTGCCAGGCCCTCGAGCACGCCCACAGCCGGGGCATCATCCACCGGGACATCAAACCGGCCAACGTCTGGCTGACCGAGGACGGTTCCACCCGGCTGGGCGACTTCGGCCTGGCCACCGCGGCCGACCGCTCCCGTCTCACCACCGAGGGGATGGTGGTCGGCACGGTCGCCTACATGGCCCCCGAACAGGCCCTCGGTTGGGACATCGACGCCCGAGCCGATCTCTACGCCGTCGGCGCCCTCCTGTACGAATGCCTCACCGGACGCCCGCCGTTCGTCGGGACCGACGCGGTCGCCGTCATCTCCCAGCAGCTCAACGCCGTCCCCATGGCGCCCTTATGGCACAACGCCGACGTGCCCAAGCCCCTCGGCGCCCTCGTCATGGAGCTGCTGGCCAAGACGCCGGAGGAACGGCCGGCACATGCCGGCCACGTGCGCCAGCGCCTCCTCGAGATCGCCGCCGCCCCTCCGCCCCCGGTGGCCGAGGCGAGCGGGGCGAGCGCCTCCGCCCCCGGGCGGCACTCGAACGGCCTGGACCGCACGGGCCGTCTCGTCGGCCGCGCCGAGGAGCTGGCTTCCCTCAAGGCGGGGGTCGAGGAGACGCTCCAACTCCGGGGGCGGCTGTTCCTCGTCGTGGGGGAACCCGGCATGGGCAAGACCCGCCTCGTCGAAGAGGCCGCCGTGTACGCCCGGCTCCGGTCCTTTCAGGTCCTTGTCGGACACTGCTACGAGACGGAGTCGTCGCTGCCTTACCTGCCGTTCGTCGAGGCGATCCGCTCGTATGTCTCCTCGCAGCCGCCGGAGACCCTCCGGGAGGAGCTGGGGGGCGGGGCCTCCGACGTGGCCAAGCTCGTCTCCGAGATCCGCAGCCGGTTGCCTGAAGTCCCCGCCGCACCGGCACACGACGCCGAAGAGGAGCGCTACCGCCTCTTCGAGAGCATCTCGACGTTCCTCGTCAACGCCTCGCGCACCCACCCGATCCTGCTGATCCTCGACGACCTTCACGTCGCCGATGTCCCGACGCTGCGGCTCCTCCAGCATCTCACCCGCCATCTCGCCGACAGTCGCCTGCTCGTCTTCGGGACCTACGAGGAGTCCGGACTTCAGGGGAGCCACCCACTGGCCCAGATCCTGGTCGAGCTGCGGCGGGACCACCGCTACGAGCGGATCGGCCTGCGGGCGCTGACCCTCCAGGAGACGGGCGAGGTCATCGCCGCCATCGCTGAGGACAACGTCGAGGTCGACCCCTCGGTCATCAAGACCCTCCACCAGCACACCGACGGCAACCCCTTCTTCACAGAAGAGATCATCCGCCACCTCCTCGAGACGGGAGGGGCGTACTCGGAGAAGGGACGCTGGGTCGTCGACCCCGCCGCCGTCGCCGACCTGGCCGTTCCAAAAGGTGTCCATGACCTGATCGAAGGTCGCCTCTCCCGGCTCCCCGACGGCTGCCGCGACCTGCTCACCCAGGCCGCCGTGGTGGGCCGCCAGTTCGACTTCGCCACCCTCGGGGCCATGACGGGTCTCGAGGAGGACCCCCTCCTCGAGGCCGTCGAGGTGGCGCTCCGAGCCCAGATCATCGTGGAGAAGCCGGCGAAGTCCGGCGAGGATGCGCTCTACACGTTCACCCACGCCATCCTCCGGCAGATCCTCTACAGCGAGTTGAGCCGGCCCCGGCGGCAACGCCTGCACCGCCGGGCGGCGGAAGCCGTCGAGGCCGTGCACTCCCGGAACCTCGGTCCGCACCTGGCCGCCCTCGCCCTCCACTGGCGGCAATCAGGCACGGGTGGAGCGGAAAAGGCGCTCGACTACTCCGTGCGGGCGGGCGAGGCGGCGCTGGCCGTCTTCGCCTATGAGGACGTCGTCCAGCACTGGGAGGCGGCGCTCGAGTCCGGCCCGGAGGATCTCGCCGATGCCGATCCGGCGTCATCCGCCCGCCGGGCTCAACTTCTCCAGCGCCTGGGGGACCTCAAGTACGGAACCGGCCTCGACTTCCGGGGTGGCATCGCCTGCCTGGAGCGGGCCCTCCGCCTGTACGAGAGGCTGGGTGACAGCGAGCGGGTGGCCCAGACGCACTCCCGCCTCGGCCGGCACCTGGCCACCGGCACCTCGGCGGCCACCGTCGACATTCCCCGCGCCCTGCATCATTACCGGAAAGCCGAGGCCATCCTCACCAACGGTCCGGACACCGTGGCGCTGGGATACGTCCACGCCGGGCTGGCGCTGGCGGCCATCTGGGGGATGCGCACCCAGGACGGCCTGACCGCATCGGCGCGAGCCGTCGAGGTCGCCGAGAAACTGGGGCACGAGCGGCTGTGGGTGACCGCCGCCGCCCAACGAGGCCATCATCTCGCCTCGAATGGGAAGCTGCACGAAGGCATGCGCCTGGTGGAGCAGGCGTGGGAGAGAGCGGACGGCCTGACCCACACCGTCGCCGCCTTCTCCGCCACCTGGATCGCCGCCGTCCTGGGGTTCCGTTGCCTCGACCCGAGGGAGACCCAGCGGTGGTGCCGGCGGGAGCTGGGCACTCCTCGCCAGTCCCTTGGGTCCCGCGACATCCTCTCCGACCTCCTGGCCCGTGCCCTGGCCCAGTCGGGTGACCTGAACGAGGCCTGCCAGGTGCGCGAGCAGGCGGGTGCGGCGCGGCTCAGCACTCCGTACCTGGCGCTGCTGGACGGCGACTGGGAGCAAGCCGCGGCCTTGTGGACCAAGCAGAACGAGCTCGCCCGGCGGACGGGCAACCGTTGGGCCGAGCATGTCAGTGGCTACTGGTCGGCCGTCGTCCGGCGCTGGGAGGGAGACAGCACCGGGGCGGAGAAGCTCCTGCGAGACGCCCTCGCGCTGGCCACCGAGGGCGGCAATGTGCCCGCCGAGCTCGTCGCCGTGGCCGAGCTCACCCTCCTGCTGGCCGACACCGGCCACCCCCTGGAGGCGGCCTCCTACGTCGAGCACGGCAAGAAGATCCTCGCCGGAGGAGAGGACTGGCGCGGAGCCGCCGGTCGCGTGGCCCTGTCCGAGGCGGCCACGCTGGTGGCCAACGGCCTCGTCGACGAGGCGGGCGACCGCTTCGGCGCCGCCATCGCCACGTTCCAGGAGTTCTCGCTTCCCTGGGACGAGGCCGAGGCCTGGCACCGCTGGGGTCGGGCCCGCCTCGATGCCGGAGACCGCGCCGGGGCCCTCGACCCGTGCAGCCGGGCGCTCAGCCTCTACCAGCGCCACGGTGCCGGCCGGCGGTGGATCGAGCCGGTCCTGGGCGACAAGCTTGTCGCCCAGGGAGTCGAGGCGGCGAGCCCGTCGGCCTCGATCGATGGGGTGGCCGCCGCCGCGCTGGACGAGCGACCCGACCTGGCGCGGCACGCCGCCCCCGACGGCACCGTCACGCTCCTGTTCTCGGATATCGAGGGCTCGACGGCCTCCAACGAGCGCCTGGGCGACCGGCGGTGGCTCGAGCTGCTCCATACCCACAACCGGATCGTGCGCCAGGCGGTGGGGATACACCGGGGTTTCGAGGTGAAGGCCCAGGGTGACGGCTTCATGGTCGCCTTCTCCTCCGCCCGGCGGGGCCTGGAATGCGCCATTGGCATCCAGCAGGCCCTACGGGAGCACGGCGAAACCCATCCGGGGGAGACGATCTCGGTGCGCATCGGCCTTCACTCGGGCGAGATGGTGAAGGAGGGCGACGACTTCTTCGGGAAGAACGTGGCCCTGGCCGCCCGCGTGGCCGGTGCCGCCCGGGGCGGGGAGATCCTCGTCTCCTCCCTGGTCAAGGAGCTGGCCGATACCGGGGAGATCGCCTTCGGCCCGGCTCGGGAGGTCGAGCTGAAGGGCCTGTCGGGACGGCGGAGGGTCCACGAGGTGTTGTGGGAGCAGGCACCATGACGCCGCGCGCAGCGGGCTGTGGTCCTTCTCAGGGCGCTCGGAGCCGGGACCGGGCGGCTGCCTCGGCCGCCCGCCGCCGGCGGCGAGCAAGGCGCTGATCGACGAAGAAGACGACGCAGCCGGCGAGGAGGGTGAAGCGGAGGGGAGCGGAGCCCACGCCGCCGTCGCCGGTGACCATCAGGCTGAAGGCGGCGACGGTCACCAAGGAGAAGCAAGCGGTGGCCCAGGGCTCGATCCGATCCTGATGTCGGGCATACACGATCACCGCCTCGGCCACGGCCCGGTCATCGACGGCCTCACCGCGACGAACCCAGCGGACGACCCGGCGGATCTGCTCGGCGGTCAACCCGGCCAGACCTTCCGGTCTCGTCCGCTTGTTCACCACGGCGCCGACCACCGTGGCCGTGATCACGGAGACGGGCAGCTCGAAGAGGACGTCGCCCACGGGTCTTCCCATGGCAGCAGCAAGCAGGGCCATGCCGACGGCGACATACAGCCCGAAGCAGACCGCGGCCAGCGCCGGCCGGCGGATCTGCAGTACCGGGAACACCACGCAACCTCCCTGACCTCGTGGCAGGCGAACGGACGGCACCTGCAGAGGGAGGAACGCCGGCGGAAGCACCGGATGACGGGGTCTGGGCGGATATTCACGGATTGTTCCGGAAGGAGGCACCCAGCCAACGACAGCGGGTCGAGCTTGTCCGTACCATGTGCCGCGTGGGGGCGGCCCGGGAATCGGGGCGGACGACGGCGACGGTGCTCTTCACCGACCTCGAGGGCTCGACCGAGCTGCGCGCCCGCCTCGGTGACTCAGCGGCCGAGGAGCTGCGCCGCCGGCATGACCGCCTGCTGATCGGGGCGGTGGAGGCCAGCCACGGGCAGGTGGTCAAGGGCCTCGGCGACGGGATCATGGCCACCTTCACCGCCGCGTCGGACGCGGTCGCTGCCGCCGTCGCCATCCAGCAGGCCATCGACCGTCAGAACCGCTCGGCCGCCGGCCCCGAGCCCTTGGCGGTGCGCGTCGGGCTGTCGGCGGGGGACGTGAGCTTCGAGGACGGGGACTGCTTCGGCACTCCGGTGATCGAGGCCGCCCGGCTGTGTGCCGCCGCCTCAGGCCGGCAGATCCTGGCCGCCGAGATGGTGCGCTGGCTGGTACGCGGCGGGGAACACCGCTTCTCGCCGCTCGGCGCCCTCGACCTCAAGGGCCTCCCCGAGCCGGTACCCGCCTGCGAGGTCGCCTGGGAGCCGCTGTCCCGGGCGTCGGTCCCGCTTCCGCCGCTGCTCACCGACGTGGGGCAGATCTTCGTGGGCCGGGACGGCGAACTGAACCGGCTCGGGGAACTCTGGAAGGAAGCGGCGACCGGCGAGCGGCGGGTGGCGCTCGTGGCCGGAGAGCCGGGGGTGGGCAAGACCCGCCTGAGCGCCGAGCTGGCCCGGAAGGTCCACGACCAGGGGGCGACCGTGCTGGCCGGCCGCTGTGACGAGGACCTGGGCGTGCCCTTCCAGCCGTTCGTGGAGGCGCTTCGCCACCTGGCCGATCACGCCGCGCCCAGCGAGCTGCCGGAACGGCTGGGCCGCTACGCCGGCGAACTGGAGCGCCTGCTCCCCGGGCTGAGGGACCGCCTCCCCGACGCGCCGCCGCCTCTGCAGTCGGATCCGGAGACGGAGCGGTACCGGCTGTTCGAGGCGGTGACGGCCTGGCTGGCGGCCAGTTCCAGCCGCGAACCGGTGCTGTTGATCCTCGACGATCTCCAGTGGGCGGCCAAGCCCACGCTCCTGCTGCTCCGCCACGTCGCCCGTTCTCCTGACGCCATGCGTCTCCTCATCCTCGGCACCTACCGGGACACCGAGCTGCATCACGACCACCCGCTGGTCGAGCTGCTCGCCGATCTTCGCCGGCAAACGGGCATCGAGCGGGTCCCGCTGGCCGGATTCGACCAGGCCGCCGTGGCCGACTTCATGACCCGGGCGGCCGGCCACGAGATGGACGAGGAAGGCCTCGCCCTGGCCCGGGCGATCCACGCCGAAACCGAGGGCAACCCGTTCTTCGTCCGGGAGATCCTCCGCCACCTGACCGAGACGGGAGCCGTCGTGCAGCGGGACGGGCGCTGGGTCACCAGCCCGGCCGTCGACGAGCTCGGCATCACCGAGGGTGTCCGCGAGGTGGTGGGGCGCCGCGTGTCGCGCCTCTCGGACGACGCCAATCGTGTCCTGCGCATGGCGGCGGTGGTGGGAACGGAGTTCGAGCTTCCGGTCGTCCAAGGAGCGGGAAGCATCGGCGAGGAAGTCCTGTTCTCCGCGGTGGAGGAGGCGATCGCGGCCCGGCTCGTGCTCGAGATTCCCGGCCCCGCCGCCCGCTACCGCTTCACCCACGCCCTCGTACGGGAGACGCTCTACGACGAGCTGAGCGGCGCCCGGCGGGTCACCCTCCACCGCCGGGTGGCCGAGGTCATCGAGGAGCTGCATGCCGGTGCTCTCGACGACCATCTCCCGGCGCTGGCCCACCACTGGGCCGGGGGCTCGGTGCCGGGCCCGGTGGCGGAGCCGGCCCGGGCCGTCGACTACGCCGCCCGGGCCGGCGACCGGGCCCTCGCCCAGCTCGCCCCCGACGAGGCGGTCTCCTACTACCGCCAGGCGCTCCAGCTCCTGGAGGCGGCCGGGGGTCCCGCCGGCGCCCAGCACTGTTCCCTGATGATCTCCCTCGGCGAGGCTCAACGCCGGGCCGGCGACCCCGCCCACCGGGACACGCTTCTCGACGCCGGCAATCTGGCCCGGCAGCTGAGCGACGCCGGCCTCGTCGCCCGCGCCGCGCTGTCGAACCGGCGCGGCCTGTTCAGCCGCACGGGTGCCGTCGACGAAGAGCGGGTGGCCGCCCTGGAAGCGGCACTCGAGGCCATCGGACCGTCGGACAGTCCGGAACGGGCCCGTCTCCTGGCCACACTGGCCAGCGAACTGCACTTCACCGGCGACGAACGCCGGGTGGAGGCGGGACGGGAGGGCCTCGCCATCGCCCGGCGCCTCGGCGACATCCCCACGCTGGCCGAGGCCCTGGTGGCCGTCTGGCTGGCCACCTGGGATCCGACCGCCGCCGGCGAGAGGGCACTCCTCGCCGGTGAGCTGGCCCGGATCGCCGGCAGGATCGGGGACCCCGTCCTCGAGTTCCATGCCGGGTGGGCCCGGTTCCTCACGGGCAGCGAGCAGGGGGACATGGTGGCGGCCGACCGGTGCCTGGCGATCTGCACCCGGATCGCCGAGGAACTTGCGCAGCCGGTGCTGCGGTGGCGAGCCGCCGGCCTGCAGGCTCACCGGGCCTTCGCAGACGGGCGCTTTGACGACGTGGAGCGCTGGACGGAGGAAGCCCTCCGGTTCGGCGAGGCGGCCGGCCAACCCGACGCCGCCACCCTCTACGATCCCTTCCTCGTCCGGATCCTCCAGGGTCGTCCCGACGAGGCGGTGGAGCTCGCCCGCCCCCTGGCCGAAGCCTTCCGGGGCACGGCCGTCTATTACGCGGTGTTGGCCTGGGCGTGTGCCGAAGCAGGACGGCTCGAGGAAGCCCGGGCCTTCGTAGCTCAGGTGCGGGGCGCGACCTTCGGCGCCCTCCGCCGCGATTACATCTGGTTGGGCACGCTGTCCTTCCTGAGCCGGGTCTGCGCCCGGCTGGATGACACGTCGGCCGCCGAGGAGCTGTACGACCTCCTGCGGCCGCACCGCTCGGCCATCGTCATCGGCCAGAGCGTCTGGTTCGGCCCACTGGCCTACGATCTCGGCCTCCTCGCCACCACCCTCGGACGCTTTGCCGACGCCGACGCCCATTTCGCCGACGCGGTGGGAACGCACGCCCGCATCGGCGCGCGCGGCCTGCTCCCCCATACCTACCTCGAATGGGCTCGCATGCTCCTGGCCCGCCGGGAATGGGGGGACGCCGAGCGGGCTCGGGACCTGCTCGGCCAGGCGCGAGCCACCGCCGCAGAGCTTGGGCTCGGCAACATCGAGCAGCGAGCCGTCGCTCTCCTCGAAGAACTTCCATAGACCATGGCAACGCCCCGATGAGGTCGACCGACTGATCCTCGACTACATCAGGTAACCGCGCCGCCGGAGCAGAGGGAGACCTACGATGCAGAGCCTTTCGTTCGTGCGACGGGGCCGCTTGAGGCTGCTTGGCCGGGCCGTGGCTGCCGTCGCCGGCCTCGCCTTCCTCCCCGGCGTTGTCGCCTCTGCCACCCCGACCGCGGCGTCGGCGGGCGGCAAACCGACGATCGTTCTCGAGCACGGCGCCTGGGTCGACGGTTCGTCGTGGCGCGGTGTCATCGAGCGCCTGCAGGACCGGGGCTTCACCGTGCTGGCCCCGCCCAACGAACTGCGGGGCGGGAAGGTGGACTCCACCTATCTGGCCAGCTTCCTCCACGCCCTCTCCGGGCCCGTCGTCCTCGTCGGCCATTCCTACGGGGGCTATGTCATCACCAACGCCGCCGCCGGCAACCCGGCCGTCAAGGCGCTCGTCTACATCGACGCCTTCATCCCCGACGCCGGTAAGAACGTGCTGGCGCGGGAGGCAGCGGTGGTGGCCGCCGTGCAGCGGCCCATCGCCCTCCACGCACTGGTGGAGCCGTCGGGCGTTCCGGCCTGGAGGACGATCCCGTCCTGGGCCCTGGTCGGAACCGACGACCGCGTCACCACCCCCGCCGAACAGGAGTTCATGGCCACCCGCGCCAACGCCCACACCGTCAAGGTCGACGCCGGCCACCTGTCCCTCATCACCCGGCCCGACGCCGTCACCGACCTCATCGTCACCGCCGTCAATGCCACGTCCTGAGGAGGACCGCATGGGGAGAGATGAAGACATCGCTCAGCGGATCAACCAGCTGGTCGACGAGGAGCATCGACTCCAGGCCCACACGGCCCAGGGTGGGGCCTCCACCGAGGACCATCAGCGGCTGGAGGACCTCGAGGTGCAACTCGACCAGTGCTGGGACCTGCTGCGGCAACGGCGCGCCCACCGCGCCGCCGGCCAGGACCCCGATGACACCTCCGTCCGACCACCCGAGGTCGTGGAGCACTATCAGCAGTAGCCGGCCCGCTCTGAGACCTCACGTTCCTCTCAGGTACCAACTGTCATTCTCAGAGTGTCAGCGAAACCTGAAGGAGGAACCCTTGCAGCGCACAACCAGATGGGTTGGCGCCGCTCTGGCTGCCGGCGTGGCGGTGATCATCGCCGGAGGCGTGGGGGCCGGCTCCGCAGTCTCGCAGACAGGGGACGACCAGGAACTCACCGGGTCGACCCGGGACCAGGCGGTGGACGCCGCCCTGAAGGCAACCGGCGGGGGCACGGTGACCGAAACCGAGCTGGGTGACGACGGCGCCGCCTACGGCGTCGAGGTCCTCTCGTCCGGCGGCCGTGAGGTCGAGGTCAACCTGGATCAGAACCTGAACGTCATCGGCCAGGAAGGCGACGACGATGACGACCAGGAACTCACCGGGTCGATCCGGGACCAGGTGGTGGCCGCCGCCCTGCAGGCGACCGGCGGGGGCACGGTGACCGATACCGAGCTGGAAGATGGCGGCGCCGGCTACGAGGTCGAGGTCCTCATGGCCGACGGCCGTGAGGTCGAGGTCAATCTGGATCGAAACCTGAACGTCACCGGCCAGGAACTCGACGACTGACCGCGGTTTTGCAGTAGAGCACGAGCGGCGGCACCATCACCGCCGCCGACGCCGCCCGGGGCGCCCGATTCGTCGTCCGCCTGCCGCCCGCTTGAGGGTCCCACACGACCAGATCGTCGGTGAAGACAACGGCCTGAGGGCAGAAGCCAGGTAGCGCCAAGCGGAGCCGGTGCCTACCGGCCCCGCGGCGCGCTCCCCTTCGTCCTAGATGACGTGGCTGGCCATGCCCACGATGGGCTGGTTCAGCTTCATCGCCCCCGTCGACCCGAAGAACCCGGCGTCACCGAAAGCGAAGATGCCGCCGTCCCGGGCCACCAGCCAGTAGCCCAGCTGGGTCAGCGTCGGAGCCATACCAACGACCGGCTGGTTCAAGGTCATGGCGCCGGTGGAGCCGAAGAAGGGCGCGCCACCGAACGCGAACAGCCCACCGTCGGTCGCCGCCAGCCAGTACCCGTCGGCCACCGGCACCAGGTCGCCCACGCCCCCGCCGGGCGGCGGAACCTCGCCGGTGGAGCCGACCGGCGGTCCGTCGAAGAGGCTGACGGTGACGGCCGTCTGGGCGAGCATGGTGTTGGTGGGGTTGGAGAGGGTGAGGAGGAACGTCTCGGTCGGCTCCGCGGCGGCGTCGCCGAAGGTCGGGACGGAGAGCACCGCGGTCGTGCCGCCGGCGGGGATCGTCAGGGTGCCCGCCACCGCTGCGTAGTCGGCCGGGCTGGCGGCGGTCCCGTCGGCGGTGGCGTAGTCGACCGTGACCGGGAAGGTGCTGGCCGCGCTCAGGGTCACGGGGATCTGAGCCGTGCCGCCTTCCGCCACCTGAGCGGTTCCGGCCGCCAGCGTCGGAGCATCCCGGTCGACGATGGTGCCGATCGCCTGGTCGTCGAGGAGCACGGCATTCGTCGCCCCGGAGAGGTCGACGGAGAAGGTCTCGTCCTGCTCCAGGGCGGTGTCGCCCTTGACGGCGACGGTGATCGTCTTGGTCGTCTGACCCGGGGTGAAGGTGAGCGTCGTGGCTGGCACCGACGTGTAGTCGGCCGGGCTCGTGGCCGTCCCGTTGGTCGTCTTGTAGCTCACCGTCACCGTGGTCGCCGAGATGTCCGAGAGGGTGAACGTGAACACCGCCGGGACCGTCCCCGCCGCCGGCTCCTGGACCCGCACGTCCTCGACGGAGATGGCGATGGCGTCGTCGTCGAAGATCGTCCCGGCGGCCGTCATCGGCGAGCCCGGACCCAGGTCCGTGAGGTTCGAGAGGGTCACGGTGAGCGTCTCGTCCGGCTCCGGTGTGATGTCACCGATGACCTGGACCTCGATGGTCTGGGTCACCTCCCCGGGAGCGAAGGCCACCGTGGCGCCGCTGACCGACTGGTAGTCCAGCGCGGGGGTGGCCGTACCCGGCCCCCCGGTGGAGTAGGTCGCCGCCGTCGCCCGGCCGCTCGGCGCCGAGAGCGAGGCGGTGAAGGACAGGGCGGTGAGACCGGCGTCGCCCTCGCTGACCTCGGCGGCGGCGATGGAGATCGTGGGCGCATTGTCGTTGTCCACGATGCCGCCCAGGCCCTGGGGGTCCGTCACGCCGATGCCGGTGGTGGTCGTGCTGATGTTGACGTAGAAGGTCTCGTCGGGCTCGTCGAGGGCGTCGCCCGTCACCGGAACGGTGATCGTGGCGGCGAGCACGCCCGGAGCGATAGGCACTGTTCCCGAGGTGGCCTGGTAGTCGCTCCCGGCCAGGGCGGTGCCGTCGGCGGTGGTGTAGCTCACGGCGACGGGGCTGGCCGAAGGCGAGCTCAGGGTGACGGTGAAGGTGGCCGACGTCGTCCCACTGTTGCCCTCGATCACCGCCAATTGGTCCCCGATGGACAGGGCTGAGGGGCCGGCCGGGTCGTTGTTGACGATGGTGCCCGTCGCCGCCGCCGTGCCCAGGTTGGCATCGATGGGGTCCGAGAGGGTGACCGTGAAGATCTCGTTGGGCTCGATGCTGGTATCACCGGTGACGGGAACTGTGACCGCAGCCGTCGTCACACCCGGGGGGATGGTGAGGTCGCCGCTGGTGGCCTGGTAGTCCTCGCCGGCGGTGGCCGTCCCGTCGCTGGTGGCGTAATGGACCGTGGCGGCCTTGCCGCTGGGAGCGGACAGCGTGATGGGGAAGGAGGCGACGGTCGTCCCGCTGTCGCCCTCGGTCAGGCTGGAACCGGCGATGGCCACGGTCGGCGTGGCGTCGTCGTTGAGGATGGTGGCCGTGGCCTGGGACTTGGCGATCTTGGCCTTGATCGGCGTGCGCAGGTTCACGAAGAAGGTCTCGTCCGACTCGAAAAGCGCGTCGCCGGCGAGGGGAACGGTGATCGTCACGCTGGTGGCGCCGATGGGGATCGGGACCTGCTGCGGCGACGTCATGGCGGTGTAGTCACCCGGGGCGATGGCCGTCCCGTTGGCGGTGAAGTAGGAGACGAAGGTGCCCTTGCGGCTCGGAGCCGGCGAGGCGGCGACCGTGAACGACAGGTCGGTCGTCCCGCTGTTGCCCTCGGCCACGCTGGCGTTGGCGATCGACAGCAACGGCCGGGTGGGCTTGGCCGCCTGGGCGACGCCCCCGAATCCCGCGACGGAGACCAGCACCGCCACCGCTGTACTCAGGACCGCGATCGTTCTGCGCTGCATCATCATCCTCATCTCCGGCACGCCCGCTCAGCACTGAACTCTCCCGGGGGCGTTCTGTGGGGCGCGCCACCAGCTGGGTGGCGCGATCAGGGTCTCCCGGCAATATCAGGTGCGCCGGTCCCTTTTTTTGAGGCATGTGACGTCATGACCGGCTGGTGCGGTGCGATTCGCGGCGCTTCGTCCCCAAAATGTCAGCCGAGCAGCGTGGCAATCGCATCACCGGCTCGGAAGACGGTGATGTCGCCGTCGACCGAGACCTTGAGGACGATCTCGGCGGTCTGCGACAGGGTGGTTGCCGCCGCCGTGCGGGCGCCCTCATGGTGGCTGTCGGCGCTGGTCACGATGGCGCCGTAGGCGAGCAGGTTCCCGTCCCGGTCGAGGATGGTGGCGCCGTCGAGGGCGGCGAAGCGCGCCAGGGTCTGGGCATCGAGGTTGCCGGCGTCGATGAGGTGGTGCAGCCTGGTCTCGGTCTGCATGGCTGCCGGATCCACCGCGTTGCGCAGGTCGTAGCGGTCCTTGGGGGACACGATCCCGTCCAGCGAGTCGGGGTCGGCCACGATGGCCAGGATGGCGCCGCTGCGCTGCGCCGAGATGATGAAGGCGGCTCGGACGAGGATGTCGGCGGCGACGTCCCGGGCGCCGCTGGCGCTGGCCACGGCCGTCGCCAGCTCGAGGGGGAAGGCCGTCCAGCGCTCGCCGCGGCGCAGGAGGAGAGGCTGGCCACCAGCGAAGACCCAGACGGTGCGGTCGGCCCCGAGGAAAAAGCCGATGCCGCCGAGCCGGCGGGTGCCCTCGCCCACCAGCGACCCGATGTCGGAGAAGGCGGCGGCGTCGGCGTCGAGACGGGCCGCACCGGGGACGAGACGGTCGAGCCGGTGGCCCTGCAGCTCGGTGCGGGCCCTCCCCTCCCGGTCGACGATGAGCAGCGACCGCTGCCCGTCGAACAGGAGGGGCGCCCGCTTGGCCGCCCGCAGGTCGGCGGGGTAGTCGAACCGGAGCCGGGGCGTGTCCTGGAGCACGTCGGTCATGATGACGCCGTGGGTCAGATCGTGGGACTCGACCCGGGTGCCGCTGAGCTCGATCAGGTACTCGACGGTGTTGGCAATCAAGTCGGCCGAGGCCGTGCGGTCGCAGTCGCCGGCGGGGTGGCGGCTGAGCGCTTCGACGACGATGGTGTCCCGCAGCGCCCGGCGCAGCGCCGGGGTCAGCGCCGCTGCACCAGCGCCGTGAGCGCCGGCGGTCGACAGGCGCGCCGCTGCCCGCAGCCCGGCACCGGGCAGGACGCTCAGGAACTCGAGCAAGGGGGCGCTGGCCGGCGTCAACAGCGGGGCGATGCGGCTGCGGAGGCGGACCGTCAAGGTGATGTGCCAGCCGGGGGGCCCGGGCCCGGTGGCGCTGGCCGTGGCCGGCTCGTCGGGTTGCGGGGGTGGCGGCGCGTCGTCGGGCGAGTAGCGCAGCTCGACCGTGGACCAGCGGAGCATCTCGGCGATGGCCTCCGCCACGGCGCCGCCAACCGGGTCGTCGGGTACGTGACCGATGCTCGACGAGAGCCGCCAGGTCATGGGTGCAGCCGCGGTCAGCCCGCCTCGACCAGGGCTGGGGCCAGGCGGCGCCAGGCCTCCCGGGGAAGGGCGTTCCGGTCGCCGGTGAGGGCCTGGATGCAGACGTGGTCGGCGCCGGCGTCGTGATGTTCACGGACCCGGAGGGCGACGGTGTCCTCGTCGCCCCACGCCACCAGGGTGTCGACGAGCCGGTCGCTGCCGGCGCCGGCCAGGTCGTCGTCGGTGAAGCCGAGGCGCCGCACGTTGTTGGTGTAGTTGGGAAGCCGCAGGTAGATGGCCAGATGCTGGCGGCCCACCTCCCTGGCGGTGGCCGGGTCCGTCTCCAGGACGACCCGCTGCTCGGGGGCGAGCAGCCGATCGGCGCCCAGGATCTCCCGGGCCTGTTGGGTGTGTTCGGGGGTGGTGAGGTAGGGGTGGGCGCCGGCGGACCGCTCCCGGGCCAGGGTCAGCATCTTGGGACCGAGCGCGGCCAGGACCCGGGCCTCCGCCGGCACCGGGGGCTCGGCCGTGTCGAGGGCATCGAGATAGGCCGCCATCGCCGCCAGCGGCTGGCGGTACCGGCCCGGATCCGTCCGGTCGACGATGGGGGCATGGCTGGCCCCGATGCCGAGCAGGAACCGGCCCGGATGGGCGGCGGAGAGGCGGGCGAACCCGGCGGCGGTCTCGGCCGGGTCGTGCATCCACAGGTTGAGGATGCCGGTGGCCACCATGATCGAGCGGGTGGCCTCCAGCAGGGTGGCGGCGGCCCCGAACACGTCGCCACCGACGTCCCCGAACCACAGGGCGGAATAGCCGAGACTCCCCAGCTCGGCGGCGGCGTCGACCACGTCGTCTCGGGCGCCAGAGCGCAGCGGCGTACTCCACACCCCGACGCCGCCCAGTTCCACCGTGCCTCCCGATGTCGTCGCTCCCCGCGGCCAACAGGCCCCGGCGCGGTCGTATTCCGGCGACGACTCCGTCAAAGATGGGGTAAGTAGCGGACGTTGCGCCTGCCACGGGAGGAATTCCGAATGAGGGAGGCACCGGAAGGGCCGGTCTCGAAAGCGGTCACCCATCAGCCGCCGTTCGGCCCGATCGAACGGCTCGATCACAAGCAGCTGGTCACCGAGCAGGAGGCGAGCCTGGCCTCGCCCCGCCGGCACTACTCGCTGAGCGCCCGCCTGCTGTTCTGGATGATGGACGCCCTCTATGGGGAACCGAGGACATTGAAGAAGTTCCGAGTCCTCGAGCTGGTGGCCCGCGTCCCCTACCAGGCGTGGGAGAACGTGGCCTACGTCGCCGTGACCCACACCGCCAGCCAACCCGGCTTCGCCCGGCGGATCTTCGACCGGGTGCGGGCCAACCGCTGGGAACAGGACAACGAGCAGTGGCACCTGCTCATCCTCGAAGAGCTCATCGGCGATGAGCCCCGGTCGCCGTGGCTCCTGCACTGGCTGGTGCCCCAGGTCCTGGCCTTCGGCTACTACCAGCTGTCCTGGGTCCTGTACGCGATGAAGCCGCGGTGGTCCTACCGGCTGAACGCCGACTTCGAGGACCACGCCGAGCACGAGTACGCCCTGTTCGTGCAGGAACACGATCGATGGGAGGACGAGCCCTACGAGGGCAGCTTCACCGACGACTACGGGGCCTACGACAGCCTGGCCGACCTCTTCCGTCAGATCGGCTACGACGAGCGGCTCCACAAACTGGAGAGTGAAGCCAACATGGCCGCCCCCCGCTTCCGCTGATTTCTTCGACCGTCGCACTCGTATGGAGACCGGGCGGTAGATGATGCCGCCATTCGCGTACGCTGGCGTATCACCACTCCGGTGCCCCCGTGGAGGGCTGCATGGGCGACTTCCTGGAAAAGCTCAACCCCAACGTCTTCTTCTTCGGGATGATCACGGTGATGGGAATCGGATTCGCCATCGCCCTGCACTTCCTGCGGGACAAGAAGTAGCGCATCGCTTCAGCGGATGGTTGTCAGAAGTTCCTCAGCTTCGAGTGCTGACGGGTTGTCCCGACGATGCGGCGCATGCCTGGCCGGCTTCGAAACTGCGCTGAAAGAACGCGTCGTCGGGTCCTTCGATCATGAACGTCTCGAGCTCCGACGAGCTGAAGCTGTTGACCAGGTAGTTGGCGGAGCAACGGGCCAGTTCTTTGGAGTCGACCACGTCCAGGATCCCGATGCCGAGGTAGGAGCGGAAGACGGGGAGGTTCAGCGCCGAGGACAACCGGCCCGGCTCAGGTGTCGTCGCCGCCGACCCGGGATCGCAGGAGTTGAGCTCGATCAGGCCCGCGTCCCGGACGACTGAGGCGTTGCCATTGGGCAGGGCCGCCGCCCAGGTCTCGAGGGCATCGGCGATGGTGGCGGTGCCGGCGGTGTCCTTGCCGGTGAAGGCGGCCCGCACGCAGTGCCGGCCGTCCCGCTCGAAGCTGACGTAGGCGTCGCCGCCCCAAGCATCGGCCACGGACAGCGCCTGGTGGGCGTCCAGCCGCTGGGCCAGGACCATGAACAGCCCGAAGGCTCCAAACGGGCCATCGTCGGTTCGCTTCTCGCCCTTGGCCAGCTTGGGCACGTCGACGATGGCGGGGCCGCCGTCCAACAAGTACCGGAAGGGGTCGAAGAGCTGAGCGTCGCTGCTGGGAGGTGACTCGAGAACCTCGTCGACCGCCCGCTCGCCGCCCGTCTTCACCAGCAACTTGATGAAGGGCTGGCCGAGCTGATAGGGAGCGCCGAAAAACACGCTGAGGGCCTCGGGGACACCGGTGATGTCGATCGCATCAGACTCCGCCGCCGCGTCCTCCTCGTACTGGGCGAGTTCAGCGTCGCTCAGCGTCGCCACCCAGGCGCTCTGCACACGTTCGGCGTCACCCTCGTACACGGGCTGGAAGGTCTCGTTCTGGGCCTCGACGGGGAAGTCGCGTCCCAGGTCGAAGACCTGGTCCTGGAGAACATGGGTCAGCTCGTGGACGAGCGTCGCTCTCATCTTGACGGTGAGTTCGGTGCCGCGTACCCGGATGCGCTTGGCCTCCAGGTCGTAGAAGGCGAGGATGCCCTCGCCGGTGAGCTGGTTCACGGCCTGGAAGAGGTCGACGTCCCCGTCGACCAGGCCGAGGGCTCGCAGCATCCCGGCGATCGCCTCCATGTCCTGGCGATCCTCGGTGCTGAGATCGGATTCCTCGCCGGTGACCAGCTCGCGGAACTCGGCCTCGGGCAGGAAGTCGACGTGGACCGGGTGGCGGAAGCGCAGGTCACGCTCACGCTCCACGAATTCGACGAGGTCGGTCACCTGGGGATCCCAGGTACTGGGGAAGCTCGGGGCGTCAGAGCGCGTCAGCTTCCAGCCGGCGACGCCGGCGACGGAAGCCACCAGCGCGACCACCAGCAGGACGACCAGCCAGCGCTTGGTGCCTCCGGTCGGGCTGCCGTCGGAGCCCGGCGGGCTCTCCGGCGGGGCGCCCCACTCCGCGACCTCGTCAGGCGGGACCGGCACCGTCACCGGCGCCCAGGAAACCGGCTCCGTCAGGGGTGCCTCCGGCGGCGGCGGCGCCGCCACCACGGGCCCCTCGGCAGGCGGCGCCAGCGGGGGCGATGGCGCGGATGTGCCAGGCTCAGTGACAGCCCAGGGGCTCCGGTACGGGGGAGCTGAGGACTCCGTGGCGGCCTCTCCTCGGGTGACCACGGCCGAAACCGGTTCGGAGGGTGGTCCGGTGCGCTTGCGCCGGCGCCTGCTGACGTCGAGGAGCCGGTCGCAGTGCAGGCAACGCTCGCCGACTGACTCCGGCAGCGACGACCAGCAGTGGGGGCAACGGTTGAGTGTCGTCTTCATCGGGCTCTCTGTCGTGGTTCGCACCGGCTGGGCCGAAAGTGGCCCACGGTCCTGATCGGCAGGGAGCGGCGGGTTTTGAGCGCGACACGGCTCAAACGCTTCGGGCGCTCGGGGAGGCTTCAGTTACGCCGTGGCGCCGTTCGTGACGCTGGATGGAACCAGGCGGGCGTCAGTCGTCCCCCGTGCGGTCCTCGTCGGGCTCGAGAATGTCCCTGGCCACCAGGTCCTTGAAGGGCCGCGGCCGCTCGTAGAGCTCCTTGGGTTCGAGCGACTGGCCCGAGTCGGTCGGCCCCGCCACCGGGACGGACGACCTCATGAGCGAAGGGCGGTGGGCGCCAACCGCATCGGGGTGACGGAATGGGTGATGTTGACCTCCTCCCGCGGCTGAAGCCGTGGGATTCCTTTGGGAGGCGTGCTCATGCCGCCTCCCGTCCGGTGGTTCGCGCTTCGTCGGGCGCCCTGACTTCGGGCCTCCCTCCACGCGCAGTGGCGGTAAGCCCTGCCGCCAGGAT
>JBIOUX010000119.1:0-16633 GCA_044867425.1 Acidimicrobiia bacterium | reverse complement strand
ACCTGGCCCAGAAGATCACCGTGGAGGCCAAGGGCGAGGTGGCCGCCCTGGCCGACACCATCAACTCGATGACCGACGTGCTCCAGGCCTTCGCCGACGAGGTCACCCGTGTGGCCCGCGAGGTGGGCACGGAAGGCAAGCTCGGTGGTCAGGCGAGGGTCGAGGGTCTGGCGGGCACGTGGAAGGACCTCACCGACTCGGTGAACTCCATGGCCTCCAACCTGACCTCCCAGGTGCGCAACATCGCCCAGGTGACCACCGCCGTGGCCAAGGGCGACCTCGGTCAGAAGATCACCGTGGACGTGCGGGGCGAGATCCTCGCCCTCAAGGACACCATCAACACCATGGTGGACCAGCTCTCGTCCTTCGCCGACGAGGTCACCCGTGTGGCCCGCGAGGTGGGCACGGAGGGCAAGCTCGGTGGCCAGGCGCTCGTCCCCGGCGTGTCGGGTACGTGGAAGGACCTCACCGACAACGTCAACCAGATGGCGGCGAACCTCACCTCCCAGGTCCGCAACATCGCCCAGGTCACCACCGCCGTGGCCCAGGGCGACCTGTCCCAGAAGATCACCGTGGAGGCCCGGGGTGAGGTGGCCGAGCTGAAGGACACCATCAACACCATGGTGGACCAGCTCCGGGCCTTCGCCGACGAGGTCACCCGGGTGGCCCGCGAGGTGGGTACCGAGGGCCGTCTGGGCGGTCAGGCCATCGTGCCCGGCGTGTCCGGGACCTGGAAGGACCTGACCGACAACGTGAACCAGCTGGCCTCCAACCTGACGTCCCAGGTGCGGAACATCGCCCAGGTGACCACGGCCGTGGCCCGGGGTGACCTGTCCCGCAAGATCACCGTGGAGCTACGCGGCGAGCTGCTGGAGCTGAAGAACACCATCAACACCATGGTGGACCAGCTCTCCGCCTTCGTCTCCGAGGTGACCCGGGTGGCCCGCGAGGTGGGCACCGAGGGCAAGCTCGGCGGCCAGGCGACGGTCCCCGGCGTGTCCGGCATCTGGAAGGACCTGACCGACAACATCAACACCCTGGCCGACTCGCTCACCGACCAGGTCCGCAACATCGCCCAGGTCACCACGGCGGTGGCCCGGGGCGACCTGTCCCAGCACATCACCGTGAACGCCCGGGGCGAGATCCTCCAGCTGAAGGACACCGTCAACAAGATGGTGGATCAGCTCTCGGCCTTCGCCGCCGAGGTCACCCGGGTGGCCCGCGAGGTCGGCACCGAGGGCATGCTCGGTGGGCAGGCCGAGGTGGAGGGCGTCTCCGGGACCTGGAAGGCGCTCACCGACAACGTGAACCAGCTGGCCGGCAACCTGACCACCCAGGTGCGCTCCATCTCCAACGTGGCCACCGCCGTGACCCAGGGTGACCTGACCCGGACCATCACCGTCGACGCCGCCGGCGAGGTCGAGGAGCTGAAGGACACCATCAACCAGATGATCGCCAACCTGTCCGAGACCACCACCCGCAACGAGGAGCAGGACTGGCTCAAGTCCAACCTGGCCCGCATCGGCGCCATGCTCCAGGGCCACCGCGACCTGCGGGCGGTGTCCCGGCTCATCATGTCGGAGCTGACCCCCCTGGTCGGCGCCCAGCACGGCGCCTTCTACATGGCCGAGCCCGGCGGCAAAGGCGACCAGCCCACCTACCGGCTCATGGCCGGCTACGGCTTCCGGGCACGGAAGAACGTCCCCACCGAGTACACCACCGGCGAGGGCCTGGTAGGCCAGTCGGCGCTGGAGAAGAAGACGATCCTCGTCACCAACGTGCCCAAGACGTCGCTGCGCATCTCGACGGGGATGGGTGACGGCTCTCCGGTCAACATCGTCGTCCTGCCCGTCCTGTTCGAGGAGCAGTGCCTGGCCGTCCTGGAGCTGGCCTCCTTCCGGCCCTTCTCGGCGATCAACCAGTCCTTCCTGGAGCAGATCGTGGAGACGGTGGGCGTGGTCCTCAACACCATCATCGCCACCATGCGGACGGAGGAGCTGCTGGAGCAGTCGCAGTCCCTCGGGTCCGAGCTCCAGAAGCGCCAGGAGGAGCTGCAGCACACCAACGCCGAGTTGGAGGAGAAGGCCCTCGAGCTGGCTCGCCAGAACCGGGCCATCGAGGTGAAGAACGCCGAGATCGAGCTGGCCCGCCGGGAGCTGGAGGAGCGGGCCGAGCAACTCGCCCTGTCGTCCAAGTACAAGTCGGAGTTCCTGGCCAACATGAGCCACGAGCTGCGCACGCCGCTCAACTCGCTGCTCATCCTGGCCAAGCTGCTGGCCGACAACCCCGACGGGAACCTCACGCCCAAGCAGGTGGAGTTCGCTCGCAGCGTGCGCGACGCCGGCCACGACCTGCTCAACCTGATCAGCGACATCCTCGACCTGTCCAAGGTGGAGGCGGGCAAGCTGGACGTGGCCATGGCCCCGGTGCGCATCTCCGACCTGTGCTCCGAGCTGTCCCAGACGTTCCGGCCCATCGCCGACCAGGCGTCCCTGCAGTTCACCCTGGATCTGGCCGACGGCCTCCCCGAGACGCTCACCACCGACGGCCACCGGGTGCAGCAGATCCTGAAGAACCTGCTGTCCAACGCCTTCAAGTTCACCGAGGAGGGCTCCGTGACCCTGCGGGTGGAGAAGGCACCCTCGGGCACCCGCTTCTTCAACCATCTGCTGGAGGGCACCAGCCTCGACGTGGTCGCCTTCTCCGTGTGCGACACCGGGATCGGCATCGAGTCGGACAAGCTGCTGGTCATCTTCGAGGCCTTCCAGCAGGCCGAGGGCACCACCACCCGCCGCTACGGCGGGACCGGCCTGGGTCTGTCCATCAGCCGGGAGATCGCCCGCCTGCTCGGCGGGGAGATCCAGGTGGTGAGCGAGCCGGGCAAGGGCTCGACCTTCACCCTGTTGCTCCCGGCGCTCGGCAGCCACCCCGAGAGGCTGGCGGCGGTGTCGGCTCCGTCCACGCCGGGCGAGACGCTGGTGGTCGACGAGGCGGCGGAGGCGGCGACCTACCCGTCGCTGGCCGGCAGCCGCGTCGTCATCGTGGACGATGACGTCCGCAACGTCTACGCCCTGACCAGCGCCCTGGAAGACCAGGGGGTGGAGGTGCTCACCGCCGAGGACGGCCGCCAGGGCATCGACCTGCTCCAGAAGACAGCAGGCGTCGACCTGGTGCTGATGGACATCATGATGCCGGAGATGGACGGCTACGAGACCACCCGCGCCATCCGCAAGATGCCGGGCTTCAAGGACCTGCCCATCATCGCCCTCACCGCCAAGGCGATGCGGGGCGACCGGGAGAAGAGCCTGGCCGCGGGGGCGTCCGACTACATCACCAAGCCGGTGGAGATCAACCAGCTCCTGGCTCTCATGCGGCTGTGGCTCGAGCGGTGAGGACCACCTGGCGTTGACCACGGACAGGCCCCGGGTCCTGCTGGTCGACGACCGGCGCGACAACCTGCTGGCGCTGCGCGCCGTGCTCGAGCCGCTCGACTTCGAGCTGGTGGAAGCGTCGTCGGGCGAGGAGGCGCTGCGCCACCTGCTGGGACCCGGGCCGGGGGGCGACCCCGGCCAGGGCAAGGAGTTCGCCGTCATCGTCCTCGACGTGCAGATGCCCGTCCTGGACGGGTTCGAGACGGCCCGGTTGATCAAGGGACGGGAGCGAACCCGCCACGTCCCCATCATCTTCCTGACCGCCATCTCCGGAGAGCCGGAGCACTATCTGCGGGGCTACGAATCCGGAGCCGTCGACTACGTCTACAAGCCCTTCGAACCCGAGATCCTGCGGGCCAAGGTGGCCGTGCTGGCCGAGCTGTGGACCCGGGGGGCGACCATTGAGCGACAACGGGCCGAGCTGGCCGAACGGCTCGTGGAGCTCAACCAGGCCAACGAGGCGCTGGCCGCGCAGGCCACCGAGCTGGAACGGTCCAACACCGCGCTGGAACGCTTCGCCACGGTGGCCGGCAACGAGGTGCGCGAGCCCCTGCATTCCGTGGCCGGGCTCCTCGACCTGCTCGACCAGCGCCACCGGGAAACGATGGTGCCTGAAGCCCGCCTCCTGGTGGAGCGGGCGGCGGCGGGAACCGAACGGGCCGGGGCCGTGGTCGGCACCCTGCTCGAGTACGCCCGGGCCACCACGGGGGAGCTGGACCGCAAGCCGGTGGCCCTGGGTGAGGTGGTGGCGGAAGCGGCGGTCGAGGTGCGGGCCGCACTGGAGGTGGCGGGCGGGAAGATCCTGGCCGACGACCTGCCCGAGGTCGAAGGCGACCGGCGGGCGCTGGTCAGGCTATTCGTCAACCTGCTGGACAACGCCGTGCGCCACCGGGGCCAGGCGCCCCCGGAGGTGACCATCTCGGCCGTCCGGGCCGAGCCCCGCTGGCGGGTGACGGTGGCCGACAACGGGCCCGGGATCGACCCCGCCGAGCTGCCCAAGCTGTTCACCGTGTGGGGCCAGGGGCTGGGCCTGGCCATGTGCCGGCGCATCGTGGAGCGCCACGGTGGGGTGATCTGGGCCGAGTCCGGCGACACAGGCGGCACCGCCGTGCACTTCGAGCTGGCCGGCGGGACGGGAACGGCCAGCACCCCGGCCCCGGCCCCGACCCCGAACCGCCCGGCATGAGCCAGCGCGTCCTGGTCGTCGACGACGACCCCGACTACCGCCTGGTCGTGCGCCTGGCACTGGAACCGCACCCCGGCTTCTCCGTGGTGGGGGAAGCCGGCGACGGGCGGAGGGCGGCGGAGTCGGCGGCGGAGCTGACGCCCGACCTGATCCTGCTCGACTGCTCGGCGCCCGACGCCTTCGAGGGCCTGGCCCGGCTGCGGGTGGAGGCCCCTGGGGCCCGGGTGGTGCTGGTCTCCGGTCACGACCCGGCCGATCTGGGCCTGGCCAGCCGGGCGGCGGGCGCCCTCGGGTTCCTGGGGAAGGCCACTCCCGCCCGGCGCCTGGGCCAGGAGCTCGAGGCCCTGGTCGGCCTGGTCGAAGCCGTCCAGGCGGTGCTGGAGGAGGCGTCGACCCGCCTGGCTCGGGATCCGCAGAGCGCCCGGGCCGCCCGGCGCTTCGTGCGGGACGCCCTGGCCGGCGCCGACTCCGAGGACCTGGAGGAGACCGTCACGCTGCTGGTCTCCGAGCTGGTGACCAACGCCGTGGTCCACGGCGGGAGCGAGGTGGAGGTGCTGGTCCGCCTCCTGCCCGGAAGCGTCCGGGTGGAGGTGATGGATGCCTCGCCCACCGCGCCGCGGCCCAGAGCGGCGGCCGACGAGGACACCTCGGGGCGGGGGCTGGCCCTGGTCGAGTCCCTGGCCCGCCGCTGGGGCGTCGACCCGGCCGCCGGCGGGGGCAAGACGGTCTGGTTCGAGGTCGACCGGAACGGTTCGGGCCTGTAACGACTGGTGGTACCGGGATGTCTTCGCCCTGGTGCCGTCAGTTCGAGGTACCCGGAGGGGCGCCCAACGGGTGCTCCGGGTGGGTCCCCGGGTCGGCGTTGCCCGGTGGCGCCCCGAGAGGGTGCCCGGACTTCGAGCTGCCGGCGGAGTCCGAGTTGCCGTGGTCCCCGGCGGAGTCGTTCCGGCCCGGCTCGGGGTTGCCCCGGCCCGGCTCCGCATGGTCGCCGCCCCGGTCTGGGGCGCCGCCGCTCGGGTCCGGGTTGCCGCCGCCCGGCTGGACCTTGCCGGGGCCGGTCGGCTTCGCCCCGCCCTTGTCACCTGCGTCGGGCAAAGTACCGGGATCCTCTTTCCCGGGCTTGTCCTTGTTGGAGCCGGGGTCGGAATGCCCGGGCGGGTCAGCCTTTTGCTTGTCGTCCTTCGAACTGCCCGGGCCACCCTCGTGGCCAGACGTGGGGTGTTGCGTCCCGGGCTTCGATCCCTCTGGCCGACCGGGCCTGACCGTCCCGGACTCTGTCCGGAAGCCAAGGTCACCTCGGTGATCCGGGGTGGGGACCGTCACGTTGACCTCCGCCAGGACGCTGGAGGCGAGTTCCTGGGCCGGGGTGGGCAAGGCGCCCGCCGCCGCCAGGCCCCCGGAGAGCGGCATGAGGCCCGCGAACGTGCCGGCGGCCAGCCTGACCGAGGCGGATCGCCACATGCGCTCGCCCACCGGGATGAGCCGCTCTTCGGACTGCAGGGCCGCGAGGAGGGCGGCGACCTGACCCGGCTCGAACGTGCCGCTGTCGTCCTCTGACCCCAGGGCGTAGAGGAGCGACCCTGCCGTAGCGGAAGCGAGACCGGAAGGCGGGGTGTACAACTTGAAACTGGGCGCCAGCACGCCCGGCGGGGAGTTCTTGAGCTCCTCCTCGCCGTCGATGAAGACGACCTGCTCGATCTCGCCCACCGGCAATGGGCGGCTGAACAGATAGCCCTGCATCTGCTCACAGCCGTGCGCGGTCAGGAAGCGGGCCTGCTCCTCCGTTTCCACGCCCTCGGCCACGACGTTCATGTGGAGGTTGCGGGCCAGCGCGATGACCGCCCCGACAATCGGCGCGTCATCGGTGGCCCGCGAGATCTTCTGCACGAACGACTGGTCGATCTTGAGGCTGTCGATGGGCATCTCGGCCAGGTATTTCAGCCCGCTGAAGCCGGTCCCGAAGTCGTCGATCGCGCACCGAACGCCCAGGCTCCGCAGCTCGGCGAGCGTGGCCCGGGTGGCGTGTACGTCGTGCAGGAAGACGCTCTCGGTCAGCTCCAGCTCCAGCAACCGCCCGTCGACTCCCTGCTCTTCGAGCACCCGGGCGACAACGTCTTCGACGCGTTGCTGCCGGAACTGACGGGCTGAGAGGTTGACGGCGACGGGAATGGGCGTGAGCCCGGCTTCGATCCACTGGCGGACCTGCCGGCAGGCGGCCTCGAGGACCCATTCCCCCAGTGGGACGATCAGCCCCGTCTCCTCCGCCAGTGGGATGAAGGCGCCGGGAGAAAGGACGCCGAGCTTCGGGTGGTTCCAGCGGACCAGTGCCTCGAGACCGACGACGCTCCGGTGTTTGAGGTCGACCTTCGGCTGGTAGTGCAGCTCCAGCTCGTCACGCTCGATGGCGGCCCGGAGGCTGCTCTCCAGAGCGTGCTTCACCTCCGCCTTGGCGCTCATCGCCGAGGTGTAGAAGTGGGACGCGTCGCGGCCCTTGGCCTTGGCCCGGTACATGGCCGTATCCGAGTGCTTGAGCAGGGTGTCGAAGTCGGTGCCGTCGGCCGGGCTGACGGCGATGCCGATGCTGCTGCTGACGAAGAGCTCGCGGGCACCGACGAGGAACGGCTCGCTGAAGGCGCGCAGCACCTTGTCAGCGACAATCTGGCAGTCTCGGGCGCCCGTCGTTCCCGCCACCAGCAGGGTGAACTCGTCGCCCCCCATGCGAGCCACGGTGTCCTCGGCTCGAAGTGTCTGGCGCAGCCGGTTGGCCACCGCCTGCAGCAGCTGGTTGCCGACCGCGTGCCCGAGGCTGTCGTTCACGTCTTTGAACCGGTCCAGGTCGAGGAACATCACGGCGAACCCGCTGCCGTGGCGGGCGGCGTGCGCCAGAGCGACGTTCACCCGGTCGCGAAAGAGCACCTGGTTGGGCAGTCCGGTGAGGGGATCGTGCTGCGCCCGGTACTCGGCGCCGGCCCGCTCGCGCACCTGATAGAGCAGGTGGGCGGCGATGAGCCCCGGCATGAGCATCGCCGCCGGGAGAGCCAGCAACGGGTGAAGCGACTGGCCCCGGGCGAACTGGAGCGCAATGACCGCCGGGCCGACCAGCAGGGCGCCGATCACCAGAGCCAGCCGGTGACGTCCCACCTCGCCGGTCGGACGGGACGGAACCGGGGCGAAACGCTCGCGAAGCGACGGGTGCAGGGCACCGGCCCCCCAGAGACAGTAGGACCACAGGGTCAGGGCGTTGAGCCCACCCCGCGCCGGGGCCCAGTTCTGGAGCACGCTTCCGGCCGTGACCGAATGCACGGTGCACAGGCACAGGAGCGCCCCGACGAGGTAGCGGTAGGCGACGGGATGGTCTTCGCTGAGCAGGATCACCCGCACGACGAGCCACAGGCAGACGAGGTCGAGGAGCGGAAAGACCATTGCCAGCACCTTCACCTGACCCCCGGGACCGCCCACGCTTCCACCGGGCACGATGGCCAGGGCCCAGATGACGAAACCAAGGGCGACGGCCATGGTGGCGGCCTCGAAGACGATGTCCAGAGCACGACCCGGGAGGCGGTGCCGGACGAGAAGGATCAGCGCCCCGAGGGCCAAGGCCTGGCCGATCAGGGCCAAGGGCTCGACGGCCGTCGGGAAGGAGGCAGGACCCGCATCCGAGATCGCCCCCACGAAGCTGCTGAACACCAAGGCCAGGAGGCCGCCGCTGAGGAGCCACCACGCCCGGCGCCAGTCCCTGGTCTGCTCCCGGCCGTGCAGGCCGACGCCCACCGCGACGGCGCCGAGGGCGAGACCACCGACGGTCATGACGGACAGTACCGAGTTCGCTCCTGCGAGCCGGGTCGCCACCGCGATCAACCCCGCGACGGTAAAAAATCTCAAATGTGAGGAGCGCATCGGCACCGTAGCCTTGCGAGGTCGGGTTAAGACAACATCAAATCGGTCGTTTCTTCTTCGACGCCGATGGGACCGCCATTGAGCGGCACGAACCGGCACGAAAGGGACGGTCCGGGCGGTCTCCAGCTTTTGCCAGACCGCTGGTCGGTGCACGGGAAGGGGGGTCATGGACGAGATGACAGCGCCAGAGGCGACCGAATGGGTGCGGGTCGACCCGGGCGGGCTGGTCGAGGGCCGGGTGACGACGGTGGTGGCCGGCGGCCGGGCGCTGTGCCTGACCCGCACCGCCGAGGGCTACGGCGTGCTCGACAACCGCTGCCCCCACCAGGGCGGCCCCCTGGGCGACGGCCAGATCGAGAACGGTTACGTCATCTGCCCGTGGCACGCCTACGAATACGACCCGGTGTCGGGCAAGCCCCCGCCGGGTTTCTCCGACGCCGCCACCGCCTACGAGGTCGAAGAGCGAGACGGTGGGCTGTGGGTGCGCCTCCCGGTGGAGGAGGAGCGGATCTCGCTCATGGACCAGATGGTGGAGGTGCTCTGCGACTGGGGCCTCGACGCCGTCTTCGGCATGGTGGGGCACTCCAACCTGGGTCTGGCCGATGCCCTGCGCAAAGCGGCGGCCGCCGGCCGGCTCACCTACGTGGGGATCCGCCACGAGGGGGCCGCCGCCTTCGCCGCCTCCGGCTACGCCAAGCTCACCGGCCGCCCGGCGGCCTGCTTCTCCATCGCCGGGCCGGGAGCCACCAACCTCCTCACCGGGCTGTGGGACGCCAAGGTCGACCGGGTCCCGGTGCTGGCCCTCACCGGCCAGGTGCAGACCCAGGTGCTCGGTCCGGGGGCGTTCCAGGAGGTGCCCCTGGCCGAGGCCTTCTCGGCCGTGTCGGAGTGGAGCCAGACGGTGCTCCGCCCCGAGAACGCCACCGAGCTGGCCGCCCTGGCCATGAAGCATGCCCTGGTGGAGCGGGACGTGGCCCACCTCATCTTCCCCGACGAGGTTCAGGAACTGGCCGGGACCGACCCGCCCCGGGCCCGGCCCCGCCGGGGGCGGATCGCCGCCCCCGAGATCGCCCCGCCGGAGGCGGAGCTGGCCCGGGCGGCCGAGCTGCTCGCCGGCGCGCAGCGGCCCGTGGTCATCTGCGGCAACGGCGCCCGCCCCTACCGGTCCGAGATCCTGGCCTTCGCCGAGCGGATCGACGCCCCCGTCATCACCACTTTCAAGGGCAAGGGGATCGTCCCCGACGACCATCCCCTGGCCTGCGGGGTGCTGGGTCGCTCCGGCATCCCGGTGGCGTCGCTCACCATGCAGCGTTCGGACTGCCTGCTGGTGCTCGGAGCCAGCTTCTCCAACCACACCTCCATCGCCACCTGGGTGCCGACCATCCAGGTCGACTTCGACCGGATGATGCTGGGCAAGTTCCACCCGGTCGAGGTGCCGTTGTGGGGCGAGATCGGCCGGACCCTGGGGTTGCTGGGGGAAGCCGTGCCGGACGTGTCCCGGCCGGCGCAGCGCGAGGCGGTGGCGGCCCGCTGGGCCCGGTGGCGGGCGGAGAAGGCGCAGCGCCACGGGCTGGTCGACCACCGGGGCCGCCTCCACCCGGCGCTGGTGTTCGCCGAGCTGTCGGCCCTCGCCCCCGACGACGCCGTGTTCGCGGTCGACGTGGGCAACAACACTTATTCCTTCGGCCGCTTCTTCGAGTGCCGGGGCCACCAGGACGTTCTCATGTCGGGCTACCTGGGCTCCATCGGCTTCGGCCTCCCCGCCGCCCTGGGGGCGTCGGTGGCGGTGGCCCGGGAGGGGTCGGCCCGGGGGCCCGGGGGTGTCCCCCGAAATCCCCGTAAGGTGATCTCCATCTCGGGTGACGGAGGCCTGGGCCAGTACCTGGCCGAGCTGACCACGGCGGTGAAGTACGGCTTCCCGCTCACCCACGTCCTGCTCAACAACGGGGAGCTGGCCAAGATCAGCCGGGAGCAGCTCTCCGCCCTCCGGCCGGTGTGGGAGACGGGACTGCACAACCCCGACTTCGCCGACTACGCCCGCCTGTGCGGGGCGAAGGGATGGTCGGTGCGCGCCGCGGACGAGCTGCGTCCGGCGCTGGAGGAGGCCCTCGCCGTGGCGGACGGGCCCGCCCTGGTGGAGATCCATTCGTCGTCCCGGGACGTTTGACCATCACCCGGTGCTGCGTCATCGGCGGCGGGCCGGCGGGGATGATGCTCGGCCTCCTCCTGGCCCGGGCCGGGATCGAGGTCGTGGTGCTGGAGAAGCACGCCGACTTCCTGCGCGACTTCCGGGGCGACACCATCCACCCCTCGACCCTGGAGGTGCTGAGCGAGCTCGGCCTGCTCGACCGGTTCCTGGCCCTGCCCCACCAGGAGGTGGCCGAGTTCCAGGCCGGCAGCGGCGGGCGTACGGTCACCTTCGCCGACTTCCGGCACCTCCCCGCGCGCTGCGGCTTCGTCGCCTTCATCCCCCAGTGGGACTTCCTCGACTTCCTGGCCGGCGAGGCCCGGCACTCGCCGGCGTTCAGCCTGCGGATGCACACGGAGGCCACCGGACTGGTGAGCGAAGGGGGCCGGGTGGTGGGGGTGCGGGCCCGGGGGCCCGAGGGCGACCTCGAGGTGAGGGCCGACGTGGTGGTGGCGTGCGACGGCCGCAACTCCTTGCTGCGCCGGGAGGCCGGCCTGGCCGTGCAGGAGGTCGGCGCCCCCATCGACGTGCTGTGGTTCCGGCTGCCCCGCCAGCCGGATGATCCCGAGGCCACCATGGGCCGCTTCGACGTCGGCCGGGTCGTCGTCCTCATCAACCGGGGCGAGCACTGGCAGGTCGGCTACGTGGTCCCCAAGGACGGGGCGAAGGCGTTGCGGGACCGGGGCCTCCCCGCCTTCCGGGATGACATCGCCGCCATCGTGCCGTTCCTGGCCGACCGCACGGCGGAGCTGGCCTCGTGGGACGACGTCCCCCTGCTGTCGGTGCGGGTCAACCGCCTGACCCGCTGGTGGAGGCCCGGGCTCCTGTGCATCGGCGACGCCGCCCATGCCATGTCGCCCGTGGGGGGTGTGGGCATCAACCTCGCCATCGCCGACGCCGTCGCCACCGCCAACCTGCTCATCGGCCCGCTGGGCGCCGGCCGGCCGGGCAACGACGACCTGGCCGCGGTGCAGCGCCGGCGGGAGCTTCCCACCCGGATCACCCAGGGCCTCCAGGTGCTGTTGCAGAACCAGGTGCTCAGCCCCGTGCTTCAGGGCCGGGTGGAATCGGGGACACCGGCCGCGCTTCGCCTGCTCGACCGCCTGCCGATCCTCCGCAGAATCCCGGGTCGCCTCATCGGCCTCGGGGTCCGCCCCGAGCACCTGGCGCCCCAGTTGCGGGACGTTCCCTAGAGGACCTGGCCCCAACTCGAGCGGGGGCGATGGGTCAGGGTGCTGACGGCCGTTGTGTCGTTCAGGCGAATGACGGGGGCTGGATTTTCCCATACCGTTCCTGGCCATAGGCAAACACGAAACAAGGAGGCCGACATGGCTACAGACCCGACTTCTACGCTCACCTGGTCCCACAAGCCCTTTGGACGGCGTGTGACCACTTCTGAGCACCCCTTCTTCTCGATTTCCCACGAGTCTGATCCCGAGAGCGGGGATACTCGCCGCCGGCGCCATTTGGCCGACCAGGCTGGCCTTTAACTCTCATAAGGAACGGGCGGCTCACTGCCGGCCACGGTGCCCGTCAGGTCGATGTGCTCCTGGGGACGCTGGTCGACCTGGAGGTTGAAGAGGTCGGGACGCTGATAGTGCCCCACGATGTCGTGGATCTGTTTGGCTTCGATGCTCTCGGCGATGTCGATGTCCGCATAGACGATGCCCTCCTCGCCCACGAGGCGCGGGGAGCAGAGCTCCCCGGAAGGGCCCAGGATCATCGAAACCGACGGCGGCGCGGTGGCGAAGATCTCCTCCACCGACGGGTCCACCTGGGCCATGTGCTTGACGGCGGCGTCGTCGACGACGCCGGCGGAGACGACATTGAACACCTTGCCCTCGAAGGCGTGCGCCGCCGAGCGGATCTCGATGGCCCGGGTCAGGTCGTAGTTTCGGGCGTCACCTGGCCGCCGGGACGGCCAGGCCGGCGGATACGTTGAGATGTGAACCTGCTCACCCTGGGCCAGCAGGGCGTAGCGGGCCAGCGTGTTGGTGTTCTCCCCGCAGATGAGCGTCCCGATGCGGCCCAGGTCGGTCGCCACGGGCCGTAGCTGGCTGGCGTCGCCCTGGCCCCAGGTGAGCTTCTCCGCCCACGTCGGCATCAGCTTGCGATGACGGTTGAGCAGCTCACCGGACGGGCTGAACAAGAGGTTGGCGTTGTAGAGGGTGCCCATACTGACGGGACTGCGTTCGGTGACGCCGACAGAGAGGTAGACGCCTTCGTTGCGGGCGCAGGCCGCCAGCCGCTCGGTGTGGACGCTCGGAACGGGCAGGGCCTGTTCGTAGAGGGCGCGGAAGAACGGGTGCTGGTCGACGGGGGCGAGGACGAGGTTCCACAAGGGAAAGCTCGGGATGAAGGATTCGGAGAAGACGATGAGCTGGGCTCCTCCCCGGGCCGCCTCCGCCACCAACGACTCCAGCCTGTCCAGGGTCGCCTGGCGATCGAGGAAGCTCGAGGCCGCCTGCACGGCCGCAGCCCGGAAGGACGGGAAGGAGTCGCCGGCCACACTCATCCCCCTTGTCGCGTCGCTGTCGGTGCATCCTCTCGCGTATCTGCGGTCACGTCACCAGCGAATGCGTACGCTGGTCTCCTGTGAGCGGGGGGGAGGGTGGTGACCTGGAGGCGCGGCTGGAACTGAGCCGCCGGGCGCTCGAGCAGCTCGAAGCCGAGCGGGAGCGCCTGGAGGGTCTGCTCCTCCGGCTTCCGTCCCTCCTGGCCGAGCTCGACCCTGACCGGCTGGCCGAGGGGGTGGCGGAGGCCGCCCGGCAGTTGGTGGGTGCCCGCTTCGCCCTCTTCCTGCCCGCCAGCCGGGAGCGGGCCACGCTGACCTTCGCCGGCTTGGACCGGGAGGACTTCGCCGAGGTTCCCGCCGTCGGCCGGGCTCCCGTGCTGGCAGGGGCGCTGTGGGCCGACCATGCGGTCCGGATCGACGACGTGGCCGCCTGGGCCCCTGAGGAGGAGGCGGCCAAGACCTACGGGGTGCTGGCCAACGGTCGCCTGGTGCGCAGCTGGCTGGCCGTGCCCGTCCGGAGCCGGAGGGGCGATGTGGTCGCCGCCCTGTACCTCGGCCACCACCGGGCCCACGCTTTCACCCCCCGCCACGAGGAGCTCGCCGAAGGCCTGGCCCAACAGCTCGGCGTCGCACTGGAGCACGCCGAGCTCTTCTCCGAGCGCACCCGGGTGGCGGTTGCCCTCCAGGAGACCCTCCTGCCCCCGCTGCTGCCCGAGATCCCGGGGGCGGACATGGCCGCCCGCTACCGGGCCAGCGGCGCCGGCAACCTGGTGGGCGGCGACTTCTACGACATGTTCGAGGTGCTGCCCGGCTCCTGGGGCCTGGTGCTGGGCGACGTCGCCGGCATCGGACCCGAGGCCGCCGCCCTCACCGGCGTCGCCCGCTACACGGTGCGGGCCATCGCCTCCGCCGTCCAGGGACCGGCCGACGTGCTGGCCGAGTTGAACGACGCCGTGTTGCGCCAGGCGTCGTCCGACCGGTTCCTCACCGCCGTGTTCGCCTCCATCGATCCCCAGCCCGACCATCTGCGGGTCACCCTGGCCGTCGGTGGTCACCCGCCTCCGCTGGTCCTGCGGGACGACGAGACGGTGGAATGGGTCGAGGGTTCCCACGGCGTGCTCCTCGGCGTCTTTCCCGACCCGGTCCTGGTCAACCAGTCCCTCGACCTCAATCCCGGCGACGCCGTCATCTTCTACACCGACGGCGTGATCGAGGCCCGCAACGAGGCCGGCGAGGAGTTCGGCCTGGAACGCCTGGGGGAGTTGCTCTCCACCTGCGGGGGCCGGTCGGCGGAGGGCATCGCCCGGCGCATCGAACGTTCCGTCCTCGACCACCGCGGCGAACGCACCGAGGACGACATCGCCATCGTGGTGTTGCGGGCCGCGCCGAAGTAGCTCGATGGCGCCGGACGGGCTCCGTTACGTCCGGGCGGTTGGGGAGACTGCATCACCATGATCGACACCGGTTTTGGACGGCAGGTGTGCGGGTCCCTCGAGCCGGCGGCGGGCCGGGAGTGGCTGGTGACCGACGGGCTGGGCGGCTTCGCCATGGGAACCGTGGCTGGGCTGAGAACCCGGCGCTACCACGGGCTGCTGGTGGTGGCCGGCGAGCCTCCCATCGGCCGCCGGCTCGGACTGGCGGCACTGGATCCCGTCCTGGTGCTCGGAGACCGGCGGGTCCGGCTCGCCACCCATGAGTGGTCGGGGGGCGCCGTCGACCCCGCCGGGTTCGTGCACCTGGAGTCCTTCCGGCTGCGCCACGGGGTCCCCACGTGGCGGTTCTCGGTGGGCGACGTGGTCCTGGAACGGGAGGTGGCCATGGCCCACGGCCGTGCGGTGGTGGGGGTGGTGCACCGCCTGGTGCGGGCCCCGGGGCCGGTGCGGCTGGAGCTGGAGGCGCTCTGCACCTGGCGGGACGTGCACGGGGAGCGCGCCGCCTGGGGCGAGCCAGCCGTGGAGCGCACCGCCGGTGGGTTCGTCTTCGACGGGGCCTACCGGGTCCGGGGCCCCGGCTACGAGCCGGCCGGCGCCTGGTACCACGGGGTCCGCCACCGGGAGGAAGCCGCCCGGGGCCTCAACGACACCGAGGACCTGGCCTTCGCGGGGCGGTTCGTGGCCCGCCTCCACCCGGGCGACAGCGTCGGGGTCGAGGCCTGGGCCGGCGACTTGGCCGAGGAGACACCCGGAGCGGTCGACATCGTGGCCGCCGCCCGGCGCCGGGCCGGCGAGGTCGTGGCTGCGGCCCGTCCGGCTGACAGCGTCGAGGCCTCCCTCGCCCTGGCCGCCGACCAGTTCATCGTGGCCGGCCCCACGGTGGTCGCCGGCTACCCGTGGTTCGGGGACTGGTCGCGCGACACCATGACCTCCTACGAGGGCCTGTTCCTGGCCACCGGCCGGGCCGCCGAGGGCGCCGCCCTCCTGGAGCGGGCCGCCGCCTCCCTCTCCGAGGGGATGCTGGCCAACACCGCCGACGCCGGCGGGACGGAGTACAACACCGTCGACGGCACCCTGTGGTTCCTCCACGCCCTCGACCGTCACGTGGCCGCCACCGGGGACCTCGACCTCGCCGCCCGGCTCCTCCCCGACCTGGACGGGATCGTGGCCGCCCACCGCGCCGGCACCCGGTTCGGCATCCGGGTCGATCCGGCCGACGGGCTCCTCACCCAGGGCGCCCCGGGATGGGCCCTGACCTGGATGGACGCCCGGGTCGACGGCGTCCCTGTCACTGCCCGGGCCGGCAAGCCGGTCGAGGTCAACGCCTTGTGGATCAACGGCCTGGCCGCCCTGGCCGGGCTGACCGAGCAGCTCGGCAAGGACAGCTCCCCGCTGCGGGCCCTGGAGTCGACCGCCCGCACCTCCTTCGCCGCCCGCTTCCCCCGGCGTGACGGCCCCGGGCTCTTCGACGTGATCGACGGGCCCGGCGGCGACGACGCCCGCCTCCGGCCCAACCAGCTGCTGGCCGTCTCCCTCCCCCACGCCCCCCTGCAGGACCCCGCGGTCGTGTCCGCCTGCGCCCCGCTGTTGACGTCGCTCGGCCTCCGCTCCCTCGACCCGGCTGAACCCGGCTATCGGGCTCGCCACCGGGGCGGGCCGGCCGAGCGGGACCGGGCCTATCACCAGGGAACGGTGTGGCCCTGGCTGATCGGCCCCTACGTCGAGGCCTGCCGGCGCACCGGCCTGCCCACCGCCGGCCTGACCGACGGCCTGGCTGCCCACCTGGGTGAGTGGGGACTCGGCTCCGTGTCGGAGACGGCCGACGGCGAGGCCCCCCATGGCGCCACCGGCTGCCCGTTCCAGGCCTGGTCGGTAGCCGAGCTGCTCCGGGCCCGGCGGCTCGTCACTAGTTAGTTACTTCCCGCTGAAAAAGTCGCCGGAGAAATAGGGTCTGACCAGCGCCGTTGTTGGTGGAGGGTGCTC
>JBIOUX010000118.1:0-2810 GCA_044867425.1 Acidimicrobiia bacterium | reverse complement strand
CGGCGGGCACCGGCCATGGGTTCCTGGAGTTCGCCCGGGCCTACCACGGCTTCGCCGTGGTCGGGGCCGCCGCCCTCGTCCACCTCGACGGGGGCCAGGTCGCCCGGGCCGCCGTCTCCCTCTGCGGGGTGGCCGGCATCCCGGTGCGGGCCACCGCCGCCGAGGAGCGGCTGGCCGGCGGCGCCCCCACTCCTGAGGCCCTGGAGGAGGCGGCGGCGGCGGCCGCCGACGGGCTCGACCCGCCCTCCGACGTCCAGGGCTCGGGGGCATACCGCCGCAAGCTCGCCCGGGTGTTCGTGCGGCGGGCGTTGCGACTGGCCGTCGAGCGAGCCAACGGAGGCCAGCCATGACCGAGCGAGTCCCCGTGTCCATGGTCGTCAACGGCGTTCCCGCTGCCGCCGAGGTCGAACCCCGCCGCTCCCTGGTCGAATTCCTGCGCGAGGACCTCGGGCTGGTCGGCGCCCACGTGGGCTGCGAGCACGGCGTGTGCGGCACCTGCACGGTGCTCGTGAACGGCGAGAGCGTCCGCTCCTGCCTCATGTTCGCCGCCCAGGCCAACGGCGCCGAGATCCAAACCGTCGAGGCGCTGGCCGCCAACGGCGAGCTCCACCCGCTCCAGGAGGCGTTCCGGGAGAAGCAGGGCTTGCAGTGCGGCTTCTGCACCCCGGCGATGCTCCTGCTCGCCCTGGAGCTGCTCGGAGAGAACCCTCGCCCTACCGCCGCCGAGGTGCGCCAGGGCATCGCCGGCAACTTGTGCCGCTGCACCGGCTACCAGTTCATCATCGAGGCGGTACTCGCCGCCGCCGATCGCATGCCCATCGTCGTCGGGGAACCCGCCTAGGAGGCAGACCATGCCAGCGGTTCGCGAGCACCCCACCGATCTCAAGTGGATCGGCAAGTCCATTCCCCGGGTCGAGGATCCCCGGCTCCTGCGGGGCCGCGGCGGGTACATCGACGACCTCGTGCTCCCCCGCATGCTCCACGCCGCCATCGTCCGCAGTCCCTACGCCCACGCCCGGATCACCGGCATCGACGTGGCCGAGGCCCGCCAGCTGCCGGGAGTGGTGGCGGTCATCACCGGCGCCGAGGCGGCCGAGCTGTGCGACCCGATGCCCGACTTCGGTCCCGACCCCGCCCGCCACACCTGGCGCTGCCTTGCGGTCGACAAGGTCCGCAACGTCGGCGAGGGGGTCGCCGTCGTGGTGGCCGAGAGCCGCCACATCGCCGAGGACGCCTGTGACCTCATCGAGGTCACCTACGAGCCGCTGCCCGCCGTCGTCGACCCCGAGGCCGCCCTCGGCCCCGACGCACCCCTCGTCCACGAGGCGCTCGGCTCCAACGTCGCCTACACCCGCACGTTCGTCTTCGGCGACGTCGACGCCGACTTCGCCGAGGCCGAGGTGATGGTGTCGGACAGGCTCCGCTGGAACCGATCGGGGGGCCAGCCGCTCGAAACGGTGGGGGCCGTCGCCCAGTACGACCCCGGCACCGGCATGCTCACAATTTGGGAGAACTCGTTGTCGTTCACGAGCTACCTGTTCCTGCTCGCCATCACCCTCAAGGTTCCGGCCAACAAGCTCGACGTCCGGGCGGTTCCCGCCGGCGGCAGCTTCGGATCCAAGCTGTGGGCGGTCAAGGCGGCGGCCGTCGCCGGCATGTGCGCCAAGGCCGCGGGCCGGCCGGTGAAGTTCATCGAGGACCGCGTCGACAACCTCTCCAACAGTGACCACTGCGGCTCCGACCGCGTCTACAACGTCGAGCTGGCCGCCATGCGGGACGGGACCCTGCGCAGCCTGCGGGTCCACGTGGTCGACGACTACGGCGCCTACATGCAGTTCGGCGTCGGTCACCACGGCAACGCCCTGGCCCAGGTCACCGGTCCCTACCGGATCGGAAGTGTCTCCTACGAAGTGCACGCGGTGGTGACCAACAAGTGCCAGCAGGGCGCCTACCGGGGATTCGGGTCCGAGGTCAACAACTGGATGCTCGAGCGCATGGTCGACCTCCTGGCCCGCAAGCTCGAGCTGGACCCGGCCGAGATCCGGCGGCGCAACCTCATCGCCAAGGAGGAGTTCCCTTACTTCATCCCCACCGGCAACGTGTACGACAGTGGTGACTACGCCGAGGTGCTGCGCAAGGCCCTGGAGCTGGCCGACTACGACCATTGGCGAGCCGAGCAGGAGCGGGCCCGCCAAGAGGGCCGCTACCTCGGGATCGGGCTGTGCTCCTGCCAGGAGCGCAGCGTGTTCAGCGCCACCGAGTTCTGGTTCTGGTTCGACGAGCCCGCCGCCCCGGTGACGAGCACGCCGGAGAGCATCAGCCTGAGCATCGACGCCACCGGAGGGGTCACCGCCACCCTCTACTCGTGCGCCTTCTGGGGCAACAGCCCGGAGACCATGGTGGCCCAGTTGGTGGCGGAGCAGCTCGACGTGGACCCGACCACGGTCAACGTCGTCTACGGGGGGTCGAACACGGGGCTGCCGGCCACCGGCCCGGGGGGCAGCAGGTTCACCGTCATGATCGCCGGGGCCATCGAGGGCGCCGCCGGCAAGATCAAGGAGAAGGCCTTCAGGATCGCCGCCCACCTGCTCGAGGCCGCCCCCGAGGACCTGGAGTGGCGCGAGGGCGGCGTGAGCGTCAAGGGCACCCCGACCGCCCGGAAGAGCCTGGGCGAGATCGCGGTGATGGCCCACCTGTTCAAGCACAGCCTGCCCGACGACATCGAGAGCGGGCTGGAGGCCGGCCAGGTCTTCGACCACCCCTACACCACGATGCCGTCCCCCGACCGCTCCAGCCTCGGGGTGTTCTAC
>JBIOUX010000117.1:0-21369 GCA_044867425.1 Acidimicrobiia bacterium | reverse complement strand
CGATTACGAGCGGGTCGACCAGATGGTCCGACAGAGCTTATGCGAGGAGGCCGACGGCTTCCCGCTCGATCTTCGCCAGTCCGAGCTCCCGGGCGGTGGCGAGTGCCTGGTGTAGGAATTCGTCGGCCCGATCGCCGTCCTTGGGTTCGGCTCGGGCGAGGAGCATCCGGGCCCATTCCAGGCGGGTGCAGGCCAGCAAGATGGGCGCTCTGATCCGCTGATGGGTGGCAGCGGCGGCGGCGAAGCGCGCTTCGGCGTCCGACCAGTCGCCGACGGTGGTGGCCAGCAGGCCGAGATACAGAGACACGGAGCCGCCGAGGTGGCCGGCAAAGGCAGCGACGACGAACTGGTCGGCGTAGTCCTCCAACATGGGCCTCAGCAGGGGCACGCAGTCCGCCCGGTCAAGACTGGCACAAAGGCGGGCACATTCGGCTTCGAACATGATCCACGCGGCGTTGTTGCGCGGGAAGGCGAATCCTTGAGCAGCGAACCCGTCGAAGAGTTCGGTGGCGGCGTCGATCTGGCCGGCTTCGGCCAGGATGACTGCGTGAAGAGCCTTAAAGAACGAACCTGGTACCCGCTCGGCCAACAGACGAAACGTTTCCTCGAGCTCACCGGCACGGCCCTGCGCGATACGCGGCCAGAACACCCGGCCCAACGAGAAGATCATGGGAGCGGACAGAACCTCCTCCCCGGCGATGCTCCGCCCGAGCTGCTCGACGGCGCTGTGGAGCTGCTCGGCGTCGGGGTCGCCGCGCAGGAAGGCGAGGGTGGCGCGGTGGTGCAGGACGAAGTAGGTCAGGACGGGCTGGCCCAGCTCGATGACGAGCGCCTCGTTGCGAACCAGGGACCGTTCGGCCTCGGCCACGTCGGGCAGCTCCATGGCCGCTTTAAAGCGCAGGCCCAGGGCTCGGCTAGCCATGACAGGGTCGCCGCCGAGCTGCTCGGCGATCGCCAGGAGTTCGCTGGTGGCGTCGAATCGCTCAGCCGCGTTCATCGGGTCGGTGATCGTGTAGTCCCGGGCAAGCAGGACATGGGCGAGGGTGGCAGGGTCCTGGACGGTCCGGGCGACCTGGAGCGCCTCCTCCGACAAGTCGACGCGCCGAGTCGGGTCAGGCTGCCAGGTCAGCTCCAGGCCGAGCGTGGCGAGGAGACGGGCCCGCAACGCGGGGTCGTCCTCGCCGGTGGCGGCGATGGCCGACTCGAGCACCTCGATCCGGTCGGTGTCGACTGAAAAGGCCGTCCACAGGTAGCCAAGCGTGTTGGCCAATGCCGCCCGGGCCAGGGCGACACCGTCGCCGAGCTGTTCGGCCAGATGGGCGGCGTCGAGCAGTGTCTGGCGGTAGCCCGGATCGCCGCCTCGCCGTTGGGCCTCGCCTCGGCCGATGAGGAGCTCCACCCGGCGAGGGTCATTCGGGGGGGCGCCGCCGGCGTCGAGGAGGTCGAGGCCGGAGGCGTAGTAGTGAGCCGCCTCGTCGTGGGCCAGTTGGGCGAGGGCCCGGTCTGCGGCCCGGCGGGCGTACTCGACTGCCCGGGTGGTGTCGGTGACCGGAGCGCTTGCCTTCGCCCAGTGGTGGGCCAGGGCGGGTACGTAGTCGTCGAGCGCCGCCTCGTGGATCCTTTCGATCGCTTCGGCCGTCCGGCGGTGGAGTGCCACCTGTCGCGCCGTGGTGAGCGACTCGTAGAGCGTCGCCCGGACCAGCGCGTGAGCGAATCGGAGCCGACCAGCCGAGACCTCGGTGACCACCCGGGCGTCGGCCGCCTCCTCGATGGCCCCGAGGAGCGTCTCCTCGCTCAGATCTCCAGCGGCCTGCACGACGCCGAGTTCGAACTCTGGCCCGGCGACCGAGGCCACCCGCAAGACCCGGTTGGTTTCCTCGGACAGGCGGGCCAGCCGTCGGCCCACGACATCACGGACGCCTTCCGGAATGCCGAGCTGGTCGACGGGAAGACGAGTGGTCCAGGTTCCCGCCTCTCGTTCGACGGCGCCGGTCTCAGCCAGGTGCCTGAGCACCTCGCGCACGAAGAACGGATTGCCCTCCGTCTCCTCGTAGACGGCGCGGGCCAAGGCGAGGCCGGCCTCATCGAGCGCCCGGCCGGAAGCCTGCTCCACGAGTGCCGCGACCCCCACATCGTCGAGCCCGGTCAGGGAAAGCCGCGCCACCCCGCCTTGCCGCCGGAGATCCGGAACGACCTCCAGCAGTGGATGATCGTGGGTCAGTTCGGTGTCCCGATAGGTGCCCAGCACGAGAACACGTCCATCGGCTGCCGCCGTTGCGACGTGACGGAGGAGCATCAACGTTGGCTTTGCCGCCCATTGGAGGTCGTCTAACACCAGGAGGACGGGCTCCTCGGTCGAAGTGGCGGTCAACCAAGCGGCCACGGCGTCGAACAGGCGGTAGCGCTCCATCTCGGGGTCGGATCGGATCGGCGCCGAAAGGCCTGGGATCCGCACACTCAGCTCGGGCACCAAACGGGCCAGCTCCCCGCCATACCGACCAAGACGCTCTGATAGATCAGCGGCGTGGTCCACGAAATGGCGCAGGGCCTCCACGAAAGGCTGGTAGGGAACGCCGAGGTCCTCATCGCAGCGTCCGGCCAGCACCGTGGCGCCTTGGTCGTGGACCATCCGGGCAAGTTCGGCCGCCAATCGCGTCTTGCCCACCCCCGGCTCGCCGGCCACGAGCGCGACTCGCAATTCGCCCGCTGTCGCTTCCTTCCACAACTGCCCAAGGCGTTCGAGCTCGCCGTCCCGGCCAACGAAGATGCGGCCGATGTCGGTTAGGAAGGTCGGGAGCGGCACCGAGGACTGAGCGAGCGGCTCCCAGCCGACCTCAACGGTGGGGACCGGCTCCGGTAGCCCCTTCAATTCGACGTTGCCGAGCGGAGTGAACGTTCCTTCGCCGCCCCTCGCCAGCCAGCGCACCATCTCCGAGGCGAGGATCTGTCCTCCCAAAGCGGCGCCGCACAGCCGAGCCGCCTCGATCACCGGGGTGCCGAAGCAGTCCTCCCCTTCGAAGACAACGTCCCCGCCGCTGATCCCAATCCGGACCTCGAGTGGCGCGGCGCTCGACCGGTTGAGCCGCCCGATCGCCTGTTGAATGGCCACCGCCGCCGCCACCGCATCGGACGCTCCGCCGAAGGTGGCCATAATCCCGTCGCCTAGGTTCTTGACCAGGTGCCCCCGGCTCGCCTCGACGGCGCCCACGACGAGCGCGTCGTGCTTATGGCGCAGCTCTTCGGCTGCGCCGTCGCCCAGTCGCGAACGAAGCTCAGTCGACCCCACCAGGTCGGTGAAGAGAACGATGGTGGTTGTCCGCCCCGCCCCCACCGTGCCGCCCTGTGCCACGGCGCCATCGTAGAAAGGGCTCCCGAATTGCGCCATCGCCTGATTGCATGCGCCCAACCGTCGGCTGCCGCTCGGAGCCGGCCTGCGGGCCGCCCAGACGGGTCGGGCGTGCGTGCTGCAGTAGGCCGATGCCTTAAGTACGACGCGCTCAGTGGCAAGATCGCCGTGGCCAAGGCGCGGCCGGAGCCGTCCAGAGCGCCGAGTATGCAGCGCTCCGTAGGGGTGGAGGAGCCGGTAGAGGTCGCCGGCCGATTTGGGATCTTCGAGGCCGAAACCCTGGGCGACGCTGAAGAGGAACAGGGTGCTGAGCCAGAAGTGGTCCTTGGGCACCCTGCCCAGCATGGGACGGAACTCGGCGAGAACGCCGGCCAGCTCCTCGTCCTGCCCGGCGAGGGCGAAGGCGACCGCCCGGGTCCCCCGCGCCAGCACCAGTTTTGGGTTCTGGGCGATGATCTGGCCGCTGACGATGACGGCGGTGTCGAGAGGTCCTTCGTAGAGCCAGTGCTCGATCATCCGCGCGGCGTGGAAGACCATGGCATCTGAGGTGTCCAAAAAATTCACGCCAAGATCGAGCGCCCGATGGATAGTGGCCGTGGATTCCTGGTCATCGCGTCCGGCATAGACATCCGTCAGAAGGCACTTATCCCCTCGTTGGCCGCCCGCGGCTCGATCGGCGTGAAGACCCCTGCCCGGTCCTCGATTGCCTGGGCGGCGTCCAGCAGGAGGTCCTCCCGGAAGCGGGCACCGATAAGTTGTACGCCCTGGGGCAGGCCGTCATCGCAGCCGACGGGCACCGCGCAGGAAGGCAGTCCGAGGATGTTGACCGGCACGACCATCCGCATCGCCACAGCGATTTCGCCGATGCGAGAGATGTCCTCGTCGATGCGCCATGGACGCTCACAGCACACCGGGGAGAGGGTGACCGGGTAATCCTGCGCGAACTGCGACCAGGCCGCGCCGAGTTGGTACACAGCCTGCCAGGCCGCAAGCTGAGCCATCTGGTCGACGGGCTTGAACACTCCTTGCGCCAGGCACGCCTTGACCATCTCGACCTCATCGTGTCCGGCGATCGGCTCCATGAGGACCGGCCAGAGTGTGCCGACGTCGGCCCAGATCGCGTCGCACCACGCCGCGGCGACCTCCGCGATCTGCGGCGGCTCGGCGTCGACGATCTCATAGCCGGCGTCGGCCAGCCAGTTGGCGGCCCGGTTGATTCCGGAGCGCACATGCGGGTCGATACCGCCGCCGACGGGGTTACGGACGACGGCGACCCAGACCGGCCCGTCGACAGCCGGCCCTTGCAGGGGTGCCGGCACCCACCGGGGGTCGCGGGCGTCGGGGGCACTGATGATCTCCAGTGCGAGCCGAAGATCGGCAACGCGACGGGCCATTGGTCCCTGACAGTTGGTCATCTGGATCACCATTGGCTCTGGCCACGGCTCCGTCACGGCACCGTTGGCGACGCGCCCGCGCGACGGCCGCAGCGACGCCGTTCCGCACATCTGCGCTGGCACGCGCAGCGAGCCGCCGAGGTCGTTGCCGAGGCCAAGCGGCGTCATGCCGCTCGCCAGTGCCGCAGCCTCACCGCCAGACGAGCCACCCGGGGTGCGGGTCGGATCCCATGGGTTATAGGTGCGGCCGGCCGTGCCGCTTACGGTGTCCCAGCGAAAGGCAAAGTCCGGCAAGTTCGTGCGGGCAAGTGGGATGGCCCCGGCCTCCCGGAGGCGTGCGACCATCGGCGCGTCGGTCGAGGCAATCTGCTTGGCGAGGGCAGCAACGCCCCAGGTCGTTGCCGAGCCAGCCACGTCGATGTTCTCTTTGATGGTGAACGGCACGCCAGCGAGCGGCCCGAGCGATGCGCCAGCAGCAACGGCCCGATCGACCGCGGCGGCTGCGGCGCGGGCCTCATCGGCCAGCGTCACGGTTACGGCATTGATGGCCGGGTTGACCTCCTCGATGCGTGCTAGATAGGCGTCAACCACCTCAGCCGACTTGGCCTTCCCTGAAGCGATCAATCCGGCCAGTTCTCCGGCTCCCTTAGTGCATAGCTCGTTCATCGTGCCCTCCTTGTTCAATTGAGGGAACCGTTTCCCTTCGTGGCCTCGCCTGCGGACTCGAGCTGTCATTGACCTTTCACGACCACGCCCCCGTGGGCCTCTACGGCGTTGCGCAAAAGCCGGTCGTGGAGGCGGTGCAGCTGGTCGGCGCGGTCTTCTCCCAGGCGCGCCCACAGCTCCGTCGACGCCACCACGTCGGTCACCAGAATCGTGGCGGTCGGCATTCCCCCTCCCCGGCGCGAAGGGTAGTGAGTCTGGGGGGTGAGAGCCTAGAACCGCCGTCCCGAACGACAAGCCATAGTTCGCGACGCGCACCGATCGAGGCCTCGGGTTGCGGGCGGACGACCTGCGCATGTCCCAGAACAGGCGCCCCATAACCGCTGTTGGGATCGCCAGCCGCGTCCCCGAGGTGCCGGTGGATGGCGGTCCCCGCGTCGCCATTGCTCCGACCGGACGGCCACGCAGCGTGGGGACATGGCCGTCAGCGGGCAGCCACCGTTGGCCGCCACCGGACGGATCCTACTGGCCGCCCACAAGTTGTTGTTGGCAAGGGGCCCAAAGTGAGCTGTCGATGCGGGGAACGGTCAGCAGGGGCCGCGCCCGAGCCTTGGAGGCGCCTTTCGCGTGAGCCACTATGCACGGGAATGGCGACGAGCGGACAAGGCCGTAACAGCCTGGTTCGAAGCGTCGGCTTCTTCCTCGGCCGCCGCATAGAGGGCATCGAGGGCGTCGGCGAGCTCGTCGGTCCGATGGGTGAAGAGATGCCGGTAGATGCGCAGCGTCGTGGCGACATCCTTGTGGCCGAGGTGCTGTTGCACGGCCACGGGGTCAGCGCCCTGGTCGACGAGAAGACTGGCGCAGGTGTGCCGAAGACCATGGGGCGTGATGTCAGGGAGGCCCGCCCTGTCGACTGCGGGGTTCCAGTAACTGCGCCGGAAGTTCTGATTCCGCAGCGGAGTACCGCGCGAGCTCGTGAACACGAGGGTGTCGCCGCTCGCGGGCACCGATTCGAGGTGGCGAGCCAGATTCTCGAGGACGCGGGCGGGCAGGCGGACGTACCTTCGCTCATAGGTCTTCGTCGGCTGGAAGATGAACTCGCCGTTGACGTCGGCGAGGGACTCGACGATGTGGAGACGGGAGCGAAGGAGCTCGCAACGGGCACGGCGAAGTGCCGCCAATTCCCCCCAGCGGAGCCCGCCGTAGGCCAGGACCTCGACAAGGACGTCGTGGCCGCGGTCGGCTCGCATCTCGCGGGCGAACCGTGCCACCTCGGCCGCGGTGAGCACGGTCATGTCGCCTTGAACGATGCGCGGGAGGGCCACACCGCCGGAAACGTTCCGGGGGAGGTAGCCCGCTTCGACGGCCTCCTTCAGGATCTTTGACAGCAGCCGGTAGGCGTTGCGGATGCGATAGGGGCTGAGTCCATGCTTGTGCATGGTCGCCACCCATTCCTTGATCGCAACCTGGTCAATCCGTCCGAGGGGCACGGGGCCAAGGGTGGGCAGGATCCAACAGCGCAGCAGGCTCTCATAGTCGTTACGGGTCTTCGGCTTCCACAGCCCGGTGGCCATGAAATGCGCAGCCCAGTCGACGAACCGAACCTTGAGGTGCTCCGGGTCAACCCAACTCCCCGAGTGCTTGGCGACCTCGTTGCCGGCGAGCCAACGCTCGGCGTCACCTCGGCGCTTCAAGTGGCCGTCAGCGGCCGTCTCGGCCAGCGGGAATGGACTTCGAGTGACGGCTCTCAGCACTCCCGCTACGAGATCGTCGCCGAAGACATCGAACTGCTTACTGTGGATGAAACCGCTAGGGAACTCGCCTTGTAATACTCGAAGTCGGCCCGCCAGGCGACGGCGGCGTCCTCCAGGTCGATGAGTTTTGTGCGGACTTCCCTGTGAGTCGGTGACAGTCCTTATCTCTACCCGACGAGGCGGCGCACCTCACGGGCGATCTCCTGGTCTTCCCGGGCCCGTATGACCAGGACCCGGACCCGGCTGTCGGGCGTGGCCACATCACGGTCGCCGGCGTCGGCGGCGGTGTTGCGGTCGGCGTCGAGGGCCAGGCCGAGGAAACCGAGCCCGCCGCAGCCGCCGGCCCGGACGCGGGCCGAGTTCTCGCCGACGCCGCCGGTGAACACGACAGCGTCCATGCCCTCCATGGCCGCCGCCATGGAGGCGATCCCGGCGCGCAGGCGATGGAGGTAGACGGCCAGGGCGAGGGCGGCCCGCTCGTCGCCGCCGTCGGCGGCCGAGATCACAGCCCGCATATCCCCGGATGTGCCCGACAGTCCGGCCAGCCCGGACTCGAAGAGCAGCGCCCGCCCGACGTCCTCCACGGAATGGCCGCCGTGCTGCTGTACCCAGAGCAGCAGGCCGGGGTCGACGGAGCCCGAGCGGGTGGCCATGACCAGCCCGTCGAGGGGGGTGAAACCCATGGTGGTGTCGACGCGCGCCGCCCGCCACCGCCGCCAGCGAGGTGCCCGCCCCCAGGTGGCAGACGATCAGGCGCAGCTCCGCCGGCACGACGCCCAGGAGCTCTGGCGCCCGCCGGCTGGCGTAGGCGTGGCTCAAGCCGTGGAACCCGAACCGGCGCAGCCCCCAACGTTCGATCCACGGCCAGGGCACGGCGTACGTGGCCGCCGCCGCTGGCAGCCCGGAGAAGAAGGCGGTGTCGAAGCACGCCACCACGGTAAGGTCGGGACACGCCCGGCGCACCGCCCGCACCGCCTCCAACGCCGGCGGGTCGTGCAGCGGGGCGAGGTCAGCCACCTCGGCCAGGCGGTCCTCCACCGCCTTGTCGACCAGGACGGCGTCCCGGAAGTCGGCGCCGCCGTGGACGACCCGCACGCCGACGGCGGCGACCTCGGGATGGGCGGAGAGGAACGCGGCGATGTCGGCGGCGTCCAGCCGGCCGGCAGCGACGGGGATCTCGTGGACGGCGGTGACCCCGTCGGCGTCGTCCAGCAGATGGAGCTTGAGGCTGCTCGAGCCTGGATTGACGACGAGGACCGGCAGGGGCACGGTCAGCCGGGCCAGAGCCAGTCAGCCACCTCGGGCAGGTCCTCGCCATGGGCTCTGGTCCACGCCCGCGCCGCGAAGCGGTGGTCGATCATGGCCTGGCGCACCGCCGCCGCTCGCGGCCCGAGGCCCGGGACCCGGTCTATGACGTCCATCACCAGGTGGTAGCGGTCGAGGTCGTTGAGCATGACCATGTCGAAGGGCGTAGTAGTCGTGCCCTCCTCCTTATAGCCCCGGACGTGAAGGTGGGGATGGTTGGCCCGGCGGTAGGCGAGGCGGTGGATCAGCCAGGGATAGCCGTGGTAGGCGAACACCACGGGCACGTCAGGCGGGAAGAGGGTGTCGTACTCCCAGTCGGCCAGCCCGTGGGGGTGCTCGCTCTCGGGCTGAAGGCGCATGAGGTCGACCACGTTGACGACCCGCACGGCCAGGTCGGGCAGATGGCGCCGGAGCAGGTCGGCGGCGGCCAGCGTCTCGAGCGTGGGGACGTCGCCGGCGCAGGCGAGGACGACATCGGGCGGGCCGGATTCGTCGGTCGACGCCCACTCCCAGATCCCCACCCCCCGGGCGCAGTGCAGCACCGCCTCGTCCATCGGCAGCCACGTCGGGGTCGGCTGTTTCCCGGCCACGATCACGTTGACGTAGTTGCGGCTGCGCAGGCAGTGGTCGGCGACGGACAGGAGGCAGTTGGCATCCGGCGGCAGATAGACCCGGACAACTTCCGCCTTCTTGTTGACGACGTGGTCGATGAAGCCGGGGTCCTGATGGGAGAAGCCGTTGTGGTCTTGGCGCCAGACATGGGAGGTGAGCAGGTAGTTGAGCGAGGCGATGGACCGGCGCCATTCCAGGCTCCGGGTCACCTTGAGCCACTTGGCGTGCTGGTTGAACATCGAGTCGACGATGTGCGTGAAGGCCTCGTAGCAGCTGAACAGGCCGTGGCGGCCGGTGAGGAGGTAGCCCTCCAGCCAGCCCTGACAGGTGTGCTCGGAGAGGATCTCCATGACCCGCCCGTCGGGGGCGAGGTGCTCGTCGACGGGCAGGGTGGCGGCGTTCCATTGTTTGGCGGTTGCCTCGTAGACGGCACCGAGGCGGTTCGACTCGGTCTCGTCGGGGCCGAAGAGCCGGAAGTTGCGCTGCGCTTCGTTGGCCCGGATCAGGTCGCGCAGGAACTGGCCGAGCACCCGGGTGGGTTCCGCCATGGTCGCTCCGGGGGCTTTGACTTCGACGGCGTAGTCGCCGAAGTCGGGCAGCTCCAGCTCCCGCAGCAGCAGCCCGCCGTTGGCGCGGGGGTTTGCGCCCATCCGGCGGTTCCTCGCCGGGGCGAGCGCCAGGACCTCGGGACGGGGCCGGCCGTCGGTGTCGAAGAGCTCCTCGGGCCGGTAGCTGCGCATCCACGCTTCGAGGGCGGCAAGGTGGCCGGGGTCGGTGCGCGTCCCGGCCAGGGGAACCTCGTGGGACCGCCACGTGCCTTCGACGGGGACCCCGTCGACCTCAGCGGGGCCGGTCCACCCTTTGGGGGTGCGCAGGACCAGTACGGGCCAGCGGGGACGCTCCCGGTGGGCGCCGGCCCGGGCGGCGTGCTGGATGCCGGCGATGTCGTCGAAGACCTGGTCGAGGATGGCGGCCATGAGCCGGTGCATGACGGCGGGGTCGTCGCCCTCGACGACGTAGGGGCGGTGGCCGTACCCCTCGAGGAGGCGGCCGAGCTCGTCGGGCTCGAGGCGGGCCAGGACCGCCGGGTTGGCGATCTTCCAGCCGTTCAGGTGGAGGATGGGCAGCACGGCCCCGTCGTGGACGGGGTCGAGGAACTTGTTGGCGTGCCAGGAGGCGGCCAGCGGCCCCGTCTCCGCCTCGCCGTCGCCGATCACGCAGGCGACGACCAGGTCGGGGTTGTCGAAGGCCGCACCGTAGGCGTGGGACAGGGCGTAGCCGAGTTCACCGCCCTCGTGGATGGACCCCGGGGTCTCGGGGGCGGCGTGGCTCGGGATCCCGCCGGGGAAGGAGAACCGGCGGAACAGCTTGCCCATCCCGGCGGCGTCGCGGGTGACGGCCGGGTAGACCTCGCTGTAGGTGCCCTCCAGCCAGGTGTTGGCCACCATACCGGGCCCGCCGTGGCCGGGCCCGCAGATGTAGATCATGTCCAGGTCGCGTTCGGTGATGACCCGGTTGAGGTGGGCGTAGACGAAGTTGAGCCCGGGGGTCGTTCCCCAGTGCCCGAGCAGGCGGGGCTTGACGTGTTCGGGCCGCAGCGGCCCCGTGAGGAGCGGGTTATCGAGGAGGTAGATCTGGCCGACGGACAGGTAGTTCGCCGCCCGCCACCAGGCGTCCAGCCCGGCGACGGCCCCGGCCGTGAGCTCGCTTCGATCGGCAGCGGTCATGGCCCTCCTCTTCCCCATCGAGTCTTGCACCGCTCGGAGTACCCTTCCCGCGGCCGCCCCGGTTGAAGCCGGCTGCGAGCGAAAGGAGCGACGTCGTGGCCCAGGGCGCGCCCGATCCCTGGCTCCAGGATGTGGGCGAGGTCACCCATCAGCTCGGGGTCGATCCCGACCATGGGTTGAGCGCCGCCGAGGCCGCGATGCGCCTCCAGCGCGACGGCCCCAACCAGCTCGACGCCGCCGAGGCGGTGCCGGCGTGGCGCAGGTTCGCCGCCCAGTTCGCCGACCCGCTCATCTACCTGCTGATTGGCGCCGTCGTGGTCTCCTTCGTGGCCTGGGTGCTGGAGGGCGGCGAGGGGGTGCCCTTCGAGGTCATCGTCATCTCGGTGATCGTCGTCGCCAACGGCATCCTCGGGTACGTGCAGGAGGCCCGGGCCGAGCAGGCGGTCGCCGCCCTCCAGCGCATGGCGGCGGCCACGGCCGGTGTAGTGCGCGACGGGCGTGAGCAACGGGTGCCCGCCACCGACGTGGTCCCCGGCGACGTTCTGCTCCTGGCTGAGGGCGACGCCGTGACCGCCGACGGCCGGCTGGTCGAGGCCGCCGCCCTGACCGTCTCCGAGGCGTCCCTCACCGGGGAGAGCGAACCGGTGCTGAAGGAGGTGACCCGGCTCGCCGACCCGGCGGCGCTGGGCGACCGTGTCAACATGGTGTGGAGCGGCACGGCCGTCACCCGGGGCCGGGGCCGGGCGGTGGTGACCGCCACCGGGATGGCCACCGAGATGGGCAACGTCGCCCGCCTGCTCCAGCGCACCGGGGAGGTGCGCACCCCCCTCCAGCGGGAGGTCGAGCACATCGGCAGGGCGCTGGGGATGGCGGTGATCGTCATCGCCGTGATCGTCGTCGCCGCCATCCTCCTCACCGCCGACCTCCAGGAGGCGTCCGACGTGGTCGACGTCCTGCTCGTGGGCGTGTCGCTGGCGGTGGCGGCCGTGCCCGAGGGACTCCCGGCGGTCCTGTCGGTGGTCCTCGCGCTCGGGGTCCAGCGCATGGCGCAGGCCCGGGCCCTGGTCAAGAAGCTCTCGTCGGTGGAGACGCTGGGATCGGCCTCGGTGGTCTGCTCGGACAAGACGGGGACGCTGACCCGCAACGAGATGACGATCGAGAAGGTCGTCACCGCTTCGGGCGAGGTCGACGTCACCGGGAGCGGCTACCGGCCCGAGGGCGAGCTCGTCGTTGGCGGGCGGCCCCTCGACGACCCCGTCCTCCTCGACGAGGTCCGGGCGGTGCTCGGCGGCGGCAGCCTGGCCAACGACGCCGTGCTCCGGGGGGACGGCGGCGAGTGGACCATCCAGGGCGACCCGACCGAGGCCGCCTTCCTGGTCGCCGAGGCCAAGATCGGCATCACCCCGACTCGACAGGCACGGTTCGAGCGGGTCGGTGAGATCCCCTTCAGCTCGGAGCGCAAGCTCATGAGCACGCTGGAAGCCGACCGGGACGCCGCCGGGCAGGTGGCCGTGGTGACCAAGGGCGCCCCCGACGTGCTCCTCACTCGGTGCACCTCGGTGCGGGTGGCGGGCGAGGTGCGCCCCCTTGTCGATGCCCACCGAACGGAGGTCCTGGCGACCGTCGACCGCCTGGCCGGCCTCGCCCTGCGCACCCTGGCCGTCGCCTACCGGCCCCTCCCCGACGGTGACCGCCCACCACCCGACGAGTCCCTCGAGCAGGAGCTCGTCTACCTGGGGGTGGTGGGGATCATCGACCCGCCCCGGCCCGAAGCCCGGGCGGCCGTGGCCGAGGCCCGGGCGGCCGGGGTGCGGGTCATCATGATCACCGGCGACCACCCCCGGACCGCGGCCCGCATCGCCGCCGACCTCGGCATCGTCGGTGCGGACGCCCCCGCCCTCACCGGCGCCGACCTCGACCGCCTCGACGGCGCCGGTTTCGCCGCCGCCGTCCGGGACGCCTCGGTGTACGCCCGGGTCGCCCCCGAACACAAGCTGCGGATCGTCGATGCCCTCCAGGCGGAGGGCAACGTGGTGGCCATGACCGGTGACGGGGTGAACGACGCCCCGGCGTTGAAGGCGGCCGACATCGGCGTGGCCATGGGCATCTCGGGGACCGACGTCGCCAAGGAAGCGGCCGACATGATCCTCGCCGACGACAACTTCGCCACCATCGTCACCGCCGTGCGCGAGGGCCGCGGCATCTTCGCCAACATCCGCAAGTTCCTGCGGTTCCTGCTGTCGTCGAACATGGGCGAGGTGTGCACCATGTTCTTCGGCGTGGTCCTGGCCGGCGTCATCGGCCTCGACGAGACCGGCGACAGCATCGCCGTGCCCCTTCTCGCCACCCAGATCCTGTGGATCAACCTCCTCACCGACGCCGCCCCCGCCCTGGCCATGGGCGTGGACCCGCCGCCCGACGACGTCATGCTCCGGCCCCCGCGGCGGCTCTCCGACCGGGTCATCGACCGCCCGATGTGGAGCGGGATCGTCTGGGTGGGCCTGGTCATGGCCACCGTGACGCTGCTGGCGCTCGACCTGCGCCTTCCCGGCGGCGTGGTCGGTGGGTCCGCCGGCACCGGTGGGAACGGCATCGTCGAGGCCCGCACCATGGCCTTCACCACCCTGGTGCTGGCTCAGCTCTTCAACTGCTTCAACGCCCGCTCCGACCGCACCAGCGCCTTTCACCACCTGTTCACCAACCCGCTCCTGTGGGGGGCCATCGGCCTGTCCCTGGTCCTCCAGGTGGCGGTCGTGCACCTGGCGTTCCTCAATCAGGCGTTCGACACCGCACCCCTGGGCGCCGACGACTGGCTGATCTGCATCGGCCTGGCCAGCGTGGTGCTGTGGGCCGACGAGGCCAAGAAGGCGTCGTGGCGGTGGCGTCGTCGTCGCCGCCGGCCGTGACTGGGCCTCAGGGTCCGACCGGCTCGAAGTGTCCCTTGCCGAAGTGGGCCATGTCGTGGCCACCGTGCTCGCCGAGGATGTGGGCGGCGGTGGCCTTCTCCTCGTCGTCGGCAGGCACGCTCACCGCCAGGCCTCCGGCGGCGAGGTGTTCCTCCAGGCGCAGTAGGAGCACCCGTTCATCGCCGATCCGTTCCACCAGCCGGTAGACGCGCCCCGTCAACCCGTGGTCGCGGCCCGCCACGTCGAGGCGCTCGGCGCCCTTGGCACCGCACAGCACGTAGATCTCGTCGCGGTCAAAACCGGCGGCGGCGAGATTGTCGATCGCCGCCGCCACCGTCTGGGGATCGTCCATGTGGGCGACGACGCGGTTCTCCGGAGCGGTGATCAGACCCTCGGGAGGCTCAGGGAAGGTGCGTTCCTCGTTTCCTGGCTCCCCCACGGAGGCCTCCTTGCCGGTTCGACCTGGGGTGACGCCGGAGGATACCGCTCTGGTCGATCACTCCTAGGCCCGCCTGGACACCCGGTGATACATCGACATGATCTATCAGATCGCCGAATTCGGGGAGCGATGGCTCGAGGATGCCGCCCGGAGCGCGATTCGGCATTGTCAGGACTCCATCGGCGATGGCCCGGGGAGTGATCCCTTCCTGCACATCCGGGTTCGGTTGGGGTGCCCATCTGCGTAACGCTCGGGCAAGCTCGCCGCCGGTGTGAGAAGGGGCCACTTCGGCGGCCGTGACGGTGTCACCTTCGTGCAGGAATCTCGTCACGCCGCGAGTCGCCGTTCGAGAGACGAGACGGGAGGCCGGGCTAGCCGGGCGCCGGTCCCGATCGGTCGTGGAGTCGCAGGGCGACGGCCAGGTCGAGGGCGGGTGCCGGTCCGGCTCGCAGCGGATCAGGAGGACTCATGACGCAATCCTTTCCCAACGTCCGGCGGTATCGGCGGTACGACGGGATATCTGACTCGACGGTCAGCCCACCAACATCAGGAGTCGGCGCGTCGACCGGATTGTCTTCAGGCTCCGGCTTACTTCGCCGCCGCGAACGAGCGGGCCGTGGCCAAGCAGGTCGGCGAGAAGACCATCGCGCACCTCATCGTGCGGCACTTCCTCGACCCGAACCCAGAAGTAGCTCACAACCCGGCCACAGGCCCGGTTTCGCAAAGCGGCCGTCAGGTGGGTTCCGGGGCGGACTCCTGAAAGACAGTCATCGCCGAAGCAGAAGAGATGATGCCCGTCGGAGGCGTACCGCACTGACACGGTGTGCCCGCCCGGGAGATCGAGCCACATGGTGTGGTGAGTGTGGGCCACGGCTGGCAAGGACATGTGGCGACCTCTCAGGGGAGGCGGGCGAACCAGGCGAGGGCGAGGGTGGAGGCGAGGAGCGTGGAGGCGAAGGCGGCTCCCATGAACCAGGCGGTCAGGTCCTGGAGCTCCTCGACCGTGGTGACCGACCGTCCGATGGTGCGGTAGACCTCGGTGAGTTCGGCCGCTGAGGCGGCCTCGAAGAAGCGCCCGCCGGTCGCGGCGGCGATGGCCTGGAGTGCGGGGCCGTCGGGGGGGACGGGCAGGGTTTCGCCGCCGAGGACGACCGTGCCGGCGGGTGTCCCGAAGGCGATGGTGGACACCGGCACGTGCGCCTCCTGCGCCCGCTGGGCGGCGGCGTCGTCGGGCCGGCCCGTTGTGCTGGCCCCGTCGGAGAGCACCACGACGCCGCCCGGACCCGCCCCGTCGTCGGCGGCGAGGGCGTCGAGGGAGGCGTGGATGGCTTCCCCGAGAGCGGTTTCCGACCGGAACCGGAGCTGGGTGACGGCACGCTGGACCAGTTCGTGGTCGGGGGTGGGGGGTACGACCACGATGGCGGTGCCGGCGAAACTGACCAGACCGAGGTGGATGCGAGGGGGGAGGAGGTCGGCGAAGCGGGCGACGGCCTGGCTGGCGGCCTCCAGGCGGCTGGGTGGGACGTCGGTGGCCATCATCGAGGGGGAGACGTCGACGGCGACGACCACCGAGCCCGCCGGTCGGGTCACGAGGATGGGGCGGGCGGGGCGGGCCAGGGCGAGCACCATGGCGGCGGCCGATACCAGCACGATGAGCGCGGGGAGGTGCCGGCGCATGCCGGGTCGGTCGGGGGCGACCACGTCGAGGAGGTCGAGGTTGGTGAACCGCAGGGCGTACCGGGGCCGGCGGCGCTGGGCCAGGACGTAGGCGACGGCCAGGCCGGCCACGACGGCAAGGAGTCCGAGACGGGCGGGAGCGGCGAAGATCACCGTGCTCCCCCCTCCCGGCGAGGGGTAGCCCGGTAGGTCCGGCGACGGCGGCGGCGGTCGAAGAAGGCGAGGGCTTCGCTGAGCCAGTCGGAGTCGGTGGACACGACGAGGTGGTGGGCTCCGGCCCGGGCGACGGCGGCGGCGACCGCGGCGCGCTGGGCAGTGGCGGCTTGGGTGAAGGCCGCCCGAAGCCGGGCCCGGGAGGTGTCGACGACCCGAGAGCGCCCGGTCTCGGGGTCGACCAGGGTGAGGATTCCCATGGGGGGGAGCTCGAGCTCCCGGGGGTCGACGACCTCGACCACCACGAGGTCGTGGCGGGCTCCCAGGCGTCCCAGCGCCGGCTCCCAGCCGGGCGGGCACAGGAAGTCCGAGATGACGACGATCACCCCTCGGCGCCGGGCCAGCCCCTCGAGTTGTCGGAGTGCGCCGGCCAGGTCGGTCCGTCCCTCCCCTTCCCAGGCCGGGGTGGTGAGCACCCGGTGGAGGAGGGCGAGGAGACGCGTGCGGCCGGCCGAGGCGCGGACGACCGTCACCTTGCCGCCCCCGACGACCACCGCCCCCACCCGGTTGGCCAGGCGGGTGGCAGGCAGGCCGAAGGCGGCCGCCAGGCCCATCACGACCTCGCGTTTCTCCCGGGTGGTGGTACCGAAATGCTGGCTGGCCGAGACGTCGACCAGCAGCCACAGGTCCACTTCGTGGTCGGCCACCGGGTCGCGGACGTGGGCCTCCCCGGTGCGGGCGGTGACGTTCCAATCCATCAGGCGGACGTCGTCGCCGGGCACGTAGGGGCGGCTGTCGCCCGGCTCGGATCCCGCCCCGGGGAACAGCCCCTGGTGCTCTCCCTGGACGAGTCCCCGGAGCCGCCTGGTGACCACCAACTCGAGACGACACAACAGTCGCCTGATTTCCGGTCCGGGAGGCTGGACAGGGCGGCCGGAGACGGGTCGGCCAGAGGCAGCGCGGTCAGGGTCGGTCCCGCCGCCGGCGGAACGCTCACCGTCCACGGCGGACGGCCTCCCCTGCCGTTGACGTCGCCACCGCCGGCACCTGGGCCAGCACTCGGGCGATGAGTTCGTCCGGCTCCATCCCGTCAGCCAGAGCTTCGTAGGAGAGCACGAGGCGGTGACGGAGGAGCTCCGGGGCCAGGACGGTGATGTCCTCGGGGAGGGCGAAGGCCCGACCCTGGAGGAGGGCGAGCGCCCGGGCCGCCACCACCAGACCCAGGCTGGCCCGGGGGCTGGCCCCAACCGCGAGGTAGGGGGCCACGCCGTCAATCCCCAGGGCCTCGGGGGTCCGCGTGGCCACCACGACGCGCACCGCATAGTCGGCCACGGCCGGGTCGACGTAGACGCGTCCGGCCGCCGCCTGGAGGCGGACCAGGTCGTCGGGGGTGAGCATGGGCCGCACCTCGGCCATCCCGCCGCTCATGCGCCGGACGATCTCCAGTTCCTCGCCATAGCTCGGATAGCTGATCAGGAGCTTCATGAGGAAGCGGTCTCGCTGAGCCTCGGGGAGGGGGTAGACGCCCTCGGACTCGATCGGGTTCTGGGTGGCCAGGACGAGAAACGGATGGGGGGCGGGGAAGGTCCGGCCCCCGATGGTGACGTGACCCTCAGCCATCACTTCGAGGAGGGCGGACTGGACCTTGGCCGGGGCCCGGTTGATCTCGTCGGCCAGGACGAAGTTGGCGAAGATGGGGCCCAGCTCGACGTCGAAGTGCTCAGTCGAGGCCCGGTAGACGCGGGTGCCGACGATGTCGGAGGGGACGAGGTCGGGGGTGAACTGGATGCGGGCGAAGTCCCCGCCCATCACGACCGCCAGGGTCTGGACGGTGAGGGTCTTGGCCAGGCCGGGCAGGCCCTCGAGTAGGCAGTGCCCTCCGGCCAGCAGGCAGACCAGCAGCCGCTCGAGGGCGTGATCCTGGCCCACCACGACCTTCTTCACTTCGTAGCGGACGGCCTCGAGGAGGGCGGCGTCCCGCCGGAAACCGGCGTCCGTGGGTCGCCAGTCGCCGTTCATTCGCTGAGCTCGCGATCTCCAAAGCCCCCGGCCGATGCGATCCCGATCTCGCTGTGGATTCCCGCCGGGGTGGAGCGAAAGTCGTAGACGGAGGCCCCGATGGCTCCAGTTGCAGCCGCGGCCCCAAGGAAGGCTCGGACCTGTCCCTCGGTCACAGGACCGCCCACACCCCCCAAGGGATGGACGGCGGCTCCCGGGTCTCCCACCAGTTCCCGCAGCCGGACAACGCTCGATCGGGTGTGGGCGGCCGGTTCGGCGCCGTCCGCGCTGCCGCGTGTCCAGGTGATGCGGGGGATCCAGGCGTCGTAGAGGCGGTGCAACGGCCGCCAGGGGAAGGGCGACTCCGCCTCCTCCAGAGCCGCGGGCGGGGGCACGATGAGGGCAAGCGGGAAGCTCGGGCCGACCGCCGCCCGGAGGCGCCGGGACAGGGCGAGCAGTTGGCTCCTGTCCTCCGGGCTTTTCTGGTTGACGTCCACGTCCACGGCCAGACCGTCGAAACGCTCTCCCGCGCTGGAGAAACGGGCTATGGCCAGCAGGCGGGCGAGGTCCTGTTCGGGGTCGCTCAGGACAGGGGCGTACCATCCCACGACCCGAACGCCACGGGCGTGGGCGGCGGCCAGGAAGCGGCCAAGTTGTGCGGGGTCCTCGGTGGGTCCGATGGTGCGGGCCACCCCCGCCGTCTGCAGGTAGAGGGTGCGGGCGCCGCTGACCGCCATCGCCGCCACGTCGGCCGGACCCATCACCGGAGCCTCGGCCGAGTCCTGGTAGGCGGGGGCGTAATCCCAGACGTCCACCCAGGCCCCCGCCCCCTGAAAGGGCACGTCGGAGCGGACGGCCCAGTCCCCGGGCGCGGGGCGCTCGTGGCCATCCTGGGCGACGATCAGTGGGGATCGGGCCGGGCGTACGAGGAGCAGGCCCGCTCCCGCACCCGCCAGGGCGCAGACAACGAGCACGGCCCCGAAACCGGCCAGGCCACCCGATCGCCGACCCGGCCCTCGGAGCGTCTGCGGCTCGAGGAGGCGGGAGGGAACCAGACTCCGGGCGGTTTCCAGGCCACTTTGCGTATTGTCCATGGGTATTTCCTGTCTTGGCTGGGCCGCGCCGGCGTCGTAGCCGGAGTGCTGTTCGCCAGGCACAACCACGGCGCGTGCCCCCCGCCCCGTGCTTTGTCACCAAGGAGACAATTCGGCACCCAGAGCGCGAGCCCCGACCCAGGCTCTCGTGGCGCTGGCTGCGGCGACGTTCTCGGCGCTGGACCGTTGAAAGAGTGTTCGCGCGTAGCTTCAGGCGATCGCCCGGTGGTCCCGTCCCGCCGCATCGGCCAGCGACGCGTGGTCCCGGACGGCGATGTGTCCGTAGCCGATTTCGATGATCCCCTGACGCTGGAGGCCCTGGAGTGTCCTGGTCACACTCGTCCGCCGGACACCCAAGAGATCGGCGATCATCTGCTGGGTGAGGCTGACCACCCGGGAACCAGCTTTGAGCTCATGGTGGAGCAGCGAGGCGACCTGGGTCCGCAGGTCGGCCCCGAGGAGCTCCTCGAGACGGGACTGAAGCGCAGCCATGCGCCCGCCGAGTCCGACCGCCCACTGACGGACAAACGAGGACCGCAGGTCGAGCGCGGTGAGGAAGTCGGCCGCCGGGACGACCAAGACCTTCGCCTCGGTCACGGCGAAGGCGTCGAAGAACGCCGGGCGGCCGAGCACGGCGGCCAGGTCGCCCACGATGTCGCCCGGGTGGAGGAGCAGGAACGTGACCCGCCGTCCGTTGGCTCGGCGCCCCAGACCAACCAGACCCTGCCGCACGACGTAGACGCAATCGAGCCCCATTCCTTCCCGGAACAGGCACTCCCCTGCCCCGATGGTCCGTTCCGGGCAGCGCCGGGCCAAGGCCTCCAGCTCCGGCGGCCCGAAGACGCCGCCGTCGTCGACGGTCTGCGCCCCGACGGCCCGGGGGAGCCGCATCGCCTTCTGAGGGGGAATCAAGGTCACAACCAACCTCCGTCTCCGCACGCAACGCCCAAACCACTCTAAAAGTACTAGCAGTTGCTTATAGAACTGTCCAATGCTCGAGTCAAGAGACTTCCGATCTGGCGCCGCCTCTGACGTCTCTCCGTGTTCCGGAAACAGCGCGGCGTGGGCGCGACGACGAGCGGCCAGGAGCTGATTGTGCCGTTTGAAACAAAGTGAGCTTGAAGCTTCGGCGTCGCCGTTGGATCGGTGCGGATGGGGCAACGGTGCCCCACCGCAACCAAGAGGAGAATGCTCGATGAATACGCCGAGATGGATGCCCCGCTCCGCCATTGCCCTGGCGGCCGCAGCGTTGGGGACGCTTGGGCTGGGACTGGCCGTCGTGCCGTCCAACGCCCAGGAGTCCAAGGCCCCGCCCAGCGAAGAGCCGGCGACGCCGGTTCCCGATCCCGACCTCAGGGAAGGCGGCGACGCCGCCGATGTCCCCGGGCTTGGTTCGAACGGCCCCCGCGAGAACGGGGACCGGATTGAGAACGTGGCCGCCGACCTCACTCTGGAGTCGGTCCGCATCGAGTCCCTGAACCTGAACGACACCGACCACGAGTACGCCGTGTACCAGTTCGGTCGGGTCGTCCACGAGGTCAGGGATGCCCGTGGCTTTACGCTCACGGGCTTCAACATGGACACCAAGGCGGCGGCCACCGATGCCCGCCTGGTCCAGGGCGACCCCGCCTCGGTCCTGGTGGGCTTCGCTCCCGGTACCGACCTGTCGCGTTACACGCTCGGCTCGGTCAACACCGGAGCGGTCGAGGACGAGGCCGGCGAGGCCAACCTGCCCGGCTCGATCCCGCTTCAGGGGAGCACGGTGGCCGGAACCCAGAACCTGACCGACGGTCCTGACCTCACGTCGGTGCGGGCCATCCACTCGCTCGAGCGGGTGGTCTACGACTACGACGAGCAGATCGACGAGCGCAACGGCTCGGACGCATCCAAGTTCGGCTACTACACGGCCGACGGTAAGAGCGTCCCGGCCACGTCCCTGGTCACCGCCGACGACAACTCGGTCACCGTGGCCTTCGACCGCCAGACCGAAGACGGAGTCCTGTTCTGGGCCCAGCAGGGAGCAGCCAAGAACCTGCGTGGGATCGAGAGTTCGCCCGGTTCCATCGGCACCAGCACCACCGCTCCCGACCTGGTCTCCGTGTCCAACGTGATCGGCCAGAGCCAGTTCGACTACACCTTCGACGCCCCCGTCAGCAACGTGGCCGTGGACAAGTTCGTGGTCTACGCCGCCGACGGGACCGCCTACCAGGCCACCGGATTCGCCCGGCCCTCGGCCGAAGTGGTGCGCATCGCCATCCCCGAGATCCACAAGTTCTCGGGCAACATGGCCCTCGCCGCCGC
>JBIOUX010000116.1:0-2128 GCA_044867425.1 Acidimicrobiia bacterium | reverse complement strand
CCCGCCCGAGGATCTGCACCGTGCCATCGGACAGCCAGCGGGCCCGGTCGCCCGCCACCGCGTAGCGGGTTCCGTCGACGTCGAGGAAGGCGCCGGCGGTCTTGTCGGGGTCGCCCAGGTAGCCCCGCGGTAGGGCCCCGGTCTTGGCCAGCCACCCGAGTTCGTCGTCGCCGGGGCCGAGGAGCCGGGAACGGTCCTCAGACAGAACGACGACGCCGGGCCCGGGCACGAACGGCGCCGCCGCCGACGATCGGGTCGCCTGGGGACCGGTCTCGGAGGACCCCAGCGCGTCGTCCAGCGCGACGTGGGGAAGGAGGGCCGACAACTCCGCTCGCAGCTCGGGGCGCAGCGGCGCTCCCGAGTTGCGGATGAAGCGCAGCGCGGAAAGGTCGTGGCCGCCCCGCCGGAGTTCCTCGACCACGGGACGGGCGAAGGCGTCGCCGACGATCATGGTGGCCGAGATCCGCTCCCGGGCGCCGACGGCGAGGAGGTTGGCGGCGTCGAGCCGGTCGACGACGTCGGCCAGCACCACGGTGGCGCCGGCTAGCCAGCCGCCGAGGGCGAACCAGCACCCGGCGCCGTGCATCAGCGGCGGCGCCGGCAGGAACCGGAGGTCGGTGCGCCGGGCGGCCCGCTCGACCACTTCGTCGACGGAGTCAAACGCCGAGCCGTCCCGGTGGAGGAGTCCCAGGGGACCGGCGATGAAGTCGCCCTGGCGCCACAGGACGCCTTTGGGCATTCCGGTGGTACCCCCGGTGTAGAGGATGTGGAGGTCGTCGGGGCTGGGTTCGGTGGGGACGGGAGCGGGGGAGGCGCCGGCCAGGGCGGCCTCGTAGTCGCAGGCGCCGTCGAGCAGCGGCGTCCCCGACTCGTCGGCCACTTGGAGGAGCAAGACGTCACCGCCGAGCCGGTCCCGGACGGCGTCGAGCGTGGGCGCGAACCGGGCGTGGTAAACGATGGCCCGGGGCCGGGCGTCGCCGAACAGGTAGGCCAACTCGTCGCCGGTGTAGCGATAGTTCACGTTGAACGGTGCGACCCGGGCCTTGTGGGCCCCGAGCGCACCTTCCAGGTACTCGGGGCCGTTGTGGAGGTAGAGGGCGAGGTGGTCGTGGGGCGACTGCCACGGGGCGGCCGGCTCGGCCCGGCGCCCGAGGCCGCGTTCGTGCAGGAGGTTGGCGAGGCGGCGGGTCCTTTCGGTGGTCTCCGCCCAGGTCCATCGCCGGCCCCGCCACACCACGCAGTCGCGGTCGGGGACGGCGGCGGCGATGGCCTCGTGGAGGCTGGGTAGGTCGAACTCCACGGTGCCCACCTCCTGCTTCAGGACAGGGCCTCGTCGAGGCCGACGGTGGCCATGGCGCCCCACTGTTCGCTCACCTCGTGGGCGAGGATGACGAGGTCCTGCAGGGCTCCGGTGCCGTCGCGGACGTGGTCGTGGAGCAACGCCTCGGGGGTGAACCCCAGCCCGGTGAACATGGCCAACGCCCCTTGGTTCGGAGCCGTGACCTCGACGGTCAGCTTGGCCAGACCGAGGTCGAGGGCCTCCAGCAGTCCACGACGGGCCAGCGCCCGTCCCAGGCCCGCTCGCCGGCGGGCGGGGTCGACGACCAAGCGCAGCTCGCCGACGTGGCTGGTCCACCCCACGCCGGGCACGACGGTGACGATGCCGACGACGTCGTCGTCGACGGCGACGACCCGGCGGGCCCGCTGGTCGCCGGCCCAGGACGCCACCCGGGCGGGGTCGAGGGCGTCGGCTTCCAGGAACGTTCGGTCCCCTTCGGGGATGCGGGCGACGAAGGCGGTCAGGGCGGGGGTATCGGGAGCGGTGATGGGACGCAGTTCCAACAGGGCCTCCTCGGGTGGTGATTCAGTGGTCGACGATCCAGTCGACGATGGCGGGCAGGCTGCGGGTCTGGGCCGGGCGCCCCACGAACAGCGAGACGTGGCCGCCGGGGAGGCGCAGTTCGGTGGCGTCCTTGGATCCCACCATGTCGGCCAGGCCGGTGGCGGCGTCGATGGGCACGATGTGGTCGGCCTCGGCCAGCACCGACAGGAACGGGCAGGTGATGTCGGCCAGGCGGGCGGTCCGCCGGCCGAGGCGGACCTCGCCGGCGGCGAGACCTTTGTTGGG
>JBIOUX010000115.1:0-109176 GCA_044867425.1 Acidimicrobiia bacterium | reverse complement strand
CCAGTCGCACTGCGATGAGCCGCCAGGCGAAGAGCCATGGGCAACACTGATCCTCTCGGGCGCCGGGCGCTGTTCTCGCCGCCGCCGGAGGCGGCCCCCCCGCCCCGCCCCGACGGCCGGGACGTGGGGGGCAAGGAGGCGCTGTACTCGACGGCGTCGAGCTCCCCGTCCCTCACCACGGTGCTGGTCGAATGCTCGGGCTGCGGGGGCCGTTCTCGGATCGGGCTGATCGAGTTCGCCTGGCGTCACCTGCCCTTCTGGCTGTGGCTCCCCTGGGCTCGCTACGCCAACCTGATGGCGTGCCCGACCTGCGACCGCCGCACCTGGCTGGCGGTCTCGTTCTTCGCCTGAAACTGAGGCCATCCATTGTCGGTAAACCCGATAGGTCTTTTGGCCTACTGATGGCCGGATAGCCTGCGTGGGTGGGCCGAACGACCTACCGGCCCTGGGAAAAACCACCATGACCACGTACCTGGCGGGGCGGAATTAGCCCGCGCGGGCTATTCAAGAGAGCGTTAAGAACCCGTACCTTTTGGGGCGTGAACGGGCTTCGCCTCGGCGTTGGACCCGCCGTGGCGGTGCTCTGTCTGGGCGCGACGGCGGTAGCCACAGCTGGGCCGGTGGCTGCGGTGGCGGTCGCCGGCGGGCTGGCCGCGGGGGCGGCGGTGCTGGGCCTGCTCCTCCACGGCCGCCAGCACCCGAGCCGGTGGCGGTGGTCGTGGGCTCTGCTCACCGGCGGGCTCGTGGCCTCGGTGGGCGGGGCTCTGGTCGACTCCCTCACCGGAACCGGCGGCCGCAGCAGCGGCGACCTCATCGCTCTGCTGGGAACGGCCGCCGGCATCGTGGGGCTCGTGCGTCTCCTCCAGCAGCGTCTGGGCACCCGCAGCACCGACGTCGTCTTCGAGGCGGTGATGATGGCCGCCGGCGTGGGGTTCGTAGCCGGCAGCATGATCCGGCCGGCGGAGGCCGAGTGGGCCCTGGGCATCGCCGGAACCGCCACGCTCGCCCGGCCCCTGCTCGATCTGGTGGCGGTGTGGCTCATCGTGCGCCTCATGTGGCTCACCCCGACCCACCCCGCCGCCTACCGGTATCTGCTGGGCGGCTTCGTCTGCCTTCTGACGGCCGACGGCATCGCCGCCGGAGCGGCGCTGTCGGGATCAGCCGGCGGCCCGCCCAACGCCGTCGAGCTGTGGTCATACTGCCTGCGGGCGGTGGCCGCCTGCCACCCGTCGCTGCGGCTGGCCTTCGAACCGGTGACGGACGGCCCCAAGCGGCTCCAGCGCCCCCAGCTCGTGCTACTCATGGGCCTCGTCCTCCTCGGCCCGGGGATGCTGGCCGCCCGGGTGGCGCTCGGCGAGACCCTGGCCGTGCCCGTGGTCCTCGGTTCGGCGCTGCTGCCCCTCCTGGTCGTCGTCCACCTGGTGCGCCACGTACAGGAGCGGGCCAGCGCCGAGTACGAGGCCCAGCACGACGCCCTCACCGGCCTCCCCAACCGCGTGGTGTTCCACGACCGTCTCGAGGTGGCGCTCAGCCAGGCCCGGCGCTCCAGCACCCGCCTGGCGGTCATGTTCTGTGACCTCGACCGGTTCAAGAGCATCAACGACAGCCTGGGCCACGCCGTGGGCAACCAGCTGCTGCAGGGCGTGGGGGGACGGCTACGGGCCTGTCTGCGGCCGACCGACACCGTGGCCCGGGTGGGAGGCGACGAGTTCACCGTCCTGGTGCCGTCGGTCTCGACCGCGGCCGAGCCGGCGGCGGTGGCGGAGCGGATCCTGCGCGAGTTCGCGGCCCCCTACGTGGTGGCCGGGCGCGAGCTCTTCACCTCGGTCAGCATCGGCGTGGCGATCTTCCCCGACGACGGCACCGACCCCGAGACCCTCCTCAAGCACGCCGACACGGCCATGTACCGGGCCAAGGCCAGCGGCCGGGACGGCTACCAGCAGTACACCGCCGAGATGGGCGCCCGGGCCCTGGTCAAGCACTCGCTGGAGAACAGCCTCCGCAACGCCATCGAGCATCGCCAGCTGGAGCTGCACTACCAGCCCAAGGTCAGCCTCGACACCGGGAAGGTGGTGGGTCTGGAGGCGCTGGCCCGCTGGCCCCATCCCGTGCTCGGCTGGGTCAGGCCCGCCGCCTTCGTGCCCCTGGCCGAAGAGACGGGTCTCATCGGCCCGCTGGGCGAGTGGGTGGTGGAGGAGGCCTGCCAGCAGGTCCGGGCCTGGCGCGACAGCGGCCTCCTCACCGTGCCGGTGGCCATCAACCTCTCGGCTCGCCAGCTCACCCAGAGCGATGTGGTCGACCTCATCGGCGGGGCGCTGTTCCGGGCCGGGGTAGCTCCCGAGCTGCTGGAGGTGGAGATCACCGAAAGCGTCTTCCTGCACGACGCCGGTGGGGTGGGCGACCGGCTCCAGCGGCTGCGGGCGATGGGCGTCCGCTGCTCCATCGACGACTTCGGCACCGGCTACAGCGGGCTGTCATACCTGGCCCGGCTGCCCCTCGACAGCCTCAAGATCGACCGCTCCTTCGTGTCGCGGATCGGGGCAGCCGACGATCAGGAGGCCATCGTCGACGCCGTCATCGCCCTGGGCCACAGCCTGAGACTGAAGGTGGTGGCCGAAGGCGTCGAGACCACCGAGCAGGCCCGCTTCCTGCGCTCCCGGGGCTGCGACCAGATGCAGGGCTACCTCTTCAGCCGCCCCGTCCCGGCGGAGGACGTCCCCCACCTGCTCAGCGCCCCGGCCCCCGCCACCGTTGGCCATCGCCATCTGGCCCTGGTTGGCGGACCCCCGGCGCGCTCGACCGGGGCGGAGGGGGTGGCGACCTGGGACCGGGAGCCACAGCCGGCGGAGACGGATCTCGGTTTCCTGCTGCACGCCGTCTGCGGCGAGGCCGACATCGGGAACCCCGATCCGGCGCTGGTCGCCGCGCTGGTCGCCGCGCTGGAACCCTTCGAGCGGGTCACCCTGGCCGCCGGCCCCCGGCGGCCGTCGGTCCCGATTCGCCTGGCGGCGGGGACCGTGGCCAGTCTCGTACCCCTCTCAGGCAGCGTCGCCGCCGCCGGCGCCCTGCCCGGCCCCGCCCAGCAGCTCGCCTCGCACGTGCTCGTCGGCGTTGGAGTTGACGTGCCCCTGGCGCCGCCTCCGGCCGCGCCGGCCCGGGAGACCAAGCCGGAGACCGGCCCTCCGGCCGGCGCCGGCCCCGACAGCTTCGGAGTGGCCGCCTCGCCACCGGATGCGGACACGTCGGACCCGGGGCGGTCATCGCCGTCGCTGGACACTCCGCCCTCTGATCCGGGAGCGGCCGCGTCGCCGGCGGGGAGCATTCACGCCGCCCCGTCGTCGGCCGTGGCCACCGAGCCGGACCCGGCCGGGCCCAAGCCGGACAAGGGCGGCCCGGCCACACCGCCGCCGGCCGGGGAGACCCCGCCCGGGCAGACCGAGCCGCGGGGCAACGGTCGTAACGACCCGCCGGGCCAGGTCCGCGAGGCCGGTTCTGGCAGTGGACCCGCTCACCCCGACCAGGGTTCGGCAGGAAACGGGCAGTCGTCGGAGAAGCCCGACAAGCCGAAAAAGTGACGCCTGGCCCCTGATCCAGCCGGTTACGGTGGGCGCCGATTCCACCGATCCGTACGGTTCGCCCAAGGGGGGTGGACATGGCCCGCCGCCTGTCCCTCATCACCATCTTCGCTCTTTCACTGCTGGCGCTTCCGGCGTGCGGAGGTGACGACGGCGGTGGGGGCGGCGGCAGCGCCGGCGAGGGTGGCGGCACCGCCGACACGATCGTGATCGGGACCACCGACTCCCTCCAGAACAGCTTCGACCCGGCCCAGGCCTACGACTACTTCGGTTCCGAGGTGATCCAGAACACGGCCGAGACGCTCGTCACCTACGAGCCCGGCGCCACCGAGCCCACCCCCAAGCTGGCCTCGGCCATGCCGACCATCTCCCCCGACGGCCTCACCTACACCTTCGAGCTGCACCCCGGGATCAAGTTCCACGACGGCACCCCGCTCGACTCGGCAGCGGTCAAGTTCTCGCTGCTACGGGCCCGGGACTTCGGGGCCAAGGACGCCGAGGCGGCCGGGTTCCTCCTCTCGGGCATCAAGGACATCGCCACGCCGTCAGCGACCACGGTGGTCATCACCCTGTCGGCTCCCAACGTGACCTTCCTCTCCCGCCTGGGTTACTCGGTGGCTTCCATCGTCAGCCCCACGGCCTACGCCAACCACGTCCTGGCCGGACCGGAGGAGGGCGCGGCGGTGACGGCCAAGTACAAGGCCGACACCATCGTGGGCAGCGGCCCCTACACGCTGGTGGCCTATAAGGAGAAGGAGTCCGTCGACTTCGAGGCCAACCCCGACTACTGGGGCGCCGCCCCCAAGACCAAGCGCATCCGGGTGCGGCTCTTCGACAAGTCCTCCGCCCTCAAGATCGCCCTCCAGAACAAGGAGGTCGACGTCGCCTTCCGGACCCTCCAGCCCGACGAGAACACCTTCTTCAAGGACCGTCCCGGGTTCAAGCTGGTGGAGGGCGACGGGCCCGGCATCCGCTATGTCGTGTTCAACGTGACCTCCAAGCCGTGGGACAACCCCGACCTGCGCCGGGCCCTGGCCGCGGCCGTGGACCGGGAGGGCGTGGTCCGGGAGGTGTTCAAGGGCAGCGCCAGGTCGCTGCCGTCGATGATCCCGCCGCTGTTCCCCATCTCCGAGCCGAAGTGGACCGAGCTCTATGGGTCCGGGACCGACAAGGCGCTGGTGGACCGGTACCTGACCGCCGCCGGTGTCCCCGCCGGCCAGAAGGTCAAGGTCGACTTCTGGTACAGCCCGACGCACTACGGCGACACCGAAGCCGACGTGGCCCGGGTCATCACCCAGGGCTTGGAGGCCACCGGACGCTTCGAGGTGACGGTGTCCAACGTGGAGTGGGCCGAGTACGGCCAGAAGCGCCGGGCGGGCGAGATCCCCGTGTTCCTCATGGGTTGGTACCCCGACTACCTGGACCCCGACGACTACCTGGAGCCCTTCGCCGACCCCAACATCTTCGATCCGGCCAAATGGGAGGACCAGAAGATGCTCGACCTGGTCCACACCTCCCAGCGCGAGTTGGACCCGGCCTCCCGGGTCGCCGTCCTGAAGCAGGCCCAGTCCCGCATGGCCGACCAGGTTCCCTACGTGCCCGTGTTCCAGATTCCCCAGTTCGCCGCCACCACCGACGCCGTCTCCGGTGTCGTCCTCGACCCCATCCAGATCTTCCGCTACTGGCTCCTGGAGAAGAGGGCCTGAGCCTCGGCGGATCGTCCGGCCGGTGAGCTCCCGGGGATCGCTGCGGGCCTACCTCCTCACCCGCCTGGCCCTCACGTTGCCGCTGCTCCTGCTCCTTCTCACCGCCACCTTCCTGCTGCTGCGGGTGGCGCCGGGAGACCCGGTGACGGCCACCCTGGGGGATCGGGTGTCCGACGCCCGGGCCGAGCAGGTGCGAAAGAGCCTGGGTCTGGACGAACCGCTGTGGCGCCAGTACACGGGCTACCTGACCGACGTGGCCACCGGCGACTTCGGCCGGGCCATCACCACCGACCGCCCCGTCCGCCAAACCATCACCGACCGGTTCCCGGCCACCCTGGAGCTGACCCTGGCGGCCATGGCCGTGGCTCTGGGCGTCGGCCTGGCGGTGGGAGCAGTGGCGGCCCGGTTCCGGGACAGCGCCCTTGACGTCGCCGGCCGCCTGCTCGGCATCGTCCTCTACGCCGCCCCCATCTTCTGGCTCGGGATCCTCTTCCAGTACCTGTTCTCGGTGCGCCTGGGATGGTTCCCCTCCTCGGGGCGGACGGGCGCCTTCGCCGAGCCCAGCCACGTCACCGGCCTCTACCTCGTCGACTCGATCCTCACCGGGAACGGGGAGGCGCTGGCCCAGGCGCTGCGCCACCTGGTCCTCCCCGCCGTCACCCTGGGGCTCGTCATCGGCGGCATCGTGGTCCGCCTGGTCCGGGTCAACATGCTCTCCACGCTCCGCTCCGACTACGTGGAGGCGGCCCGGGCGAGGGGCGTGGGCGAGCGGGCCGTCGTCTTCCGTCACGCCCTGCGCAACGCCCTCGTGCCCGTGGTGGCGGTCGTCGGGCTCCAGTTCGCTCTGCTGCTGGGCGGGGCGGTGCTGACCGAGACGACCTTCAACTGGCCCGGGATCGGCCTGTCGCTCTACCAGTTCCTCCAGAACCGGGACTACACCGCCGTGCAGGGCATCGTCACCTTCTACGCCTGCTTCGTGGTGGCCGTGAGTCTGGCCATCGACGTGGTCACGGCCTGGATCGACCCCCGGATCCGGTACTCGTGAGCGGACGGGACGGGTGAGCGGGCTGGGCCGGCGGGCCGAGCGGCTGGGCCGCCTGTGGCGGGGGGCGACGCCCACCACCCGCCGGCTGGTGCTGGCCGGCGCCGTGGTCACGGGGATGTTCGCCATGGTGGCTGTGCTGGCCCCGGTGGTCGCCCCCTACGGGCAGGCCGAGTTCGCCGGGATCCCCCAGCTGGGACGCCCGTCCCTGGACCACCTCTTCGGGACCACCAACCAGCGCTTCGACGTTTTCTCCCGGGTCGTCTTCGGCGCCCGCCTGGCCTTCCAGGTGGTCCTCCTCTCCACCGCCTTCGCCCTGGTGGTGGGCGTCCCGCTCGGCCTGGTGGCGGGCTACACGGGCCGGCGCCTGGACCGGTTCCTGGTCCTCATCATGGACGCCCTCTACGCCTTCCCCAGCCTGCTGCTGGCCATCGTGGCCGCCTTCGCCCTCCGGCGCTGGGTCGGTCCCGGCGTGCCGGCCGCCGCCCTGTCCATCTCGGTCATCTACGTCCCCCAGTACTTCCGGGTGGTGCGCAACCACACCCTGGCCGTGCGGGAGGAACCCTTCGTGGACGCAGCCCGGGCCATGGGAGCCCGCCCCGTCACGGTGGTGACCCGCTACATCGCCGCCAACGTGGTGTCCTCCGTCCCCGTCATCTTCACCGTCAACGCCGCCGATGCCGTCCTCACCCTCGCCGGGCTCGGGTTCCTGGGCTACGGCGGCACGTTCCGGACCGCCGAATGGGGGCACGACATCTCGGTGGCCATCAGCGACGTCGGCACCGGGTTCTGGTGGACGTCCCTCTTTCCCGGACTGGCCATCCTGCTGCTCGTGACCGGGCTCTCCCTCCTGGGCGAGGGCATCAACGACGTCCTCAACCCCCGCCTGCGCCGGGCCGGCATCGGGGGAACCGCCGCCCTTCCGGAGAGCCTGGAGACGGCGGCGCCGGTGGCGAGTGACGAACCGCCGGACCCGGCCGGCGCCGGCGACGAGACCGCCATCGAGCGGCTCCCCGACCTGGCTCCCGTCCCCCTGCCGGCCGTCCGCGCCCGGGGCGACCGTGGGGCGCAGGGCGCCGCCCTGGCCGTCGCCGGCCTGGCCGTCACCTACCACACCCCCCGGGGGCCGGTCCGGGCCGTGGACGGGGTGAGCCTGGAGGTGGCCCCCGGTCACAGCCTGGGCCTGGTGGGCGAGAGCGGCTGCGGCAAGTCGACCCTGGGCCGGGCGGTGCTCGGCATCCTGCCCAAGGGCAGCGAGCAGGCCGGCCGGGTGGTCCTCGACGGCGACGACCTGACCGCCGATCCCGGCCGCTGGCGAGCGGCCCGGGGTGACCGGCTGGCCCTCGTCTTCCAGGACCCGGCCACCCGCCTCGATCCCCTGATGCGCATCGAGGACCACTTCACCGAGACCATCCGCACCCACCGCCCGGCCCTGAAGCCCGCCGCCGCCCGCCGGCTGGCCGCCGATGCCCTGGCGGCCGTGGGCGTCCCGCCGGCACGGGCCCGCCAGTATCCCCACGAGTTCTCCGGCGGGATGCGCCAGCGGATCATGATCGCCCTGGCCGTGTGCCTGGAGCCCCGGGTGCTGATCGCCGACGAACCCACCACCAGCCTCGACGTGCTCGTCGAAGCCCAGGTGCTGCGGCTGCTGGACTCCCTGCGCCGGCGCCTCGGGATCGCCGTCGTCCTCGTCACCCACAACCTCGGCATCGTGGCCGAGACGTGCGAGCGGGTGGCGGTGATGTACGCCGGGCGCATCGTGGAGGAGGGTCCCGTGCCCGAGGTGTTCAGCCGGCCCCGCCACCCGTACACCCAGGGGCTGCTGCGCAGCGTCATCAGCCTGGACACCACCACCCTGGTCTCGTTGCCGGGCGTCCCCCCCGACCTGGCCCACCCGCACCCCGGCTGTCCCTTCGCCCCCCGCTGCCCCCTGGCCATGGACAGGTGCCACGAGGTGGCACCGGTGGCCGCCCCGGTGGGGCCGGACGGGCACCGGGCCGAGTGCCACCTCTACCCCGGCGCCGACCCCCACCATCCCGAGCGGGCCTGGGCCCCCGCCGGCCGGCGCACCACCCTCGTCGACCCGCCGCTGACCGGTTCGCCGGCGTGACGCCCGACCGTCCCACGAGCTCAGGCGACGGTGCCGGCACCCCTCCTTCTCCTCTGGTGCGGGTCCGGGACCTGGAGGTGCACTTCGCCCTCCGGGGCGGCCTGCTGGGCCAGGTGCTGGGCGCCCAGCGGGTCGTCCGGGCGGTGGACGGCGTCAGCTTCGAGATCGCCCCGGGCCAGACCCTGGGCCTGGTGGGCGAGTCGGGCAGCGGGAAGACGACCCTGGGTCGGGCCGTGCTGCGCCTGGTGGAACCCACCGCCGGCACGGTGGAGTTCGAGGGCCGGGACATCACCCGGCTCCCGGAGCGGGACCTGCGCCCGCTGCGCCGGCGGATGCAGCCCATCTTTCAGGACCCCCACGCCGCCCTCAACCCGGCCATGACCATCGGCGAGGCGGTGGCCCACCCGCTGCGCATCCAGGAGCTGTGCTCCACCGCCGCCGAGGCCCGGCAGCGGGCGGCGGCCATGCTCGACCGGGTGGGGGTGACGCCCGCCGCCACCTATCTCGACCGGTTCCCGGAAGACCTCTCCGGGGGCCAGAAGCAGCGGGTGGTGATCGCCCGGGCGCTGGTCACCGAACCGGCCCTGGTGGTGGCCGACGAGCCGGTGGCCATGCTCGACATGAGCGTCCGGGCCCTGGTGCTACGCCTCCTGGCCGGCCTCAAGCGCGACCTCGGCCTGACCTACGTCCTCATCACCCACGACCTGGCCACCGCCCGGCTCCTGTGCGACACCGTGGCCGTCATGTACCTGGGCAAGGTGGTGGAGACCGGCCCGGCCGCCGAGGTGCTGGGCCAACCCCGCCACCCCTACACCCGGGCCCTCCTGGAGGCCGTCCCCCGCCCCGACCCTGGCGCCCGCGACCGCCCCCGCGAGCTGCCCGCCGGCGAGGTCCCCGACGCCACCGACCCCCCGTCCGGCTGCCGCTTCCACCCCCGCTGCCCCGCCGCCTTCGCCCCCTGCGCCGAGATCGAGCCGCCCCTCATCAACGGTGTCGCCTGCCACCTCTACGTGAACGCTCCGGGTATGGACAACGAGCGCAGCGACACCGAGAAGACCCCCGTCGAGAAGCTGGCCGACAAGGCCCGCGGCGCCGGCGTCGGCACCGAGGACCCCAACTTCAGCGACGCCGGCGGCACTGACGTCCCCCCTGGGAAGGACCCCGACACCACCTGGCGGCCCCCGGACACCCCGCCCGAAGGCGAGATCACCGAGTCCTAGAACTCCGGCGTTCCTGCGCAACACCTGTCGTTGCGGAAGAACGCCGAAATCGCCGACGGCAGGCTTACGTAGGGGGGACAAGCCGCACAGCGTCGCCTTCCACCACCTCGCCCACCTTGTAAGCGTCTTTCCCCGCCGCCCCCAGCGCTGCGACAGCGTCCTCCGCCGCCGCAGCCGGCACCACCGCCAGCATCCCCAACCCCAGGTTGAACACCCGCGCCATCTCGGCGTCGGCCACCCCGCCGGCCTCCTGGATGACATCGAAGATCCGGGGCCGGGGCCACGAACCGACCCGCACGACGGCTCCGAGACCCGCCGGCAGCACCCGGGCCAGGTTGCCCGGGATCCCCCCGCCGGTCACATGGGCGAAGGCATGGACTTCAACCGCGGAAACCAGCGCCCGGAGCGCCGGCGAGTAGATGACGCTGGGCACGAGAAGCTCCTCCCCGAGAGACCGCGACGCCCCCGGCCACGCCGGAGCATCCCAGTCATGGGAGGCCAGCACCGCCCGAGCCAGGGAGTACCCGTTGGACCGCAGCCCCGGGCTGGCCAGGCCGACCACGGCGTCGCCGGGACGCACCTCCCGGGGGAACCGGCCGTCCGCCTCCACCACCCCCACGGCGAAGCCCACCAGGTCGAACTCGCCCGGCTCCATGATCCCGGGATGCTCGGAGATCTCACCTCCCAGCAGGGCGCAGCCTGCCTGCCGGCAACCCTCGGCGACTCCGGAAACCACTGCCTCCACCCGCACGGGGTCGTTGCGGCCCACCGAGAGGTAGTCGAGGAAGAACAGCGGCTCGGCGCCGCAGACGGCCAGGTCGTCGACCGACATGGCCACGCAGTCGATCCCGATGGTGTCGTAGCGGCCGAGCCGGCGGGCCACTTCGGACTTGGTCCCCACCCCGTCGGTGGTGGACACCAGGACCGGCCGCTCCCACCGTCCCGGCTCGAAGGAGAAGAGACCGGCGAAGCCGCCGATGTCGGAGAGCACCTCGGGCCGGAAGGTGGAACGGACGTGCCCCCTGATGCGTTCGACTGCCTCATCCGCCGCCTCCAGGCTGACCCCGGAAGCCTCGTACGTCGACCCGCTCACACCTCGAGAGGGGAGGGCGCCCCGTCCAGGGAGTTGGGCTGGGCGGCCTCGAAGGCGCCCTCCTCGGGGCTGACGGCCACCGGGTAGTCGCCGGACAGGCAGGCGGTGCAGAACGAGGTCGGCGGCGCTCCGGTGGCGGCCAGCAGCCGGGGCAGCTCCAGGTAGGCGAGCGAGTCGCAACCCAGGTACTCCCGGATCTCGCCCACCGACAGGTCGGCGGCCAGCAGCTCGGAGCGCCGGGAGGTGTCCATCCCGAAGAAGCACGGCCAGCGGTAGGGCGGCGACGAGATGCGCATGTGCACCTCGGCCGCTCCCGCCTCCCGCAGCATGCTGACGATCTGACGGGTGGTGGTCCCCCGCACGATGGAGTCGTCCACCACCACCAGGCGCTTGCCGGCGATGTTCTCGGGCAGCGGGTTGAGCTTGAGGCGCACACCCAGGCCCCGCAGGGCCTGGTTGGGCTGGATGAAGGTCCGGCCCACATAGCGGTTCTTGACCAGGCCGTCGCCGTAGGGAACCCCCGAGGCCCGGGCGAAGCCCTGGGCGGCTGGGACCCCGGATTCGGGCACGGGCATGACCATGTCGGCCGGCACCGGCGCCTGACGGGCCAGCTCCTCGCCCATCCGCTGACGGGCGGCATGGACGTTCTGGCCGTAGAGATCGGAGTCGGGCCGGGCGAAGTAGACGAACTCGAAGAGGCACAGCGACGGGCAGGGCTCGGCGTAGCGGTGGGAGCGCACCCCGGAGGCGTCGATCACGATCATCTCCGCCGGCTCGATCTCCCGCACCATGTGGGCGCCCACGATGTCGAGCCCGGCCGTCTCCGAGGCCAGCACCCAGCCCCCCTCCATCCGGCCCAGCACCAGAGGACGGAAGCCGTTGGGGTCCCGGATCCCGATGAGCCGGGCGTCGTCCATGAGCACGAAGGAGAAGGCGCCCCGCAGGCGGGGCAGCACCTCCTCCAGGGGGGCCTCGAGGTCACGGCCGTCGGAGCGGGGGACTTCGGCCCAGGCCCGGGCCAGCATCTCAGCCACCACATCGGAGTCGGAGCCGATGTCGGCTGGGTTGATCCCCAGCTCGGCGGCCAGCTCCACGGTGTTGGTCAGGTTGCCGTTGTGCCCCAGGGCGAAGCCGGCGTCACCCCGGGAGCGGTAGACCGGCTGGGCGTTGCGCCAGGTGCTGGTCCCGGTGGTCGAGTAGCGCACGTGGCCGATGGCCAGGTGGCCTTCCAACGGGGCCAGCCGGCGCTCGTCGAAGGCCTGGGTGACGAGCCCCATGTCCTTGACCACGGTGATGGTCTCGCCGTCGGACACGGCGATCCCGGCCGACTCCTGGCCCCGGTGCTGGAGGGCGAAGAGTCCGAAATAGGTCAGGTTGGCGACGGCTTGGCCCGGGGCGTAGACCCCGAAGACCCCGCAGGCTTCCCCGATGCGGTCGTCCACTCCCGAGAATCTAACCGGGATCCGGCTCGGGATCGGTGGACAGCTCGGCGTAATCGGCCCGGAAGCCGTCGTGGAGGAGTCGGGGAACCTCCCGGCGGCTGCCGGAGAGGACCCACAGTCCCATGACGAGGTAGGCCAGCGAGAACAGCACCAGTTCCTTGCCGTGCCAGTCGGCCGGAACCACCGCCCCGGTGATGAACTGGGCCCAGAAGAGGACGAACAGCACCGCCGCCTCCCGCAGCGACATGGAGAGGTTCACCAGGATGGCCACGGCGAAGAATGACTGGGCCGCGGTGAGCAGGACCTCCTCGCGCTGGCGGGCGATGATGGGCAGCCCGTCGACCGTGCCCGACGCCAGGGCGAAGGCGATGGGGAGGGTCCCGACCAGCAGGGTCCACTGGTTGACCTTGGACGACACCAGCGTGCCCAGCCCGGCGTTGGTGTTGAGCCGGTAGGCATAGAGGCCCGCCACCAGCAGCTCGGGGGCCTCGGACGCCAGCGGCGCCAGCCACTGGACGAGGAAGAACTCGCTGATGCCGACGGCGTCGCCCGTCTCCACCAGGGCGTGGGCGAACTCCTCGGCGCAGGCCAGGATGACCAGCGCCGCCACCACGAACAGGCCGACGACCGTCGCCCGGCGCCGCCCGGTGGGCAGCTCGCCCAGCACTTCCGCCGGCCCCACTAGGTGGGGCTCCTCGGCCGGGGCCCTGGAGATGCGGATCATGTAGGCGATGAAGATGCTGACCAGCACGGCGGCGTCGACGAGGGTGATGGACCGCTTGAGGGGCAGCGTGAGGGAGTAGACGGTGGCCACCGACAGGAAAGCCAGCTCCACGGCGTGGGAGCGGTCCAGGGCCACGCCCTCCATCCGCTGGCCCCGGCTCCGAAGCCGGCGCCAGGCGATGAACACCACCATGCTCCAGCCGAGCCCGATGAGGAGCCGGTTGGCGCCGGTCATGTTGGCCAGGGCCAGGGCGCAGGGCGACTCCCGGCCGGCGGCGATTTCGGCCGCCGACTGGCAGATCGGCCCGAAGTCGGCGTAGGCCTCGCCACCCTTGAGCGCGAAGACGAGGTCGACGGCGTACTCGGGCAGAACGGCGATGAAGGCCAGCAGGGCGATGGCCAGCCCGGCAGAGATGTCGAGCTGAGCCACCTCGGCCGCCCAGGAGAGCAGGAAGGCCGCCCCCACGATGGCCAGGCCGAAGATCAGGGCGAGGAGGGGGTAGGGCAGGTCGGTGTGGGCCCGGGAGAGGATGACCCCGGGAACGGTGATGGCGGCGGCGGCGGCGAGGTAGGTGTACTGACGGCGGCGTTTGGCGTCAGTGAGGGGGGCCTCTGACATGGGCTGGCATCTTAAGGGTGCCCTCAGGGGCCGGTGATGGCGGTGGCCAGCTCGCCCAGATCGGCCACGACCAGGTCCGGGGTCACGCCGAGGCGCTCCATCGGGGCTCCGGCCCGGTTCACCCAGGCCACGGGCAGGCCGAAGGACCGGGCCCCGGCGGCGTCCCACGGGTTGGAGGAAACGAACAGCATGCGCTCGGGATCCAAGTCGAGGTCCCGGCCGGCCAGGGCGTAGACCGACGGATGGGGTTTGTAGATCGAGAGCTCGTGGACGGAGATGACGCGGGTGATGGCCTTGGACAGGCCGCCGGCCGCCAGGCCCTCCTCCAGCATGGAGGGGCTGCCATTGGAGAGCACGGCCAGGGTGCGGGGGGCGAGGCGGGCCAGGGCGTCGGGCACCTCGGGGTAGGGGGCGACGTCCAGCCAGGCGGCCAGGAGTCGTTCCCGGCCGGCGCCGTCCACCCTCACCCCCCGGCGGTCCAGGGTGTAGTCGAGGGCGTCGGCCGTCACCGCCCAGAAGTCGACGTAGCGGCCCATGAGGGACCGTAGCCAGGTGTACTCCAGCTGCTTCTGGCGCCACAGGTCGACGAAGGCAGCGGGCTCGTCGGTGACGGCGGCCGCCGCCCGGCCCACCGAGGCGATCTCGAGCAGGGTGCCGTAGAGGTCGAACACGAGGGCGTCGGGATTGCGCATGCGTGCGGGTTTACCACCCGGAGCGTGGTAAATCCGAAGTCATGACGGGCCGTATCGGGGTGGTGGTGGGGGCTGCGCTGTTCCTCTCCGCCGGCGCCTGCGACGATGGCCGGCCGAGCGCCCAGCCGGCGTCCACCACCACCCTGGCCAGCACGGGCATCGAAACCGAGGTCCCCACCACCCCAACCGAGACCCAGCCGCCCGTCACCCGGCCGCCGGTCACCCAGCCGCCGGTCACCCAGCCGCCGGCCACCACCGCCACCACCCAGGACGAGGGCCCGCCCGTGGTACTGCGGGGCGACGGGCTGGGGGCCCACCGCTTCGGCGATCCGGTCGACGAGGTCATCGCCGGCCTCACGCTGCGCTGGGGCCCGCCCAACACCGACTCGGGCTGGGTGGCAGCGCCGAGCTCGCCCTTCGGCGTCTGCCCCGGCGACGAGGTCCGGGGGGTGGAGTGGACCGGGTTCCAGGTCCTGTTCTCCAACGGGCCCACGCCCTTCGGCCCCGCCGGCCGGCGCCACTTCTTCACCTGGGTCTACCTGGCTCCCGGGGGCGACGCCGCCCCCCGGCCCGACCCGGGCGGCAATCGGCCCCCACTGCGCACCGAGGCGGGCATCTCCGTCGGCGCCACGGTGGCCGACCTGCAGCGGGTATACGGGGACAAGGTGGAGCTCTTCGACGAACCCGAGGCCGGCGGCCCGTCCTACGGGATCGACACGCCCAACGGCCTGCTCAACGGAGGGGTGACGTCCTTGGACCCAGCTGGCATCGTGCGCTCCATGACCGGCGGCGGGGGGTGCGGCGAGTAGTGGAACCCGTCACCGCCCTCAAGCGGATCGCCTACCTGCTGGAGCGGGAGCTGGAACCCTCCTACCGGGTGAAGGCCTACCGCAAGGCGGCCGCCATCATCTCCGAGCTGCCCGAAGGGGAGCTGGAGCGCCGGGTCCGGGCCGGCAGCCTCCAGGACCTCCCCGGCATCGGCGAGAAGACCGAGCGGGTCATCGTCGAAGCCGCCAGCGGTGAGATCCCGTCCTACCTCCAGGCTCTCGAGGAGGGGCCTTCTGCCGTTCCCACCCTGAGCGGTGAGGGTGCCGCCCTGCGGGCCGCCCTCCAAGGCGACTGCCACACCCACTCCGACTGGTCCGACGGCGGCTCGCCCATCGACGAGATGGCCGAGGCGGCCCGCGACCTGGGCCACGCCTGGACCGTCCTCACCGACCACTCCCCCCGGCTCACCGTGGCCAAGGGCCTGTCCCCGGAACGGTTGCGCCGTCAGCTGGACGCGGTGGCCGAGATCAACCAGCGCTTTGCTTCCGGGGACACCCCGGGCCCCGGGGCACCCTTCCGGCTCCTCACCGGCATCGAGGTGGACATCAACGACGACGGCACCCTCGACCAGGAGGAGGAGCTGCTGGCCGAGCTCGACCTGGTCGTGGCCTCGGTCCACTCCAAGCTGCGCATGGACAAGGATTCCATGACCCGCCGCATGCTCCTGGCCGTCGCCAACCCCCACGTCGACGTGCTCGGCCACTGCACCGGGCGGATGGTCATGGGTAGGGGCGGCGGATCGGGCAAGGGCCGGCCAGAGTCGGAGTTCGACGCCGACCTCGTCTTCGCCGCCTGCCTGCGCTTCGACAAGGCGCTGGAGGTGAACTCCCGCCCGGAGCGCCTCGATCCGCCCCGGCGGCTCCTCAGCCGGGCGCTGGAGATGGGCTGCAAGCTGGCTATCGACACCGACGCCCACGCCCCGGGCCAGCTGGAGTGGCAGCCCTACGGCTGTGAGCGGGCCGCCGGGTGCGGGGCGGCCCCCGACATGGTGATCAATACCTGGGACGAGGAACGCCTCTTGGCCTGGACCACCGGACACCCGTCCTGACCAGGCGTTTCTTGCCCCCGTATCATTGAGTGCAGTGAACGGGATCGTCCTGGCCGGCGCGCTGTTCGTCACCATCCTGGTGCCGGCGGTGGCCCTGTGGCGCATCCTCCGGGCCCGGCGGGCGTTCGGCACACCGGCCGAGCAGGCCACCTTCGACGTGCTCCACAAGGCCAACGAGGCCGCCCCGCCGTTCCGGATGGGGCTCACCCGGGTGGCGGCCAACAAAGCCGTCAAGGGAGTCCACAGCCTGATCGGCGCGCCGGCCGTCGCCCTCACCAACGAAACCGACCTGCTGGCCTGGGACGGCATCGCCGACCATCACGGCGCTCAGGCGGCCAACCTGGCCGCCGCCGTGGTCGCCTCCGGCCGGCCCCGGGTGGTGAAGAAGGGCGACCTCCTGTTCTGCCGCGACCCTTACTGCCCCATCGAGGCGGCCGTGATCGTCCCCATCGTGGTCGGTAACGACGTGGTGGGAACCCTGGGGGCCTACGGGACCGAGGCCCGTCCCGGGCTCATCCGGGCCGCCAACGAGGTCGCCCGGTGGATCTCGACCCAGGTCGAGCTGGCCGAGCTCGACGTGTCCCGGGCCCGCCTGGCCGAAGCCGAGGTGCGCGCCCTCCGGGCCCAGATCTCGCCCCACTTCATCTTCAACGCCCTGACCGCCATCGCCAGCTTCGTCCGCTCCGACCCGGAGCGGGCCCGGGAGCTGCTGCTGGAGTTCGCCGACTTCACCCGCTACAGCTTCCGCAGCCATGGGCAGTTCACCACCCTGGCCGAGGAGCTCCGCTCCATCGACAGGTACCTGGCCCTGGAACGGGCCCGGTTCGGCGAGCGCCTCCAGGTGACCCTCCAGGTCGCCCCTGAGGTGCTGGCCGTGGCGGTGCCCGTCTTCGTGCTCCAACCCCTGGTGGAGAACGCTGTGCGCCATGGCCTGGAGAAGAAGCCGGGGCGGGGCCACATCAGCATCGTGGCCGAGGACGCCGGCCCGGAGTGCCACATCTCGGTGGAGGACGACGGGGTGGGCATGGAACCGCAGCGGGTTCGCTCCAGCCTGGCGGGTAGAGAGAACGGCGTCGGCCTGGCGAACGTGGACGAGCGGCTCCGGACGGTGTTCGGCTCCGAGTTCGGGTTGGTGGTGGAGACCGCCCCCGGCGCCGGCACCAAGGTCAGTCTCCGCGTGCCCAAGTACCGCAGCGGAGTGCGCGCCTCTTGACCGCCCCGCTCGAGGTGCTGGTGGTCGACGACGAGCTGCCCGCGCTCGAGGATCTGGCCTATCTGCTGCGCCAGCAGCAGCACATCGCGACGGTGACGACCGCCGGCGACGCCACCGAGGCGCTACGGCGGCTGCGGGACGGCCGCTTCGACGCCATCTTCCTCGACATCCGCATGCCGGGCCTCGACGGACTCGAGCTGGCCCGGGTGCTGGGCCGCTTCGCCCGGCCGCCGGCCATCGTCTTCGTCACCGCCTACGAGAACCATGCCGTGGAGGCCTTCGAGCTGGCGGCCATGGACTACCTCCTCAAGCCGGTGCGACCGGAGCGGCTGTCCGAGGCCATCGGGCGCATCACCGCCGGCCGGCACCGCCTGCCCGGGGAGGGTGACAAGGAGGACCCGACCCGCATCGCGGTGGAGACGGGAGGCCGCACCCGCTTTGTCGAGCGGGACTCCATCCGCTACGTGGAAGCCAGCGGCGACTACGTCCGCCTCCACGCCGAAGACGGCCACCACCTGGTGCGCACGCCGATCTCGGCGTTGGAGGAGAGCTGGCGGGAGGCGGGGTTCGTCCGGGTCCACCGGCGCTACCTGGTGGCCCTGCGCCACCTCTCCGAGCTGCGGGTCCGTTCCGGGGGCGGCTACGTCCTGGTCATCGACGGACACGAGCTCCCCGTCTCCCGCCGCCACGCTCGGGAACTGCGGGACCTGATCGCCCGCGCCCCCGGGACCTGGAGGCCGCCGGCATGAGCGACATCCCGCCCGAGGTGGCCGGTGATTTTGGGGACACCCCGGGCCCCGGGCTTTCCGGGAGCACCCCCCCGGGCACCGGGCGCCGGGTGGCGGTACGCAACCCGAGGGGTCGGGCCGCGAGCCGCCGCGAGCGGACGCTGGCCGACCTGGCCGAGCAGACCGAGGTGGGAGAGGTGCTGCTCCGCTCCCTCACCCGGGCCCAGCTGGCCCTGGCGGTGAGGATCTTCGCCGTGTTCGGCTGCCTGCTGCTCGGGCTGCCCGCCCTCTTCGCCAGCCATCCCGACCTGGCCCGCTTCCTCGTCCTCGGCATCCCGCTGCCCTGGGTGCTCCTGGGCGGCGCCATCTATCCGGTGCTGGTGATCATGGGCTACCTCTACGTGCGCCAGGCCGAGCGCCACGAGCGGGAGTTCACCGACATCGTGGAACGGGGCTAGAGACCCGGTGGACTCGCCGGTGGCGGTGGTGGCAGTGGTGGCGGTCACGATCGCCACCATCGTCATCGGGGCCATCGGGGTCCGCGTGGCCCGCACCACCTCCGACTTCTTCGTCGCCTCCCGCACGGTCCGGCCCATGTGGAACGCCTCGGCCATCTCCGGGGAGTACCTGTCGGCCGCCTCCTTCCTGGGCGTGGCCGGCCTGATCATGAAGTACGGGACCGACATGCTGTGGTACCCGGTGGGCTACGCCACCGGCTACCTGGTGCTGCTGCTCCTGGTGGCGGCGCCGTTGCGGCGCTTCGGCGCCTACACCATTCCCGACTTCGCCGAGGGCCGCCTCGACTCCCTCGCCCTGCGCCGGCTGGCCACCGTCTTCGTGCTCCTGATCGGCTGGTTCTACCTGCTGCCCCAGATGAAGGGCGCCGGCGTGACCCTCCGGGCCATCCTCGGCACCCCCTACTGGGTGGGGGTGGTGGTGGTCGGGGCGGTGATCACCGCCAACGTGGCCCTGGGGGGCATGAAGGGCATCACCTTCGTCCAGGCCTTCCAGTACTGGCTCAAGGTCACCGCCATCTCGCTGCCGGCGCTGGTGCTGCTCGGCCACTGGCACAACGACGACGCCCCCCGGCTGACCCGGCCCGCTCCGCCCACCTTCATCCAGGAGACAACCGTCGAGGTCGACGTCGACGCCAAGTTCGAGGTGACGGAGACGACGACGGTGGTGGTGCGAGGCACCCTCGACGGTCACCGCCGGTCCGGGGTGACGGTGGTGGAGCTCACCACCGGGCGCCACGAGGTGGGAAAGGGCAGCGAGATCACGTTTCCGGCCGGGTCGCCCGCCCCCCACCAGGTGGGCCTGCCGCTCTCTGACGGGGCGTCGTGGAGCCAGCCCTTCGGGCCCATCGGCACCGAACAGAGCCACCCGCTGTTCTTCACCTACTCGCTGATGCTGGCCACCTTCCTGGGGACGATGGGCCTGCCCCACATCCTGGTCCGCTTCTACACCAACCCCGACGGACGGGCCGCCCGCCAGACCACACTCATCGTCCTCGTCCTGCTCGGCGCCTTCTACGTCTTCCCCGCCGTCTACGGCGCCCTGGGCCGCCTCTACGCCCCCGACCTGTACCTGACCGGGGCGACGGACACCGTGGTGCTGGCCCTCCCGGGGCGGGTGGTGGGTGGCTTCCCCGGCGAGCTGCTCTCAGGCCTGGTGGCCGCCGGCGCCTTTGCTGCCTTCATGTCCACCGCCTCCGGGCTCCTCATCGCCGTGGCCGGGGCCCTGGCCCAGGATGTGGCCCGGGGCACGATGGTCGACTTCCGGCGGGCGGCGGCGGTGGCCGGGGCGGTGGCCGTCGCGCTCGGCCTGCAGGTGGAGCGATTCGACATCAACGTGCTCGTGGGCTGGGCCTTCGCCATCGCCGCCTCCTCCTTCTGCCCGCTGCTCGTCCTCGGCATCTGGTGGCGCCGGCTGACCGACGCCGGGGCCGGCGCCGGCCTGCTGGTCGGGGGCGGCCTGGCCTCGGGAGCGATCCTGTTCACCATGTCCGGCTACGAGACCTCGGGGTGGACCGAAGCGCTGCTGGCCCAGCCCGCCGCCTGGTCGGTCCCGGCTGCCTTCATCACCATGATCGCCGTCTCCCGGGTCACGGCCCGGCGGGTGCCGGCCGACGTCGGCGCCAAGATGGTCACCCTCCACGCCCCCGAGACGCTCGGCCTGTCCAAAGATTTCCGCGCCTGACGCCCAGCGAAGGATCCGTGCCAGTACGGAGGACAGCGGGACCGACGAAGCGCACAGTCGGCCGGTGAGCTTGTCCCCCCGCGCGCGGTGGGGTGCGCCCGGGATCCGAGGAAGGGAGCACCATGGCCGACGTCACCATCCCCGAAGTTGTCTTGGAGGCCCCGCCCAGCATCGTCCTTGACCCGACGCTGACGCGGGCGGAGGAGCCGCCGGCCACCTCCACCGTGGGCCAGAAGGCGCTGGCCGAGTTCGTGGGCACCTTCGCCCTCATCTTCATCGGCGCCGGCTCCATCGTGGCGGCGGGAGCCGCCGGCGGCGGGGCGGGCGGCGCGGGCCTGGTCACCATCGCCATCGCCCACGGCCTGGTCATCGCCACCATGGTGTCGGCGGTCGGTCACATCTCCGGGGCCCACTTCAACCCGGCCGTGACCGTCGGAGCCCTGGTCACGGGCAAGATCACCCTCTCCGACGCTGGGGTCTACCTCGTGACCCAGCTGGCCGGGGCCACGGCCGCGGCCGGGCTGCTGCGCCTGGCCGTGCCCGAGTCACTGTGGCGGGAGGCGAGCCTCGGCACGCCGCTCCTGGGCAACGGCGTAAGCCCGGCCCAGGGCCTCCTGCTCGAGGCGGTGCTGTCCTTCTTCCTCGTCTGGGTGGTCTTCGCCACCGCGGTGGACCCCGCCGGGGCCTTCGGCAAGATCGCCGGCCTGGCCATCGGCTTCGTCGTCCTCATGGACATCATGATGGGCGGGCCCTTCACCGGTGCAGCCATGAATCCGGCCCGCTCCTTCGGCCCCGCGCTGGTGGGCGGCTTCTGGGCCGACGAGTGGGTCTACTGGGTCGGGCCCATCGCCGGCGGAGTGGCGGCGGCTGCGCTCTACCAGGTCACCATGCTTCGTCGCCGGGAGGTGATGGTCTAGCCGAGCCGAGCCGGCCAACTACACCTACCGGTCGGTCACTATCACCGGCAAGCGTCCAGCGCGACGCACATATCCGTACCGGTACGGAGGCAGGCGGGCCCGGGGACGGGCAGACTCTGCCCGCGGGCAGGGTCGCGCCGCGAACGCGCTCGGCCCGCTGGAGGGTTCCAGGGAGGGGGGCCCGTGAACTGTCCCGCATGCGGCCAGTCGACCCGACCCGGAGCACGGTTCTGCGCGGGTTGTGGCGCCGAGCTGCAGATGCCCTGCCCCCACTGCGGGACGCCGGCGCTGGCCGTCTCCCGCTTCTGCGACACCTGCGGCCACACACTGGCCGGCGGCGGCGCGGGCACCGCCGACTCCGGGGGGCGCCGCTGGGACCCGACCGAGGCCGGAACGCCGCCGGTGCGATCGGGGGACGCGGAGACCGCCCTCCCTGACTCGTTCGCCGGTGGCCGCTACCAGATCCGGCGATTCCTGGGTGAGGGTGGACGCAAACGGGTCTACGCCGCCTACGACACGGCGCTGCGGCGGGAGGTGGCCCTGGCCACGGTCAAGACCGACGGCCTCGACGAGGCCGGGTTGGTGCGGGTCCGGCGGGAGGCGCAGGCCATGGCCCTCCTGGGCGACCATCCCCACATCGTCACCATCCACGACATCGGCGACGAGGATGGCCGGCCGTTCATCGTGAGCCAGTTCATGTCCGGCGGTTCGGTGGAGGATCTCCTGGCCCGGACGGAGGGGCGCCGGCTTCCGATCCCGGAGGCCCTCCGGGTGAGCGGGGAGATCGCCGCCGCCTTGGAGCACGCCCACGCCCGGGGCGTGATCCACCGCGACATCAAGCCGGCCAACGTCTGGCTCACCGAGGACGGCTCGGCCCGCCTGGGCGACTTCGGCCTGGCCGTGAACGTCGACCATTCCCGGATCACGAGCGAGGGCATGATGGTGGGCACGGTGGCCTACATGGCTCCCGAGCAGGCGCTGGGGGGCGAGGTCGGCACCCGGGCTGACCTGTACTCGCTGGGCGCCCTCCTCTACGAGCTGCTCACCGGGCGGCCTCCCTTCGTGGGGGGCGACGCCGTGTCCATCATCTCCCAGCATCTCAACACCCAGCCGATGGCGCCCTGGTGGCACAATCCCGACGTTCCCCGGCCGCTGGGGACGCTGGTGCTCGAGCTGCTGGCCAAGAGCACCGAGGACCGTCCGGCCGGCGCCGCCGGGGTGCGCCGGCGGCTGGAGGAGATCGCCGCCAGTCCCAACCAGCCCACCATCGAGATGTCGGCTTCCGGTCCCATCTCCGCCGCCCAGCGCCAGGCCCGCATCACCCGCCGGGGGCGCTTCGTGGGCCGGGTCGACGAGCTGGGTTTGCTCAAGACAGCTATCGAGGCGGCGCTCGAAGGCCGGGGTGGCGTCGTCATGGTGGGCGGCGAGCCGGGCATCGGGAAGAGCCGCCTGGCCGACGAGGCCGGCGTCTACGCCCGCCTGCGGGGTGCCCAGGTGCTCGAGGGCCGCTGCTACGAGGCCGAGCCCGTGGTCCCCCACCTGCCCTTCGCCGAGGCCATCCGGACCTACGTGATGCGCGAGCCGCCCGATGACCTCCGCCAGGAGCTGGGCGACGGCGCGTCGGACGTGGCCAGCCTCGTCTCCGAGGTCCGCCAGCGCCTCCCCGACCTCCCCGAGCCGTCCCGCCCGGCGGACGACCAGGCGCGCTACCACCTGCTGGAGAGCGTCTCCACCTTCCTGCTCAACGCCGCCGGCGCCCACCCGCTCGTCCTCGTGCTCGACGACCTCCACTGGGCCGACGCGCCGTCCCTCCGGCTGCTCTGCCACCTGGCCCGGCGGCTCCCCGACAGCCGCATGCTCGTCATCGGCACCTACCGGGAGGCCGAGATCACCAGGAGCCACCCCCTGACCGAGGCGCTGGGCGAGCTGCGCCGGGAGCGGGGCTTCGAGCACGTCATCCTCGGCGGACTGTCCCCCGAGGAGGTCCACGAGCTCCTCGAGGCCCTCGCCGAGCGCCGCTTCGACGAGTCGGAGCAGCCGCTGTCGTGGGCCATGTGGCGCGAGACCCAGGGCAACCCCTTCTTCCTGGAGGAGGTCGTCCGCCACCTCCTGGAGACGGGCGGGGCCTACTGGGAGGCGGGCAAGTGGGTCATCGACCCCGGTTCGATCGACGGCCTCAAGATCCCCGAGGGGATCCGCGACGTCGTCGGCCGGCGGTTCTCCGGCCTGCCCTCCGAGACCCGAGAGGTCCTGGCCCGAGCGGCGGTGCTGGGCCGGGAGTTCGACGTGGCCGTGCTGGGCCGCATGGGCGGGATCGACGACGACACCCTCCTGGAGGCGATCGAGGAGGCGCTCAACGCCCGGCTCATCGTCGAGGTGGCCGGCACCCAGGGGCAGGCCGCGTACTCCTTCGTCCAGCCCGTGGTCCGCCAGACCCTCTACGAGGAGCTGAGCGTGCCCCGCCGGCAACGCCTCCACCGGAGCGCGGCGGCCGCCATCGAGACGCTCCACGCCGCCCACCTCACCCCCCACCTGGGGGCCCTGGCCCATCACTACCGGCGGGCCGGGCCGGCGGAGGCCACCCGGGCCATCGAGCGCGGCATCGCCGCCGGGGAGGCCGCCCTGGTCACCTTCTCCTACGACGAGGCCGCCCGGCACTGGGAGAACGTCGTCGAGCTGCTCGAGGCCACCGGGGACGCCGCGGCCCGGGCCCAGCTCCTGGGGCGCCTGGGCGAGCTGCAGTTCGCCACCGGCCTCGACCCGGAGGGCAGCGTGGAGTGTCTGGAGCAGGCCCTTCGGCTGTACGAGGGGCTGGGCGAGGAGCGCCAGGCGGCCGACATCCACACCCGCCTCGGGCGCAACCTGGCCACGTTCCCGGCCACCATGGCCATTCCCCGGGCGCTGGACCACTACCGGGCGGCGGGCGCGATCCTGACCCGGGGCCCCGCCCGCTCGGCGCTGGGCTACGTCGTCTTCGGCCTGGCCGCCACCGCCCTGTGGGCCATGCACACCGAGGAGGGCCTGGCCCAGGTCGAGCAGGCTCTGGAGATCGCCGACCGGCGGGGCAACGACAGTCTGGCCCGCAACGCCATCGCCCTGCGCGGCCACCACATGATCGCCGGCGGGCGTCTGGCCGACGGCTTCCGGGGGCTGGAGAAGGCCTGGGAGGCGGCCGACCGGGCCGAGCACCTCATGCCCGCCTTCAGCGCCACCTGGATCGGCGCCGGCCTGTCACTCGATCTGCGCGACCCCCGCTCGGCCATGGCCTGGTGCCGGCGGGAGCTGGCCACGGCCCGCATCGCCAAGGCACGCAACCCGCGGCGGACGCTCCAGGGCGAGCTGGCCCGGGCCCATGCCCTGGCGGGGGAGCTGGAAGAGGCCCGGCGCCTGGCCGAGGAGGCCGGCCTGACCAAGTACACCGCCCCGTTCCTGGCCCTGTTCGAGGGGTCCTTCGAGGAAGCGGCCGAGCTGTGGGGCGACCAGCAGGAGGACGACCGGCAGCGCGGCAACCGCGTCTACGACTGGGCGGCGAGCCACTGGCTCGGGGTGGTCAGCCGCACAGCCGGCGATCTCGTGGCGGCCGAAGCCCGGCTGGAGGAGGCGTTGGCCATCGCCATCGACGGCGGCAGCCTGCTCCACGAGCTGCCCGCCCGGGCCGAGCTGGCCCTCACCCTGGCCGACGCCGGGCGGCCCGAGGAGGCCGGCAAGCACCTCGTCCGGGCCGGCGACATCCTGGCCGGAGGCGAGGACTGGCGGGGCGTGGCCGGGCGCGTCGCCCTGGCCCGGGCGGCCATCCTGGCCGCCGAGAACCAATCCCAGGCGGCCGAGGAGACCTTCGCCGACGCCGCCGGTGTCTTCTCGGGCCTCGGTCTGGTCTGGGACGAGGCCGAGACCCTGCAGCGCTGGGGCCGGTTCCTCCTCCAGGCCGAGGACCGCACCGGAGCGGCCGAGAAGCTCGGCCGGGCCCTCGAGATCTACCGGGAGGTCGGCGCCGGGTCGGCGTGGATCGAGCCGGTGGTGGCCGACAAGCTCGCGGCCCAGGGAGTGGGGGGGACCGCGGTGACCGCCTCCATCGACCTGGTGGCGGCGGCGGTGAGCATGGAGCGGCCCGACCTGCGGCCCCACGCCTCGCCCGAGGGCACCGTCACCATCCTCTTCTCCGACATCGAAGGGTCCACGTCGGCCAACGAGCGCCTGGGCGACCGCCGGTGGCTCGAGGTGCTCCGGGCCCACAACCGGATCGTGCGGCGGGAGGTGGCCGCCCAGCGGGGCTTCGAGGTCAAAGCCCAGGGCGACGGGTTCATGATCGCCTTCGGCAGCGCCCGGCGGGCGGTCCTGTGCGCCGTCGGCATCCAGCGGGCCTTGACCGAATACTCCGAGACCCATCCCGAGGAGACCGTGCTGGTGCGCATCGGGCTTCACACCGGAGAGGTCGTCAAAGAGGGCGAGGACTTCTTCGGAACCAACGTGGCCCTGGCCGCCCGCATCGCCTCTACCGCCCAAGGGGCCGAGATCCTCGTCTCCGGATTGCTGAAGGACCTGCTGGAGAGCTCGGGCGATGTGGAGTTCGGCCCGGGCCGGGAGATCGAGCTCAAGGGGGTCTCGAGCCCCCGCCGGGTCCACGAGATCGTGTGGCAGAAGCCCGGGGTCAGGGGTGTCCCCGAAGATGCCGGGGTCACGGCTGTCCCCGGAGACAAGGAGCGGACATGAGCGCCCAGGTGAGCCTCGTCACCATCCTCTTCAGCGACCTGGCCGACGTCGAACCCGAAACCGGAGAGGACGAGACCGAGGGCCTGTCCCGGGCCCACCACGACCTCCTGGCCGAGGCCGCCGCCGCCCACCATGGCGCCGAGGTGAAGTGGCTGGGTGGAGGGCTCATGGTCGCCTTCCCGTCGGCTACCGAGGCGCTACGCGCCGCCATCGCCATCCAGCAGGCCGCCCGCCAGCCCGTGCAGGGTGAGCGCCTCTCCGTTCGGGTCGGCCTCAACTCCGGCGAGCCCCTTCGTGACGCGGCCGACTACTTCGGTACCCACGTCATGGTCGCCAGGCGGCTGTGCGAGCGCGCCCGCCCCGGTCAGATCCTCTGCTCCGACCTGGTCTCCGGCGCCCTGGCGGGCCAGCCCGGCTTCGTCTTCTCCGACCTCGGACCCCTGGAGTTGAAGGGGGTCCCCAAGCCGGTCACCGCCTACGAGGTCCGCTACGAAGCGACGGCGGGCGAGGGGGCACTCGCCGCCCAGATTCCCCTCGTGGGAAGGGACGGCGAACTCAGCCGCCTGTCAGGGCGCTTGGCCGAGGCCGGCGCCGGCGGCGGCGGGCTGGCCATGATCCTGGGGGAGCCGGGCATCGGCAAGACCCGGCTGATGGACGAGCTGGCGGAGCAGGCCTGGCGGGACGGCGCCTACGTGCTGCGGGGCGGCTGCTTCGAGGCGGAGTGGTCGCCGCCCTTCGCGCCGTTCGCCGAGGCCCTCGGCGCCCACGTGGCCACCGCCCGGCCGGAGGAGCTGCGGGCCGACATGGGCCCGGGGGCGGCGCCCATCGCCCAGCTCGTACCCGCTGTGCGCGAGGCGCTGCCCGACGTGGGCGAGCCACCGCCCCTCCAACCCGACGAGGAGCGGTTCCGGCTCCTGGATTCCGTCGCCTCCTTCCTGCTGGCCCGCTCCCGGCGAGCTCCATTGCTGGTGTGCCTGGACGACCTCCAGTGGGCCGACAAGGGTACGGTGGCCATGCTCCGCCACGTCGCCCGCCTCGCCCCCCGCGGCCGGGTACTGGTGGTGGGGGCCTACCGGGACGGCGAGGTCGAGAAGACCCAGGCCCTGGTGGACGCCCTCGGTTCGCTGCGCCGGGAGGTGGAGTACGACCGGGTGAAGCTGGAGGGCCTCGACCCCCGGGCCGTGTCGGCGCTGTTGAGCGCCCTCGGCGGAGGTCAGGAGGTGGAGGACAGCATCGGACGGGCATGGGCCCGGGAGACGGAGGGCAACCCGCTCTTCGTCCGGGAGCTGCTCACCCACCTGGTGGAGGAGGGCCACGTCTACCGGGACGAGAAGGGGCGCTGGGCCAGCGACCGGCCCCTGCGGGAGCTGGGGGTGCCCGAGGAGGTCCGCGAGGTGATGGGCCGGCGCCTGGCCCGGCTGTCGGAGGGAGCCCGGAAGTTCCTCGGCGCCGCCTGCGCCTTCGAGGGCTCCTTCGAGTTCGACGTCGTCCTGGTGGTGGCCGACCTCGACGAGGACGACGCCCTCGACGCCGTGGACGAGGCGCTGGCCGCCCAGGTGCTCCAGTCGGCGGGCGGGACGGAGTCCTACGTCTTCACCAACGGCCTGCTCCGCCAGTCCCTCTACGCCGAGGTGTCCCCCACCCGCCAGGCCCGCCTCCACCGCAAGGTGGCCGAAGCCCTGGAGGCCGCCTACGGGGAGAGCCCCACCCCCGCCCAGACGGGCGAGATCGCCTCCCAGTACCACCGCAGCCGGGGCCGGGGCGGGGCCGAGCGCGGTGTGGCCCACGCCCTGGCCGCCGCCGCCCACGCCGAGGCCAACGGCGCCCACGAAGAGGCGGCCGGTTTCCTCCAGATGGGCCTCGACCTCTGCCCCGACAGCGACCCCCGGCGCCTGCGCATCCTCGGCCGTCTGGGAATGGCCCTCACCTGGGCCCTGCGCTTCGACGAGGCGGTGACGGTGGCCACCGAGGCGGCCGAGGCCATCGCCGCCGCCGAGGGTCCCGACGCTGCCGCTGACTTCCTCTCCGAGGTGGCCTACGCCTGCGCCATGGCCGGCAGCTGGCCCCACGCCTGGACCCTGGCCCCCAAGGGTCTCGGCTTCGCCGGGGCCAAACGCGACGTCGCCTGGGCCCGCCTGATCATGTTCGACCACCAGCGTCGGGAGGCGGAGGACACCGAGTACCCGGGCATCCCCCTCGACACCCCGGAGCGGGCCGAGGCGGCCGCTATCCTGCGGGCCGCCCGCCTCGACCCGATGGGCCCCGCCCCCATGGAGGCCGTCTTCGCCTCCCGGGAGGAGGCGCTGACCAGCGGCAACATCGTCGTTCTGGCCTACTGGTACGGGGACGCGGTCAAGGCCCTCCCCATGTTCGAGGCCGAGGTCGAGCACGCCCTGGCGAAGGGGCAATTGGCCCGCGCGGCCCGTACCTCGGGCTTCGTTGCCTTCTGCCAGGCCCATCTGGGCCGGTTGGAACAGGTGCGGGACACCATGGATCGGACGGAGGCCCTGGCCGCCCGGCTGGGGATGCCGGTCCCCACCATCCTGCAGGCCAAGGAGATCATCTCCATGATCACGCATGAGGGTATGGAGGAGTTGGACGCCGCCGTGGCGCCCCTTACGGCCAAGGTGATCCCCGCCCTCGCCTGGCTCCAGGGGGGGTTCTATGCCTATCGGGCTCGGATCGCCGCCCGTCTCGACCAGCCCGAGGAGGCCCTCCGCTGTCTTGGCCTTCTCGTGCCCTGGCTGGAGCGAGCTCCGGCCTGGACCGTGGGCTTCCCAATGCTGACTTCGCACGCCGCCGAGGCCCTGTGGGTCCTGGACCGGCACGACCACCTCGAGCTCATCGAAGGTGCCCTCCGCGAGAAGGTGATCGGCCCCGATTTCCGGGGCGTCATGGTTGACGGCCGCCTCGCCCTGGCTCGCCTCTGCGCCCTCACCGGCCGCCAGGACGAGGCGGTCTCCTGGTTCGCCAAGGCCCGGGAGGTGCTCACTGAGCAGGGCGCCCGCCCCCTTCTCGCCATCGTCGACTACGACGAGGCGCTCATGTACTCCCGCGGGAAGGAGCCCGGCGACGCCGAGGCGGCGCAGACCCTCCTCGAGCCGGCCCGGGCCCAATTCGAGGCCATCGGCATGAGCGGCTGGATCCGCCGGGCCGACGAGCTGGCGGCACAGCTCAAGGAACGCCTGGGGTAGCAATGACGAGCCCAAGGAATCGTTTCCGGAGGAACGGTTGAGCAAGCGAGGGCATCGCGTGCCCATCCCGGGGCCATAGAGAAGCCGCTCAGCGCCTGGACGCGTCCGTTGACCGCATGATGGGCACCGCCCGGCGATGCGGTCGTCACCCGTTTCGTTCGCCCCCCGGTGTCTTCGGGTAGGAGCTAGTCGTTTCCGGCGCGCTCGAAACCGGGAGGAAAAGTGACTGAAGCGAACCCCACCATCGCCGCACTTTTCAACGAGGACCGCAAGTTCCCGCCGCCGCCCGAATTCGCCAAGCAGGCCCACGTCGACGAATCGGTCTACGAGCGGGGCAAGGATTCCGAGGCCTTCTGGGCCAACGAGGCAGCCCGGATCGTCTGGCGCAAGCGCTGGGACGAGGTGCTCGACTGGTCGGACGCGCCCTTCGCCAAGTGGTTCGTGGGCGCCAGCCTCAACATCACCGAGAGCTGCCTCGACCAGCACCTCGAGTCGAACGGTGACAAGATCGCCTACTACTGGGAGGGGGAGCCGGGCGACACCCGGGAGATCACCTACCGCCAGCTCTACGAGGACGTCTGCCGCTTCGCCCACGTCCTCGCCGACCTCGGTGTGGAGGAGGGCGACCGGGTCGCCATCTACATGGGCATGGTCCCGGAGCTGCCCGTGGCCATGCTGGCCTGCGCCCGCCTGGGCGCGGTGCACTCGGTGGTCTTCGGCGGCTTCTCCGCCGACGCCCTCCAGGACCGGATCAACGACGCCCGGGCCAAGGTGCTCGTCACCTGCGACGGGGCCTGGCGCAACGGCTCGGTCGTCCCCCTCAAGGAATGGGCGGACGAAGCTCTGGCCAACTGCCCGTCGGTGGACAACGTGATCGTCGTGCGCCGGGTCGAAGCGGACGTGGCCATGGAAGAAGGACGGGACCTCTGGTGGCACGACGTGATGGAGGGCCCGTCGGCGGAGCGCGAGGCGGCGGAGCTGGACGCCGAGCACATGCTCTACATCCTGTACACGTCGGGGACCACCGGGAAACCGAAGGGGATCGTGCACACCACCGGCGGTTACGCCGTCGGTGTCGCCGCCACCCACCGGATGGTGTTCGACATCAAGCCCGACGACGTCTACTGGTGCACGGCCGACATCGGCTGGGTCACCGGGCACAGCTACATCCTCTACGGCCCGCTCATCAACGGCACCACCAGTGTCATGTACGAGGGCGTGCCCAACTTCCCGGACAAGGACCGTTTCTGGGACATCGTCGAGAAGTACAAGGTGTCCATCCTCTACACCGCCCCCACGGCCATTCGCACGGTGGTGAAGTGGGGCCGTGAGTTCCCCGACAAGCACGACATGACGTCGCTCCGTCTCCTGGGAACGGTGGGCGAACCGATCAACCCCGAGGCGTGGACGTGGTACCGGGAGGTCATCGGTGGCGAACGCTGCCCCATCGTCGACACCTGGTGGCAGACCGAGACCGGGATGATCCTGATCTCGCCCCTCCCCGGAGTGACCGAGACGAAACCCGGGTCGGCCACCTTCCCGCTGCCCGGCGTGGGCGCCGACATCATCGACGACGACGGCAACAGCGTCCCGCTGGGCGGGGCCGGCTACCTCGTGCTCACGCAACCCTGGCCGGCCATGCTGCGCACCCTCTACCAGGAGCCGGAACGCTTCCAGGAGACCTACTGGAGCCGGTTCTCCAAGCCGGAGGAGAACCAGTGGGTCTACTTCGCCGGCGACGGCGCCAAGCGCGACGAGGAGGGCTACTTCTGGCTCCTCGGCCGGGTGGACGACGTCATGAACGTCTCCGGACACCGGATCTCCACCCTGGAGGTTGAATCCGCCCTGGTCGACCACTCCGCCGTGGCCGAAGCGGCGGTCGTGGGCCGGGCCGACGACCGCACCGGTCAGGCGATCGCCGCCTTCGTGACGCTGAAGGGGACGTCGGAAGGCAATGAGGACCTGATCGCCGAGCTTCGGAACCACGTGGCCAAGAAGATCGGCAAGATCGCCAAGCCGGCGTCGATCGTCTTCACCGACGAGCTGCCCAAGACGCGCTCGGGAAAAATCATGCGGCGGCTTCTACGGGACATCTCGGAACGTCGCCAGCTGGGAGACGTCACCACGCTGGCCAACGCCGGCGTGGTGGACGAGATCTCCGAGCTGGCCAAGGCGGCCAAACCGGAGGACTGAGCGCCGCCCGACTGACGACTATTCCATCAGCGCTGAGATCCGGCGTTCCGTCCCCGTGAGCTCCAGTGCCCGGGCGCCTTCCAGCGCGAGCTCGAGCAGCTCCGCAGCCCGCTTGTCGTCTCCCGGCTGACCCCGGTTCTGCAGCGCCTTGGCCCACTCCAGCTGCGTGTGCACGAGGATGGCCCGCGCCCCGATGCGCCTCTCGGTCTCGACCGCCGCGGCGAAGTGGGCGTCCGCCTCGTCGTAACGCCCGAGGGTGCCGGCGAGGAGACCGAGGTCGTGAGCGGCCGGGCCCACCCACGTGGCCTGGCTGGTCACGACTTCTTCGGCGTGGGGGAGCATCAGGTCGTACAGCTGGGCGGCCGCTTCCCGGTCGGCCAGCCGTACCGCCAGCCGGCACAGGAAGGCGATGGTGGGCATGAAGGCATAGTTCCTGGAGACGCCGGCGAAGCCGTCCTTGGCGAAGAAGTCGAGGGTGCGCCGGGCCTCGTCGAACCGGCCCGCCTCCGCCGCCGCCCAGCCGAGGGGTGCGTCCATGAGCGGAAGGCCGGGGAAATCCTTGACCAATGCGGCCAGGACATCTCTCGCTTCCTCGGGCCGCCCCTGGAGCAGCCGGATGACGGCCAGTGGAAGCTGAGTGAACAAGGGGTAGTCGGGTGCGGCGCCGGCCGCACCCAGTTGATCGGACGCCGGCAGTTCGGCCTCGGCCTTGGCCAGGCGCCCGGCGCAGAGGTCACGGTTGGTCTGGCAGTAGGCGGCCCGCCAACGGAGCGCAGGCTGGCCGAGCTGCTCGGCGGCGCGAGCGCAAGCCTCGAGACCGGCGTCGGCGCGCGGCATGTCACCCTGCTGGGTGGCGGTGAGGAACGTCGCCGCCCCGGCGTGGAACTCGAGCAGGCGGTCACCCAGCCGGTGGGCCAGCTCGGTGAGCTCCTGGGCGAGACCGACCCGATCGGCGAAGGTGTCCGGATCCCAGGTACCAAACCAGGTGGCCGCCAAGATCCGAGCCAGCGTGACCTGGTCGTCCAGCCGCCGGGCCACCTCCAGTGCCTCCCGTCCGAGGTCGTGCCTGCGGGCTTCATTGGAGAAGTGGAGCTCGCTGGCCAGCGAGGCCAGGAGGCGGGCACGGGTGGCAGTGTCCTCCGGCCCGATGAGACGGAGGGCATCATCGAGGGCCTTGGCCCGCTCGACGTCGACCTGGCCGTAGCGGCTGAAGATCCCACGCTCGTTCGCCAGCGCGGCGCGCGCACACTGCTCGGCATCTCCGAGCTCCATCGCCAGCTGCCCCGCCGCCAGCAGCGTCTCCCGGTACGCCGGGTCGCCGGCACAGCGCTGCGCCTCGCCGAGCGAGATGTAGAGCTCGCAGCGGCGGGCCCGGTCGTCGGTCAGGCTGATGGCCCGCAGCGCCCCGGCGAAGTGCTGGACGGCCTCCTCGTAGGCCAGGGACGCCATGGCCTGGCGTCCCGCCCTCTCGGCATATTCGGCCGCCTTGGCTGCGTCTTCGGTGACCACTCCGACTTCCGGGGTGGCGGCCAGCCAGTGGTAGGCGAGCTCGGCGAGATAGGCGTCAGGGCGTCCAGCGGCGAGTCCTTCGAGGGCCGTTCCCACGGAGCGGTGCAACTCCATCCGGCGGGCCGAGCCGAGCTCCTCGTACAGGACGTCCCGGATGAGGGCGTTGGCAAAGGTGAACCGCCCGGCGGACCCCGCCACCTCCCGCACCAGGCGGGCCGCCGTCGCCTTTTCAAGTCCCTCGACGACAGCGGTTTGCGGGATCCCGGCCACCCCGGTCAGCACGGCGAGATCGAACTTCGTGCCGATCACGGCGGCGAGCGTGAGCGTGCGCTCCACATCTTCTGAGAGGCGCGACAGCCGCCGGCCGATGACCTCACGGACACTCTCGGGAATGCCGAAGGCGGCCGTGTCACCCCGGTACGTCCAACGGCCGCCCTCCTGAACGAGGGCGCCCGACTCGATCATGTTCTCGAGGATCTCCCGCATGAAGAACGGGTTGCCGTCCGTCTCGGAATGGACGGCCTGAGCCATGGCGAGGTTGTCACCGGTCATCTCGTGGCCGGCGACAGCCTCCACGAGCGAGAGCGCCTCGGCATCGCTGAGCCCGCGCAGCACCAGCCGCTCGACACCGCTTTCCCGGCGCAGGTCGGCGAGCAGCTCGGTGAGGGGGTGATTCCGCGTGAGGTCGGAATCGCGGTACGTCCCGATCACCAGGAGGGCCATCGGCCCGGTGAAGCGCACGATGTGCTTGAGCATCAGCATGGTGGGCTTGGTGGCCCAGTGGAGGTCGTCCAGGAGGAGGACGACGGGACGGTCGGGGGAGGCCGCCGCCAGCCAGCCGGCGACCGCCTCGAATAGCAGGTACCGTTCGGTATCGGGGTCGGCCGGCTGGGGTGGAGCCAGTCCCGGCACCCGGTGAGGGAGCTCGGGCACGAGCCGCGCCAGCTCACTCCGCCGCTCGCCGAGCCGGGTCGCCAGCTGATCCTCGGGACAGGCGGCGATGAAATGACGCAGGGCCTCGACGAAGGGTTGGTAGGGGACGGCCAGATCCTCGTCGCAGGTCCCGAGGAGCACCGTGGCGCCCTCACCGTGGGCCACCAGGGCGGTCTCCGTGGCCAAGCGGGTCTTGCCCACGCCAGGCTCGCCGCCGACGAACACCACCTGTCGAGCGCCTTCCCGCGACCGCTTCCAGGCCAGCGTCAGCGTCTCGGTCGGAGCTGCTCGGCCCACGAAGGCGATCCCGTGAGGAACCTGCAGGCGGGCCGGAAGCGGCAGGCCGGTGTCGGCGGCGGGCTGCCAGATCGCCTCCGTGACGTGAACGGGGTCGGGCAGGCCTTTGAGCTCGACGGCGCCCCGGGATTCATAGCGCTGATCGCCCCGACTACCGGCCAGCGTCTTGGCCATCTCCGTGAGGAGGATCTGCCGCCCCACGGCGTGGTCACACAGCCGTGACGCCTCCACCACCGGAGTGCCGAAGTAATCGCCGTCCTCGCATGTCACCTCGCCCACGGCGATGCCGACCCGCATGAGGAGCGGCTCCCCGCCCCGGCGGTTGTGGCGCTCGAGTGCCTGCTGCATCGAGATGGCGCAACTGACGGAGTCGCTGGCCGAGTTGAAGACGACCATCAGCCCGTCACCGAGGTTCTTCACCTCGGTGCCCTGGGCCTGTCGAATCGACTCGCGTAGCAACGCGAAGTGCGTCTGGCGGAGCGCCTCGGCCTGGCCCTCTCCGAGGCGTGACAGCGCGTCGGTCGATTGGACAAGGTCCGTGAAAAGCACCGTCACGATGCTGGTCGTGCTCATGGCCGCCTCCGATGCCGCCCACCGGTGCCGAGGACCTCCCGCCTGGGCCCCCGCCCCAGACGATGGGTTCTCCGCCTGGTCAAGTCTTCCGTACCAGTACGGAAATTGCGAGCGGCGTGACGCGCCGGATGGACCGGCCGTCAGGTTGCCGAACATTGGAATGACACTTACCGTGGTTGCCGGCTGCGATGGCCTCTGCGCGCGGGAGAAAAGGGGGGACAGTGACCGACGTCTCTGGAATGAGCCCGACCATCGACGCGTTCTTCCCCGAGGAACGGAAGTTCCCACCGCCGCCCGCCTTCACCGAGCAGGCCAGCTCCCAGCGGGGCGGTGGCAACTTCGTAAGGTTGCCTGGATCGAAGGCGCCATCGGGGTGTCCCCTTTCTCGTGGCGCCGTGAGCCAACAAGCTCAACAGGTCTTCAGAGATCAACGGGAGGACGAAGCAAATGGCAGCAGAGGAAGAGGCTCAGGTCTCGGAGGCGCAGATCGCTGTTCATTGGCGGGAGGAGGAGTACTTCTACCCTCCGGCAACGTTTATCGGTCAGGCGAACGCCGCCGACCCGAGCATCTTCGAACGATTCGGCGAGGAGCGCTTCCCCGAGTGCTTCAAGGAGTACGCGGACTTGCTGACCTGGGATCAGTATTGGCACACGACGCTGGACACCAGTAATCCGCCGTTCTGGAAGTGGTTTGTCGGCGGTCGGCTGAACGCCTCGTACAACTGCGTCGACCGCCACCTGGCAACCGACCGTAACAAGGCGGCCATCATCTGGGTGCCCGAACCGGAGACCGAAAACACCCAGGCGATCACCTATCAGGAGCTCTACCGCCGGGTGAACGAGTTCGCCGCGCTCCTGCGCGGCTTCTGCGGCGTGGAGACCGGCGACCGGATGACCTTCCACCTGCCGATGGTCCCTGAACTGCCCGTCTCCATGCTCGCCTGCGCCCGGCTCGGTGTCATCCATTCCCAGGTGTTCGGCGGGTTCAGCGGGGCGGCGTGCGGCGGCCGGATCGCCGACTCGCAGAGTCACATCCTGGTGACGATGGACGGTTACTACCGCAACGGCAAGATGGAGGACCACAAGGCCAAGGCCGACGAGGCGGTGGCGGTAGCGAGCAAACAGGGCATGGAGATCGACAAGGTGCTGGTCTGGCGACGCCATCCCGGCGAGTACGCATCGAACAGCCCGATGATCGAAGGCCGGGATTTCTTCGTCGACGACCTCCTGGCCGACTACGCCAGGAACATCGTCGAACCGGTCTCGATGCCGGCGGAAGCGCCGCTCTTCCTCATGTACAGCAGCGGCACGACCGGCAAGCCCAAGGGGTGCCAGCACAGCACGGGCGGATACCTCGCCTACGTGACCGGGACGTCGAAGTACTACCAGGACATCCACCCGGAGGACACGTACTGGTGCATGGCCGACATCGGGTGGATCACCGGACACTCCTACATCGTGTACGGCCCGCTGTCGCTCGGGACGACCAGCGTGATCTACGAGGGCGTGCCGACCTATCCCGATGCGGGTCGGCCGTGGCGGATCGCCGAGCAGCTCGGCGTGAACATCTTCCACACCGCGCCCACGGCGATCCGCACGTTGCGCAAGCTCGGCCCCAACGAGCCGGAGAAGTACAACTACCGGTTCAAGCACATGACGACAGTGGGCGAGCCGATCGAGCCGGAAGTCTGGCGGTGGTACCACCACGCCGTCGGCAAGGACCAGGCGGTCATCGTCGACACCTGGTGGCAGACGGAGAACGGCGGCTTCCTGGGCAGCACCCTGCCCGCCCTGCAGCCGATGAAGCCGGGCAGCTGCGGCCCGGGTGTCCTCGGGATCTACCCGGTGATCTACGACGACGAGGGCGAGGAGCTCGAGGCCGGAGCCGGGCGGGCGGGCAACATCTGCATCCGAAACCCATGGCCCGGCATCTTCCAGACGATCTGGGGTGACCCCGAGCGGTTCGTGCAGACGTACTACGCGAAATACTGCAAGGACAAGGACAGCAAGGACTGGCGCGACTGGCCGTACCTGGCGGGCGACGGCGCCCTCAAGGCCGCCGACGGCTATTTCCGGATCCTCGGCCGGGTGGACGACGTGATCAACGTGTCCGGCCACCGGCTCGGAACCAAGGAGCTCGAATCGGCGTGCCTCACGGTCCAGGAGGTCGCCGAGGCCGCGGCCGTCCCGGTGATCGACGATCTGCGCGGCCGGGCCGTCGAGATGTACATCTCCCTCAATCCCGGGTTCACGGCGAGCAAGGACATCGAGGAGAAGGTGGTCGCGGCCATCGAGACCGAGATCGGGAAGATCGCGCGCCCGAAGAGCATCTGGATCGTCCCGGACATGCCCAAGACCCGCTCCGGCAAGATCATGCGGAGGGTCATCGCTTCGATCTCCAACTTCGCCGACGTCGGGGACATCACGACGCTGGCGAACCCGGAGATCGTCGACGCCATCACCCACCAGGTGAAGGCTGAGAAGGTCGCCCGCGGCGAGGTTCCTCGGGAGCTGACACCCGAGGAGGAGGCGGAGATCAAGGCGTTCGGCAGCGTCGACTGATTGAGGCTCTTGACGAAGGGGACCACGCTGGCCAACGCCGCGGTGATGGACGAGATCGCCGGCCTGGCCGAGCAGGCCAAGGCGAACGAGGACGACTAGGAGCCTCACGCAGGGGGATCCGTACCAGTACGGAAGCGCAAGCGAAACCTGAGGTCTACAGTCGGCCGCGGGTCGATTGCGCCCGTCCGTCCCCGCGGGAGGCATGCATGCTCGTGACCCGGCTCCTCGGCAGGGCTTCGGAGATGGCCGTCCTGGACGGGGAGCAGCAGCGGTCGGTGGCCGGTGAATTCCGCTGCGTGCTCCTCTCCGGTGATCCTGGAGTCGGGAAGACCCGCCTGGTCAGCGAGTTCCTCGCCCGCCAGGAAAAATCGGCGCCCGCTCTCCTGGCCCGCGCCTATCCGTTCAGCGGCACCGCGGCCTTCGGTCTGTGGGGCGAAGCGCTGGATCGCTATCTGCGGAGTCTCGGTACCGAAGAGGTCTCGCGGCTCTGCGGAGGGTTCCTCGATGACCTCGCCGGTCTGCTGCGGAGCGTGGCCCGCGCCCGGGGTTCGGCCCCTGACCGGGAGCCGCCCCGCCTCCGCCTGCTCGAAGGACTGGCGGCCTTGCTCGAGAACCTCGAGCGCGAGACTCCGCTCGTCCTCTTTCTGGACGACGTGCACCTGGCCGACGCGTCCTCCTGGGAGGCCCTCGCCTACCTGGCGCACAACCTCTCGGATACCCGCATCCTGGTGATTGCTGCGGCGCGGTTCGGTGAGCTGGCCGACCAGTACGCAGCCAGCGAAGTCATCTCTGGCCTGGAGCAGGAGGCGCTGCTCTCCAGAGTGATGGTCGACCCGCTCGACCGCGCCGCGGTCAGCCAGCTGGCCGAGGAGGCGATTCAGAGCGAGCCCTCGGAGGCCCTCGTCAACTGGTTGGTCCAACGAGCGCGGGGGAATCCCCTCTTTGCCCTCGAACTCCTCCAGGCGCTGCTCGACGAGGGTGCTGACCTTTCGCAGCCGAAGCTGCGCGCCCTACCGGGGGGGCTGGCGGAGAGAGTGAGCAGTCGGCTCAAGCTGCTCGACGAGGCGACCATCGAGATCCTCGAACTGCTGGCCACACTGGGGCGCCCGGCGGAGCTGGGCGAGTTGATCAGGGTGAGTGGCCAGCCTCTGGAAAAGGTGGGCGAAATACTGCGGCCACTCGTTCGCTCCCGCCTGATCGCCGAGGAAAGCAGAGGCCGGGAGGTCACCTACCAGATCGAACAGCCCCTCGTCCGGGACACCGTCTATCAGGAAATGGGCGGTGCCCGGCAACGGGTGCTGCACCGGCTGGTCGGGCGCGCACTGCTTGATTCGGAGCGGCTCGGCGAAGCGGCTCCCCATTTCGCCCGTTCCGCCGAGGTGGGTGATCCCGAAGCGATCGAAGCCCTGCGCGAGGCGGTCCGTCAGGCCGAGGGGAAGCAGGCCTACCGCGAAGCCCTGACCATCCTCGGTGCGCTGGTTGAGATCGTGCCCCACGGCGACCGGCGATGGCTCGACGTGCTCGACGCCATGTCCTGGCAGGCGGAATGGGTGTATCGCGGCGGGGTCGACAGCGCGGTCATCGGCATCAGAGCCATGCGGGAGATCGACGCCGCTCTCGAAGGCTCGCCTGACCCGAGCCGGCGGGCAGCGGTGAAGTTCCGCCTCGCCAACTTCTACACCTGGGGCACCGGTGAGCTGGACGAGGCCGTTCGCGCCTGCAGCGAGGCCGAGGAGCTCTTCGAGAAGGCCGGTGACTTCTCGAAGAAGCTGCTGGCGGCGGACGAGCTCGCCTACGTCCAGGGACACCGCGGTGACCTCGACACCTGGGAGGCCGGCGCCCGGCGGGTGGTCCAAGCGGCGGAGGCGGCCGGCGACCGCTACGTCACCGTGCAGGCCACGGGATCGCTGGGCTTCGCCGCCTTCTTCCGCGGCCGCTTCGCCGAGGCGGACGCCGCCTTTCGGCGGGGCGTCGAGATGGCGGGAGAGAGCCGGAAGCTTCCCCGTCTGACCTTGGCTCGGACGGCGCTCGCCTTCTCGCTCGCCTTTCAGGGCCGGATGGAAGAGGCGCTCCCACTCCTGGAGGAGACCAAAGGCGAGGACCCCGGGTGGCGGGAGAACCTGCTGCTCAAGTGGGAGCCGGCCATCCCCTGGCTGTCAGGAAGTTTCCCCGCGTCGGTGGCCAGCGCCCAGGACATCATGGCCCACTTTCCGGGGGGGCTCAGCCGGAGAGAGGCCTGGGGCGTGGCCTTCGCGGCCCTCTCGGCGGTGGAGACCGATCAGTTGGTGGAGGCCCGGACGTACCTCCTGAAGTCCCGAGCAGCCTACGACAACCGGGACTGGCTCATGTTCAGCGACTGGGCTCCGTACGCCGAAGCCGTCCTGGCCTGGCGAGAAGGAAGGACCAGCGAGGCGCTCGCCGGTCTTCGCCAGGTGGGGTCCCGGATCTTCGACATGCAGGCGTGGCCCTTCGCCGCCTTCGTGCTGCTGGACCTGGCTGAGCTGGCGGCCGAGAGCCAGCTTGCCGATCTCGCTGAAGAGGCGGCGACCCACCTGGAGCGCTGCGCCACGGAGACCGACTGCGACCTGTACCGGGCCCTGGCCGCCATGGGCGCGGCCTGGGCCGACCTCGCCGCCGGCGCCACGCCCGGTGCCGTCCGTCGGGCCCGGGAGGCGGTGCAGCTGATCTCCTCCAGCGGATGCCGCGCCTTCGAGGGACGGGCACTCGACCTGCTCGGACGCTCCTTGTCCGAGGATGACCCCGATCGAGCAGTCGAAGCGCTGGAGCGGGCCGTGACCATCTTCGAGTCGTGTCGCGCCCTGTGGAGACGGGGTCGCGCCATCGAAGCCCTGCGCGACCTCAGCCCCGAGCCGGATCGTGTGCTGGCCACCGTGGTCTTCACCGACATCGTGGAATCGACCGAGAAGGCAACCGAGCTCGGCGACAATGCCTGGCGCGAGCTGCTGGAGGCCCACCACGCCGCCGTGCGCAAGGCACTCGACCGCTTCGGAGGCCACGAGGTCAAAACCACGGGAGACGGCTTTCTGGTGACGTTCGAGGGTCCGGCCCGAGCCATCCGGTTCGCCCGGGCCGTCATTCCCTCCGTGCGGCACCTCGGAATCCGGCTCCGGGTCGGGATCCACACCGGGGAGTGCGAAGTCATGGGCGAGGACCTGGGCGGCATTGCCGTGCACGTCGCCGCCCGCGTGGCCAAGGATGCCGCCCCCGACACGGTCCTCGTGACCAGTACGGTCAAGGACCTGGTGGCCGGATCAGGGATTTGCTTTGTCGACCGCGGCGAGCACGCCTTCAAAGGCGTTCCCGACGAGTGGCACGTCTTCGAGGTCGAGGGAGACGAGAGCTCCTACCACCCCCGCCAGAGGTGAGGCCCCGGGACGGCTAGGTTCCATGCGGTGATCGACCTCCACACCCACTCCATCGCCTCCGACGGTTCCGACAGCCCGTCTCAGCTGGCGGCGCTGGCCGCCGCCGCCGGGCTGTCCGCCTTCGCCCTCACCGACCACGACACGCTCGACGGGTTGGCGGAGGCCAAGGCGGCGGCGGAGGCGGTGGGGGTGCGGCTGGTGCCCGGGTGCGAGCTGGCCTGCGTGGTACCGGTGGGGGGCATGCACCTCCTCGTGTACTTCCTCGACGATGAGCCGGGGCCCCTCCAGGATCAGCTGGCCCGCCTGCGCGCTGGGCGGGGCGTCCGCAACGAGCGCATCCTCGGCCGCCTGGCCGAGCACGGCATCGACATCTCCGTGGAGGAGGTGCTGGCCGAGGCGGGCGAGGGTCCCGGGGTCGGGGGTGTCCCCCGGAAATCGGTGGGCCGGCCCCACATCGCCGCCCTCATGGTGCGCAAGGGCTACGTGGACAGCTTCGACGAGGCCTTCGACCGCTGGCTGGCCACCGGGCGTCCGGCCTACCTGGGCCGGGACCGCCTCACCCCCACCGAGGCCATCACCCTGGCCCACGCCTCCGGGGCGGTGGCCGTCCTCGCCCATCCCACCACCCTGGGGTTGGACCGGGACCGGGCCGGGGAGTTCATCGCCGGGCTGGCCGGCGCCGGGCTCGACGGGCTGGAGTGCGAATACGGCCGCTACCCGCCCGAGGAGCGGGCCGTCTGGCACCGGCTGGCGGGCGAGCTGGATCTCTGCCCCACCGGCGGCAGCGACTATCACGGGGCCTACAAACCCGACCTGGCCCTCGGCATCGGGCTCGGGGACCTGAGCGTCCCCGACGAGCTACTCCAGGAGCTGGAGCGGCGCCGCCAGCGCAACATGCAGAGCGTCCCGCCAGGCTGAGGCCGCCTCGTCGAGGGCCACGTCGAAGCAGCCCTCCAGCACCAGGCGGTCGCCGGCGGCGGCGCCCAGCTCGGCGCAGGGCACGCCGGCGGCGCGGGCCCGGGCGAAGACCTCGGCCATCCGATCGGGGGCCACGGCCAGGATGACCCGGTTCGCCGACTCGGAGAAGCAGACCGCGGCCGGGGGGAGATCCTCGAGGTCGCCGGCGCATTCGGCGGCGAAGCCACAGTCGCCGGCGATGGCCATCTCGGCCAGGGCCACGGCCAGACCCCCGTCGGAGCAGTCGTGCACACCCGCCACCACCCGCTCCGCCACCAGCTCGGCCACCAGGGGGTGGAGCCGGAAGGCCGCCTCCAGATCGGCGACCGGGGGCGGGCCGTCGACGAGACCGTGCCGGGCGGCCCACTCGGAACCACCCAGCTCGGCGGCGGTGGCGCCCAGCAGCACCATGCGCTCACCGGGGGCGAGGCGGGCGCCGGGAACGGGGCCGGACAGCTGGTCGATGAGGCCCACCACACCCACCACCGGGGTGGGATCGATGTCTGCGCCCCCGGATTCGTTGTAGAAGCTCACGTTGCCCCCCACCACCGGGATCTCCAGCTCCCGGCAGGCCTCGGCCATGCCATCCACCACCTCGGAGAACTGCCACATCACCTCGGCATGCTCGGGATTGCCGAAGTTCAAGCAGTTGACCAGGGCCAAGGGTCGGGCGCCGGCGCAGGCCACGTTGCGGGCCGCCTCCAGAACCACCAGGGCGCCTCCCACCCTGGGATCGAGCCGGCAGAACCGGGCCTTGCCGTCGGTGGTGAGGGCCAGACCCTTGGCCGTCTCCTTCAACCGCAGCACGGCGGCGTCGGCTCCCGGTCCGGCCACGGTGTTGAGGAAGAGCTGATGGTCGTACTGGCGCCACACCCACGACGAGTCGCCCACCCCCGGCGAGCCGAGGAGCCCGAGGAGCTCCGGCCCGAGGTCGGTGCCGGGCGGGAAACGCCCGAACAGCTTCGGCCACGGATCGGCGGCCAGACGGTCGTCCTGATCGTCGGGGCGGGCCAGGGGGCGGTCGTACACCGGCCCGTCACCCAGGCTGCCGGCGGGCACGTCCGCCAGCAGCTCGGCCGACGCCGCGTCCTCGGCGTCGAAGAGGCCATCGAAGACCCGGAAGCGGCCCGTGCCCGTCACCCGGCCGACCTCGGTGGCTCGGATCTCCCAGCGCCGGCACAGGGACAGGACCTCATCGAGATCCTCGGGGCGCACGATGGCCAGCATGCGCTCCTGGCTCTCGGAGGTCATCACCTCCACCGGCGTCATCCCCGGCTCGCGCCGGGGCACCCGGGCGACGTCCACGTCCATGCCCGCGCCGGCTTTGGCCGCGGTTTCCGAGGCGGCGCAGGACAGCCCGGCGGCCCCCAGGTCCTGCACGCCCACGGCCAGGCCGGAGTCCAGCAGGGCCAGGCAGGCCTCGATGAGCTTCTTCTCCTCGAAGGGGTCGCCCACCTGGACCGAGGGGCGCTTGTCCTCTTCGCCTTCCACGAACCCGGCCGAGGCCAGGACGCTGGCTCCACCGATGCCATCCCGACCCGTCGACGCCCCCAGCAGCACGGCCAGGTTGCCCTCGCCCTCGGCCCGGGCCAGGACCAACCGGGCCGTGGGCAGTACCCCGAGGCACAGCACGTTCACCAAGGGGTTGGCCGAATAGCAGGGATCGAAGACGATCTCGCCCCCCACGGTGGGGACGCCGACAGAGTTCCCATAACTGGAAATTCCGGACACCACGCCCTCGACGAGATACCGGTTCCGAGCTTTTGTCTCCGGGGACACCTCCGCCCCGGGGTCCAAGGGCCCGAAACGCAGCGAGTCCATGAGGGCGATAGGACGGGCCCCCATGGAGAAGACATCGCGGATGATCCCGCCCACGCCGGTGGCCGCGCCCTGGTGGGGCTCGACGGCCGAGGGATGGTTGTGGCTCTCAATGCGGATGGCCACCGCCTGGTCCTCGCCGACGTCGACGACGCCGGCGCCCTCCCCGGGGCCCACCAGCACCCACGGCGCCTGCGTGGGAAACCGGGCCAGGTGGCGCCGGGATGACTTGTAGGAGCAATGCTCCGACCACATCACGGCGTACATGGCCAGCTCCAGATCGGAGGGTGCACGGCCCAGCAAAGCCACGATGTCGTCGAACTCGTCGTCGGTGAGCCCCAGCAGGCGGTGGGTGGGTTCCATGTGGACGCAGCCTATCCGCCACCCGAAATATGTGCTATAAAGCCGAAAGAATAACCTTATAAGGGAGTCGAAATGGCAGCAAAGCGTGCGGTTGCGGCAGCCCCGGCGAAGCGGAAGCGCTCACCGATGTCCGATGAGCACAAGGCCGCCCTCGCCGAGGGTCGCGAGCAGGGCCGGGGAGTCCGGCTTTATCTGGAGGCCCTGGAAAAGAACCGTCCCAAGCGCGGCCGCAAGCGCACCACCGATTCCATCACGAGGCGTCTGGATGTCATCGACGTGAAGCTGGTCGAGGCCGACCCGCTCACCCGGCTGCATCTCATCCAGGAGCGAATGAACCTCCAGACCGAGCTCGAGAGCCTCAAGGCCAAAACAGACCTCACCGAGCTGGAAAAAGGGTTCATTACCGCCGCCAAGAGCTACGGAGAGCGCAAGGGCATCACTCACGCCGCATGGCGAGCGTTGGGTGTCCCCGCCGACGTACTGCGCAAGGCGGGCATTTCCCGCGGCTCCTGAGGCCCTTTAGGACCTGCCGTCAGGACCCGAACTCGAATCCCAGATCGGGGGCGCCGAGCACCGGGAAGAAGGGAATGCCGAGTCCTTCGAGCGCCGGCCCCAGTTCTCCGCCTCGGTCGAGCAGGCACGACGCGCCGACCACCACGCCGCCGTAGTCCCGCACCGCCTCCACCGCCTGCAGCGTCGATCCGCCCGTGGTCACGGCGTCGTCCACCACCAGGACTCGATCTCGCGGCTGGACGGCTCCGGCCATGCGGCCGCCGGCGCCATGGCCCTTGGCCTCCTTGCGCACGGCGAATGCCCGCCGTCCGGTGACGAGCGCGACGGCCAGCGCCACCGGATCGGCTCCCAGGGTGAGCCCCCCGACGGCGTCGAACTCCAAACCCTCCACGGTTTCCATGACGGCCCGGCCGACGACCTCCACACAGTCCCCCCGGAAGGTGACCTGGCGGGCGTCGAGGTACCAGGAGGAGGTCCGGCCCGAGGCCAGGGTGAACTCGCCGGTGCGCAGGGAGTGACGCCGCAGGGCGTCGAGCAGCTCGGCCCTCGCCTCGGCCACCTTCAGCGGCCCGGGCGGCCCGCCGCCACCGTGACTCCGGGGGACACCCTCCGACCCCCGGGGGCCGGGGTGAGCAGCGAGCGCAGCAGAGCGGCCCCGTCGACCGACCCCAGGACCTCCTCGGACGCCCGCTCGGGATGGGGCATGAGCCCGACCACATTGCCCACCTCGTTGCAGATGCCGGCGATGTCGTCCAGGCTTCCATTTGGGTTGTCGACGTAGCGGAACACCACTTGATCCTGGGCGCGGAGACGAGCCAGCGTCTCGGGGTCACAGACGTAGTTCCCCTCGAAGTGGTTGATGGGGATACGAAGGATCTGGCCGGGTTCGCACAAGCTGGTGAGGACACTGGCGGTCGTCTCCACCCGCACCTCAACCGTCTCGCATCTGAACTTCAACCCGGCGTTCTTCTGCAGCGCACCGGGCAGCAGCCCGGCCTCCGTCAAAATCTGGAAGCCGTTGCAGATACCCACCACAGGACCACCCTCCGCGGCGAAGGCCGACACTGCGTCCATCACGGGTGAGAAACGGGCGATGGCACCGGTCCGCAGGTAGTCACCATGGGCAAATCCGCCGGGAAGCACCACGGCATCGACACCACGAAGGTCACGATCCGCATGCCAGAGCAGCTCGGCGGAGCCGCCGATCGCGTTCACGGCCCAGACGACGTCGTGCTCGCAATTCGTACCGGGGAACAGTACGACTCCGACCCGGGTGTTCATCGGTGATTCACCGGGAAGAGCTCGATGTTGAAGTCCTCGATGACGGGATTGGCCAGCAGGCGGGCGCACATCTCCTCCACCTGGGTGCGGGCCGCGCCTTCATCGGCGGCGTCCACCTGCAGGCGGATGCTCTTGCCCACCCGCACCTGCGACACGTTGGCGTACCCCAGGGCCGGCAGGGCCCGCTCGATGACACCGCCCTGAGGGTCGAGGATGCCCGGCCGGTGCCCGACCTCGATCCGGGCCTCGTAGGCCGTCATGCCGTCTCGCCTCCGTACCAGTCGTCAAAGCTCGACTCGGTGAGCAGGTCGTAGGCCTCGATGTATCGCGACCGGGTCCCGGCCACCACGTCGTCGGGGAGCGGCGGCGGAGGCGGGGTGCCGTCCCAGCCGGTGTCGAGCAGGTACTGGCGCACGTACTGCTTGTCGAAGGAGGGCGGTACGGTGCCCGGCTCCCATTCATCGGCGGGCCAGAACCGGGACGAGTCCGGGGTGAGGGCTTCGTCGATCAGGATCAGCCGGCCGTCGACCTCGCCGAACTCGAACTTGGTGTCGGCCAGCAGGATGCCCCGCATGGCGGCGTTGACCGAACCGAAGCGGTACACGGCGATGGACAGGTCGCGCAGCTCCTCGTAACGGGACCGGCCCACCAGCGCGACGGCCTCCTCGGGGGTGAGGGCCAGGTCGTGGCCCTCGGTGGCCTTGGTGGTGGGCGTGAAGATGGGCTCGTCGAGCCGGGCCGCCTCCACCAGGCCCTCGGGCAGGGCCACGCCGTTGACCGTCCCCGACTTCTCGTACTCCTTCCAGGCCGACCCGAACAGGTAGCCCCGCACCACACATTCCATGGGGACGGGCTGGGCGGCCCGGACCAACATGGCCCGCCCGGCCACGTCCGGCCCGCACATGGAGGGGAGGTCGGTGGGGTCGGCGGAGATCAGGTGGTTCTCCACCAGATCGGAGGTGGCGTTGAACCAGTGGGTGGACAGGCCGGTGAGGACCCGGCCCTTGTCGGGGATGGGCTGGTCGAGCACGACATCGAAGGCCGAGATGCGGTCGGAGGCCACCAGCAGCAGCGAGTCGTCCGAGACCTCGTACACCTCCCGCACCTTCCCCGAGCGCACCTTGGGCAGGGCGATGGAAACCACTTATCCGTCCTCCTCCACGGGGTCCGCGGGGTCCCCGTCATCATGGTCGAGCGCGTCGAAGACCCGTCCGGCGTTGGCCAGGGCGGCCTTCAGGTCGAAGCAGGCGGCCAGGCGCTCGGGGGTCAGGCGCGCCGTCACCTCGGGGTCGGCCAGCAGGACCTCGTGGAACGGGCGGCGCTGCTCCCAGGCGGCCATGGCAGCCCGCTGGGTGATGCGGTAGGCGGCGTCCCGGGACAGGCCGGCCTCCACCAGGGCCAGCAGCACCGGCTGGGAGAACACCAGCCCGTAGGACCGCTCCAGGTTCTCCAGCATCCGCTCGGGAAAGACCTCGAGGCCGTCCACGATGTCGGCGAAGCGGACGAGCAGGTAGTAGGCCAGCATGGCCGAGTCGGGGAGGACGACCCGCTCCACTGAGGAGTGGGAGATGTCCCGCTCGTGCCACAGGGCCACGTTCTCCAGGGCGGGCACCACGTTGGCCCGCAGCACCCGGGCGAGGCCGCTGAGCTGCTCGCAGCGCACCGGGTTGCGCTTGTGGGGCATGGCCGACGAGCCCTTCTGGGCACCGGTGGCGAAGGGTTCGGCGGCCTCGCCGACCTCGGTGCGCTGCAGATGGCGGATCTCGGTGGCGAAGGCCTCCACCGCCGCCCCGGCCGAGGCGCAGGCGTAGGCGAACTCGGCGTGGCGGTCCCGGGCCAGGACCTGGGTGGCGGGTACCGGACGCAGGCCGAGGCGCCGGCACACGTAGGCCTCCACCTTGGGGTCGACGTTGGAGTACGTCCCCACCGCCCCCGACAGCTTGCCCACCGCCACCGCCGCCCGGGCCCGGCGCAGCCGGGTCCGCTCCCGGCGCATCTGGAGCGCCCACAGGGCCAGCTTGGCCCCCATGGTGGTGGGCTCGGCGTGGATGCCATGGGTCCGACCCACCATGGGGACGTCCCGCAGCTCGCGGGCCCGTTTGGCGATGACCGCCTCGAGGCGGGCGGCCGCCTCCACCAGCAGGTCGGCGGCCCGGGTGAGGATGAGGGACAACGCGGTGTCGACCACGTCGGACGACGTGAGCCCGTAGTGGACCCACTTGCCCGCCGGCTCCCCCGCCCGCTGCGCCACCACGTCGACGAAAGCAGCCACGTCGTGGCTGGTGACCCGCTCCCGGTCCTCGATGGCGGCCACGTCGAAGCCGGCCCGCTCCCGGATGGCGGCGGCGTCGGCCGCGGGCACCACCCCCAACTCGGCCCACGCCTCCACGGCCAGGATCTCCACCTCCAGCCAGGTGCCGAACTTGGCCTCGTCGGTGAAGAGGTCCTTCATCGGGGAGATCGAATACCGGGGAATCACCGCGACCCCCTGGCGATGTCCCGCCGGAACTGCATGCCGGGCCACGAGATCCGATCGACCGCCCGGTAGGCACGCTCCCGCGCCTCCGCCAACGAAGACCCCAGCGCGGTGACGTTCAAGACCCGGCCCCCGCCGGTCAGGACGTCGCCTCCCTCATTGCGCTTTGTCCCAGCGTGAAAAACCGTGACTCCCTCCACCTCACCGGCCGCTTCGAGACCGAGGACAGGGTCCCCCGTCCGAGGCGAAGCAGGGTATCCCTCCGACGCCAGCACCACCGTGATGCACGCCTCGTCGTGCCAGACCACGGGGGTCCGCAGGCGGCCTTCCGCCGATTCCCGAAGATGCGCACCGAGATCAGATGCCAGCCGGGGAATCACAACCTGGCACTCCGGGTCGCCGAAGCGGACGTTGTACTCCAGGATCTTGGGGCCCTCGGGAGTGAGCATGAGCCCGGCGTAGAGGATCCCCCGGTAGGGCACCTCCCGTCCCTCGAGATCGTGCAGCGTCGGCAGGATCGCCTTGGCCAGCACCTCCTCGACGACATCGGGGCCCACGAAGGGCACCGGCGAGTAGGCCCCCATGCCGCCCGTGTTGGGGCCGGTGTCGCCCTCGCCGATGCGTTTGAAATCCTGGGCGGGGGCGAGGGGGAGGGCACCGTCGGGACGCCCGTCGCACAGGACGAGCAGCGACAGCTCCGGCCCGGTGAGGCCCTCCTCGATGACCACGGTGCGCCCGGCGTCGCCGAACGCCTCGCCGGAGAGGTAGACCCGCACCGCCTCCTTGGCCTCGGCCAGCGACTCGGTCACAAGCACGCCTTTCCCCGCCGCCAGCCCGTCTGTCTTTACCACGTAGAAGCCGGGCAGGGCCTCGAGGAAGGCGCCGGCCGCGGCCTCGTCGGTGAAGGTGCCGAACCGGGCGGTGGGAACCCCGGCTCCGGCCAGCACCTCCTTCATCCACGCCTTCGACCCCTCCAGGCGGGCGGCGGCGGCCCGGGGCCCGAAGGCCAGGCGCCCCCGGGCCTCCACGGCGTCGACCACCCCGGCCACCAGCGGGACCTCGGGACCCACCACCACCACCTCGACGTCGAGGTCGTCGGCCAGCGCCGCCACCGCCGCCGGGTCGGCGGCGTCCACCGCCAGGCAGCGGCCGAGCCCGGCGATGCCCGGGCTGCCGGGGGCGCCCACCACCTCGTGGCCGGCCCGGCTCAGGCCCCAGGCCAGGGCGTGCTCCCGTCCGCCGGAGCCGACGACCAGGACCCGCATCAGGCGGCGGTGGGCATGACGACCGTCTGGTCCCGGGCGGGGCCGACCGCCACGTAGGTGACCGGCACCCCGGCCAGCTCCTCGATGCGGGCCACGTAGGTCCGGGCCGGGCCGGGGAGGTCCTCCAGCCGGTTGACCTCGCCGATCTCCCGCTCCCAGCCCGGGAGGGTCTCGTAGATCGGGCGCACCTTGTGGAGCACCGACTGGTGGTAGGGGACGTGGGTGTAGCGCTGGCCCTGGTCGTCCTCGTAGGCCACACAGATCCGGAGCTCGGGCAGGGCGGCGAGGACGTCCAGCTTGGTGATGGCCAGCTCGGTGCAGGTGTTGAGGCGGATGGCGTGCCGGAGCATGACGGCGTCGAGCCAGCCGGGCCGGCGCCGTCGCCCGGTGTTGGTGCCGTACTCGTCGCCCCGCTCCACCAGCAGGTCGCCGGTCTCGTCGAACAGCTCGGTGGGGAAGGGCCCGCTGCCCACCCGGGTGACGTAGGCCTTGACCACCCCGATGACCCGGTCGATGTCCCGGGGGCCCACGCCGGCCCCGGTGCAGGCCCCGCCGGCTACCGGGTTGGACGACGTCACATAGGGATAGGTGCCGTGGTCGAGGTCCAGGAAGGTGGCCTGGGCCCCCTCGAAGAGGACGTGGTGGCCGGCAGCCAGGGCCTCGTGGACGAGGTGGACGGTGTCGGCGATCATCGGCTCCAGGCGAGCCCGGTAGCTGCGGTAGCGGGTGAAGATCTCGCCCGCGGTGAGGGGCAGGCGGTTGTACACCTTGGCCAGGACGCCGTTCTTCTCCCGCAGGGCCAGGTCGAGCTTGGCGGCGAAGATCTTCTCATCCAGCAGGTCCTGAACCCGGATGCCGACCCGGTTGGCCTTGTCGGCGTAGGCGGGCCCGATGCCCCGCTTGGTGGTGCCCAGCTTCGACTTGCCCAGGAACCGCTCCGTCACCCGGTCGAGCTCGAAGTGGTAGGGCATGATCAGGTGGGCGTTGCCCGACAGCGCCAGGCGGGAGGTGTCGATGCCCTTGCCGGCGAGCATGTCGAGCTCGGCCAGGAGCACGGCCGGGTCGACCACCACGCCGTTGCCGATGACCGGGGTGATGTGGGGATAGAGGATCCCCGAGGGCACGAGCTGGAGCGCCAGGGTGTGCCCGTCGGCGACGATGGTGTGGCCGGCATTGTGTCCGCCCTGGTAGCGGACGACCATCTGCATCTGATCGGCCAGCAGGTCGGTGAAGCGGCCCTTGCCCTCGTCCCCCCACTGGGTGCCGACGATCACCGTCCCCGGCACAGCACAGCCCCTCGTTCTGGCGTCATCACGTGGGAAAAGCCTACTTCCGGCGCCGGGTCAGCTTCTCTTCCAGAGTCACACTCACGATCTCCCGTCCCGGAGGGCCCATCTGGCGCTGGGTGAGGCGCTCCACCACCGAGACGGCGAGCGGCCCCGTGTCCACCAGGCCGGTGTAGAGCAGGTAGCCGGCGATCACGCCCAGCAGGCGGTCGCCGAACTCCTCCAGGTGGATGAGGATGCGCTCGTCGGGATCATCGAGCAGCTCGGCGATGGTGGTGAAGACCTCGGGGAGGAGGACGGGCAGGTCGCCGCCGGCGGGGCCGAGGGCCACCTGGAGGCAGGGCATGCCCATCTCCTCGTAGGCATGGAGATTGTGGGGCGTGTCCAGGAGCGAGACGACCCGGGTGAACTCGTGCTGCTGCAGCCAGATGATCTCCTCCATCCGGCGCACCTTGCGGTGGTTGCGGGCATAGCCACCGGGCCGCTCGCAGGCGGCCAGGCGGTCCTTGATGACCCAGATGAAGAAGCGGGGCTCGATGCCCTTGGCCCACTTCCCCTTCATCGGTCGCGGTGTGGTGGCCATGTCAGCTCGTGGTCGTCCTGGGCCGGTCTCCGGGTCGTGGCTGTCGCCAGCTGACCTCGAGATCGGGGTCGGACGGGCCAACGGCGGCCAGCGCGGTGAGCAGCTGGGCCGCCTCGGCAGCAGGACGGGCGTCATGGACCCGCACCATGGCCGCCCCGTGATCGAAGGCCCAGACCACGCTGGCCAGCGTGGCCTCCTCCCGCTCGTCCGCGGGCCGGCTGCGCCCGTCGGGCCCGGCCAGCACCTGGCCGAGGAAGGCCTTGCGCGACACGCCCACCAGCACGGGGACGGGAGCGAGGCGCTCCACCAGCTCGGGCAGGCGGCGGAGAAGCTCGAGGTTGTGGGCCGTGGTCTTGCCGAACCCGATGCCAGGGTCGGCCATGAGATCCCCGGCGGCGATCCCGGCGCCGGTGGCCGCCTCCAGCCGTTCCTCGAGGAAGTCGCCCACCTCGGCCACCACGTCGTCGTAGCGGGGGTCTTCCTGCATGGTGGCGGGAGTCCCCAGCATGTGCATGGCGACGTAGCCGGCGCCGGCGCCGGCCACCAGGGGCAGCATGGCAGCGTCGGCCCGTCCGGCGGACACGTCGTTGATCACCCTGGCCCCCGCCTCCAGGGCGGCCGCCGCCACCTCGGCCTTCATGGTGTCCACGCTCACGGGCACGCCCGCTTCGGTGGCCAGGCGGCGGACGACGGGCACCACCCGGCGGATCTCCTCGCCGGCCTCGACCGGAGTGGCGCCGGGCCGGGTCGACTCGCCGCCCACATCGAGCACATCCGCTCCCGCCACCACCAGGTCGAGGCCGTGGGCCACGGCCAGACCGGCGTCGAGGTAGCGCCCCCCGTCGGAAAACGAGTCGGGGGTGACGTTGACGATGCCCATGACCGCCGGGCGGTCGAGGGCCAGACCGAGCATCACGGCTCGCAGCCTATCGGTGCCGAATGTGCTACCAAAGTAGTAGGAGCCGGAAGCCGAGCGCTTGGCCAACTACTTTCGTATACGCTCGACAGCCATGTCTCTGGGAACCCGACTCCGTGATCTCCGCAAGATCGGACGGCGCTCGCTCAAGTCCGTGGCCGACGGCGCCGGCATCTCGATCGCCTACCTCCAGAAGCTTGAGCGCGACGAGGTGAGATCCCCCTCCCCCCATGTCCTGCGGGGTCTCGGCCGGACCCTCGATGTCTCCTATGCCGACCTGATGGAGCTGGCCGGCTATGCCGTCACTGACGAAGTCGTCGAGCAGGTGGAGGGTGGCGTCGACAAGGAGCGCATCGAAAAGGCGGTCCGGGAGATCCTCGAGGCCATCGGCGAGAACCCCGACCGGGACGGCCTGCGCCGGACCCCCGAGCGGGTGGCCGCCATGTACGAAGAGGTCTTCTCCGGGCTACACGACTGCCCCGACCAGCACCTGGCCGTCACCTTCGCCGCCGACCACGACGAGATGATCATGGTCAAGGACATCCCTCTTTACAGTCTCTGTGAACATCACCTCATCCCCATGCTCGGCCAGGCGCACGTGGCCTACGTTCCGAACGAGAACGGGCGCATCACCGGCCTGTCCAAGCTGGCCCGGCTGGTCGAGTCGTACTCCCGCCGGCCCCAGGTCCAGGAGCGGCTGACCAGCCAGATCGCCGACGAGATCGAGCGCAGCCTCAACCCCCGGGGCGTCCTGGTGGTCATCGAGGCGGAGCATCTCTGCATGTCCATGCGGGGCGTCCAGAAACCGGGAACGACCACGGTGACCTCCGCCGTGCGGGGCCTCTTCCGGGACAACCCTGCCACCCGGGCCGAGGCCCTGCAGTTCATCCACAACCGGCCCTGAGCGTCAGCCAATCCATCCTGGTGGCCCGGAGAACCCTGGGATTACGCTGGCGGCGAAAGGGAGGGGTACAAGATGAAGCAACGCACTCTCGCCGTCCTCGCCAGTCTCATCCTGCTCTCCGGAATCTCTCTGACCAGCTCCGCCTCCGCCTCCGAATCCGGCTACCCGGGTCCGACGCTGCAGGTGGCGGAAGAGACGCTGGCCACCGCCCTGTCATGCCCCGACAGTTTCTCGGGCGCCCACGAGCCGGTCCTGCTCGTGCACGGGACGGCGGGTACCGCTGAAGCCTGGTCGTGGAACTACGTCAAGGTCCTGTCGTCGCAGGGCTACGACGTCTGCGCCGTGACCCTGCCGGACTACGCCCGAGCGGACATGCAGGTCTCGACCGAGTACGTCGTCCACGCCATCCGGTCAATGGCGTCCCGGGCGAACAGCAAGGTGGACGTCGTCGGCTTCAGCCAGGGACCCCTGGAGCCGCGCTGGGCGATCAAGTGGTGGCCCGACATCCGCCAGACAGTGGACGACATGGTGGTCATGGCCGGGGTCAGCCACGGGTTCACGGAGACCGAGGTCCTCTGCTTCCAGAGCTGCGTCGCGCCGTTCTGGCAGATGAAGCCGAACTCGAAGTTCCTCGCTGCGCTCAACGCCGGCGATGAAACCCCCGGGGACGTCTCGTACACCTCCGTCTACTCCCGCACCGATCAGTTCGTCTGGCTGACGGGCAGCGGCGGCGGGGACCCCTGGACCGAGAGCTCCCGGCTCGAAGGGGCCGCCAACATCGCCACCCAGGACATCTGCCCCGGCCGTACCGGCGAGCACTTCCAGGCCCTGTTCGACGCCGCGTACTACGCGATCATCATCGATGCTCTGGCCCACCCGGGGTCAGCCGACCCCGGACGTATCGACCGTGCCGTCTGCCTCCAGGGTGCAATGCCCGGCGTGGACACGGCCGAGGCGGTGGCGAAGTCCGTTCAACTCCATTACGACCTCTACACGCGGGCCAGCGAGCACCATCTGACCACCGAGCCGGCACTGGCGGCCTACGCCACGTCCTGACCGCCTGGTTGTAGCTGGATCAGACCGACTCCGGCGGCGGGCTGGCCGCCGCCGACGGCGAGGAGGCGGGCGGTGCCGCCGACGTCCGGGGCGACGGCCCCCGGGTGGCGCCGTTGGAGCGGGGCTCGATCCACTTGGGTACCGGGTTGAGGATGGCCATGACCTCGTCGGTCTCGAGCGTCTCCCGCTCCATGAGGGCATTGGCCAGGTTGTCGAGCACGCTCCGGTAGGTGGTGAGGATGTCGAGGGCCACGCCGTGGGCGGCGTCGATCAGCCGGCGCACCTCGGCGTCGATGCGGGCCGCCACCTCGTCGGAGTAATCCGGCTGCGAGGCGAAGTCCCGGCCCAGGAACACCTCACCGTGGTGCTGGCCGAACTGCATGGGGCCGAGCTCGTCACTCATGCCGTATTCGGTGACCATGGCCCGGGCGACCTTGGTGGCCCGCTCGATGTCGTTCTGCGCCCCGGTGGTCGGGTCGGAGAAGATCAGCTCCTCGGCCGTGCGCCCTCCGAGCAACATGGCGAGGTCGTCGTTCAGCTCCGAGCGGGTGACCAGGTACTTGTCCTCGATGGGGAGCGTGAGCGTGTACCCGAGCGCCCGGCCCCGGGGGATGATCGACACCTTGTGAACGGGGTCGGCGTTGGGGAGGGCGTGGGACACCAGGGCGTGGCCGCCTTCGTGGTAGGCGATGACCAGCTTCTCCTTGTCGGAGATGATGCGGGTCTTGCGCTCGGGCCCGGCCACCACCCGGTCGACGGCCTCCTCCAGATCGCGGTTGGTCACCGTGTCCCGCCCCTTGCGGGCGGCCAGGAGGGTGGCTTCGTTCATGAGGTTGGCCAGGTCGGCGCCGGTGAAGCCGGGGGTGCGGCGGGCCAGGATGTCGAGCTCGACCTCGGCGCTCAGCGGTTTGCCCCGGGCGTGCACGTTGAGGATGGCCTTGCGCCCCTCCAGGTCGGGGCGGTCGACCACGATCTGACGGTCGAAGCGGCCGGGGCGCAGGAGGGCGGGGTCGAGGATGTCGGGCCGGTTGGTGGCGGCGATGAGGATGACGCCCTGGCGCATGTCGAAGCCGTCCATCTCCACCAGCAGCTGGTTGAGCGTCTGCTCCCGCTCGTCGTGGCCGCCGCCCAGGCCGGCGCCCCGGTGGCGGCCCACGGCGTCGATCTCGTCGACGAAGACGATGGCCGGGGCCGAGTTCTTGGCCTGCTCGAACAGGTCCCTGACCCGGGAGGCGCCGACGCCGACGAACATCTCGACGAAGTCGGACCCGGAGATGGAGAAGAACGGCACCCCGGCTTCGCCGGCCACCGCCCGGGCCAGCAGCGTCTTGCCCGTGCCGGGCGGGCCGAAGAGCAGGACCCCCTTGGGGATCTTGGCGCCCATCTGGCGGAACTTCTGGGGGGCCTCGAGGAAGTCCTTGATCTCCTGGAGCTCCTCGATGGCCTCGTCGACGCCGGCCACGTCGGCGAAGGTGACCTTGGGGGTGTCCTTGGTCACCATCTTGGGCTTGGCCTTGCCGAAGCTCATCACCCGGTTGCCGCCGCCCTGGGCCTGGTTCATGAAGAAGGCGATGACGGCGATGATGAGCACGAAAGGAGCGAAGTTGAACAGAAGGGTGAGCCAGAGGCTCTCCTTCTGGTTGTCGACCGGCAGCTTGACCCCGGCGTCGAGGGTCAGCTGGGTGATCTCGTCGGTGAACTGGTCGGGGTACTTGACCTCGAACTTGTCGCCGTTCTCCAGCTCCCCCTTGATGAGGTGGTCCTTGTCGTAGAGCTTGGCCGAGGCCACCTGGTCCCGTTCCAGGAGCCGGGTGTACTGGTTGAGCTCGATCCGCTTTTCGCTCTCGCCTCCGCCGAACGCCTGGGTCAGGAGAAAGAGACCGACCAGGGCCACGAGGACGTAGACGGCGGTGGTGCGGACGGCGCGGTTCACAGCTGGAGGACTCCGATCAATCTGGGGTCCCTAGAGGTTACAGGGGACCGGCGTACTCGCAGACATATGGCAGGTTGCGATAACGCTCATCCACGTCGAGGCCGTAGCCGACGACGAAGGCGGGCGGGATGCGGAACCCGACATAGCGCAGGTCGGGATCGACCTTCTGGAGTCCCTCTTTGACCAGCAGCGAGCACACCTCGAGCGTCGCCGGGGAGCGGGCGGCCAGGTTCTTGCGCAGGTAGGCCAGGGTGAGGCCGGAGTCGACGATGTCCTCCACGATCAGGACGTGCCGTCCGGAGAGGTCGGCGTCCAGGTCCTTGATGATCCGCACCACACCCGACGTCTTGGTGGCCGACCCGTAGGAGGACACGGCCATGAAGTCGAGCTCCAGAGGCAGGTCCACGGCCCGGGCCAGGTCGCTCATGAACATGAAGGCGCCTTTGAGGACACCGACGAGTAGCGGGGGGCGGTCCTGGTAGTCGGAGGTGATCTCCTTTCCCAGCTCGACCACCCGCCCCACCAGCTCGTCTTCGGAGACGACCACCGGCCCCAGGTTGGGATCGTTCACCCCCGGCTGCCTCCCCCCTCAACTGCCTCGACCGTCACCCACAGGAAGCGCCGGGTCTCAGCCGAAACCCGGACGCGGTCGTCGACACGGTACCCGAGAAGCCAGATCACCTCACCACCCGGCGTGGCCAGCAGGGGATGACGGCCCCGGTCCTCGGCCGGGACGCCGGCCTCGGCCAGGGCGTCGGTGATCGACTTGTGGCCGGACAGGCCGAGGGGCACGAACCGCTCGCCGGAGCGGGCCGTCCGCAAGACGCCGGCGGCCCCGACCCGCTCGGCGTCGAGGACCGCCGTCCACCGGCCGTCGGGCCAGCGCACGGGGGCGCTGCGCTCCACCCACGCCTCCAGATGGACCCCGTGGCCCCAGGCCGTCCCGGGCAGGTCGACGTTCACCGGCTCGGCGCCGGGGGACTGGCCTTCGACGCGGTGGAGGCGGCCGCCGCTGCGCACCACCCGGACACCGCCGGGCAGGTCAGCGGCCCGGCGCCGGTCGAAGATGATGCCGAGCACGGTCTCGATGTGACCGGCGGAGGGGGCGGGTGGTCCCAGCCACAGGCGCAGGACCCGGCGGGCCAGCGCCTCGGGCAGGCCGGCCAGGGCGTCGACCGCCGGCGGGTCCCCGGCGGCCCGGAGCGCTTCGCCGGCCAGGTCGTCGAGCAGGGTCGATTCGCCCCGGGCCACGGCCGCCTGCCGGGCCAGGACGGCCCGCAGGTTCCGGTCGGCGGCTTCCTCCAGGGCCGGGATCATCTCCCGGCGCAGCCAGACCCGCCGATGGGCGGGGTCGTCGTTCATGGGGTCGACGACGGGATCGATCCCGAGGCGGGCACAGAGGGCGGCCAGGTCGGCCCGGGGAACGTCGAGGAGGGGCCGGACGATGCGCTCCCGCCGCCGGGGGATGCCGGCCAGGCCGGTGGTGGCGCCACCCCGGAGCAGGTTGAGGAGGACCGTCTCGGCCTGATCGTCCCGGGTGTGGCCCACCAGGATGGCGGTGGCTCCGAGCGCCGCCCGGGCCCGCTCCAGAGCGGCGTAGCGACCCTCCCGGGCCCGGGCCTCGAACCCCGGACCCAGACCCGTGGGCGCCCGTTCGGCCAGGAAGCCTGCCCCCAACCGGGCGGCGAACCCGGCCACGATCTCCGCCTCGGCGGCGCTGCCGGGCCGGGCGGCATGGTCCACGTGCACGGCCGTCGGCTGGAGCCCGGCCGCGGCGGCCAGCGCCAGCAGGGCGGTCGAATCCGGCCCGCCGGAGCACGCCACCACCACCGGGGGCTCCACCCCGGTGAAATCGGCCCCGCCGGCGGGGCTCAGCCCGTCTTGGCGCTCACCCGGTCCAGCCACCGTTCGGGGTCCTCCAGCTCGGGCAGGGTCGGGAGGTCCTCGGAGCTGCGCCAAGCGGCATCGAGGGCGGAGAGGCCCGCTCGCTGCTCGACGGCGTTGATGAAGCGCTCGCCGACCTCGTACTGGCGCATCTTCATCTCGATCCCGAACAGCTTGCGCATCTGGCCGGCCACCCCGCCGGGGGCCCGCCGTGCCTTTAAGACGGCCGACATGCGTTCGACGCCGCGCACGTGGGCCGCCCCCAGGCGGTCCATGACCACGTTGCCATGACCCTCGAGGAGGGACATGAGCGCCTGCACCTGGTCGATCACGACTTTCTGCTCGTCGGTGGCGAAGAGGCCCACGAGGCCGCCGTCATCCAGGGGGTTGCGGCCCCGACGGGCGGCCTCGGCGGCTCGCTCCAGAGCCCGCACCAGGCGCTTGGGGTCGGGCTCGATCATCGACAGCGAGCCCTGCACCAGCGAGAGGAAGTAGCCCTTCATCCACGGCACGGCCCGGAACTGGGCCCGGTGGGTGACCTCGTGGAGGGCGATCCACAGCCGGAAGTCCCCGGGGCGGAACCCGAACCGCTTCTCCAGGGAGAGGATGTTGGGACCGACGTAGTAGACGGCGTCGCTGTTCTCGCCCTCCTCGGGCACGAGGAGGTCGTACTGGCCCAGGACCCGCTGGGCCAGGAAGCCCAACAGCACCCCCATCTCGGCGCCGGCCACACTCCGCCCCACAGGGGCGAAGGAGCTTTTGGCCATCCGCTCGCCCACCCGGCGGGTGAAGGGCTCCAGGGTGCGCCGGAAGGAGGCCACGTTGGCGTCCACCCAGCCCTGGCGGTCGAGGACCAGGGCCCGGGCCGGGTCTTCGGGGGCGATGAGGCCGGTGAACTCGCCCACCAGCGCCTCGGCCCGGGTGGTGGCCTGCTCGAAGTCGGCCTGGAGCGAGGCGGCCAGATAGGAGCGCTCCAGGGGGTCCCGTCCCGCCACCCGGCGCGCCAGCCGCTCGGCCAGGCGCCAGTCGACCGGTTCGGGGATCGGACCGTTCGTGCCGGCCGTCACCCGGCCGACCGCCTCCCGACCCGGATGCCGTATTTGGCCATCACCACGCGGACCAGGTAGCCGAGTGCCAACATCACGGCGATGCCGAGGAAGCTCAGCGTCAGCACGGGGGCGAGCCAGTAGTGCCAGGGACGCTTGACCGCGGCGAGCAGCGGGGCAGCGGACGCCGGGGCGGCCCCGGCCACGAAGACGATCAGGGACAGCACAGCGACGCGACCGACCTTCACGCGATCTCCTTCATGGCACGACTCTGCTTACTTCGGCCCGCCTCGCGGCGAGGGTCGTAGGTGGGGTGTCCACCACCATGGTACCGGGCGGGTGTTGGGCTCCGGCTACGGAGGGGGCTCGTGCCCGATCGCTTCGGCGATGCGCCGCCGCAGGTCCGGGGGCACGTCATCGCGGCACTTTCGGGCGATGAGCGACCTCAGCTCCGTCTCGAAGTCGAACCCGTTGGCACACGGCGGGCACAGGTCGAGGTGGCGGGCGATGACGGCCCGTTTCTCCTCGGTGAGCTCGCCGTCCAGATAGTGGTAGATCTCGTGTATCGCTTCGGTGCAGTCCATCATCGGTCGATGTTGCGTCCCCTCAACGCGCCGGGCCGGTTCCGGTGGCGAGTCCTCGTTCGACGGCGTACTCCCATAACCGTTTCTGCAGCTGCTTTCTTCCACGATGGAGGCGGCTCATGACCGTTCCGATGGGAATATCGAGGATTTCGGCGATCTCCTTGTAGGCGAAACCCTCCACATCGGCCAGGAGGACGGCCATGCGGAACTGCTCGGGGAGGGACTCGAGGGCCTCCTTCACCTCGGCGTCGGGGATGCCTTCGAGGACCTCGGTCTCGGGGCTGCGGCCGGCCATGGCCGCTTCCAGACCCCCGAGCCGACGGTAGAGGTAGAGGTCCTCCACATCTTCGATGTCGCTCTGGTCGGGCCGGCGTTTGGCCGCCCGGTACTGGTTGATGAACGTGTTGGTCAGGATCCGGTACAGCCAGGCCTTGAGGTTCGTCCCCTCCTGGAAGGTGTCGAAGGCGCGGTAGGCCCGCAGGTACGTCTCCTGGACGAGATCCTCGGCGTCGGCCGGGTTGCGCGTCATGCGCAGGGCGGCGGAGTAGAGCGGCCCCATGTAGGGCATGGCGAGTTCGGAGAACGTCGCCGGATCGGCCATGGCGGCGCAGCCTACCGGGCGGGCGGGGAGGGTCCCGAGCCCACCCGGCGGGCCACCACGATCTCGTCGCGATCGAAGACCACCTCGAACTCGCCGTCACGCAGGATGCGCTCGAACGCGTCGGACGTCTCGCCGGTCAGCCGGCGGTCGACCACCAGCCATTGCACCACCCGAGGATCGGGGAGGTTCTCGTCCTCCACCCCCCAGTTCCTCGCCACCCACGGATTGGGCCAGTCGTAGATGGCCCGCCGGTGGGTCAGGTGGGGAACGAACTCGTAGGTGGCGGTCACCGACGCGTCCCCGGGAGGTAGTGACACCGCCTCCTGTTTGGAGGCCAGCCGGGGGTCGGCGGCCAGGGGCCACCAGCCCTGGTCGTACTCCCGGCCGATGGGCGACAGGCCCCAGAGGACGGCGCCGGCCAGGGAGGTGGCCGCCAGCCCCCCGACCAGCGCCCGGCGAACGGACGGGCGCCGGCCCAGGAAGGCGATGGCCTCCACCGTGGCCAGCGTCATCGCCGTCAGGGGCAGGGAGGAGAAGTGGTAGTGGATCTCCCGGGTGAAGCCGGCTTCGGACACGACGTTGAGGAGGAGCTGGGGCGCACCGAGGCCGAAGGCAGCCGGGGCGAGCAGGGGGAGGAAGCCGAACGGGCCCAGCATCTGCCAGACGTAGGTGCGGGCGTCGGGGGCCCCGAGGGCCCGGATGATGCGGGTGGGGTGGAACAGCAGGGTGGTGGCGATCTCCCACGGCGAGTCCCCCAGGTTGCTGAAGATGTGGTCGTAGAAGGCCTCGCCGCTCACGCCCGGGAGCAGGACCCGGTTGACGAAGAGGAACCAGACCACCCCGGACACGGCGGTCAGCGCCCCGACCCGCCGGTGCCCCCGGAAGAAGACAACGGCACCGAACACGGCGACGGCCAGGGACACGTCCTCCTTCCAGCAGGCGGCGTAGATGAGGCAGGCGGCGAAGGGTCCCCAGCGCTCCCGGCGGGCGAACCACCAGGCGAAGAAGAGCGGGGTAATGGCCATGACGTCGGGATGAAACGTCTCCCAGGCGAAGAAGCCCAGCGCCGGGTGCAGCAGGTAGGCGCCGGCCGGCACCAGGGCCAGCCGGGGGCTCCCCCACCGGTCCCGGGCCAGGAGGAAGAGGGGGACAGCCCCCAACGCCATCGAGGCGACCTGGATGAGGTTGAGGAAGTGGGGGCCGGCGCCCAACCAGTAGAAGGGGGCGAACAGGAACAGGCCCAGGTTGGCGTGGTGGCCGAGCAGGTCGAGGCCCCGGACGGAGATGAACAGGTCACCGCCCCGGGAGGCCAGCCACGCCGCCTGGTCGAAGATGCCGAGGTCGAAGGACTGGGACGCGAACCGGTCGTGGCGGAGGTAGACGAGCTTGCCGAACACCACCGCCCAGACGACGACCATGGCCGCCAGGACCCATACCTCCACGGACAGTTCTCGGAGCCGGGCCGTCAGCGCCCACGCCGGGCGCGCTCGTGTCTGTACCTTCCGAACGATGGGGCGATGCTCGCACAGAGAGCGCCGGAGCTGGAGGCAGGTGAGGTGTTCGCAGTTGTGCCGGCTGGAGCAGCAAAAGTGCGAACGCCTTGGGGCGAAGAGTGAGAGCCCGAGGTCGGGATTGAACCGACGGCCTGTGCTTTACGAGAGCACTGCTCTACCACTGAGCTACTCGGGCGCGGCCAAAAGCGTAGCGGGAGAGGGAAGCCGGAGAAGGAGGTGCTCGAGCAGCAGCGTGTCGTTGACGGCGGTCCGGGCCACGATCACGGCCAGGGCGTCGCGGCAGGCGTCGATGGCCTCCAGCGCGGCCTCGGCGGGCAGGGCGGGCTGGACCAGGGCGTCGCGGTAGTAGGTCTCGAGGGCGGTGACCAGCTCGGCCATCACGTCGGTGCGGGCCCGGCGCAGCGCCCGTTGCTGGCGCTGCTCCAGGTCCTTGCGCAGACGGCGGGCCAGGCGGTCGGGATAGGCGGTTTCGGCCAGCTCCGCCTCCAGGGCCTTCTGCTCCTGGCGCTGCGCGCCTTCGAGGGCGGCGACGGCCCCTCCGGCCGCCTCCTCCAAGCGCTCGGCGCCACGGGCCACGGCCGCCCCCGTCCCGTCCAGGGCGGCCGCCACCTCCAGGGCCGTGGAGCGCAGCGGGGCCCAGGCGCCGGCCAGGGCCCGGGCCCGGTCGAGGCGTCCCGACGACCGGCGGGCCACCTCGGCGGCCACGCCGGGATCGGTGCCCTCGGCCGCCAGGGTGGCGGACACGGTCGCTTCGGACAGGGCGGCGAAGTCGACGTGCTGCACCCGGGAGCGGACCGTCGGCAGCAGGTCGTCGGGGCTGTCGGTGAGCAGCACCAGGTGCGTCCGGTCTCCGGGCTCCTCGAGGGTCTTGAGCAGCTTGTTGGCCGCCGTCTCGTTCATCCGGTCCGCCTCGGCCAGGACGATGACCTTGCGGGCCGCCTCGAAGGGGCTGGTGAAGGCCTCCCGGACCACCTCCTCGATCTGGTCGACGACAATGAACGTCCCCGCCGGCTCGATCTCCACCACGTCGGGGTGGGTGCCTCTCAGCACCCGGGCGCAGGCACCGCACGACCCGCAGCCCCCGTCAGGGCAGACGAGGGCGGCGGCGAAGCACCGGGCCGCCTCGGCCACCCCTGACCCCGCCGGCCCCGCCAGCAGGTAGGCGTGGACGGGCCGGGAGGCGGCGCGGCGCAGCAGGGTCACCGCCCGCTCCTGGCCCACCACCCGCTCCCACATGCTCAGACCGCCTGCACCGCCGCCTGCACCGCCGCCCACACCGCCTCGCTCACCTCGTCCACCGGAGCCGACCCGTCGACCACCACCCAACCGTAACGGGGGGCAAGGTCGAGATAGGCGTGACGGACGGCGTCACGGAAGGTGCTGTCCTCGCGTTCCATCCGATCCTGGGGAGCGGCCCGCCGGGACGCCCCCACCTCGGTGGTCACGTCGAGCACGACGACCACGTCCGGCTCCAGGCCTCCCGTGGCCCAGGCCGAGAGCCGATCGATCTGCTCCACCCCGAGGCCCCGGGCCACGCCCTGGTAGGCCAGCGACGAGGGGACGTAGCGGTCGCTCACCACCACCGCCCCCCGCTCCAGGGCGGGACGGAGCACGGTGGCGGTGTGCTCGGCCCGGTCGGCGGCGATGAGCAGCGCCTCCGTCCGGGCGTCGATCGGTGCGCCTCCCAGCACCACGGTCCGGATGGCCGCACCCGCCGGCGTCGCCCCCGGCTCCCGGGTGGTCACCACCTCCTGCCCGCGGTCACGGAAGCGGGCTGCCAGGCGTGCCACCTGGGTGCTCTTGCCGCAGCCGTCGACCCCTTCCAGGACGACGAACAGGCTCACCTCGCCTCGCGGGAACGGGTGCGCATCATCTCCCGGCTCACCAGCAGGGCCACGGCCATCGTGATGGCGCCCCCCAGCCAGAGGGTGAGCCGGACCCCGGGCACCGCCACCCGGATGCCGACGTCGATGACCCGGTCGTCGAAAAGGGCGCCGGAGAGGGAGTTCAGGGCCCCGGCGAGCCAGGGCGAGGCAGCCAGGGACAGCAGGAGGCAGAACCGGATGATGGTGTAGAGGGTGGCAAAGGTCCGCCCCCGGAGGTCGTCGCTGACCCGCTCCTGGATGATGGTCATCCCGGACACGTAGGCCACCCCCGCCCCCATGCCGAAGAGCCCGACGAGGAACACCGCCGGGGCGAGCGAGGACACCGACGAGGTCAGGATCAGACCCAGGCCGGTGGCCACCACGGCTCCCACGAACGCCGGCTCGGAGGGCAGGCGCCGGGCCACGGCCGACAGGGACAGCACACCGATGGCGGCGCCGAAACCGAGGCCGGTCATGAGGAGGCCGAAGCTGGACGGGTCGGCCCCCAGGACCTGGCTGGCGTAGATGGGGCCGAGGGGCACCACCGCGCCGCAGCCCATGAGTCCCACGCCCATGGCCAGGATGACCGAACGCACCACCCCGTGGGTGCTGACGAAGCGGACCCCCTCGACCAGCTCGCGCCAGGTGCGGCTCCAGTCCACCCGCTCGCCGGGACTGCGTTCCTTCCGGGGCAGGCTGAGGGAGGTGATGAGCAGCGCCGAGGCCAGAAAGGTGGAGCTGTCGACCCACAGGGCGAGGGACTCGCGGTCCACCCTGAGCGCGGCCAGGGCGTCGAAGCGGCCCAGGAAGCTGGCCAGCCCCGTCATGGAGGCGAAAGCCAGCGACCCGACCGGGAAGGTGCCGTAGGCGGCGACGAGTGACAGGGAATTGGCGGCGGCCAGCTTGTCGGGAGGCACCAGATTGGGCACCGAGGCGTCCTTGGCCGGCGACCACAGCAGGGTGAGGATCTCGAGCAGGAAGGAGGCGAGAAACAGCCCGGCCAGCGTGTCCACGAAGGGGAGGGTGGCGACGATGGCCCCGCGTCCCAGGTCGCAGAACACCATGGTCCGCTTGCGGTCCCACCGATCGACGAGGACGCCCCCCACCGGAGCGAGGAAGAACCCGGGCAGCATCCGGGCTGCCATGACCAGTCCGATGGCGGCTTCGCTGCCCCCCGACACCCGGGCGGCCAGGGCGATGATGGCCACCAGCCCGATCCAGTCCCCCAGGCTGGAGACGACCTGGGCCATCCACAGGCGGAAGTAGGCGGACGAGCCGAAGACCCGCCGCGGCGACGGTGGCAGGCTGCGCGCCTGCGCCAGCGGAGGAATGAAGGGCGCTGGATCGTCGCTGCTCAAGGCCTGACCAGCCTAGAAGAGCGCCGGCCTCCGCCTACTTCTTCTTCTTGGCTGCGCTCTTGCGGGCAGCGCCCCGGCGGGGCTTGGCCGGGCCGACCTCGGCCCGGGCCCGGAGCAGCGCCACCGCCTCCTCGGCGGTGAAGGTGGCCGGATCCGCCCCCTTGGGCAGGGAAGCGTTGGTGGTGCCGTCGGTGACGTAGGGCCCGTAGCGGCCGGCCAGCAGCTTGATGGTCGCCCCGGTGTCGGGATGGGGCCCGAGCTCCGCCATCGGCTCGGCGGCGGCCCGGCCCCGGCCCCGCTTGGGCTGGGCGAAGATGGCCTCCGCTTCTTCCAGGGTGACGGTGAGCAGCTGCTCCTCGGAAGCGAGGCTCCGGGTCTCCTCGCCCTTCTTCAGATAGGGCCCGAAGCGGCCCGGACTGGCCACGATCTCGGTGCCGTCCTCGTCCACGCCCACCACCCGGGGAAGGCTCAAGAGAAGCAGGGCCTCCTCCAGGGTGATCGTGTCGGGTCGCATCGTCTTGAACAGCGAGGCCCGCTTGGGCTTCTTCTTCGATCCCGGGTCGGGCTCGCCCAGCTGCACATAGGGGCCATAGCGGCCCTCCCGCACGGTGACAGGCAGGCCGGATTCCGGGTCCTGGCCCAGCACGCGCCCCTCTTCGGGACCCCGCTCCAGCAGCTCAGCGGCCAGCGTCATATCGAGCTCGTCGGGGGCCACCCCCTCGGGCACCGGAGCCGTCGCCTCGCCCCGGGAGAGGTACGGGCCGTAACGGCCGACGCGCACCACGATCTCCCGACCCTCGGCGTCCACTCCGACGGGGATGGTGTTGATGGAGCGGGCGTCGATGTTCGGAAGCCGCTCCTCCACCATGGTCCGCAGCCCCACGGAGCCGTTGCCGAAATAGAAGCTCCGCAGCCAGGGCACCGACTCTCGCTGGCCCCGGGCGATGTCGTCGAGGTCCTCCTCCATGCGGGCGGTGAACTCGTAGTCGACCAGCTTGTCGAAGTGCTCCTCCAGGAGGCGCACAACGGAGAAGGCGGTCCACGACGGCACCAGGGCGGACGCCTTCTTCCACACGTAGCCCCGGTCCTGGATGGTCTGGATGACGCTGGCGTAGGTGGAGGGACGGCCGATCCCCCGGGCTTCGAGCTCCTGGACAAGGCCGGCCTCGGTGTAACGGTTGGGCGGCTGGGTGAAGTGGTCGGCGGTCTCCAGCTCGGCGCAGGCCACCGGGTCGCCCTGGGCCAGGTCGGGGAGGCGCACCTCCCGGTCCTCCAGCTCCGCCTGAGGGTCGTCGGAGCCCTCCACGTAGGCCCGCAGGAAGCCGGCGAAGGTGATGGTGCGCCCGGTGGAGGAGAAAGTGGCCTCGACCCCCTGGGGGACACCCCCGGCCCCGGGACCCGCCGACGGCCGGGCGCTGATCCGGGCCGAGACCCGCCGGCCCCGGGCGTCGGCCATCTGGGAGGCGACGCAGCGCTTCCAGATCAGGTCGTAGAGGCGGGCCTCGTCGGAGTCCAGCTCGCGGGCCACGGCCTCGGGCGACCGGAAACGGTCGCCCGCCGGACGGATGGCCTCGTGGGCCTCCTGGGCGTTCTTGACCTTGCGCTCGTAACGCCGGGGTTGGGCGGGCATCTGGTCGGCGCCGTAGCGCTCGGTGATCTCGGCCCGGGCGGCGGAGACCGCCTGCTCGGAGAGGCTGGTGGAGTCGGTCCGCATGTAGGTGATGTAGCCCCGCTCGTAGAGCTTCTGGGCCAGGGACATGGTGCGGGCCGCCCCGAACCGCAGCTTCCGCCCCGCCTCCTGCTGAAGAGTGGAGGTCATGAAGGGGGGGTGGGGTGACTGCTTCCAGTCCTTCGATTCCACCGACGACACCGAGAAGTCGGCCCCGGTGAGTCCATCGGCCAACGCCCGGGCGCCGGCCTCGTCGAGGTGGACGGCGCCGGCGGCAGCGGCGGCGGTGAGCTGGCCGGTGGCCGGGTCGAAGTCCTTGCCCGTGGCCAGCCGACGCCCGTCGAGGGCCACCAGCGTGCCCGCGAACCGCGTGCCCTTGGCCTCGAAGGTCGCCTCCAGATCCCAGTACTCCCCCGAACGGAAGGCCATGCGGGCCCGCTCCCGCTCCACCACCAACCGGGTGGCCACGCTCTGGACCCGCCCGGCGGACAGCCCGGGCATGACCTTCTTCCACAGCACCTCGGAGACGTCCCATCCCACCAGCCGGTCGAGGATGCGGCGGGCCTCCTGGGCGTCGACCAGCTTGCGGTTCAGCTCCCGGGAGTTCGCCACCGCCTCCTGGATGGCGGCCCGGGTGATCTCGTGGAACACCATGCGCCGGACGGGCACCCGGGGGGAGAGCACCTCCAGGAGATGCCAGGCGATCGACTCCCCCTCCCGGTCCTCGTCGGTGGCGAGATAGACCTCGCTCGCCTGCTTGACGAGGGTCTTGAGCTTGCTGACCTGGGGTTTCTTCTCGGCGGGGACGACGTAGAGGGGCTTGAAGTCGTTGTCCACATCGACACCCCAGCGCTTGGCCCACGGCTCCGCCTTGTAGGCGCTGGGGACCTCCTTGGCCGAGCGGGGCAGGTCACGGATGTGGCCGATGCTCGATTCGACGGCGTACTCGCCGCCGAGGAAGCCCGCGATGGTCTTCGCCTTGGCCGGCGACTCGACGATCACGAGGGGCTTGGACACCGGATCCTCCATCCGCTGGGCTGCCTGTCGGTGCACCGTGGTGCCACGAGAACGGCCCGGTTGTCAACTGGCGGTCGCCTATCCTGCCCCGCGATGGACCCCCGGAACCTCATCGAGACGTTTGGCACGATCGGTTTGTTCCTCATCGTCTTCGCCGAATCCGGGCTCCTGTTCGGTTTCTTCCTTCCCGGTGACTCGCTCCTCTTCACCGCCGGGCTGCTCTCGTCGCAGGGCACGCTGAACTTCCCCGTGATCCTGGTGGGCTGCTTCGTGGCCGCCGTGGCCGGCGACCAGGTCGGGTACGCCTTCGGCGCCCGGGTCGGCCCCGCCCTGTTCCGCCGGCCCAACTCCCGGGTGTTCAAGCAGGAGCACGTGGAGAAGGCCCGCCGCTACTTCGAGCAGTACGGGAGCAAGACCATCGTCCTGGCCCGTTTCGTGCCCATCGTCCGGACCTTCGCCCCCATCCTGGCCGGGGTGGGCAAGATGCGCTACCGCACCTTCGTGACCTTCAACGTCACCGGCGGGCTCCTGTGGGCGGTGGGGGTGACCACGCTCGGCTACGTGCTGGGCGAGTCGATCCCCGACATCGACAGGTACCTGTACCCCATCATCGGGCTCATCATCCTGCTCTCGGTCTTGCCCATCGCTCTCGAGTTCCTCCGCGCCCGCCGGACCCGGTCCCGCCAGGGCTGACGGCCTTCGCCCGTGCCCGTCAGTTGGGAGAGGCCAGCCGGGCCTTGAGGGCTTCGACGTCCAAGTCGGGTATGGGGTATTTGGGGTCCATGTCAGCCAGCGTCTCGACGAGGAGCCGGGCCACGGCCCATTTCCTGTACCACCGGTGGTCAGCGGGGACCACGTACCAGGGGGCTGCGGCCGAGCACTGCCGCACGGCGTCGGCGTAGGCCTCCTGGTAGGCGGGCCAGAGCCGGCGCTCCTCGATGTCGCCCTCGTTGAACTTCCAGCGCTTGGTGGGGTCCTCGAGGCGGGCCAGCAGGCGTTCCCGCTGATAGTCGTAGGAGATGCGGAGCATGCATTTCACCACCGTGGTGCCGAAGGTGGCGAGTTCCTCCTCGAAGCGGTTGATGGCGTCGTAGCGCCGGCGCCACTCCTCTTCGGGCACCCAGCCGTGGACCCGCACCACCAGGACGTCCTCATAATGCGACCGGTCGAAGATCCCGACCTGCCCGAAGGCGGGCAGCGCCCGGCGGATGCGCCACAGGAAGTCGTGGGCCCGTTCCTCCTCGCTGGGGGCCTTGAAGCCCTTGACGTTCATCCCGTGGGGGTTGAGGGCCCGGCCGACGTGCTTGATGACGCCGCTCTTCCCGGACGTGTCCATGCCCTGGAGGACGAGCAGCACGGCCCGGCTCCGCTCCGCCCACAGCCGGTCCTGGAGGTCGGTCAGCGCCTCGCCGTCGGCGTCGGCCTGGTTCTCCGCCTCCTTCTTGTCCCTCACCCCGGGATGGGCGCCGGTGGCGTGGCGGCCGAGCGGATCGCCGTTGTCGAGCTCAGCTCGTAGGAGCTGGCGCAGCGATCCGCCGGCCGAACCCATTGGCGTCGCCGACCTCGCCTAGGGCGACAGCTGTGATTTGGCGTCCCGCAGCTGGGCCCGCAGGTCGGCGTCCTCGTCGCCCAGGTCCATGATCCAGCGGTCGAGGGCGTCGGCGGCCAGCTTCATGGGGGCCTCGCCCTCGGCGACCCCACCCGCCGGAGCGGCAGTGCCGACCATGGCCATGGCCCCCGCCGGCGCCTCGATATCGGCGTCCATGGCCTCCGCCTTGCGCTTGGAGAAGAGGATGGCGGCGATGAGGATGACCAGGGCGATGCCGGCGATGGTGTAGCGGGCGCCGTCGTTGTCGCCGAGATTGATGACCGCCGGCAGGATGAGCAGCGAGATCAGGTTCATGACCTTGATGAGCGGGTTGAGGGCGGGGCCGGCCGTGTCCTTGAAGGGATCACCCACCGTGTCGCCGATGACCGCCGCCTTGTGGGCCTCCGAGCCCTTGCCGCCTTCGTGGCCCTCCTCGATGTACTTCTTGGCGTTGTCCCACGCCCCGCCCGAGTTGGAGAGGTACACAGCCATGAGCTGCCCGGTGAGGATGACGGCGGCCAGGAAGGCCCCCAGGGCCAGCGGGCTGATGCCGAAGCCGATGATGACCGGCGTGAGCGTGGCCAGCAGGGCGGGGGTGGCCAGCTCCCGCAGGGAGGCGGCGGTGCAGATGTCGATGACGGGGCCGTAGTCGGGCCGCTTCTCGCCCCGCATGATCTTGCCGTCGGCGAACTGCCGGCGGACCTCCTGGACCACGACGCCGGCGGATCGTCCCACGGCCCGGATGGCCAGGGCGGAGAACAGGAAGGGCACGGCGCCGCCGATGAGCAGCCCGATGAACACCTTGGGGTCGGCCACGTTGATGGGCAGGAGATCGAAGACCCCCCGGGCCGTCTGCTTGGCCTCGGCCACGACTGAAGCGGGGAAGATCTCATTGACGGCGGTCTCGATGAAGCTGGCGAAGAGGGCCACGGCGGCGATGACGGCCGAGCCGATGGCGAAGCCCTTGGTCACCGCCTTGGTGGTGTTCCCCACGGCGTCGAGGGAGACCATGATCCGCTCCGGCGGGCCGTGGAACTCGCCCGACATCTCGGCGATGCCGGCGGCGTTGTCGGCGACCGGGCCGAAGGTGTCCTCGGAGACGACCACGCCCGTGGTGGCCAGCATGCCCATGCCGGTCAGGGCCACGAGGTAGAGGGAGAACTGCAGGTTGCCGCCCCCCAGGGCGATGGCCACGCCGATGGCGATGGCGATGGCCACCACCGAGTAGACGCTCGACTCCAGGCCCACCGCCGTCCCCGACAGCACGGTGGTGGCCGGGCCGGTCCGGGCCGACTCGGCGATCTCCTGGACGGGGGCGAACTCGGTCCCGGTGAAGTACTCGGTCAGCCGCGAGATAAGTTGGGCCAGGACGAGGCCGACGACGACGGCCAGGAACATCTTGAGCCCCTCGTTGCCGCCCCGGGGCGCCTTGTCGCCGACGTAGCCGAAGGCGACGATGGCCGTGCCGATGACGGTCAGGATGCCGGCGGTGAGAAAGCCCCGGTTGATGGGCTTGAGGGCGTTGGTCTCGCCCTCCTTGGCCTTCACGGCGTAGACGCCGACGATGGAGGCCAGCACGCCCACGGCGCGGCAGGCCACCGGGAAGATGAGCCCCAGAGCGGCGTTCTCGGCCCCGATCGATTCGAAGGCGGCCACCCCGAGAATGATGGAGGCGACCAGGGTGACCTCGTAGGACTCGAACAGGTCGGCGGCCATCCCGGCGCAGTCGCCCACGTTGTCGCCCACGTTGTCGGCGATGGTGGCGGGGTTGCGGGGGTCGTCCTCGGGGATGCCCGCCTCCACCTTGCCCACCAGGTCGGCGCCAACATCGGCCGCCTTGGTGAAGATGCCGCCCCCGACCCGGAGGAACAGGGCCAGGAGGGAGCCGCCGAAGCCGAAGCCGATCAGGATGGCCGACGAGGTGTTCTGGAAGATGACGATGATGACGGTGGCACCGAGCAGGCCGAGGCCGACGGTGAACATGCCGGCGATCCCGCCGGTGCGGAAGGCCACCTCGAGCGCCCGGGCCAGGGAACCGGACTTGGCGGCCGCGGCCGTGCGGACGTTGCCCCGGGTGGCCAGGGTCATGCCGATGAAGCCGGTCAGTCCCGACATGAAGCACCCGGTCACGAAGGCCAGCGTCCGGTACAGCCCCGACTCGAAGAAGGACAGGGCCTGCCCGCCGCCCAGGCTCTCGGGCTTGAGCACCTCGGTGGAGGTGAGGAACACGATGACGGTCAGCGGCACCAGGATGACGGCGATCGTCCGCATCTGGCGCTTCAGGTAGGCGAGGGCGCCCTCCTGGATGGCGGTGGCGATCTCGATCATCTTGGGAGTGCCCTGATCCGCGGCCAGGGTTCCCCGCACGAGGATGAAGCCCACGGCGATGGCCAGCAGGGCGGCCACTCCGGACAGGGCCAGCACGGCGAACTCGCCGCCCCCGAGGGTGAAGTCCTGGTACCCCCCTTCGGAAGCCAGGAGCATCGCGTTCATGCTGGTGATACGTCCTTTCTAGAGGCTGGGCTGGGGACGCGTGCGATCAGCGGTACCCAGTCGACGGGGGGACATGCTACGCCGGTTGAACGGCGGCTTTCGGAATCCTGACTGATTTCGTCGGGGACACCCCGGGCCCCGGGTTCAATCGAGGTGATATGGGACCGAAGTCACCACCACGCCCTTGCGGAACAGGAGTCTTCCCTTGAGGAACAGGGCGGTCTGGTTGTGGAGCAGCTGCTCCCACCACCGCCGCACCACGACCTCGGGGATGAGCACGGTGATGATGTCGTTGTCCCAGCGGGCGTCGATTTCGTCCAGGAAGCGCAGGATGGGCCGGGACAGCTCCCGGTAAGGGGAGTAGACGATGTCGAGCGCCTCGTGGAGGTCGTATTTGGCCCACGCCTTCTCGATGGCCTCCTGCTCATCCTCGTCGGAGACCACCGTGACGGGCACCAGGTGGTTGGGCGCCAGCGACCGGGCGTAGGCCAGGGCTTCCAGCACACCTCGGTGCACCCCACCCACGAGCACCACCACGGTGTGGTTCATCCGAGGAGGTCGCCATCCCGGGGGCACTTCCAGCCGCTCGCGGACCCGGCTGTAGTGGCGGTGCACGCCTCGGAACAACAAGATCAGGCTCGGGATGAGGACCACCGGGATCCAGGCGCCGATGGCGAACTTCGACACCAGGACGACGGCGAGCACCATGCCGGTGGTCAGGGCGCCGGCCCCGTTGGCCAGCGCCCGGGCCCGCCAGCCCGGCGTCCGCTCCCGCAGCTGGTAGCGGACCATGCCGGTCTGGGACAGGGTGAAAGACGTGAAGACCCCCACCGCGTAGAGCGGGATGAGGGCGGTGGTGACACCGCCGAAGGCCACCAGCAGGGCCGCCGCGGCCAGCGCCAGGACGAGGATCCCGTTGGAGAACACGAGCCGGTCGCCCCGGTTGAAGAGCTGACGGGGGAGGTATCCGTCCCGGGCGATGATCGAGCACATGGTGGGGAAGGCGGAGTAGGCCGTGTTCGCCGCCAGGATGAGGATGGCGGCCGTCGACGCCTGGAGCAGCAGGTACGCAGGGCTGCCCCGTCCGAACACGGCGTCGCCCAGGCTGGAGAGGATCGTCTCGTGCTCGGAGAGCGTCGGGCCGAGCCGGTGGGCCAGGACGGAGATGCCGAAGAAGTAGGTCCCGAGAATGGTGACCATCGCCACCAGCGTCTTGGCCGCGTTCCTGGCCTCAGGCCGGCGGAAGGCGGGCACGGCGATGCTGATCGCCTCCACGCCGGTGAGGGCCACGGCACCGGACGAGAACGCCCGCATGAGGGCGAAGACGGTGACTCCGGCCAGCACTCCGGACTCCGGCGTGAACTCGGCCAGAGACTCAGCGTCGACGGGCAGCCGCTCGAGACTGCCCGAGAACGAGCGGTACAGACCGTAGAGAACGAGTGATCCCAGGGAGATGATGTAGAGGTAGGTGGGAGCCGCGAAGGCGGTGCCCGCTTCCTTCAGGCCCCGTAGGTTGGCCAGCGTGATCACGCCGATGAGCGTGAGGCCGAGCCCGACCCGGTGGTCACGCAGCGCCGGCGCGGCCGAGGTGATGGCGGCCACGCCGGCCGAGATCGACACCGCCACGGTGAGGACGTAGTCCGTCAGCATGGAACCGGCCGCCACCAGGGACGGGCCCGTCCCCAGGTTCTCCCGGGACACGACATAGGAGCCGCCGCCGCTCGGATAGGCGAGGATCGTCTGGCGGTAGCTCAGGGCCACGATGGCGAGGAGCACCATCACCACCAGCGAGATGGGGATGAGGTACTCGAGCGCGGCGATGCCCGCCCGGGGCACCAGGACGTGGAGGATCTCCTCGGTGGCGTAGGCCGTCGACGAGATGGCGTCGGACGAGAAGACGGCCAGCCCGATGATCTTGATGAGGCGGCGGTGCTCGTCGTCGGCGCTGGGCAGTGGCCGGCCGACGAGCAGACGCTTCAGCCAGGTAGCCACGGCCCGGCGTCAGTCCCGACCGTCCGAGCGGGTGGTCAGGGCCCGGTCCTTGGTCCGGACGTGATAGGGGACCGACGTCACGACCACGCCTTCCCGGAACAGCAGCCGCCCCTTGAGAAACAGCGCCGTCTGGTTGTGGAGCAGCTGCTCCCACCAGCGCCGGACGACGAACTCCGGGATCAGGACCGTGACGATGTCGTTGTCCCAGCGGGCGTCGATCTCGTCCAGGAAGCGCAGGATGGGCCGGGACAGCTCCCGGTAGGGCGAGTACACGATGTCGAGCGGCATGTCGAGGCGCTGGTTGGCCCACTGCTCCTCGATCCGGGCCTGCTCCTCCTCATCGGAGACCACGGTGACGGCGACCAGGTGGTTGGGGGCGAGGGACCGGGCGTAGGCCAAGGCTTCGAGGACCCCACGGTGCACCCCGCCGACGAGGACCACGACCGTGTGGTTCAGCCGGGGTGGGCGCCATCCGTCGGGCACGGCCAGCGCCTCGGCCACCTGGCTGTAGTGGCGCTTCACTCCCCGGAAGAGCAGCATGATGAGCGGGATCACCACCACGGGGACCCACGCTCCGATGGTGAACTTCGACACCACCACCACAAGGAGCACGATGCCGGTGGCGACGGCGCCCACGGCGTTGATGACGGCCTTCTGTTGCCAGCCCCGATCGCGCTCGCGGCGATGGTGCTGCACCATCCCGAGCTGGGACAGGGTGAAGCTGGTGAAGACCCCGACGGCGTAGAGGGGGATCAGGGCCGTGGTCACGCCGCCGAAGGCGACCAGCAGCGCGCCGGCGGCCAGGGACAGGGCGATGATCCCGTTGGAGAACACCAGCCGGTCGCCCCGGTTGAAGAGCTGACGGGGGAGGAAGCCGTCCCGGGCGATGATCGAGCACACGGCAGGGAAGGCGTTGTAGGCCGTGTTGGCCGCCAGCACCAGGATGGTGGCCGTGGCCGCCTGCAGCACCACGTACAGAACGCCGTCGCCGTATACGGCCCGGCCCAGAATCGAAAGGATGGTCTCGTCCTCGTGGAGCGTGGGCCGCAGGTTCTGGGCCAGGATGGAGATCCCGAGGAAGTACGTGCCCAGGATCGCCACCATGACGATCAGCGTCCGGGCTGCGTTCTTCGCCTCCGGGCGCCGGAAGGCGGGAACGGCGTTGCTGATGGCCTCCACGCCGGTGAGGGCGACGGCCCCCGAGGAGAATGCCCGCATCAGGGTGAAGAGCGTCACGCCGGGCAGGACCGCCTGTTTGGTGAATTCGGCCAGCGCCTCGGGATCGGGGGGCAGCGCCTGGAGGTCGCCGAAGTAGTAGTCGAACAGGCCGTAGGCGATCAGACCGCCCAGGGCGAAGATGTAGACGTAGGTCGGGATGGCGAAGACCCGGCCGGACTCCTTGACGCCGCGCAGGTTGGCCACGGTGACGAGCACGATGAGGGCCAGCCCGAGCTCCACCCGGTGGGTCAGGAGCCCGGGTACGGCGGACACGATGGCGGCGACCCCGGCGGAGACGGACACCGCCACCGTGAGGACATAGTCGGTGAGGAGGGAGGCGGCGGCCACCAGCGAGGGGTTCGTCCCCAGGTTCTCCCGGGACACGACGTAGGAGCCGCCGCCACCCGGGTAGGCGAAGATCGTCTGGCGGTAGCTGGCAGCCACGATGGTGAGCAGCACGATGACGATGAGGGAGATGGGCACGAGATAGCCCAGGGCGGCAAGGCCCGACAGGGGAACCAGCACGTGGAGGATCTCCTCGGTGGCGTAGGCCGTCGAGGAGATGGCGTCCGAGGAGAAGACGGCCAGGGCGATCGTCTTGATGAGGCGCTGGTGCTCCTGTTCGGCGCTCGGCAGTGGCCGTCCCACCAGCAGTCGCTTGAGTACCGCTACCATCGCCGCGTCAGCATGCCATCTGGCGCAGGCGGGGCCGGGTTTGTCCCCGAAGTAGCATCTCCGCCGTGCATGTGGTCGTCGTGGGATGCGGGCGGGTGGGCAGCGAGCTGGCGGGCACGCTGGAGAAGGACGGCCACACCGTGGCCGTGGTGGACAAGAACAAGAGCGCCTTCCGCCGCCTGCCCCCCGGCTTCGGCGGTCGCACGGTGGTCGGCTTCGGCTTCGACCGGGACCACCTCATGGAGGCCGGCATCGAGGAGGCGGGCGCCCTGGCCGCCGTCACCAACGGCGACAACTCCAACATCCTCACGGCCCGGATCGCGCACGAGACCTACGGCATCGAACGGGTCGTGGCCCGCATCTACGATCCCCGCCGCGCCGTGATCTACCAGCGGCTCGGTATTCCCACCGTGGCCACGGTGACGTGGACGACCGATCAGATCCGCCGGCGCCTCCTTCCCGGTCAGGAGCGGACCGGCTGGATCGACCCGAGTGGGAAGGTGTGCTTCGTGGAGCGGGAGCTTCCACTCGCCTGGGCAGGCAAGAAGCTCAGCCACTTGAACGAGCCGGGCCGGTTCTGGCTCACCGACGTCACCCGGCTGGGGGCCGCCAGGATCTCGACGCCTGATCTCCTCGGCCAGGAGGGCGACGTGCTGCGGTTCGTGGCCGCCACCGACGCCCTCGACGCCCTCCGCGAACGGCTCGAGCAGAAGGAGCACTAGCCGATGAGGGTCGCCATCGCCGGGGCCGGCAACGTCGGCCAGTTCATCGCCAACGACCTGTTCTCGGCCGGCCACGACGTGCTGCTCCTCGAGCAGGATCCTGGCGTGGTTGCCCGCGACCAGCCGGGCCTCTCGGGGACCCGGCCGGAGGGCGGGAGCATCGAGTGGCGCACGGCCGACGCCTGCGAGGTTTCTTCCCTGCGAGAGGCCGAGCTCGAGAAGATGGACGTGGTGGTGGCGGCCACGGGCGACGACGAGGACAACCTCGTCATCTCGCTCCTGGCCAAGCAGGAGTTCGCCGTGCCCCGCGTCATCGCCCGGGTCAATCATCCCAAGAACGAGTGGCTGTTCAACGAGACGTGGGGCGTCGACGTCTCGGTGTCCACCCCCCATCTGATCCTCGCCCTGACCGAAGAGGCGGTGACGGTCGGCAGCCTGGTCAAGCTCTTCCAGCTCGAGCGGGGCCACGCCGGCCTGGTGGAGGCGACCCTGGCCGACGACGCCCCCGTGCTGGGGAAGACCATCGCCGAGATCAACATCCCCCGGGACGCCAGCATCGTGGCCGTCATGCGGGAGGAGCACGTCATCGTCCCCCGGGGCGACACCAGCTTCCAGGAGGGCGACGAGGTCCTGGCCCTGGTGACGCCGGACTCCGAGGGAGACGTCCGCCGGCTCCTCACCGGCAAGTAGCGCCAGCCGTCAGGCCAGGAGCTCGTAGACGGGGTTGTACATGTAACAGCGCTTGCCGGTGTGGGCCACGACGCCCTCGAGCACCAGCCGCCGGCCCGGGGTGAGCCCGGCCAGCTTGCGCCGCCCGAAGAACACGCCGACCACCGAGCCCCGGCCGTCGGTGACGGTCACCTCCAGGCTGGGCGAGCCGGCCCGGGGAACGACCCGCACGGAGGAGACCTCCCCCGCCACCCGGGTGTGGGTCCTTGCCTTCAGCTCGTCACAGTGGGTCACCCCGAGGGCGTCGCAGAACTCGACCAGCTTCTCCCGGTCCTGCTCCGCGACCGGCTTGGTCAGACGCTCGACCATCTTCTTCAGGGCCACGCTCAGAGGATACCGGCAACCGCCGTCGGGACTGTCGCAGCACCCCGGTATGGTCGGGATGACGATGGACGTCCGTACCGTGCTTGCCGACCTGGCCGCCGATCCCGACCTGGGATCGCGCCTGGTCCACCTGGAGCACCTGCCGCCCCGGCCCGCCCGCGGCGGCGCGCCCGCCGGTGGCCTGCACCCCGAGGTGGCCGAACGGCTCGCCGCCCGGGGGATCGACAGCCTGTGGTCCCACCAGGCCGCCGCCGTCGACCATCTCCGGGCGGGCCGCAGCGTGGTGGTGGCCACCGGGACGGCGTCGGGCAAGTCGGCCTGCTACCAGATCCCCATCGTCACCTCGGTTCTGGAGGGCACCCAGGACACCGCCCTGTTGCTGTTTCCCACCAAGGCGCTGGCCCACGACCAGCTGCGGGTCCTGCGCTCCTGGCTGGTGCCGGGCATGCGGGCCGTGACCTACGACGGTGACACACCCCCCGAGGAACGGGCGGCGGCCCGCCGGACGGCCAACGTGGTGCTCACCAACCCCGAGATGCTCCACATCGGGATGCTGCCCTTCCACGACCGTTGGGCCACCTTCTTCATGCGCCTGCGCTATGTGGTGGTGGACGAGCTGCACACCCTGCGGGGCATCTTCGGGAGCCACGTGGCCCACCTCCTGCGCCGGCTGCGCCGGGTGTGCGCCCGCTACGGCTCCGAGCCGGCGTTCTGCTTCTCCTCGGCCACCATCGGGAATCCGGCCGGCCTGGCCGAGGCCTTGTGCGGCCTGCCGGTGGCGACCGTGGACGACGACGGCTCGCCCCGGGGCGAGCGCCTGGTGGCGCTGTGGGACCGGCCGCTCCTCGACGCCGAGAAAGGGACCCGGCCCTCGGCCAACGCCGAGACGGGCGCCATCCTGGCCCGCCTGGTGGGCTCCGGGCTGCGCACCATCGCCTTCTCCTCCTCCCGCAAGGGGGCCGAGCTGGTGGCCCAGCACGCCCGCCGGCGCCTGGTGGCCGGCTCCTCCGAGCTGGCCGGGGCGGTGGCCGCCTACCGGGGCGGATACCTGCCCGAGGAGCGCCGGGCCCTGGAGTCGGCCCTGGCCCGGGGCGAGCTGCTCGGGGTGTCGGCCACCAACGCCCTCGAGCTGGGCATCGACGTGGCCGGCCTCGACGCCGTCGTCCTCAACGGCTTCCCCGGGACCCTGGCCTCCTTCTGGCAGCAGGCGGGAAGAGCGGGCCGGGCCCTCCAGCCGGCCGCCGCCGTGCTGGTGGCGGGCGACGACCAGCTCGACCGCTGGTACCTCGACCATCCGAAAGAGATCTTCACCCGCCCCCCCGAGCCGGCGGTGATCAACCCATCGAACCCGTTCGTGTCGCGCCCCCAGATCGGCTGCGCCGCCTACGAGATCCCCCTGTCCACGGCGGACGAAGCCGTCCTGGGCGAGGATCTCGACGACGCCGTGCGGGACCTCGTCCTGGCCGACGCCCTCAAACCCCGGGGCGGGCGGATGTACTGGGCCCGCCCCCAGGCTCCGGCGCCGGCCGTGGGGCTCCGCACCGGGTCATCGGTGGAGTTCCGCCTCCTCGACGCCGAGTCCGGCCGGCTGGTGGGCACCGTGGATGAGGCCCGGGTGTTCCACGTTGCCCACCCGGGGGCCATCTACCTCCACCAGGGGCGGCAATGGCACGTCGAGCACCTCGACCTCGATGATCACTACGCCGTCCTGGCCGCCACCGACGCCGACGAGTGGACCCAGCCCCGGCACGACACCGACATCGCCATCACCGCCACCGAGGGGTCCCGCCCGGTGGGCCGTTCCATCCTCCATCTGGGGCAGGTGGTGGTCACCACCACGACCTCGGGCTACCAGCGCCGGCGCCTGTCCGACGGCGAGGTCATCGACCGGGTCGACCTCGACCTGCCGCCCCGGACGCTGCCCACCCGGGCCTTCTGGTACACGATCCCGGTGTCCGTGACCGCCGACGCCGGACTGGACCCCGTGCGGGTCCTCTCGGCCGCCCACGCCGCCGAGCACGCCCTGATCGGCATGTTGCCCCTCTTCGCCATCTGCGACCGCTGGGACGTGGGCGGCGTGTCCATGGCCATCCATCCCGCCACCGGTGAACCGACGATCTTCGTCTACGACGGCTACCCCGGCGGCGCCGGCATCGCCGACCTCGGCTTTCAGGCGGCGGACGTGCACCTGGCCGCCGCCGTCGATGTCATCGAGGGCTGCGCCTGCGAGCAGGGCTGCCCCAGCTGCGTCCAGTCCCCCAAGTGCGGGAACTGGAACGAGTGGCTGGACAAGGAGGCGGCCCGCAAGCTGCTGCGGGCCGTCCTCAGTGTCTAGGGGAAGTGACTAGGAGGGTTCCGGCTCGAAGTCCGGCTCGAAGTCCGGGTCGAGGGGAACCCGGCTCGAGCGCCGGCTCAGGTAGAAGGCGTGCATGGCCAGCACGAAGAGCAGGAGGCCGGCGGCCAGGGGGATGACCATCTCCCGCCGGTTGTCGCCGGCGATCACGGCCGGCAGCCCCACCAGCACCTTGGCGATGCCTTCGTCCTCCTCGGGCACGGGCGGCGGGTCGGCCTTCGGGTAGGGCAGCGTCTCGGAGTACGGCCCGTCGGGCTCGGGGGCCGTGGCCGGCGTCTTGGGGTCGGCGCCGCCCTTTTGGACCAGGTTGCCCGGGGAGGCCTGGCCGAAGCCGACACTCACGCTGCCCGGGCTGCCGGGGGCGATCGGGCTGATCAGGGTGGGGGAGCCCGGAGGAGCGGCGGGAGGCGTGCCGGGGGGCGGGGCTTCCCCCGGGGGCGCCGGGGGCGGATTCTCGCCCGCCGTGCCGCCCGCTCCGACAGGGTCGGGCGGGATGTCGCCGGCCGGCGGATGGGGGCCGGTGTCGCCGCCACTGCCGGGATCCGGGCCCGGAGCCGGTCCCGGAGCCGGCTTGTCGGGGTCTCGGGCCGGAGGGGGCGAGGTGGTGGTCGTGGTGGCCGGCTTGGGCGGCTCCACCACGATCTCGCGGGGCTCGGCCGCCGGCCCGGCGAAGCCGGACTGGATGGTTTCGCTGCCGTTGCCGGTCGAGCGCCGGGCGGCCACCTGGTAGCGGTAGGTGCCCGGAGCGGACAGCCGCCGGCTGAAGCTGCGCAGCTGGCTGCCGGCCTCTCCCACGGTGCGCCAGCCCTCGGACCCGAACCGCTCCTGGATGACGTAGCTCGTGATGTCGGGTTCGGGGTTGGCCGCCCAGCGCACGGTGGCCTGCTTGCCGGCCTCGGACGAGGAGAGCGCCACCCCGGTGGGGGCGGCGACGTCGTTGACCACCATCGCCTTCCGCTCGGCGGTGTGGGCCTCGGAAGGCGGCGAGAACAGGCTCCGCTCGGCGTTGGTGGCCGTGATCCGGATGACGTAGGTGCGGTTCTGGGACAGGCTGCCGTCGGGGTAGCCCGTGGTGTCCCACGGGCAGTCGATCTCGACCGAGAGCGGCGCCCCGCCCACGGTCTGCTCGCAGAGGGTGCCAAACCCGGGATGGCTGGCGCCGGGCGGGGCGTCCACCGCCACCGACCAGCTCTTCACGCCGTCGTTGCCGAAGTTGACCGTGGCTCGGATATGGAAGCTGCGGCCCGCCAGCCGACCGCCCTCGCCGGGGGCGTGCCAGCCGACGAAGGCACCGTGCTCGGGATGGGCAGTGGCCGGGCCCGGGGTCAGCAGGGGGACGAGGAGGAGTGTGAGTCCGGCACACGCCAGGGTCCTGCGCATGTCACAACTCCGATCAGGTGGGGAAGCGTGACTCAAGAGTCACTTGGTCAACAGTTTTATCCCTGTCTGACCATTCCCGGTGCATTTCGACGGAAAACTGCCCCGTCGTCCGGTTTGTGAACGGCGCAGGCGCGCGTCCATGACGCTGGCGATTGCTGGATCCTGACCCGCCCGGAGCCCGCCAGGGTCAGGTGGTGACCATCTCCGCCCTGACCACGATGCGCTGCCGGGCCGAGCCCTTCGGGTGGCAGGCGGTGAGGGTCAGGGACGGTGTGGGCGTCTGGGAGATGACGCTCCAGTCGGTGTTCTCGACCACGAACGGGTCGCGGGAGACCTTGTAGACGTGGGTGCCGATGGGCGTCTCGAGGACGATCTCGTCCCCCGGCCTGAGCCGGTCGAGGTCGGCGAAGGGCTTGCCGTAGGTGGTGCGGTGCCCGGCGATCCCGACGTTGCCGGCCTCACCCGGAAGCGGGGTGTTGACGTAGTGGCCGGCCCCCGCCCGCAGGGCGGAGGCTGTGGTGCCCTCGACCACGACGGTGCTGACGTCGATGGCCGGGATCTTGAGCCTGGTCATCGGATCGCCGATCGCCAGCTCGCCCTCGCTGTAGGCCTGCTTGAGCGCCGGCCGTTCGAACTCGATGGCCAGCTTGGTCTGCAGTCGCCCCTGGTAGAGGTTGGTGGCGAAGGGATAGGCGAGCATCCCCACGCCGATGACGGCGAGGAGGACCGACAGACCGGTCAGGGTCAGACGGGCGATGGGCCGGGCTCGAAGGGAGTCGAGCAGGAAGCCGGCACCTTCACGCAGGCCGTGGGTACGAGGCTGGCTCTGAACGTCACTCATGGGGGGCTCCGCGGCTCCCAGGCCAGAAAAAAAGTTCCGGGACCGGAACCTGAATCGGTCCGGTCCCGGAACGGGAGTTTACGTCCTAGATCAGCCGTTACAGGCTGCGCCGGCGCCTCACCAGCACCCGCAGACCGGCGCTGGCACCGATCAGCATGGGGATGGTGGCGGCGTTGAAGGGCAGGCCGGTACGAGGCAGCGCCGCGGCGGGCGCAGGGACCGCCTCGGGCGTCTCGGGGGCGGCTGCCCGCTGGCGCTCCTCGACCTGGCCGAGAACCCGGGTTCCACCGGCCTGGGCCACGGTCTGCGCCAGGGCCAGCTTGATGCCGGGCACGTCCGACTTGGCACCCATCGACAGGCCGGTGGCACCGGCGACGGGAGCGAGGATGGAGTCGAGGTTGGCGTCACCCAGGATGGTGCCGAGGTTCACACCCGGCACCAGGTTGTTGAGGCCCTTGAACAGGTGGATGCTCACCGCTGCCGATTCGACCCGCAGGCCGCCATCGGGGAGCTTGGTCTCCTTCGGCATGCCGACGGAGATCTCGGTGCACAGCGCGCCGACGATGCCGAGGGCACCGTCACAGAACAGCGTCACGTTCTGGCCGGGACTGAGCTCGAGGTAACCGGGGCCGCCCTTGATGCCGAGGGCGCCGGTCAGAGCCTCCAGAGGCTTGAGGCCCGCCACACCGATCTGGCCCAGGGCCAGGGTGGGCAGCAGCTCGCTCTCGATGCGCACCAGCGTGTTCTTGGCCGAGCCCACACCCGTTGTCTGCTCCCGGTCGTAGACGACCGAGGCACCGGACTCGCCCATGGTGATCTTGAGGAGCGGCGGAAGGCCGAGGCCCCGGAAAGCCGGCAGTACCTCGATGGAGCCCGCCTTGGCGATCGACTCAGCCGTGAACTTGGCCGGGTCGGCCGTGTTCTTGGCCAGGGCGTCGCCGATGTCGACGCGGAGCAGGTCGGCGTCGCCGAGGCGGTCAACCAGGTCCTTGACCGTCTGGGTGGGCTCCAGGGCCGGGAGCACCACGGTGCCCTGGCCGAGGAGGTTGCCGAGGAGGCCGTTCACGGTCCCCACGGCCTGCTGAACCTGGGGGTCAGCCGATTCGAGGAGCTGGCCCACCGGAGTGGACTCGACCACGCCCAGGACCGGCTTCAGCACGTCGAGAGCCGGCTTGAGGATCTGGGTGGCGTTGAGGCGCAGGTTCGCCACTTCACCTACACCGCTCGCCTCGAAGGAGGAGATGTCACCCTTGGTACTGGCCTCCCCACAGGCCACCTCGGCTACCAGCAGGCTCGGGAGCCCGGCTCCGGAGAGCAGCTCGCCGAGCGGGGGCTGGAAGCAGGCCCGACCGCCATCGGAGGGAGCGTCTCCACCCTGGGCCGCCGTGATGGAGGTCTTGGGAGAGAGCATCGTCCCGATGCCCGAGGCCTTCATGTTCAGTGTGTTGGCAACCACGTTGGCGCCGCTCTCAGTCGACGCAAGCCCGAAGGTCAGCTGACGTCCCAATACATGGAGGTCAAGCGCCTGGGCACTGGCTACGCCGCTGAACTGATCAGTCTCGACCCGGGTGACAGCACCATTCGCTGCGGGCGCGACGACAGCTGCGAGCACCAGGGCCACTGCGCCGACCAACCCCAGCGAGTGGATCTTGCGCATCCTCAGCTCCTCTCCTACGTGACGTAGCCGATTGGCTACGCGTGTGACGTCTGTTAACACTAGTCCTATACCGCCACAAATGTACAGACTAGCTCATTAACGTCACAAAAGCCCGGTTATGACGCACTCCGCCCGAACAGCAAAAATACTCACTCGTAGTTGAACAGTCCCCACGCTTAGCGCGCCCTCCCCTATGACGCACCAGAGTTCGCTCCCCGAGGGCCCTTTGGAAGCGAAACCCAGCGTGAACGGTACTCGCGGAACGAGGGCGCGCGAAAGTACAGAATCAGGATCTGAAGCTCAGAATCACCCCGGGTGACAGGGGGCGTACGCGGAGAGGTCGATGACCCGCCGGTGAGCGGTTAGATCCCCGTCCAGTCGCCGAAGTCGTCGTCCGCCTGGGCGATGGCGGGCCGCTTGCGCACGACGAAGGTCATCTGCATGGCGAACACAAAGATCGTGAGCCCGCCGGCCAGGGGCACGAGCAGGGATCGGGGGTCCCGGGGCCGGGGCACGGTGATGAGCTTGGTCATCGACTGGGGCTGCTCCGCTCCCGCCAGCTCGTCCTCGTCGGCCAGGACGCCGTTCTGGGTCTTCGGGGCGGTGTTGTAGGGCAGCTCGGCCGAATAGCCCGTGTCGATGGTGGTGGGCGTGGTCTTGGGGGCCGAGGGCCGGGGCAGCGAGCTCACTGAGGGCCGGGCGAAGAGGCTCGAGCCCCCGCCGGCGGGCGGCCGGGGGGCACTGGGGGCGATGGCGCCGGCGTGGACGGTGGTGGAGGTGGTGGGCTCGTCGAACACGGTCACGCCGGGCTCGGGCCCGGGGGCCTCGGCCGGGGGCTCGGAACCGGGCGGGGGCGGCGGGGCGGCCACCTCCAGCGGGGCGGTCTCGGAGAAGCCCGACTGGGCCACCTCGGGCCGGACGGCCGCCACCCGGTACTGATAGGTGCCGACGTCGGAGACCTGCCGGTCGAACGAGGAGGCGCCATGGGGGCGCTCGCCGACGTTCTCCCAGCCGCCCGAGCCCTTCTTCTCCTGGATGATGTACTTCTGGATGTCCGGCTCGGGGCTCGCCGCCCAGGTGACGGTGACCTTCCCGGTGGTCGAGTCGTAGCTGCGGCTCACGCCTCCGGGAGGCGAGACCGGGTTCTGCAGGATCACCGTACGCGACGGCGTGAGGACATGCGGTTCGGGGATCCGGGCCGAGGACAGGATTCCCTGCGGGCGCCCGACGTTCCACACCGTCACCGTGATCACGTAACGGCCGTTGGCGGCGATGGGACCGCCGCCCAGCGGTGTGTTGGCAGGCAGTCCGCTCATGTCGCCGATCCGGGTGGTGTCCCAGTTGCAGCGGAAGGAGAGGTCGGTGCCCCAGTCGCCGCTGCTCCGGTCACAGAAGGCGGGATCACCACCGGCTTCCGGCCGCATCTCGATGCGCCACCGGGCGACCTTGTCGTCCATGCGGGCGTTGGCGGCGACGAAGTCGTTGCCGTAAAGCCGGTCTCCGTCGTCGGGAGAGTCGTTGGGGTCGGTGTCTACCCAGGACACGGAGTGGACGCCGGACTGCATGTGGGCTCCGGCGGGGGCGGCGACCCAGGCCAGCCCGGCGATGCCCAGGGCGGCAGCGGCGAGGCGGCGGTGCAGGGGGCGCATCACGTGTTCGTGACCGGGGGCGCCACCATGTCGGCCTTGACCACAATGCGCTGCTTGGCCGAGCCCTTCGGGTGGCAGGCGGTCAGGGTCAGGGTGGGAGTGGGGGTCTGGGCGATGACGGTCCAGTCGGTGTTGGCCACCACGAACGGCTCCCGGGAGACCTTGTACGTGTGGGTGCCGAGCGGCGTCTCGAGCAGGATCTCGTCGCCGGGCTTGAGCCGGTCGAGGTCGGCGAAGGGCTTGCCGTAGGTGGTGCGGTGGCCAGCGATGGCCACGTTGCCGGCCTCCCCGGGGAGCGGGGTGTTCACGTAGTGGCCGGCCCCGGCCCGCAGGGCCGACTCGGTCGTGCCCTCCACCACCAGCGTCTTCACGCCGATGGCGGGAATGACGATCCGGGTGAGGGGGTCACCGATGGCGACCTCGCCCGCGCTGTAGGCCTGCTTCAGCTGGGGCTGCTCGAACTCGATGGCCAGCTGGGTCTGCAGGCGACCCTGGTAGAGGTTGGTGGCGAAGGGGTAGGCCAGCATCCCCACCCCGACCACAGCCAGGAGGATGGACAGGCCCGAGAGCGTCAGGCGGGCCACTGGGCGGGCCCGGAGGGCGTCGAGCAGGAAACCGAGCCCATCGCCGAACCGGCCGGTACGACGTGGCTTCGGAAGTGTGGCCTGCGACTGGCCCGTCTGGTACATGCCCGTGGTGTCCCCTCACTCCCCCGACGTTCTGTCGGTATCGACAAGTCCGGGACCGGGGTTGAGCCCCCCGGTCCCGGACTAGATCAATTTGGGCTAGTTAGGTGGTGCAGCGGTTAGGCGCTGCGGCGACGACGGACCAGGGCCCGCAGCCCGGCGGAAGCACCGAGCAGGACGGGGATGGCCGTGGCGTCCACCGGCAGGCCACCGGTGCGAGGCAGGGACGGGATCTCGGCCGGGGCCGAAGCCACCGGGGCGAGGTCACGAGCCTGCTCCTGCATGGCACCCATCACCTTGGTCCCGCCAGCCTCCGCCATCGCGTGGGCCAGAGAGATCTTGATGCCGGGCACGTCGGACGGCTCGCCGATGTTCAGGCCGGCAGCGCCGGTGATCGGGGCGAGCACCCCACCGAGCAGGTCGTTACCGAGGATCGAACCGAGCTTCAGGTCACCCACCACCGGCAGGCCGGTCAGGCCCAGGGTGTCGAGGTTCTTGAAGAGGTGGATGGTGGCGGCGGAGGACTCCACCCGCATGCGGCCGTCGGCCAGCATCTCGGGAGCCTTGACCGCACCAACCGAGATCTCGGTGCAGAGCGGGGTAACGAGGCCGTCACAGAGGATCGAGACGCTCATGCCGGGGGAGAGCTCGATGTAGCCCTCGCCGGCCTTGAGGCCCAGACCCTTGACCGTGGCGTCGAAGCCGAGCAGACCGCCGAGCACGTTGTCAGCCACCGGAACTCCACCGAGCAGGTTGCCGACCATCGGGACGACGCTGTCGACCACCGGCAGGCCGGTGGAGCCGAGCAGACCGCCGACGATGGGCAGGCTGGCCAGGTTGAGGTTGGGCAGCAGCGGGCTCTCGATCCGGACGATGGTGTTGTCAGCCGAACCAGTCGGAACGGCGTTGGCCAGCCGGTCCACCTGAACGGTGGCGGTGGACTTGGCAACGCTGATCCGGAGGAGGGGCTTGTCGGGGCCACCGAAGTTCGGCAGGACCTCGATCACGCCACCGTTGGACACGGCCTGCGAGAGGTACTTCTCGACCGAGCCGCTGTTCTGGGCAGTCGCCACGCCCAGGTCGATGCGGAGCAGGTCGCCGTTCTCGATGCCGGCCAGCAGGCTGTCAACGGTCTGGGTCGGGTTGAGAACCGGGGCCAGAGCGTTGAGGTTGAGCAGGTCGGTCACGCCAGCCGCGCCACCGAGCGGAAGGCCGAGGTTGCCGAGCAGGCCGTTGACCGGAGCCAGGGCCGAGGCAGCGTCGCCGATCGGGAGCAGGTTGGCGATGGGCAGGTTGGTCAGGTCTTGCACGCCACCAGCAACGGGCACCTGGGCCAGCAGACCGTTGGCGGTCTGGCGGACGGTGCCGACGATGCCCTGGATAGCCTCGGGAAGCGCCACGTGGATGCGGAGGATGCCACCGACGGACTCAGCCACGAAGTCCGCGGGACTACCCGCAACCGAAGCGGTGGCACAACCGACGTTGATCTCCAGCTTGGGCAGCAGGCCGCCCAGGCCGAGATTGCCGAGCCCGCTCACGACGGGGAGGTTGAGGCCCTCGCCGCCGAGGAGACCGGTCAGCTGCTGAACCTGCGGCAGAGCGCAGGCCTCGTCCGGAGCCGCGTCACCAAAACGAGCAACGGCCGTGCTGGCCGGGACGAGCAGGGTAGCGATGCCCTTGGCCTCAGCGTCCAGCTGGGGCTTCAGAGCGTCGAGGGTGCTCGAGACGGACGCGGCCCCGAAGGACACGTGCCGGCCGAGGAGGTGAAGGTCCAGGACCTCGCCGCTGGCAGCAGCGCCGTAAGAGTCCGTGACCATGGTGGTCGTGGGGTCAGCCGCAAGAGCGCTGCCCATCGGCGCGATCAACGCTGCCGAGAGCAAGGCCGCTCCGCTTGCGACCCCCAGTCTGCGAAGCTTGCGCATCTTCTCCTTGTCTCCTTCCAATCCCGGTAGCCGGGACCCGCTATGCATGACATGCCGGTAAATCGCGAGCCTCCGGCGCCACTGCGAGCTCGCACGGTCCTTGTTCGCCCTCCGCGAAGCCGATTCCTGCTGCCGAACCCGGTATCAACCAGGACATTCGGGATGTAGCTCGGCCCGGGAGACGGCCCTCGCTCCCCGAAGAAAGGAGGGGAGGCGGGACATGGCCACGACCACCCGCACCGAGCGGTGCCCGGGCCGGCAGTCGCACCGGATCAGCCTGGCCCCGTTGGCGCCGGCCGTCGTTTCCGCAGTTCGCCGCGCCACCGCCCCACTCCTGCCCGCCGCCAGGTCCATGGCTGCGGCCAGCGCGGCGGCGTCGGCGGCCGTCTCAGCCCGGGCCCGGCTGACCGTGGCCGCCGCCAGGCGACCCAGGCCGAGCCCCAGGGCGGCGGTGAGGGCGACCAGGACGCACACCGCCACCACAGCGGATCCGTTGTTGCTCGAGGGCTTCACCGCTCCACCCGCATGACGGCCCGGGCGGAGAGCAACGGGTCGGGCAGGAGCGGCCCCACCAGCGGCAGGTCGGTGGGGCTGCGATAGGAGACGGTGACGGCCACCGGCCGGCCCGGCGCCGGCCGGGCACCGACAACCACGGCGGCACCGGGGAGAACCAGCCGGGCCGCCTCCCGGGCCGCCGCCGGGTCGGGATCCACGCTGGCGGCCCGGGCCGCCTCCCGGGCGGCATGGACGACGACCAGCTGATCCCGTCCCACCAGCGACCCCGAGACGAGCAGGAGCCCGAGGACGGCGAGGAAGGGGATGGTCATGGCCAGCTCGGCCGTGGCTTGTCCCCTCTCACCGAGGATCCCCTTCATCCGGCGGATTGCAGGACGCGGTCGACCACGGCGTCGAAGAGCCGGTCGACCGCGCCGGTCCGGGTGGCCCAGGCGATGAGCAGGGCGGCCACGGCGGCGGCCGCCAGGATCACGAGGGCGTACTCGGCGGTGGTCTGGGCGGCTTCGGAACGCCACCGGGACGGAGGGAGAGACGACATGGAGCCTCCTTTGAGGGTCAGCGCTTTGTGGGTCAGCGGGCGAAGCCGGCCAAGAGCACGGGCGCCACGGTCAGCACCACGAAGGCCGGCAGCACAAGGAACACGAGGGGGAAGATGAGCCGGATGGGCACCCGGCGGGCCCGGGCCATGGCCTCCTGGCGGGCCTGAGCCCGGCCTTCGACGGCCAGGCGGGAAAGCGCCGGAGCGGCGGGGGCACCGAGGCGTTCGCAGGCGGCCAGCACCCGCAGTACCCCCGCCAGCGGGGGGCAGGAGCCTGCTTCCGCTTCCAGAGCCTCGACCAGGCGGCGACGCTCCCGGGCGGCCAAGACGCCCGCCAGCCGGCGACCGACCCGGGGCGGGCCGCAGCGGGCCACCACGTCCAGGGCCAGGTAGGGCGTGAGCCCGGCGCCCAGGGCCATGGCCAGCAGGTCGGCGGCCAGGGGGACCTCGGCCCGGAGGGCGGCCGCCTCCCGCCGCCGGCGCCGCTCCCGTACCCATCGGGCCCGGAGGCCGGTCATGCCGCCGAGCGCAGGATGCGCCGCATCCATGCTGCGGCCAGCGCTTCCAGGCCGAGGCCGGTGAGGAGGCACGCCCAGCCGGTGGCCGTGCCCACCAGGGCGCCGGCCACCCGGCGGTCGCCCAGCAGCGACAGGCCCAGGGCGCCGGCCGGCGCCAGGCCCACCACGGCGGCGGACAGCCGGGCCTGGGCCGACTGGGACCGGACCTCCCGGACGCCTTCGAGGCTGTCCCGCAACCCGGCCGCCAGCCCTTCCAGGGCTCCGGCCACACCGCCCCCGGCGATGAGGGACACCTCCAGGGCCCCCGCCAGCACCCCCTCCGGGGTTCCGGGATGCTCCGCCCGCCACTGGGCAAGGGCGTCGAGGAGGGTGGAGCCGGCGTCGACCCGGGCCACGACGCCACCCAGGTCGGCCGCCAGCGGCCCGTGGTCGCCGGCGAGCTCCCGCACGCCGGCCAGCACCGTCCCTCCAGCACGCAGGTGGGCGGCCAGCCGGTCGAGCGCAGCCGGGTGGGTCAGTTCCGCCGGCCTCACGGGAGCCAGTCCCCGGTCAGGGACGCCGCTCCGGGCCGCCGGGCCGGGCGACGCGGCCGGATCCGGGCACCGGGATAGAGGACACGGACACCGGCACCGTCGCCGTCCACCTCGGCCATGGCCTGGATGCGCCTGTCTCCGCCCGGCCGGCGGGCGACATGGACGACGGCGTCGATACAGGCGGCGACCTGGGCCCGGGTGGCGGCGAGCGGGAGGCCGGTGCCGGCCAGGAGCACGAGCGATTCCAGGCGGGTCAGGGCTTCCCGGCAGCCGTTGGCGTGAATGGTGGAGAACGAGCCGTCGTGACCGGTGTTGAGGGCCTGGACCAGATCGAAGGCTTCGGCGCCCCTCACCTCGCCGACCACCAGGCGATCGGGCCGCAGCCGCAAAGCGGCCCGCACCAGGTCCCGGACCGGTACGGCGCCGGCGCCCTCGGCGTTGGCCGGGCGGGCCTCCAGCCGCACCACGTGGCCGCCGGCGAGACGCAGCTCGGCGGTCTCCTCCACGGTGACGATCCGCTCCCCCGGCGCCACCGCCTCCGACAGGCTGTTGAGGAGGGCTGTCTTGCCCGCCCCCGTGCCCCCGGCCACCAGCAGGTTCCAGCCGGCCGACACCGCCCATTGGAGGAGGCACTCGAGGTGGGAGTCGGCACCGAATGCGGCGAGGGGGTAGGGCTCAGGGCGGAAGCGCCGGATGGTCACGCAAGTGCCGTCCAGGGCCACCGGGGCGGTCACGGCATGCAGGCGGGAGCCGTCGGGCAGGCGGGCGTCGAGGATGGGCGAGCCCGGGTCAAGGCGCAGCCCGAGCGGCCCGATGACCCGTTCCACCAGCCGGCGCAGCCCGTCCTCGTCGAGGTCGACCCCGAGAGGCTCGAGTCGCCCCGCCCGCTCCACCCAACCCCGCCCGGGGCCGTTGAGGAGCACCTCGGTCACGGAGGCGTCGGCCAGGACGGGCCCCAGCGGCCCCAGATCGAGGGTCACGCCGCCCATCCGGGCCCTCCGGGCTGGGCGTCCGGCCACCGGTCGGGTTGGCGCAGAGCCTGGGCCAGGGACCGCAGCGGCGGGAACAACGGCTTCGGTGGCCGCTGGACGAGCAGCCCGGCGTCTACCGCCCGGGACACCGCCGGGACCACCGGAATGGTGGCCAGGACGGGACAGCCCAGGACCTCGGCCACGTCGGCCGGCTCGAGCGAGCGGCCGGGTTCCTCGACGACCACCGCCCCCAGGGCGCGAGCCGTCAGCGGGTCATCCACCGCTCGCCGCAGGGCCAGGTAGCAGCACCGGACCACCACGGCCGACGCGTCCGCCACCTCGACCACAGCCCGTTGCACCGGGTGCTCGGCCCGCCCGGCGTCGGCCACCACCGTCGGTCCGCCCCCCAGGGCGGCGGCCAGGGCGGCCCCCGACTCCGGGAGGAGCTCGGGCATCGGCGGCCCCCCGGCACCCAGAGGCACCAGGCCGAGACGCTCGCTCAGGGGATGGATGAGAGCGTCGAGCGCGTCGCTGGGTGCCGCCGGCCCGCCGGCCAGCCACTGGAGGAGGGACGGGAACCGTCCGGAGCGCGGCGGGTTGACCCAACTGGGCGCCAGGCCGGCCACGGCGGGCAGGTCCCCGGCCAGGTCGACGAGGAGCACGGGCTCCTCCTGGGCCAGGAACGAGGCGAGGGCGGCGCACACGACGGATGTGCCGGAGCCGCCCTTGGGAGACCACAGGGCGAAGAGCAAGGGATTTCCCCCTTCTCGGGCGCGCCCCACAGGGCGCCATCAGACCGGGATGGGGGAAGGAGGGGGGAAGCGGCGAGGACGGTAACGGCCCCGGCGGGCCGGCGGCAAGCGAATTTCACCCACGGGCATCGGGCCGGTGATCCCGGGGGTGCCGCCAGCCGCCACAATGGCTGGCGTGCCGCTGGGCCTGGCCCACCTCCCTACCCCGGTCGAGCCGCTCGACCGGCTTTCGGAGTGGCTCGGCGGACCCCGGCTCCTGGTCAAGCGGGACGACCTGACCGGCCTCGCCCTGGGCGGGAACAAGGCCCGCAAGCTCGAGTTCCTGTGCGCCGAGGCCCTCGCCGCCGGCGCAAATGTCCTGGTCACCGGGGGTGGCAGCCAGTCCAACCACGCCCGGATGACGGCGGCGGCCGCCAACCGGCTGGGCCTGCGGTGCCACCTGGCCGTGGCCGGCCACGCCGCCCAGGACCCCGAGGCGGCGACGGGAAACCTCCTGCTCGCCCGCCTCCTGGGCGCCCAGCTGCACTTCACCGGCACCCGGGACTACTACGCCGCCGAGACCGCCATCACCGATCTGGCCGCCGGCCTGGAGGCGGACGGCTTGCGGCCCTATGCCATTCCCATCGGCGGCGCCTCGGTGACGGGAGTGCGGGCTTACCTGGAAGCCGCCGGCGAGCTCCTCGGCCAGCTCGACGAGCCGCCGGACTGGGTGGTGGTGGCCGACGGCTCGGGCGGGACCCATGCCGGCCTTCTCGCCGGCCTCAGTGCCCGCACCCGGGTGCTGGGCGTGGACGTCGGCACCCGGCCCGACCTCGACACGGTGGTCCCCGCCCTGGCCACCGCCGCGGCCCGGGTCGCCGGACGGGGGGAACCGGCGGGCGAGCTGGTCATCGACCACGGTCGCTTCGGGGCCGGTTACGGCGCGCCGACCCCGGAGGCCAAGGAGGCCATCCGGGCCGCAGCCCGCACCGAGGGCCTGATCCTGGACCCCGTGTACACGGGCAAGGCGATGGCCGGCCTCATCGGCTGGGCCCGCGAGGGGAGGTTCGGGCCCGGAGACAAGGTGGTGTTCTGGCACACCGGCGGGGCCCCGGCCCACTTTGCCGAGGGCTACGGGGCCTGGCTCACCGGCGAGTGAGGGGCGTTAGGCGGTCAGCTTCTTCTTGGCCACCACGGCGCCGAGAGCGAGGACGATCACCAGGAGCAGGAGCTTCTTCACAGACATCCTCCTTGGTCGGGGGTCAACGCGGAGGTGGCAGGAATCGAACCCACCGGACGGGGATCACCCGTCCCACTCGTTTTGAAGACGAGGGGGCCCACCAGGCGCCCGTTCACCTCCGGGGGATTGATAGCACGGCTCAGCCGCTCAGGCGGAGCCAGCCCTCAGGTGGCGGTGCGCTCGAAGCGGACCCGGACGACGCTGGCCTGCTGCACCGAGTCGTCTTCCGCCGAGTAGGTGAGGACGACCACCGCCCCGGCCGTCCTGGTGGGGGCCGGGAACGTGACCGGGCCGGAGTACGGCTCGAAATCGGAGCCGGAGCCCCCCGTCAGGGCCTCCTGGCCGAGGAACTGGCCCGGGCCCATCCCGTCCTCTTTGACCTGCACCACCACGTTGCCCTCGTAGGCGGACGACTCCCCGGACACGGTGACCGGGGAACGGATGCCTTCCAGAGCGACCGGGGTGACGAGCTTCACCATTGCCGCGGCGGCCGAGACCACCACCCAGGGGGACCCCTCGCCGGACACCCGCCGGACGGAGACGGTGGTCACGAACCGGCTCCCCGCCGTGGGCCGCACCTCGACCTCGCCGCTCTGGGCGTCGCCGGCCCGGTACTCACCCGCCACCGGCGCCTCCATCCCGATGTAGACCCGCATGAACTCCCGGGCGGTGCGGACGGGATCGAGGTAGGTCTCGTCCACCACGCCCCGGGTGTAGCCATCGGCCTCGGCCGCCGTGGTGTAGGGCCACACCCCGGGAAAGGTGTCCTCGACCGGGGCGGCGGCGGTCGTCGTCGTCGGCCGGGCCGTCTCCCCCTCACGGTCGCCGCCACACCCGAACGCGCTGGTGGCCGCCACCAGGGCGGCCACCAGAGAAAGAGAGAAGCGCCGGACGATCAGACGGCCAGGAGGTCGCGCGCCCCGGTGTCGGACGACGGGTGGCGCAGCTTCGACATGGCCCGAGCCTCGATCTGGCGGATGCGCTCCCGGGTGAGGTTGAAGTACTCGCCCACCTCCTCGAGGGTCCGGGGCTCCCCCCGGTCGAGGCCGAAGCGCAGGGCCAGGATCTGGCGCTCCCGCTCGTCCAGGGGAGCGAGGAGCTTCTCGATCTCGGCCGGGAGCAGGGCGGTGGCCGCCACCTCGAAGGGCGATTCGGCCGAGCGGTCCTCGACGATGTCACCCAGCTCGGCGTCGCCGTCCTCCCGCAGCGGCTCCGACAGCGAGAGAGGCTCGGCGGCGAAGCGCAACGCCTCGGTCACCTTGTCCTCGGGCATGTCGACCTCATGGGCCAGCTCCGAGAGCGTGGCCGGCCGGCCCAGCTTCAGCTCCAGGCGGGCCCGGGCCTTCTGGAGGCGGGCCAGCGTGTCGCCGGCGTGGACGGGCAGTCGGATGGTGCGCCCGGTGTTGGCGATGCCCCTGGTGATGGCCTGGCGGATCCACCAGGTGGCGTAGGTGGAGAACTTGAAGCCCTTGCGCCAGTCGAACTTCTCGACGGCGTGCATCAGGCCCAGGTTCCCCTCCTGGATGAGGTCGAGAAGGGGCAGACCCGACGCCTGGTACTTCTTGGCGATCGAAACGACGAGCCGGAGGTTGGACTGCACGAACGTGCGCTGCGCCTGCTCACCGTCCGTGACATTCCGGCGCAACTCTCGCTTCTTGGAAGCAGAGAGACCGGTGCCTTTTTCCAGTTCGGTCCGGGCGGCGTTGCCGCCCTCGATCTGCTGGGCGAGACGAACTTCGTCGTCTTTCGTCAGCAGCGGGTACTGGCCGATATCGGTAAGATAGAGACGGACAAGATCTTCCTCGTCCCGCTCGACTCGTTCCTTGGCCACGGACTTCCTTTTTCGGGTTTCGCGTGGAGCGCGCGTGGGCCCGGCATTGCCACCCAGCATCCAACACCACCTTGGGTCATAACATACCGGGCAGGTCAAGACTCCCGGCACGTTGGGCTGATCTTTTGCGCCAACTCCGTGCCGTTCCCTCCCGGCCCCGTGCCCCATGGCCTCGGCGAGGCGTCCGGGTCTGCGTCTTGGGACGGCACACTGACTTGCCTGCCAGATTCGGCACAATTCGGACATCTCCTGCCTCGATGAGAGCAAACCGTCTTTCTGTAACGAAACTGTCGTTAACGGACCGCGCTGCGTGACCGGGAAAGGGGTTCCGCCATTCCCGAGGCCGACGTCGAACTGACCGTGATGATGGGCATCTTCGACGCCGCCGCCGGGCGGGAGGCGGACCTTGCCGGGGTCCTGGCCCGCTACGTGGTGGTGTCCCGGGCGGAGGACGGGTGCCGCAACATCGACCTGGTGGCGTCGGTGCTGACGCCGGGCCGCTTCCTCGTCTACGAGAAGTGGGGATCGCCCGACGCCCAGGCCACCCACATGTCCGGCACGACCATGTCCGAGATGGCCGAGGGCGTGTCAGGCCTGCTCCGCGGCCCTCCCGACCTCGAGCTCTTCCTGGCTGTCAGCGCCCACGACCTCCAGTAGATCGGCCCAGGTGAGGTCCTCGCCCTTCCAGAGGCGGTCGAAGGCCCGGTCAGCGGCGTCGCTGAAACCGTGGCGGAGGCGGAAGGCGTAACGCCGGCGATCCCGCCCACCGTCCACCCCCGCCAGCCGGGCGTAGCGGCCCATGGCGTAGGCATCCCAGGCCGCCTGCTGGGCGTAGCTCAGGTCCGGGTCGGGGGGCGGGGCACCGAAGGCGGGATCGAGCCGGTCGGCCAGCCGGAACAGGAGGCGTCCGAGCACGAGCCGGGTGCCGGCCTCGGACAGCTGACGGATGGCCTTGGGATTCTCAAAGGCGCCGCTTTCCACCCGCAGCGTCACGGTGGTGCCGTCGATGGCGGTCGAGGTCCCGCCGAAGGGGCTGCCCTCGTCGATCTCCAGGATCAGGTCGAGGTCCTCGGGCAGGCCCACTCCGCTGGCGATCTCCGCCCCCAAGGCGGCGATACGGGACGCGTCGTACTCGACCACGTTGAAGGCGTCCGGCCGGACGCGCACGCGGGCCAACTACCCGGAGACCTCCTCGAAGGCCTCGTTCGACAGCACTGAGATCTCGTCGATCTCAGCGTCGGCGAACCCCGCCATCCTCCGGAACTTCCGGGCCAGCTGGATGGGGTTCTCGTCGCGTTCGCCCCGGAACCCGCCGAAGGAGAAGAGCTTGTCGACCACCCGCTGGAACTCGAGCGCCCGTTCCCGGCGCTCGGGGTCGTCCTCGGTCAGGCGCCGGAGCCAGTCCGATCCCATCTTCACGTGGGTGACCTCGTCGGCCAGCATCCAGTCCTCGCAGAAGCTGAGCGCCGGGTCGCCCGAGCTCCTACCGAACTCCCGCATGGTGTTGAACACGTCGATGGCGAGGCCTTCGAGGGCCCGGTTGACCCCGGTCAGGCGCAGGACGGGATCGGGATTGCAGGCCGCCTCGTAGAGGAACGTCGTCTCGGCGAACTCGCCGATCTCGGTGCCCATCCACTCGCCGAGCTTGACCGAGATCTCGGTGTGACGGGCCTCGTCCCAGCACTGGCGGGCCATGTCCAGCTTGAGGGCGAAGGGGGCCTCGGTGTCGTCGAAGTCCCACACGGTGCGCCCCGCTCCCTCCAGGGCCTGGATCTCGCCCACGAAGATGCCGTGCATCATCTGGCGGGCGGCGTCGGCCGCGTCCGGCCGGTCGGGGGTGAGCTTCGCCGGCCCCCGGCGGCGCTCCCGCACCGTGCGGTTGCGGGGGTCGGTGAGCCGGTCCTCCATGCGGGCCCGCCGGAACCGCTGGTCACGGGCCAGATCCTCGGCCGGATAGGTCTTCCTCATGCAACCCCCAGGGTGCTTGCGGAGGCGTTGCCCGCGCCCCCGAGGCTATCCGGGCCGGCGATGCCGCCGGCCCTGGTGATCAGGGTCTCGAGCTCGGCCTGGCGCCGGGCGGCCCGTTCCACCGCCTCGTCCGAGCCGATCAGGGCCTGGAGCAGCATCTCACCTTCGCGCCAGTCGGTGAGCTCGTCGTCGAGGATGAAGCCCAGCGAGCGGATGGTCGGCGCGTCGGTGATCCTGCTGGTGGCGTTGAGGTGGTAGGTGTAGGCGCCGATCTTGCGCGGGAGGAGCACCCGGTAGACCCCGACCAGCTTCTCGATGGTCAGGTCGTGGGCCTCCGGCTCGGTGAGGGCGGCGACGAACGCCTCCAGCTCCGGGTTGGGGGCCCGGCAGAGCCGGTCCGGGTTCATCTCCCGCAGCTCGGGCAGCCGCTTGTGCCACAGCTCGGCGTGCCAGGCGTGGTGGTAGCAGTGCCGGCCCAGGGTGACCTTCACGTCCACCTCCGGAACGGTGGCCACCCAGCCGCCGAGGACCTCGAAGAGGCGCATCTCGATCCACTTGTAATGCCCCACCCGGCGTGCGGACTCCTCCACCGAGAAGAGGCCGGGCAGCTCCCGGCGGTCCCAGGGGGCAAATGGCGATCGGGGGGCGTAGGGGTCGGCCACGGCGGACGATTCTCCGCCGAACTAGACCGGTCGGTCAAGACCGGCGGCCGGCACCCATGATGTTCTCGACGTAGGCGGCGATGGCGGCGGTGGATTCCGGTGACTTCCACATCGCCGCCATCTCTTCGTCGGCCTGGCGACCCGCCGGACCCTGGGCCCTCTCCAGGATCGGGCCGCGCAGGGTCCGCTTGGTGTGCCAGTAGGCGGCGGGCGGGATGGCGGCCAGCTGCTCGGCCCGGTCGATGGCCCGCTCCAGGAGCTCGTCCGGGGCGACGACCTCGTCCACCAGCCCCCGGCGCTGCGCCTCCTCGGGCGTGTAGGTGGTGCCCGTGTAGATGACTTCCTCGATCCCGCGGTCGCCGGTGGCGAGGCGCACGGCGGCCAGCGCCATGACCGGAAAGGGGACTCCCACCAGCAGCTCGGGCACGCCGATGCGGCCGCTGTCCGCCGCCATCATCCGGTAGTCGGCGCAGCACACGAGCACGCAGCCACCGGCGATGGCGTGCCCGTTGGCCGCCGCCACCACCGGCCGGCGGTAGCGGAGCACGTCCTCGAAGACGCCGGACAGGACGGGGAGGAACCGGTCGATGTAGTCGGCCCCGCCGTCGAGGATGCGGTGCAGGTCGACGCCGGCGGAGAAGGCCCGCCCCGTGCCGGTGAGAACCACGGCGCGGTCGTCGGCGGCGCACTTGGCCAGCTCGGCCCGGATGGCCTCGAGCAGCTCGAGGTCCATGGCCGAGACCGGGCCGTGGTCGAGGCGCAGGACGGTCACGGCCGCCGAGACCTGCTCACGATGGATCACGTCGACCGTCTCCTGGGGCTCTAGCCGGGCCAGCGGTTGGTGATGGGCAGGCGGCGGTCCTTCCCGAAGGCCTTGGGTGAGACCCGCACGCCGGGCGGGGCCTGGCGGCGCTTGTACTCGCTGCGGTCGACGAGGCGGGCCACGCGCCGGACGGTGTCCCGGTCGAAGCCCGCCTCCTCCAGTTCGGCCACCGAGCGGTCGCCCTCCACGTAGGCCTCCAGGACGGGATCGAGGACCTCGTAGGGGGGCAGCGAATCGGCGTCGACCTGGCCGGGGCGCAGCTCGGCGCTGGGCGGCTTGTCGATCACCGCCTGGGGGATGACTTCGGAGCGGGTGTTGCGCCAGCGGGCCAGGCGGTAGACCAGGGTCTTGTCGACGTCCTTGATGACGGCGAAGCCCCCGGCCATGTCCCCGTAGAGAGTCGAGTAGCCGGTGGCCATCTCTGACTTGTTGCCGGTGGTCAGGACCATCCAGCCGAACTTGTTGGACAGGGTCATGAGGATGGTGCCCCGGATGCGGGCCTGGAGGTTCTCCTCGGCCAGCCCCTCCTCGGTGCCGGCGAAGGGCTCGGCCAGCATCTCCGCGAAGGCGGCGTGAGCTGGTTCGATGGGCACGGTCAGGATACGGATGCCGAGGTTGGAGGCCAGAGCGGTGGCGTCGGTGAGGCTGCCGGGCGAGGAATAGCGCGAGGGCATGAGCACGCCAGTGACGTTGTCGGCTCCGAGGGCGTCGACGGCCACCGCCGCCACCACCGACGAGTCGATGCCGCCCGACAGCCCGATAACCACCTGGGAGAAGCCGTTCTTCCTCACGTAGTCGCCGGTGCCGAGGACCAGGGCCTCCCACACCTCCGCCTCGGGGCCCAGCGGGGTTTCCAACCGCAACGGCATCGCACGCTCCCCGCCGGGACGGGGCCCGGAGAGGTCCACCTCGGGCAGGCGCGGCGCCCGGGCCCGGCCCCTGGGATCGAGGAGGCGCTTGCGGAAGGTGGGCCGCACGTCGAGATCGACCACGAGGAGGTGCTCGCTGAACTGGCGGGCCCGGGCCAGGAGATGTCCGTTCTCGTCGTAGACCAGGGAACCCCCGTCGAAGACAAGCTCGTCCTGGCCGCCGACCAGGTTCACGTAGACGATGGGGATGGAGGCGTCGGCGGCCCGGGTGGCGAGCATGGTCTCGCGCTCGGGCAACCGGCCCTCGTAGTAGGGGGAGGCGCTGAGGTTGACGGCCAGTTCGGCACCGCCGGCCGACTGGGCGGCGATGGGCCCGGCCGGGCTCCAGGCGTCCTCGCACACCGACACCGCCACCCGCACGCCGCCCACCACGAACAGGGGCCCGGGCTCGTCACCCGGGGCGAAGTAGCGCGCTTCGTCGAAGACGGCGTAATTGGGGAGGAGGTGCTTGCGGTAGACACCGGCCACCGCCCCCCGGGCACAGACGGCGGCGGCGTTGAACAGGTCCCGGCGGGCTTCGGGAAACCCGACGACGGCGACGGTGGTGCCGGTCCGGGCCGCGATCTTCTCCAGCGTCTCGCCGGCCTGGGCCACGAAGGCGGGACGTAGCAGCAGGTCCTCGGGCGGATAGCCGGTGACCGCCAGCTCGGGGAAGACGACCAGGTCAGCTCCGGCCGCCTCCGCCTCCTCGTAGGCGGCCAGGATCCGGGCGGCGTTGCCGGCCAGGTCCCCCACCGTCGTGTTGATCTGTGCGGCGGCGATTTTCAGACGGGGCACAATTCAAGGATATGACCGACACGCTCCTGAAGGCGCCCGAGGTCACCGATGCCCTCGAGCGGGCCGCCGACCCGGCACGGGCCCGGCTCGTCCTGGGCCGCCTGGCCGAGGCCCAGCCCGAACTGGCGGAGCGCGTGCCCGACGACCACCTGCTGCTCGCCGCCGTGGTGGCGCTGTCGGGGGCGTCGCGGTCCCTGTCCGAGGCGGCCTTGGCCGATCCGTCGCTCCTGGAGTGCGTGGCCGATCCTGCCGCCCTGGCCGCCGAGTGCCCGCCGGACTGGTACTCGGCCATGGCCGGCGCCGCCCTCGAAGCCGGCACTGACGATCCGGCGGGCGCGCTGCGCCGCTGGAAGCGCAAGGAGCTGGCCCGCATCGCGATGCGGGACCTGCTCAACCTGGCCGACCTGCCGGCCGTCGGCCGGGAGCTGGCCGCCCTGGCCCAGGCCTGCCTGATGTCGGCGTTGCGGCTGGTGGAACCGGCCGTGCCCATGGCCGTGATCGGCATGGGCAAGCTGGGCGGCTGGGAGCTCAACTACGCCAGCGACGTCGACGTCCTCTTCGTCCATGAGGGCGACGGGCGCGAGGCGGAGCGGGCGGCCCGGGCGCTGCTGTCCACCATGGCCGCGCCGGGGCCCTACGGCATCGTCTTCCGCACTGACGCCGGCCTGCGCCCCGAGGGGCGAGCCGGGTCGCTGTCGCGCACCCTCGATGCCTACCGCGCCTACTGGGACCGGTGGGCGTCGACGTGGGAGTTCCAGGCGTTGATCAAAGCCCGGCCGGTGGCGGGCGACGCCGGGCTGGCGGAGCGGTTCCTCGAGGCGGCGGCACCCAAGGTGTGGCCCGAGCGGCTCGATCCCGACGCCGTGCGGGAGGTGCGGACCATGAAGGCCCGGGCCGAGGAGGAAGTGTCCAAGCGGGGCTTGACCGACCGGGAGATCAAGCGGGGCCGGGGGGGCTTGCGGGACATCGAGTTCGCCGTCCAGCTCCTCCAGCTGGTCCACGGCCGCCACGACCCCGGCATCCGCTCCCCCAACACCCTCGAGGCCCTCGACCAGCTGGGCCGGGCCGGGTACGTGGACCGGGCCCAGGTCCGTACCCTGGACGCCTCCTACCGGTTCCTGCGCACGGTCGAGCACCGCCTGCAGCTGGAAGACGAGAGCCAGACTCACGCCCTGCCCGCCGACCTGGCCGCCCGCACCCGCCTGGCCCGGGTGCTCGGCTACCGGGATGAGGGCCCCAAGAGCGCCCGGGACCAGTTCGAGGCCGTCCACCGGCGCCACCAGGCCCAGGTGCGCTCCATTCACGAGAAGCTCTTCTTCCGGCCCCTACTGGAGGCCTTCGCCGGCACCGGGCCCCTGCCGATGGAGGCGGCCGAGGAGCGGCTGGCCGCCTTCGGGTTCCTGGACATGACCCACACCCGGGCCGCCCTGGCTGAGCTCACTACGGGCCTCACTCGCCGGTCGCAGCTCATGGCCCAGCTGTTCCCTCTGCTCCTGGAGTGGCTGTCGGAGACGCCCGATCCCGACCTGGGGCTGCTCCAGCTGCGGCGCCTGGCCGAGGGGCGGGCCCGCTCGGGCGCACTGGCCATCACCTTCCGCGAGTCGCCCGGTGCGGCCGAGCGGGTGTGCCGGCTCCTCGGGTCCTCGCGGGTGGTGGGTGACGCGCTGCGCCGCCATCCCGAGTTCGTTCCCTCCCTGGCCGACGACGGGTTGCTGGCCGAGGACAAGACCCGCGAGGCCCTGGTGGCCGAAGCCCTGGGCACGCTGGCCTGGCGGGGCGACGAGGAGGCCCGGAGGGAGGGGCTGCGGCGCTTCAAGCGCCGGGAGCTGCTGCGCATCGCCGCCCGGGATCTGCTGGGGTTCGCCTCGGTGGAGGCGGTGGGCCGGGAGCTGGCCGCCCTGGCCGAGGCGTGCGTGGAGGCCACCGTGCGCTGGCTGGAACCGAGTGTCCCTTTCGCCGTGATCGGGATGGGCCGACTGGGGGGGCGGGAGCTGTCCTACGCCTCCGATATCGATGTGCTCTTCGTCTACGGCGGGTCGGGACCGGGTGATTTCGACGCCGCCGAAAAGGTCGCCACCCGGATCGTCAAGGAGATCGGCGCCACCACGGCCGAAGGCCAGACGTTCCGGATCGACGCCAACCTGCGCCCCGAGGGCAAACAGGGTCCGCTGGCCCGGTCCCTGCAGGGCTATCGCTCCTACTACGAGCGGTGGGCCCTCACCTGGGAGTTCCAGTCCCTCCTCAAGGCCCGCCCCATCGCCGGCGACCCGGCCCTGGGCGAGGAGTTCCGAGCCATGGTGGAGCCCTTCGTCTACCGGGTGCCATTCCCGGCGGAGGACGTGCGGGAGGTGCGCCGGATCAAGGCCCGGGTGGAGCGGGAGCGGATCCCACCGGGTGAGGACCCCCAGTTCCACCTGAAGCTGGGACGCGGCTCCCTGTCCGACGTGGAGTTCACCGTCCAGCTCCTCCAGTTGCTCGAAGGCGGGCGGGAACCCGCGGTGCGCTCCGCTTCCACCGTCGACGGGCTGTTCCGGCTGGCGGCCCGGGGGTTGCTCGACCCGGCCGATGCCGAGGCCCTGCGGGCCGCCTACCGGTTCTGCGAGCGGGCCCGCAACTACCGCTACCTCCTCACCGGATCGCCCGGTGACTCGCTGCCCACCGACGGGGCCGAGGCGGCCCGGCTCGGACGGCTCCTCGGCTACACCCACCAGCCCGTCTCCGAACTGCGCGAGGACTACCGCCGGCTCACGCGCCGGGCCCGGGCGGTCGTCGAGCGGGTGTTCTACGGGCGGGAGTAGGGCGGGGCGCCTCATGTCGGCGGGGCGGCAGGAAAAGGCGCAATGAAGGGGGGTAGGGGCCCGGGGCGGTGGTGGGCCACACGGGCAACACGTCCCCCTTACGCCCCGGCCACCCGGCCGTTTCTTCGAACCGGCGTGTCTCAGCGCCGCATACCGGCGGTGAACAACGCCGGTTGGGTGAGCGGGGCGCTAACGGAAGCCAGCGGCGACGCGTAACGCACCCCCAACCCTCTTCAATGCGTTTTTTGCCGGCGCGGCGAAGGCGAGTTGTGCGGGTGGCTACCGGAGGCGGATGACGACGGTGTCGTTGCCGTCGTTGCCCTCGGGCTGCTCGTCGAAGGGCTCGTTGGCGCATCCGCCGCCGTCTTCGTCGTCCTTGCCGTAGTATCCGTCGTTGTCGCCGTCGGCCCAGAGGCACAGGACCATGTCGCCGGGGCCGTCGCCCGGCACCGTGAGGTCAAAGCTGCAGTGCCCTCCCGGAGCCGAGGTGATGCACAGCCGGCGGTCCTCGTGGTGATAGGGGTAGGTGCCGTAGTCGGAGCGGAAGGCCCCACCGCGCTCGTCGTCGAACGGGCCGCCCATGACCTCGGCGGCCAGACGGGCCCCCACGATGGGCTCGCCGGTGATGCGGTTGGTGAGCGTGCAGACATAGGTCACCCTCCGCTGGTCCATCGGGCGACTCTCGACCTCGGTGTCCCCATCGCTGCCCGTGTCGTCACAGTCCACGAAGGCGGCGGCCGTGCCGGTCCAGCCGGCCAGGATGACGTCGGTGGTGTCCGGTTCGGGGGCACCGGGCTCGACGTGGCTGTTGAGCCCGCCGCGGCACTTGTCGTCGACCGGCTCCCCATCCTCCAGGCGGCAGTCGGCCCCGGGGTGGAGGAAGAGGTTCAGGCTGGAGAGCCGACCCTCTCGGTTGTCGGGCGGAAACCCGGTTTCGCCCCCCATCCAGCCCCGGATGATGAGGGCCGCGCCCTGATGCCGGACGATGGTGACGGAGCACGTGAGCATCCCCGCCGGGACGGTGCACTGCGGCTTCTCCGGCGGCGGGCCCATTCGCCGGCCGTACCTGACCCGGCTGGAGATGGGCTCGAGCCGGAACAGGACGAGGGTGTCGGTGAGGACCGTATGGGAGAGCCGGGCCGTGAGTTCGACGGGAATGCTGGGGCGGACCTCGGGCAGCTCGGGGCTGATCTGGAGGCTGGGGGCGACGTAGAAGTCTTCCAGGGGATCCTCGGCGGCCATCCCGTCACCGGCCAGCAGGCCCGTGAACAGGAGCAGCACAGCAACGAGTTCGAGGAACCTCTTCGCTGAGCCCCGCGCCACCATCCACCCCCGTGGCTCACCCACTCCTAGGGGGAAAGGCTACCCGAAAGACGGCGAATCGTTAACGCCGAGCGAAACCGATGATGGGCTGGTTGAGCTTGATGGCGCCGGTGGAACCGTGGAAGGCGGCGTCACCGAAGGAGAAGATCCCGCCGTCGCTGGCCACCAGCCAGTAGCCCTTGCCGGTGCCCGAGGCGGACATCCCCACGATGGGCTTGTTGAGGGTCATGCCGCCGGTGGAGCCGAAGAACTTGGCGTCGCCGAAGGAGAAGATCCCGCCGTCGGCGGCCACCAGCCAGTAGCCCCGGCCACCGGGGTGGGCGGCGATCCCGACGATGGGCCGGCTGAGGGCGAGCTTGCCGGTGGAGCCGTAGAACTTGGCGTCCCCGAAGGAGAAGATGCCGCCGTCGCTGGCCACCAGCCAGTAGCCCCGGCCGCTGGGGTGGGCGGCGATCCCGACGATGGGCTTGTTGAGCGCGATGCCGCCCGTGGAGCCGTAGAAGAAGGCATCGCCGAAGGAGAAGATGCCGCCGTCGCTGGAGACCAGCCAGTAGCCCTTGCCCGAGGGCGTGGGCGCCATCCCCACGATGGGCCGGTTGAGCTTCTTGTCCCCGGTGGAGCCGTAGAACTTGGCGTCACCGAAGGCGAAGATGCCACCGTCGCTCGCCGCCAGCCAGTATCCCTGGCCGACGACACTGAAGCACCGGCCGCAGACGGCCGTGCCACCGTCGTAGTTGGTCACGGTGACGTCCCGTAGACCGGCGGGGGCGTCGGGAGCGACATCGAAGCTGGCGGCCAGCTCGAACTCCGACACCCGGCTCGTCGGTCCCACGTTGACGCCGGGACCCGACACGCTGATCCGGGCCCCGGGGTAGAAGCTGCTCCCCGTCACCCGGAGAACGTCGCTCTGGGACTGGCGCTTCTCCTCCGGCTTCACCTGGGCGATGAACGGCCGGGACTCGATCTTGAGGCGGATGATGTCGCGTCCGTCGGTGACCGGCTGGGGCAGCACGTCGCCGTTGCCATCCGAGCTGGGGTCGGCCGGCACCTCGTCGTAGCGGTTGTCGTCGCTGTCGCCGCACGAACCGTCGGCCGCGTCCCCGCCGTTGCCGATCATCTCGTCGACCCGGCTCTCGGGCGTGTCGATCCAGACGCAGACCAGGTTGGTGCCCAGGGCCGACTGGGTGGCGGTGGGGATGGAGCACATCCCGCTGGTGCCCGTCAGGCAGGAGGCGTCGGGTGACGCCGGGGTGTTGCCATCGGCGTCGAGGGGCGAGCCGGAGAAGTACTCGGCCCGCACCTCGGTGTCGGCCAGGAAGGCGTTGTCGAACTGGTCCCACACCCGGGCGGCGTAGGAGAACCGCGAACCGGGCCCGGACACCACCGACTCGGGGCCGGCGTCGAGGCGGATGGCCCGGGGCACGTTGATGTCGAGGGACACGGAGTCGGTGATGTCGTTGCTCTCGACCTCGTCGACCGGCTCGCCGCCGCCATCGCAGTCGCCGCCGTCGATCGCGGTGCCGGTCTTGGAGAAGACGTTGTCGGCCACGTCGCCCGGCTCGGCCCAGAAGCAGATGGTGGTGGCGCCTTCTCCGGTCAGGGTCTCCACGGCGCCGGCGCAGCGACCGTTGCCGTCGGTGGTGCAGAAGTCGTCCTTGTCGACGGTGCCGTCGGCGTCGTTGTCGGTGTCACCCACACCCCCGAGGCGCTCGAAGTCGATCTTGGCCCCGGCGATGGGCACGGGCGGGTTGTCGAGGCTGGTGAGCACGCAGGTGTAGTTCTCGTTCCGGACGGCTCGGGAGTCGTTGTACTCCACGTCCTCCCCGTTGGCGGGGTTGGAGTCGTCGCAGTCGAGATGGCCGTCGACGAAGCTGGTCCAGGTGATCTGGACCACGTCGGTGTCGTCCGGTTCCGCGTTGTCGCCCGCCACCGGGGTGACGCCGGAGGGCTTGCAGGTGTTCTGGAGCAATTCGTCGTCCTCGGCGCGGCAGTCGGCGGGGGACGACAGAAGGGGCAGCACCGCGTCGGCGTTGGCCAGACGACCCTCGTTCATGTCACCCGAGCCGCCGATGTAGGCCCGGACCAGGCTCGTGCCCTTGCTGGTGGAGTTGAAGATCACCTGGCAGGAGCTGGCACCGGCGGCGATGGGACACGACTGGGTCGTCGGGGTGGCCGGACCGCCTTCCACCTTGAAGGTGACGGTGAGGGCGCCGGCGGCCGCCTGAGCCAGGCGGGCCGTGAGGGTCACCGGGGTGCCTCCGGGCACCGTGGTGACCTCCTTGTTGACCTGCAGCGTCTCGCCGGCGGCCTGGGCCTGGGGCGCGGACACCAGGAGGGCGCCGAGCGCGGCCAACGAGGCGAGGACGGACGGGAGCCGGCGACGATGACTAGTCATGTCCATGGTTTCGGCACCTCGGGGGGAGTGCTCGCGGGAACACTTCGCCGCGAACCCGGTCATCCCTCCCTCGGCCTCGATCTTCGGGATGTCAGCTCCAGGACAGAATCGCCGATATGGCCCGTCTGGCCCGTCTACCATCCGTGTCGGTCCGTTCCCCGGGCCGGACGAGGACGGCACCGGGTCCCCCCAATTGGAGGCCAGCGTGATCAGCAAGACACCGGCCAAGCGTGGCAAAACCACCAAGGTGACCTTCGAGCTCCCCGGAGACGCGGCCCGGGAGCGGGTCGTTCTCTGCGGCGAGTTCAACGACTGGTCCCAGGTCGACACCCCGCTCAGCCGACGCAAGGACGGGCGATTCTCCGCCACCCTCTCCCTGGAGTCCGGCCGGAGCTACCGCTTCAAGTACCTCATCGACGACGAGCGCTGGGAGAACGACCCCGCCGCCGACGAGTACATCGACAACGGCTTCGGCTCCAAGGACTCCGTTCTCCACACCTGAGCGGCGGGCACCCGCTCAACGCAGCGGCGGCAAGGAGGCGGTGGCTTTCACCAGGAGGTCCCGCAGGGCCCGCTGATCCTCGGCGGAGAGGGCGGCGATGGCCGCCGGCGGTTCCGACATCATCTGGTGAGCCCGGCTCCGGGCGGCGACGCCGGCATCGGTCAGGCTGACCGTACGGACCCGACGGTCGGCCGGGTCGGCCCGGCGCTCGACCAGGCCCCGCTGCTCGAGCTGGGTGACGATGCCCGTGACGTTGGAGGCATCGCAGTGCCAGTGGTTGGCCAGGGTCCCCATGGTCTGGGGTTCCCCGGGGATGAGCCCGAACAGAGCCCGGAGCCCCACCGGGGTCAGCTCCAGTTCGGCGGCCGTGGTCAGGAAGGCCCGGGTGGTCTCCTCGCTGGTGAACAGCTGGACCACCGCCAGCCACGCCTCCCGGGCGGCCGTCTCATCATCCCCCGTGACCACGAGGCGAACGTACGGTGACGCCCTCCTGACGTCAAGAAATTCATTTTAGGTTGGTCAAGCATCTGCCGATACTGGCCGCATGCAAACCGACGCAATCTCCGCCAACGCACTGGTCAAGCGCTTCGGGGACGTGACGGCACTGGACGGCATCGACCTGGCCGTCCCCGCCGGCACCGTGTTCGGCCTCCTGGGGCCGAACGGGGCGGGCAAGACCACCGCCGTGCGCATCCTGACCACGATCCTGCGCCCCGACACCGGCTCGGCCCGGGTGCTGGGCCACGACGTCGTCACCGACGCCGAGGCGGTTCGGGCCGCCATCGGCCTGGCCGGGCAGTACGCGGCCGTGGACGAGAACCTCACCGGGCGCGAGAACCTCCGCCTGGTCGGGCGCCTGACGCACCTGCCAAAGAAGCTGGTGCGGTCGCGGGCGGACGAGCTACTGGAGCGGTTCAACCTCACCGAGGCCGGCGACCGGCCGGTCAAGACCTACTCCGGGGGCATGCGCCGGCGCCTGGACCTCGCCGCCTCGCTGGTCCACCGTCCGCCGGTGCTCTTCCTCGACGAGCCCACCACGGGCCTCGACCCCCGCAGCCGCAACGACCTGTGGGGTGTTATCACCGACCTCGTGGCCGACGGGACGACGGTGCTCCTCACCACCCAGTACCTGGAAGAGGCCGACCGCCTGGCCGAGAACATCGCCGTCGTCGACCACGGGCGGATCATCGCCCGGGGCACCTCGGCCGAGCTCAAGGCCGGCCTCGGTGCCACCGTCATCGAGTTCGTCTTCGCCGACGACGCCGTCGCCACCCGGGCGGCGCAGGTGGTGGCTCGCCTGGGAACCCACGAGCCGACCCGGGAGGGAGCGGCCGTCCACCTCCCCGTCGACTCCGGGCCCCGCCGCCTCCTCGACGCCCTCCGGGCGCTCGACGGCGAGGGCATCGGCCCGGCCGGGGTGACTCTGCGGGAGCCGAGCCTGGACGACGTGTTCCTGACCCTCACCGGTCAGCCGGCCGTGCCTCCCACCCCCTCCGACGACGAGACGATGCGAGGTGCCGCATGACCGCCGTGACCAGCACTGCGGGGACACCCCGGACCCCGGGTCCCCCGAAGTCCCTGACCCAGACCACCGGTCGCTCCCGGCTGGCCTGGGCCGTGGCCGACACCCTGGCGGTCACGCAGCGGAACCTGATCGCTGTCACCCGCATTCCTGAGCTGCTGATGTTCTCGTCGATCCAGCCGATCATGTTCGTGCTGCTGTTCCGCTACGTCTTCGGTGGGGCCATCAACACCGGACCCATCGACTACGCCACGTTCATGATGCCGGGCATCTTCATCCAGACCGTCGCCTTCGGGGCGGTGGGGACCGGCATCGGGCTGGCCGAGGATCTGGGCAAGGGCCTCATCGAGCGGTTCCGGTCCCTGCCCATGGCCCGCTCCGCCGTCCTGGCCGGGCGCACCACGGCCGACCTGATCCGCAACGTGTTCGTGGTCTTCCTCATGGCCGTGGTCGGATTCGCCGTCGGCTTCCGGGCCCAGACCGGCCCGCTCGGCTTCCTCGCCGGCGTCGGGATGGTCCTCCTGTTCGCCTACTCCCTGTCGTGGGTCTTCGCCTGCGTGGGCCTGGCCGCTCGCAACGCCGAGACCGCCCAGGCCATGTCGTTCCCGCTGCTCTTCCCCCTGACGTTCGCCTCCTCCGCCTTCGTGCCCGTGCAATCGATGCCGGGCTGGCTGCAGGCCTTCGCCGCCCACCAGCCGGTCTCGGTGGTGATCGACGCCACCCGGGCGCTCATGACCGGCGGGCCCACCGCCGGCCCGGTCATCGCCGCCCTGGCCTGGAGCTTCGGCCTCCTGGCCGTGTTCGCCCCGCTGGCCGTCCGCCGCTACCGCAAGACCGCTTAGTTACTTCGACCTGAAGAAGTCGATTGGAAAATAGCTCCTGACCAGCATCTTTACCTGTGGAGGGTGCTCGCGATCGGGTCTGAATGCTGGGACGATGGCCTCAACCCCTTGTGCGAGAAGGGATTGA
>JBIOUX010000114.1:0-7939 GCA_044867425.1 Acidimicrobiia bacterium | reverse complement strand
GCCACCTTCTTGTGGCTGGTCAGTCGGCCAGTAGTTCCGGAGCGCGGGTCACGCGCATCGTACGCCTTTGCGCCAGAACATTCTTTCGCGTCGCGCAAATCTTGGCGGGAAAGGTTCTATCGCCGGGCCTGGCCCCGCCAGCAGGTCCTCGACTACATCCGGGAGCGGCGCCCTGTTCGACCCCCGGATGGTCGAAGCCTTCCTTGACGTCGCCCCCTACCGCACCCTGAACGCGGCGACCAACTGAGCGTCGGAGGTCAGGCCCTCTCCAGGGCACGCGCCACCGGGAAAGGCCTTGACTTGGATTACGCACCGTGTAAAACTACACAATGCGTAAACCGAGGATGCGGAAGGGAGCGGTCATGTCCAGAAGGAGACTTCAAGTGCTCGAAGGCCAGCAGGTGAGCGTGGCGCTCCGCGACGGCGCCCGGATCGACGACTGCCAGCTGGTCTCGGCCGGCCGGGCCACGACGTCGACGCTGTGGTTGTTCTCCAACGGTGCCGATGTGTTCGTCAGCGTGGGCGACGTCGTCGACGTCTGGGAGGCTCCGACCGCCAGCCGGGCCGCCTGATCTCCCACGATGCTCAACCTGATCCACGGTCCGGGCGGGACGATCAACCTCCAGGCGACGTTGTCGTCCTCCAGCGCCGGCACGCCGGCGGCCGAGCCCATCCGTCCCCACCATCCCATCACCTGTCCCACCGACCTCCGCCTGGAGTCCGACGGGAGCTTCGCCTGCGAGCACACGTCGGCTCCCTCGGGCGACACCCGCACGCGGTACTGCATCAACCACTCCGTCGCCGTGCTGCTCATCGAGCTCGCCCAGCAGCTCTGAGTTCAGCCTCGTCGGGCCCCTAACTACACTAACCGGCGCGCTCCTCCTGGGACAGGTCGCCCAGCCAGCGCTCGATCTCCTCCAGGTCCCGCAGCCCCCAGGCCTCGATCTCGGCGCCGAGCGCCTCGACGGTCGCCATTCCTCCAGCGAGATACAGGCCCTCGCCGGCGAACAGCGGCCGGCGGCGGAGGCTCAGCCCGAGGGCGCAGCGGGTCTTCGACCACGGCACCAGCTCCACCAGCACGGGCACGGCGGGCTGCCACCAGTGGGCCCTGATGCAGCCCCTCACGGCCCGGTAGTGCCAGTACCGCCCCGGCAGAGCGGCACCGGCCTGGCCGTCGCCGGTGAGCTCCAGGCGGCCGGCGGCCACCTCGACCGTCCACATTCCCGGCCGTTCGGGACAGCGGCGCCCGTGGCGGGAGGCATCGAAGGCGGCCTGGGCCACCCTCGGCGGCAGCTCCACGATCCGGACGAGGTGGGGGAAGGGCTGCGCCCTCCACCCGGTTCGCTCGTCCTCGCACCGGGCAGCTTCGGCAGAGACCATCGCCATCACCCTCCCTCCGGGCCGATCGACGGTGATCCGGCTTCGGTCGATAAAGAATGATGTGACTTGAAGAATAGAGTGACAGCAAGAATCCGTCGAGATCGAAGGCGGGAGGCGGGCATGGGCTTGCGGGAGGACAAGAAGCAGGAGCAGCGCCAGGCCATCCTCGACACCGCCGTCGCCCTCTTCCGGGAGCGGGGTTTCGAGGGAACACGGGTGCAGGACGTGACCGCCCGCCTGCGCATCAGCGAGGGCACCTTCTTCAACTACTTCCCGTCCAAGCAGTCGGTGCTCGAAGCGGCCGCCCTCTGGATCATCGACGTGGCCATCGACCTCGTGCACCGCGACGCCACGGCCGACGACCGGCCGGCCATCGAGCGCCTCGAGGAGTGCGTGCGGTCCTGGGCCACCAACTTCGCCGGCGACCGGGAGTTCGCCGCCCTACTGGCCCAGCACACCCAGTTGTTCCTCGCCCGCTGGAGCGGGGAGCAGTGGCAGCAGCGGGCCTACCAGCCGCTCATCCTCATCCTGGAGGAGGGCCAGCGGCGGGGCCAGATCCGCGCCGACGTTCCCGCCGATCAGCTGGCCGAGCTGTACCTGGCCACCAACCTGGCCACCGTCAGCAACTGGCTCTTGCACCCACCGGGCGGGGAGCCCCTGGACGAGCGCCTGCTCCGGGCCTGGTCGGTGTTCCGGGACGGGATCAGCGTCGGCCGCCGGGCGAAGATCCCCGCCCGGGCTTGACCGTCCTACGGCCCGCCGTCAAGGTGACCGGTGTGGCCGTGCCGCGCGGCTCCCGCCGCCGCTACCGGAAGAAGATCGTCCGCCGGAAGGACGGCTCGCTCTTCGACCTGTCCGAACGACGCCGGATCTCCGCCGCCGCGCTGGCCGACCACGTGCGCGACGGTGGGCTCTTCGAGGCCCGCCGCGAAGAGTCGGGGACCGACTGCACCTACGAGATCCTCCGCGACGTGATGGGTACGGGCATGCTCGAGGGCATGGTCCCCGGGCTGGGTGGTCATCCGCTGTCCGGGCTGGGGCCCCTGGGCGCCCTGGCTGGGGGCACGGGTGGGTTGGGCCGGCTGGGAGGGGCGGCCGGCGAGCTGGCCCGCCTGGCTCGTCTGGCCGGCGCCGACGATCGTGAGCGGGAACGGGACTGGGACGACTGGGAGGAGTCCCCCCGCCGTTCCCGCCGCCGGCGCGACCGGGACCCGAGCTCGGAGGGCTGGGACGACGAGCCACCGTCCCGCCCCAAACGGACCCGCGACGACTGGCACATCGTCGACGACTGAAGAGCCGAGGTGGTCGCGATCGACCCCCTGTCAGGGGGTGAACCGCAACCACCTTCGCCGGTGGCGACAGCATTAACCTTGCTGACGTGCCGCTTTGTCCCGCTACCGGGGCGCTGTGAACTCCGCTCGGGCCCGGCTGGTGGCCCGTACGGTCGGGGGTCTGCTCACCGGCGAGGTCGGCCGGGCGGTGGGCCTCCATTCGGTGCTCTCCGGCGGTGGCGAGGACCGGCCCGACCGCCAGCAGCAGCGGGCCCGGGCCGTCCGCCAGGCACTGGAGGACCTGGGGCCGCTCTACATCAAGGTCGGCCAGATGCTCTCCACCCGGCCCGACATCTGCCCCGAGTACATGATGGCCGAGTTCGAGCACCTCCACGCCAAGGTCTCGGTCAGCCCCTTCACCGACTTCGAACCCGTCCTCGAAGACGAGCTGGGCCGGGACTGGAAGCGTTACTTCCGGGAGGTCAGGACCGACCCGCTGGGGTGCGCCTCGCTGGCCCAGGTGTACTACGTGGTGCTCAAGTCGGGCCGGTCGGCGGTGGTCAAGATCCAGCGTCCCGGAGTCCAGCAGTCGATGCTCGACGACATGGCTCTGCTCGCCACCCTGGTGCGCAGGCTGGCCAAGCGCATGCCCGACCTGAACGACGTCCTCGACCTGGAGGCCATGCTCGACGTCGTCTTCTCCTCCATGCGGCCGGAGCTCGACTTCACCATCGAAGCCGAGAACATGGACGACTTCCGGGACCGGATCGAGGACTTCGACACCCTGGCCATCCCCGACGTCCTCTACGCCACCCCCCGGGTGCTGGTCCAGAGCCTGGCGCCCGGAGCCTCGATCCGGGATGTGAACAAGGACGACTACCCCGAGGAGCAGCGGGAGGGGATCGGCCGCGACCTGCTGTCCTTCATGTTCTGGGGCTACTTCGTGGACCGGAAGTTCCACGCCGACCCCCACCCCGGGAACGTCTTCATCTCCCCCGAGGGGCAGGCCAACCTCATCGACTGGGGCATGGTGGGCAAGGTCGACATGAACCTGTCCATGGCGCTGGCCGTGGTGCTCATCAGCATGGCCATGAACGATGGGCACACGCTCGGGCGCACGTGGATCGAGATGGGCCGGGCCACCAAGCGGGCTGACATCGCCGGCTTCCTCAGCGACATGGGTCGCTTCGTCCCCGGCATCGCCGGCCAGTCCCTGGAACGGTTCAACTTCGGCGTCCAGCTGACCAGCATCCTCAAGTTCTCCACCAAGCGGGGCATCGCCACCAGCCCCATGGTGGCCATCCTGGGCAAGTCCTTCGCCAACGCCGAAGGTTCCATCCGCTACCTGGCTCCCAGCCTGTCCATCACCGACGTGTTCGAGGACGAGTTCAAGATGATCTCCCAGGAGCTGGCCCGGGAGATGCTGGGCAAGAACGCCATGGCCCGCTCCGCCGCCCAGGCCTTCCTCATGGCCTTCTCCGGTCCGGGCCAGGCCCGGTCGATCCTGGCCGACATGGCCAACCGGGACACGACGCTGCGGGTGGGGGAGGACATGAGCCTGCGCTCCCGGCATGAGGACCGGGCCGACGCCCGGGCCCGCCAGTGGCGGCGGGCCGCCCTCGCGGCCGGCCTGGCCGGCCTGTGGATGGACCGCCGGCGCCGGCGCCCCTGAACAACCTCGTGAAATTTTTCTCGATGGCCCTTGACCGTCTATTACGCGTCGTGTAACTTACGCGTAGCGTAAATGATCCGAGCGGTGCACCGAGCACCCGATCGAGAAAGGGACCATCATGGCCAAGCGCAAGAACACCCTCACCCGTTGGATTGAGGACATGGTCGACGACACCAAGGACTTCGTCGATGACGTTCTGGACCGGGCCAAGGACCTCGAGACCGACGCCCGCGACGCCGTCAAGGACGTCGTGGACGACGACGACAGCAGCAACGGCTCGGGTTCGAGCTCCCAGCTCGCCGGCCTCCACGCCGCCCTCGCCGACCTGACCGCCAAGGTCAACCAGCTGGCTGAGCTGCAGCTGGCCGCCTCCAAGTAGCACGAGCCCGGCCGTGACCTCGACGGGGCTCTCGCCGAATCTCCGCCATCCCACCGTCGCCGAGGCCGTCCGGCCCAGGACCATCGCCTGGGCCGGACTCCCGGGCCAGCCCAAGGCCGCCACCGCCGAGCTGATCGAGGAGTGCCTGCGCCGGGTCCGGGTCCGGAGCCGGGCCAGCAACGAACCGGTGGTCATCGAGCATCTCCCGCCCGCCCTGCGGCTGGTGGGTTTCGGGACGGACGCCGTCGTGGTCCAGCACCCCGTGCTCCCCGGTCACGTGTTCAAGATCTTCGCCCCCGAGACCGAGGCTCTGACCGGCGACGAGTACTCCGCCTATCAGCTGCTGGCCGGCAGCCCCTTCTTCCCCGTCTGCGTGGGGCGGGGCGACTTCTACCTCGTGCTCAGCTACGAGGCCGGCCCCACCCTCTACCAGTGCCTGGTGGAGGGCATCCCCGTCGAGGACCAGGTCATGGAGGACGTGGAGGCCGCCCGGCGCTACGCCCGGGCCGTCGGCCTGCACCCCAAGGACATCCACCTGAAGAACGTGGTGGTGCAAGGCGGAAGGGCCAAGGTCCTCGACGTCTCCAAGTACGTCCTGCCGGGCGACGAGGACCGGGTGTGGGAGCACCTGGCCGAGGGTTACCACCGCTTCTACCCCCTCCTCCGGGGCCGGCGGATTCCGGTGGGCGTCATCGAGCTGGCCAAGCGCCTCTACAAGGCGCAGGCACCCGAGGACTTCAGCCTCGACGCCTTCGCCGGCCGAATGCTGCGCCTCCTGCGGACCCGGCGCCTGGCCGTCGCGGCCCGCGCCGCCTAAGTCCGGTAGCCGCCGTCGGCCGCCACGACCTGGCCGGTGACGTAGCCGGCCTCGGGGGCGCAGAGGAACGACACCACCCGGGCCACTTCCGACGGGTGGGCCAGGCGGCCGGCGGGTACCGTGGCCCGGAGCTGCCGGGAGAGCTCTTCGGGCATCTCCTCGTCCAGCCAGCCGTTTCCCACCAGGCCCGCCACCACGGCGTTGACGGTCACGCCCCGGCCGGCCACCTCCCGGGCCAGGCGCTGGGTGAGGGCCACGATGCCGGCGGAGGCGACGCCGGTCGGGGCCTGACCCACCGATCCCGGACCCCCGTCCAGGGGGATGACGGTCACGATCCGCCCGTGGCCCTGGGCCAGCATGGGGGAGAGGGCGGCCTGCATCAGGTAGAAGGGGCCGGAGAGATAGGCGGCCAGGGTGTGGTCCCACTCGGTGGCGTCGCACCGCTCGATGGGGCAGTCCAGGCTCAACCCCCGCCGGATGGCCACGTTGACAAGGATGTCCAGGCGGCCGTGCTGCTCGACCACCTCCTTCGCCACCTGCTCGCAGTCGGACGGCGAGGTGAGGAGGCCCTGATGCGTGCTGGCCGCGCCCGGGACATCCTTGGCAGTGCCGCCCGCCCGGGGCCTCACCCCCACGGCCACCCGCACCCCGGCCTGATCCAGGGCGGCCACGATCTCGGCGCCCAGACCGAAGGTGCCGCTGGTGACCAGGGCCACGGGTGCCGCCGCCATCGCCTCGTCGCTCACTTGAGCAACCGTTCCTGAGCCAGGCGCCGCTGCTCGGCCCGGACCTTCACCCGGTTGACCAGCCCGTCAGCGTGCTCCTCGAGGATCTCGGAGAACATGCCCCGCATGCGGCTGGCGAGGCGATGGCGGGTCTCCAGGTGGCCGCGGTAGTCGAGCTTGGTCTCGCTGTCCCCGACCCGGGTGAGGTCGATCGTCCCCTCGTAGGCCAGCTCCAGGCTGGCCACCTCGATCCGGTAGCCGAGGTGCAGGGGGGCGAGGACGTCGTGCAGGGAGGCCTCGCCGTCGAGGGCCCACTTGAGCGGTCCCCAGGCCAGGTTCGCCTTGACCGTGGCCCGCTGCCCGCCCGGGACGACGTCGTAGCCGAAGGCGTGGGGGGCTTTGGCCAGGATCTGCTCGAGCGTGTCGATCTCCTCCCACACCAGCTGGACGGGAGCCGAGATGCGCTCGTGCCGCTCCAGATCGAGCTCCATGGCCCTCCTTACCGCTTTCGGGCCGGAGGCTTCTTGACCTTGGCCGGTTCGGGGGCGGCTCCCGACTCCATCTGGCCGAGCAGGGCGTCGATGGTGGCCGACAGGAGGCGGACCCGCTCGCCCATCTCCCGGAGCTCCTCGGTGCGCCGCTCGTCGCGGAACATGGCGCCCAGCACGTCGCCGGGGTTGCGGATGAGCGCCGTCAGGAGGGGGATGTCGCCCTCGCTGGGCCGCTCCCCGACGGAGTTGCCCAGGATGCCGACCAGGACCTCGCCGGTCATGTCCTCGCCGGTGTCGTGGTCGACGACCCGGATCTCGACACCGTCGCGCACCAGCTCCTCGATGCGCCGCAACGAGGTCAGCTCACCGCTGCCGGTGTCGTAGAGCTTGCGGTTGGCGTAGCGCTTGATGAGGCGGACGCCGGGACCCGGTGATTTCGGGACCACCCCGGCCCCCGGGGCGGGCTCGGCCACGGCGCTCAGGAGCCGGACTTCCGGGCGGCCTCCGCCTGCAGTTCGGCGAGGCGGTTCACCTTGGCCGTCAGGTCGTCGATGGCGGACTTGAGGCTGTCGATCTCGCTGGCCGACTTGTCATCGTCCCGGTCGTCGTCGTCTCTGACGGCTCGCCGCACCGCCCGGCGGGCGTCGCTCTCCACGTCCTTCGTCCGGTCGACGACGTCGTCCACCAGATCCTTGGCGTCGTCGATGACGTCTTCCAGGAAGCTGGTGAGCGAAGTCTTCCGCCGCCGCTTCCCCCGTGACTCGGCCATCGCAGGTCTCCTCTGTCGCCTGAGACTCGTCTACCCCGCCTGGCCCCAGATTTACACCTCGCGTAGGGCTCCGGTCAAGGACCCGGGTGCCGATTCGCCCGGATGCCGTGGGGGTCAGCGGGAGCGGTGCTTGCGCGGGGGCGCCGGCGCTCGGGTGGCCCAGTCGGTGTCCCGGGGCGACCGGGAGGTCTTGTTGGTGCTCTTCCCGCTCGCCCCCACCTCGATGATCCCGTCGATCACCTGCCCGCTGGCCTTGTCCAGCACCCGGCTGAGGCCTTTGGCCAGGGGGTTCCCGCCGCCTCGCTTCCTCTTGCCCATGAGGATCTCCCGTCGTGGGACTCGACTTACGCGTTGTGTAACACAGTATGGCATTGGTAGCCTGACCCCGTCCAGGGGGAGGGTGATGGCGATCCAGTGCTCGGGCGACGTGGAGAT
>JBIOUX010000113.1:0-12229 GCA_044867425.1 Acidimicrobiia bacterium | reverse complement strand
GAATCCGTACTGGTACTGAGGACGGGACCCTCCCGCGGCCTTAGCGTCCGGACATGCGCCGCGGACGGCCGGCACGCGGGGAGGGAACCCACGATGAGCACCTATGAGGAGCTGCGCCAGCGGCACGTGGCCGACGCCGCCGTGATCGCCCCCCGGCTCGTCGAGCAGATGGACTGGCCCGCCGAGCGGCTGGCCGGTCACCGCCGGACCGAGCTCCGCCACCTCCTGGCCACGGTCAAGGCCCGCTCGCCGTGGCACCGGGAGCGCCTGTCCCACCTGGACCCGGCCACCGTGGACGAGGCCTCACTGGCCGGCGAGGTCCCGGTGATGACCAAGGACGATCTGATGGGCCACTTCGACGAGATCGTCACCGACGCGCGGCTGACCCTGGAGCGGGTCGAGGCGCACCTTGCCGGCCTCACCACCGACGCCTACCTCGACGACCGCTATCACGTGGCCGCCTCGGGTGGCTCCACCGGCCGGCGGGGAGTCTTCCTCTACGACTGGGACGAGTGGGCGATCGCCTACCTGAGCTGGGCCCGCCACCTGCTCAAGGCCCGGATGAGTGACCCGGAGCTCGGCCAGACCCCCCTCATCATGGGCTCGGTGGCGGCCAGCCACCCGTCCCACATGTCGAGCTCCTTCTTCCAGACCTTCTCCACCCCGGCAGTGACCACGTACCGCTTCCCGGTCACGCTCCCGCTGGAGGAGATCGTGGCCGGGCTCAACCAGGCCCAGCCCGTCGTCCTCCAGGGTTACCCCTCGGCCCTCTACGGCCTGACCCACGAGGCGCGGGCCGGACGGCTCCGCATCCGGCCCCGGCGGGTCTTCACCAGCTCGGAGCCGCTGCTGCCCGAGATCCGCGCCGCCCTGGAGGAGACGTTCCAGGTGCCGGTGTGGAACGCCTGGGGCGCTTCCGAGGGAGGTGGGCTCGGCGCTCCCTGTGACGAAGGGCGGGGCATGCACCTCTCGGACGACCTCTTCATCGTCGAGCCGGTCGATGCCAACGGCAACCCCACTCCCCCGGGGAGGCGCTCGTCGAAGCTCTACCTGACCAACCTGTTCAACGGCACGCTGCCGCTCATCCGCTACGAGATCACCGACGAGGTGACGATCATCCCCGGTCCCTGCCCGTGCGGCTCCCAGCACCGGCGCATCGAGGACATCGAAGGCCGCCTCGACGACAGCTTCCGCTACGGCGAGCTCACCGTGCACCCGCACGTGTTCCGCTCCCCGCTGGCCCGGGAGCGAAACGTCGTCGAGTACCAGGTCCGCCAGACGGAGCGGGGAGTGGACATCGCCTTGCGGTGCGCCGGCGAAGTCAGCCTCGACCTGCTCCGAGGTGAGATCGTCGATCACCTGAAGCGCCTCGGCCTGCCCCAGCCCGAGGTCAGCATCCGGACGGTCGAGGTCCTCGACCGGCAGGCCACCGGCAAGCTCAAGCGCTTCGTGCCCCTGCCCGCCGCGGGAGGCTGAGCCGTGGCCGACTCCTTTGAGACCGTCCGCCGCCGCCAGCTCGAGGCCATGCACGCCGAGCTCGCCCTGGCCAAGGAGCGCCTGACCTGGCCGCTCCCGAAGGTCCACGACCACAGGGACGAGCGGCTGCGGGAGCTCCTGGCCCACGCCAAGGAGCGCTCACCCTGGCACCGGGCCCGGCTGGTCCACATCGACCCCCACGAGGTCTCGGGTGCCGACCTCTCGGCGCTGCCGGTCATGACCAAGGCCGACCTCATGGCCAACTGGGATGCCGTCGTCTGTGACGACCGCCTCACCCTCGACCTCGCCAACCGGCACGTCGCCGACATGGCCGCCGGCGGTGACGCCCGCTACGTCCTGAACGGCGTGACCGTCGCCGCCACCGGGGGATCGACCGGTCACCGGGGTGTGATCGCCCTGGACTTCGACGGGTTGGCCGGCTGGGTCGCCCTGCTGCGGCGCCACGTCGTCTGGTTGCGGGAGCACGGCTTCATCGCCCCACCGAAGAACGACCCGCCGGTCAGCGCCCGGCTCCTGTCCCAGAACCCCATCCACCTGGGGGGCGCCATCAACCGGATCTTCGGCGGCGGCATGGCGCAGATCGTCTCCCTGCCACCGACGCTGCCCCTGCCCGAGATCGTGGACCGCCTGAACCGCGTCCAGCCCGACGAGCTGAGCGGCTACGCCTCCATGTTCCACCCCCTGGCCCTGGAGGCCGCTGCCGGCCGCCTCCACATCGAACCTTCGGTCGTGATCCAGGGCGGCGAGCCGCTCACTTCCGAGACCCGCCGGTTGCTGGCCGAGGCGTTCGGGGCGCCGGTGGTGAACATGTACGGCGCCACGGAAGGGATCGGTGGCCACAGCCCCGCCGACGCAACGTGGCTGCATCTGTCCGAGGACGGGGGCGTCTTCGAGTTCGTCGACGCCGACAACCAGCCCGTGGCCCCGGGCCAGCGGGCGACCCGGATCCTGCTCACCAACGTGGTCAACAAGGTGCAGCCCCTCATCCGCTACGTGCTGAGCGACGAGGTCACGCTGGTGGACGGGCCCCACGAGGGACCGTGGACGGGCCGGCGCTTCGAGGCGCCCCTCGGCCGGAGCGACGACATCTTCGAGTACCCCGGGGCGGTGGTCCACCCCCACGTGTTCCGCTCGGTGCTGACGTCGTGCGCCGGCGTGGCCGAGTACCAGGTGCGCCAAACGGCGTCAGGGGCGGAGATCGACGCCGTGGTGGTCGGCCCCGTCGACCTCGCCGGGGTCGCCGGCCGGCTGTCCCGGGCCTTGGAACACTGCGGCCTGGACGGGGCCTGGGTCGAGGTCCGCCCCGTCGACACCATCGACCGCCACCCCCAGACGGGCAAGCTCCGCCGCTTCATCCCCGAGGCCCGCTGATCCCTACCGGGCGCGCGAGCATGCCCTGACGGCGACGGCAAGGAGACCTCATGGCCTACCGGGACTACAAGGCGCTCGACCTCGACTTCGTGGAGGAGGGGATCCTGCGTCTCATGTTCAACACCCCGGGGCGGAAGAACTCCGTCAGCCCCGACCAGCACTCCGAGCTGGCCCGGGTGTGGCTCGACATCGACGTCGACCCGGACGTCCGGGTGGTGATCGTCACCGGAGCCGATGGTGCCTTCTCCGCCGGCGGCGACTTCGAGCTCATCCAGAGCATGGCCGACGACTTCGAGCAGCGGATCCGGGTCATGCGGGAAGCGCGGGACATCGTCTACAACGTCGTCAACTGCTCCAAACCGGTGGTGTCGGCCATGGCCGGGCCGGCGGTGGGGGCGGGCTTGGCCGTGGGACTGCTGGCCGACGTGTCCATCGTCACGCCCGGCACCCGCATCATCGACGGGCACACCCGCCTGGGGGTGGCGGCCGGCGACCACGGCGTCATGATCTGGCCGTTGCTGTGCGGGCTGGCCAAGGCCCGCTACCACCTCCTCACCTGCGAAACGGTCAGTGGCGAGGAGGCGGAACGCATCGGGCTGGTGGCGCTCTGCGTCCCCGAGGAGGAGCTCGCCGAGCGGGCGCTGAAGGTGGCCCGCCAGCTCGCCTCCGGCTCCCAGAGCGCCATCCGGTGGACCAAGCTCGCCCTCAACGGCTGGCTGCGGGCCGCCGGGCCCATCTTCGACGTATCGGTGGCCTACGAGACGCTGGGCTTCGCCGGCCCTGACGTGCGCGAGGGCATGGCCTCCCTGAAAGAGAGGCGTGCCCCCAACTTCACCGGCCCGGCGGCCGAGTAGCCCCCTCCGTCCAGAGAGCTACCCGGCTACCGCGCGCCGATCCGGCGGGAACAGGCGGGCCACTGACCCCATCCGCCCCGGGCCTGCAGCTTCTTGGCCGCCTCGTCCTGGACCTCGGGGGGCGCCTGGTGGGGGAGTCCGGAGTAACCGAGACTCCGCCAGGTGCCGGCCGAGAACTGGTAGGCGCCGTAGTAGCCATTGCCACTGTTGCGGGTGTAGTTGCCGCCGGCCTCGCACTTGCGGAGCCGGGCCCAGACGTCGTCCCCCACCGGGGCGGGGGCGGCGGCCTGGAGCGGGCCGGGCCGGGGAGCGGCGGCGTCACGGGACGCCCGCTCCCGGGCCAGCTGCTCCAGCCGGGCCTGGCGGGCGGCGGCCCTGGCTGCCTGCTGACCGGCGATCTTGGCTGCGAGCCGGTCGCTGCCCTCGGCCAGCAGGCGCGCTTCGCCGGGGTGGCTCTCGGCCGAGATGGTCGGGACCTCGGGACCGAAGGAAGCGGCCGCCACGACGCTGCGACTCGGGGAGTCGGGGATGAGCGACCCGGCCACCCATGTCGAGAAGGGAAGTAGGGCGGCGGAGACCGCCGCGGTGACGAGGATCTTGACGATCCGGTGGCTGCGCATCGCGCGCCTCCTTGAAGTCTCGGAACCCGGAGGGCTTCAGGTGTGGCCGGAGATGCGGGCGACCGTCGGAAAGCATTCAGCTCGCGAAGTGCCTCGTCGCGCTTCGGGACCACTGGTGTCCGTACGAGGTGCTGACGACTGCCCACGTGACGTGGGGGAAGGGCGCCTCCTAGGGGATGAGGAGGCGGACCGGGACCGTGACAACTGCCCGCTGGCCTCGATCCGCCCGAATCGAGTCGGCCGAGACGCTACTGGCACCACCCCCGCTTGGCAAAAGAAGCAGCAAACGACAACGCCCCCGGGTGCGACCCGGGGGCGTGGGTCCAGTTCCGGACCGGGAGGGGGAGGGGTTGGCCCGGTACTAGGAAGCGGAGGAGAGGACCTCCACGGCCGGCTGGCCGCCGGTGGTCACCTCGACCTTGCGGGGCTTGGCCTTCTCGGCGACGGGGATGTGCAGCGTGAGCACACCGTGCTCGTACCCGGCCTGGATGTTGTCGGTGTCGAGGCTGTCGCCCAGGAACAGCTGGCGCGTGAACCGGCCCTGGGGCCGCTCGGCCACCACGACCTCGTCGCCCTCGGAGCGGGAGAACCCGCGCTCGGCGCTGACGGTGAGCACGTTCTTTTCGACGGTGAGATCGATGGTGGCGGGGTCGACGCCGGGCAGGTCGAAGTTGACGACGAAGTCGCCGTTGCGCCGGTAGGCGTCCATGGCCATGGTGGGGCGGTTCTGACCCCAGGTGGCCTGCGTCAGCCGGTCGAGCTCCCGGAAGGGGTCGAAACGCATCAGCATGGTTGCTCTCCTTCTCGATGTGGGTCTGCGGAACTTCTGCCCTGGATTATAGCAGAGCCAGTAGTAAACTTGATAAGAAATGACTTAGATTTTTTCCTGGTCGAAGGAACACGTCTCAGGGAACGTAGCGTTCTTCCAGCTACAACCTGTCTGATCGAGGAGCAACGACTGCGATGGCCATGGCATTCGACCCCAACCGCTGGACCCTGCGGACCCAGGAGGCCTTCCAGGCCGCGGCCGAAGCGGCCCAGGCCCAGTCCCATCCCGAGGTGACCCCCGACCACCTGCTGGCCGCGCTGCTCGGCCAGGAAGAGGGCGTGGTCCTCGCTGTCCTCCAGAAGGTCGGGGTGGCGCCCCTGGCGGTGCGCAACAAGGTGGGCGAGGCGCTGGCCCGCCTGCCCAAGGCGTACGGCGGCCAGGCCCCCCAGATCTCCCGTGAGCTGCGCCAGGCCATGGAGGCGGCCGACGCGGCCCGGACCGAGCTGCGCGACGAGTACCTGTCCACCGAGCACCTGCTGCTCGCCCTGGCCGACCGGGTCGGTGTGGCACGTGAGCAGCTCCTGGCCGCCCTGGCCGAGGTGCGGGGCTCGCACCGGGTCACCAGCCAGAACCCGGAAGAGCAGTACCAGGCGCTCGAGAAGTACGGCCGCGACCTCACCGAAGCGGCCCGGGCCGGGAAGCTCGACCCCGTCATCGGCCGCGACGAGGAGATCCGCCGGGTGATCCAGGTGCTGTCCCGCCGGACCAAGAACAACCCCGTCCTCATCGGCGAGCCCGGCGTGGGCAAGACCGCCATCGTCGAGGGTCTGGCCCGGCGCATCGTCGAGGGTGACGTCCCCGAGGGGCTCAAGAACAAGCGTCTCGTCGCCCTCGACCTCTCCGCCATGGTGGCCGGGGCCAAGTACCGCGGCGAGTTCGAGGAACGGCTCAAGGCCGTCCTCAAGGAGATCGCCGACGCCGCCGGCGAGATCATCACCTTCGTCGACGAGATGCACACCGTGGTCGGCGCCGGCGCCGCCGAGGGCGCCATGGACGCCGGCAACATGCTCAAGCCCATGCTGGCCCGCGGTGAGCTGCGCATGATCGGCGCCACCACGCTCGATGAGTACCGCAAGTACGTGGAGAAGGACCCCGCCCTGGAGCGCCGGTTCCAGCAGGTCTACGTGGGCCAGCCCTCGGTGGAGGACACCGTCGCCATCCTGCGGGGCCTGAAGGAGCGCTACGAGGTGCACCACGGGGTGCGCATCCAGGACGGCGCCCTGGTCGCCGCCGCCGTGCTCTCCGACCGCTACGTCACCGGCCGCTTCCTCCCCGACAAGGCCATCGACCTGGTGGACGAGGCCGCCTCCCGGCTGCGCATCGAGATCGACTCCATGCCGACCGAGATCGACGTGGTCGAGCGGCGGATGCGCCAGCTCGAGATCGAGCGGGTGGCGCTGGCCAAGGAGACTGACGATGCGTCCAAGGAGCGCCTGGCCGACCTCGACGAGGAGCTGGCCAACCTCCGGGAGCAGTCGACGGCCATGAAGGCCCACTGGCAGGCGGAGAAGGAGGCCATCACCGAGATCCGCACCCGCAAGGAGGAGCTGGAGGTGGCCCGGGGCGAGGCCGAGCGCCTGGAGCGGGAAGGGGATCTGGCCAAGGCGGCCGAGGTCCGCTACGGGCGCATCCCCGAGCTGGAGCGGGCCGTGGTAGCGGCCTCCGCCCGGCTCGACGAGCTGCAGGCCAGCCAGAAGATGCTGAAGGAGGAGGTCGACGAGGAGGACGTGGCCGAGGTCGTCTCCAAGTGGACCGGCGTCCCCGTCTCCCGCCTGATGGAGGGAGAGGTGGCCAAGCTCCTCCGCATGGAGGACGTCCTGGCCGAGCGGGTGGTGGGCCAGACCGACGCCGTCAAGGCCGTGGCCAGCGCCATCCGCCGGTCCCGGGCCGGCCTGTCCGACCCCAACCGGCCCATCGGCTCGTTCCTGTTCCTCGGCCCCACCGGCGTGGGCAAGACCGAGCTGGCCCGGGCCCTGGCCGAATTCCTCTTCGACGACGAGCGGGCGATGGTGCGCATCGACATGGGCGAGTACCAGGAGAAGCACACCGTGGCCCGCCTCATCGGAGCGCCCCCCGGCTACGTCGGCTACGACGAAGGCGGTCAGCTCACCGAGGCGGTGCGCCGCCGGCCCTACGCCGTGGTGCTCCTGGACGAGATCGAGAAGGCCCACTCCGACGTCTTCAACGTGCTCCTCCAGGTCCTCGACGACGGGCGCCTCACCGACGGGCAGGGCCGGACGGTGGACTTCACCAACGCCGTGCTCATCATGACGTCCAACCTCCCGGTGGAGCCGCTCGAGTTCTTCAAGCCCGAGTTCGTGAACCGCATCGACGAGATCGTGCGCTTCCGGGCCCTGGACCGCAGCGACATGGCCGCCATCGTGGGCATCCAGCTGCGCCACCTGGCCGCCCGCCTGGCCAAGCGGCGCCTAACGCTGGAGGTGAGCCCCGAGGCCGAGCTGTGGCTGGCCGAGCGGGGCTACGACCCCGACTTCGGGGCCCGCCCCCTCAAGCGGGTCATCCAGAAGGAGCTGGCCGACCGTCTGGCCCTCGCCCTCCTGGAGGGCAAGCTCACCGAGGGGGCCACGGTGAAGGTCGATGTGGAGAACGACGAGCTCGTGCTGCGTTAGGGTCCGGTCCATGGACGTGATTGCGACTCATGCGGAGACGCTGCGCACCACCCAGCGGGTGGTGGATGGCGTCGAGCCCGACCAGCTGGACAAGCCCACCCCGTGCACGGAGTGGAGCGTGCGCGAGTTGCTCGCGCACATGGTGGGTGTGAACGAGGTCTTCGCCGCCGCCGTGCGGGGCGAGGACCCGCAGGCCACGAGCGACGAGGACCTCCTGGGCGACGACCCGGCGGCGGCCTACCGCCGGTCGGTGGAGGACGCCCTGGCCGCCTGGGCGACGCCCGAGGTCCTGGAGCAGACGCTGCACCTGCCCTTTGGGCACATGCCCGCCGCCTTCGCCATCGGCATCCACTTCATCGACAACCTCGTCCACCGCTGGGACCTGGCCACCGCCACCGGGCAGGATCACCTGCTCAACGATGAGTCCGCCGGCCTGGCGCTGCAGATGTGCCAGCAGAACTTCGCCGCCCTGCCCGCCGAACAGGTCCGGGGCAAGGGCAAGCCCTTCGCCGACATCGTGGACTGGCCGGCTGACGCCCCCGTCCACGAGCGCCTCGTCGCCTTCCTGGGCCGCCATCCCGACGACGCCTGACGGCAGCCGTCAGACGTCGAAGGTGCCGCCGGCGCGCCAGTAGAAGCCGTCCCGGCGCTCCAGGAACTCGTCGTCCACCAGGTAGCGGCGCAGGGCGGCGAAGTCGGGATGAACGGCGCCCAGGCGCTCGTTCACCACCTTCTCCGGGTAGGGCTTGCCCGGCTCGAACAGCCGGGACAAATAGTCGAGGATGATCAGGCGCTTGGAGTGGACCACCGGGATCGAGGTCAGCTTCCCGTTGCGCAGGAACGCCTTGAGCACCTTGTCGGCATCCGGACCGAGGCCGGAGTCGGGATGTTCGGGCGTGGGGCGGCCGATTGATTCCAGAGCCTCCCGGAAGCGCTCCGAGACCAGGCGGTAGCCGTCCTTCTCCTGTTCCACCAGCCCACCGCTGGTGAGACGGGCCAGGGCCCGCCCGGCCCGGGGGACGTCGAGACCGGCGGCTTCGGCCACCTCGATCGGAGAGTGGGCCCCGAGCGCCAGGGCGGCCACCACGCGCAGGCGGTCGTCGTCGCTCAGCAGGCCGAGCACGGTGGCCGCTTCTTCGCTCATCTGCTCATTGTGGCCGCCATCCGGGGTCCACCATCTCGCCCTGCTCCCGTTGCATCATCTGTGCCACTGGCGCCAAGCTATCGACCAGGGGGAGGTCCACAGGTGCGGCTCCGGAGCCTGTTCGCGGTCGTGCTCATCGCCACCGGCCTGGCGTCGCCGGCCGCCCTGGGCCGGCCCGAGGCGGGTACCCGGCTGGTGGCCCTGGCCGCGGGTCGGCAGCCCCAACTGACGCCGTTCCCCCTGTCCCATGTCGGCGTGCAGTGGCGCGGCGCCGAGGACGCCCTCATCGAGGTTCGCACCGGTACCCCCGGGCACCTCGGACCCTGGCAGCGCCTGCCCGTCGCCCACGACCTCGGTGACGAGGAGGCGGGCCTCCACCTCTCCGGCCTGGTCCGGGCCGACGGCGCCACCATGGTCCAGGCCCGAGCCGGGGACGGCGCTCGTCAGGTGGAGATCGTCGTCATCAACGCCACGGCGGTGCCCCCGCCCGCCGGCCGGCCGGTGGTCGGGCCCCGACCGGCCCAACCCGAGATCGTGTCCCGGGCGCAGTGGGGGGCCGACGAAGGGATGCGCGCCGGGACCCCGGAGTTCGCCCGCCCGGTCAAGCTGGTGGTGCATCACACGGTGACGCCCAACGACGACCCCGATCCGGCGTCCACGGTGCGGGCCATCTACGCCTACCACACCCGCCAGAACGGCTGGAACGACATCGGCTACAACTTCCTGGTCGACTCCACCGGGCGGGTCTACGAGGGCCGCTACGCCCGGTCCTATGGCCCCGGTGAGATGCCCACCGGGGAGGACACGGAGAACCGGGGCGTGATCGGCGCCCACGCCCGCGGCTACAACATCGGCTCGGTGGGCGTCGCCGTCCTGGGCGACTTCTCGAGCGAGGCGCAGCCCACCGGCGCCGCCGTCGATTCCCTGGTACGCCTCCTGGCCTGGAAGGCCGACCGTCACGGGATCAACCCCCACGGCGCCGACCCCTTCACCACATCCGACGGTTCCCAGGCCACCTTCCCCAACCTGGCCGGTCACCGCGACGTGGGCCAGACGGCCTGTCCCGGCGGCCGGCTCTACGACCGCCTACCGGAGATCCGGGACCGGGTGGCCGCCGCCATGCACGGCGTTCCCGTCCCCGCCCCTCTCCCGCCCCCGCCGCCGCTGCCCGCCGTTCCGGGGTTCTGGACGGTGACGGCCGGCGGGCGGGTGCAGGCCTACGGGGACGCCGCTGACGCCGGCGACCTGGCCGGCGTCGAACTGGCGGCCCCGGTGGTGGCCATGGCCGCCACCCCGGGCGGTGGCGGCTACTGGCTGGCCGGCGCCGACGGCGGCGTGTTCGCCTTCGGGGACGCGCTCTTCCTGGGCGCGGCCGACGGCCATCTGGCCGCGCCCGCCGTCCAGATCGAGCCCACGCCGTCCGGGCGGGGGTACTGGGTGGTGTCCTCCGCCGGCGAGGTGGTGCCCTTCGGCGACGCCGCCTTCCTCGGCGCCACCGCCCCACCCCTCGCCTCCCTCGGCGGGCCTCCCGTGCCCGGCGCGGTGGAGATCGCCGGCCTGGCCGCCACCCCCAGGGGTGAGGGCTACTGGCTGGCCGCCACCGACGGGCGGGTCTTCGCCTTCGGAGATGCCCTTCCCCGCGGCGCCACCCCCGGGCAGGCCGTGGTGGGTGCGGCGGGGGCGGTGAAGCCGACCGCGCCCATCGTCGCCATCGCCGCCCATCCCGACGGCCGGGGCTACTGGCTCCTCGGTGCCGACGGGGGCGTGTTCGCCGTCGACACCGGCTTCTTCGGCAGCCCAGCCGGCCAGAAGCCACCCCCCGAGGCGGTGGAGTTGCGGGTCACGGGGACCGGTGAGGGCTACTACGTGGCCGGCGGGAACGGGGCGGTCTACGCCTTCGGGGACGCCGACCGCCGCCGGGAGCTCCCCGGCGGGGCCCGCGGCGTGGTCGATCTCGCCCTGCGGAGTGCCAAGACGCCATGATCTAGGCCGTGCATTCGGCGTACGGAGGCGCGGACTAGGGATGGAGACGGCCCCCCGTGGGCGTCGACCGACCCGGCGTCAGCTGCTCTTCGTCGTCGGTCCCATCGTCGCCCTCGTCATCATGGCCTACATCGGCGACGCCCTGACCACGACGTGGGCCGACCGGCACCCGCTCGCCCTCACCCTGCTCAACGCCCGGTCGCGGATCCTGGTCCTCACCACCAACCAGCTCGACGCCTGGTCGTACTACCTGGCCGCCGGGGCCCGCCTGCTGCTCTCCGACCCGCTCTTCTACCTGCTCGGCTACTGGTACGGCGACGGCGCCCTGCAGTGGGTGGAGCGGCGCAGCAAGAGCTTCGGGGAGCAGGTCCGCCTCTACGAGAAGGCCTTCTCCAAGGCGGCCTACCCCCTGGTGGTCGTCGCCCCCAACCCGTGGATCTGCCTGTTCGCGGGAGCCGCGGGCATGCGCCTGTCGATCTTCTTCGCCCTCAACATCACGGGCACGGTGGGCCGCCTCTACCTCATCCGCCGGCTGGGAGAGGCGTTCCAGGAGCCCATCGGCTCGGTGCTCGACTTCTTCGCCCGCTACCGCCTGCCGCTGCTCGTCCTCTCCGTCGTCCTGGTGGCCTTCGTGGTCTGGAACGACCGCCGGTCCCAGCGCAGCGAGATCGACGCCCTCATGGAGCTCGGACGGGACCCTGAGGCGGCGACGGGGGGCGATGCCCAGCCCGCGCCCGCGGAAGACGGACAGGAAGAGGAACGCCCTAGCTCAGATCAGCGGCCCGTAGAGCCAGGTGACGCATGAGCCCCGGGCTCGTCCGCTCCCAGCGGCCGGCCGGTACCGACATGCCGATCGTGCCCCGCCGGTCGCCCAGTACCACCGCCGCGCAGCAGACCTCGGGCCGGTACTGCTCCTGCTCGGTGAACATCCCCACCCGTCCCGACAGGGCCAGCTCATGGTTGAGCTGGTCGGCGTCGGTGATGGTGTTGGGGGTGAAGGGCCTGAGGCCCATCTCCTTCAGGTAGGAGCGCCGCTCGTGGGGCGGGATGGCCCACAGCAGGGCCTTGCCCAGGGCGGTGGCATGCGCGCCGTCGTCCCAGCCCACCACCAGGTCCTCCAGGTGGGGTGAATGCGGCCCCTCCACCAGGTCGGTGAGCACGATGTGCCCCTCCATCACCTGGGCGAAGTAGGCCGTGTGCCCGGTGGTCTCGGCCAGGTGGCGGAGCACTTCGTGGACCTGGGGCGGCCGTTCCATGGAGGCCATCAGGTCCCGGAAGCGGTCGGCCACCTTCAGGCCCAG
>JBIOUX010000112.1:0-31929 GCA_044867425.1 Acidimicrobiia bacterium | reverse complement strand
GCGCCCAGTAGGGCGGGATCGACTCGATGAGCGTCTTCAGGCTCGAGGGGCCGACGACGTCCACCGCGCACCGGAACACATCGGGGGTGAAGGTGGCGCCCACCAGAGCGGCGTAGCCGCCGTAGGAGCCACCCAGGATGGCGATGCGCTCCCGGTCCGCCCACCCCTGGCCGACCACGTACTCGACGGCGTCGATGAGGTCGTCGTGCATCTTGGCCGCCCATTCCCGGTTGCCGGCGTTGACGAAGTCCTTGCCATAGCCGGTCGAGCCCCGGTAGTTGACCTGCACGCACAGGTAGCCCCGATTGGCCAGCCACTGGACCTCGGGGTTGAGCCCCCAGCCGTCCCGGGCCCAGGGACCGCCGTGGACGTTGACGACGGTGGGCAGCGCCCGGCGGTCCACACCCACCGGGGAGCTCACGTAGCCGTGGATCTCGAGGCCGTCGCGGGCTGTGAACGAGAACGGTTCCATCGCCGCCAGCTGGTAGCCGGAGAGGGCGGGCTGGTGGTGGAACATGAACGTCGCCTCCCGCCGGCCCCGGTCCCACGCCCAGTAGGCCACCGGCCCGTCATCGACGGAGAAGGCCACCAGCCAGGTGGCGTCGGCGTGGTCCCGGCCCACCAGCGTCCAGGCGCCGGGCTGGATGGCGGCGATGCCATCCACGTCCGCCTGGATGGCCGGGTCGAGCACCACGTGCTCGGTGCGGGCCCGGGTGAAGCTCACCATCTGGACAGCCTTGGTGTCGGGGTGCAGGAGCAGCCCGCCGACGTCGTACCGGGGGTCCTCGGCCAGCACCTCGGTCGTCCCCGTGGCCAGGTCCAGGCGCACCAGCCGGCCGGCGTTGGCGTCCACCGACGACAGCAGGTAGAGCCCGGCGCCGTCGCCGGTGAAGCCGATCGGGCCGGTGTTGAGGGCGTCGTCGAAGCCGACGGAGAGGGCCGTCTCCCACTCAGCGTCGGCGCCGGCGCGGGTCAGGATCTGGGTGCCGCCGTCGGGCAGGGGCTGGAGGGCGGCGCGCACCACCAGGTCGGAGTCGGCCACCCAGCCCACGACCCCGAAGTTCTCCACCACCTTCTCCAGCGCTCCGGTCTCGAGGTCGAGGTGGTAGACGTCGTGGAGCTGGGGGTTGTCCTTGTTCAGCGCCACCAGCAACTCGGTGGGGCGGGTCTTCTCCTCGCCCACGATCTGGGCCTGGACCTCGTCGAAGGGGGTGAGGTCGCGGGTGGCGCCCGTGTCGAGGTCCACGTCGTAGAGGCGCCAGTTCTCGTCGCCACCCTTGTCCTGGACGTAGAGGATGCGGTGGTTGTCGTTCGACCACGAGAACGACCGGATGCCCCGGTCGGTGTCCGCGGTCACCGGCCGGAACGTCTCCTCGCCGGCGCCGACGTCGCCCACCCACACGTTGAGCACGCCGTGCACGGGGGCGATCCAGGCCAGGCGTCGGCCGTCGGGGGAGATCCGGGGTTGCACCCGCTCGGGGTTGCCGAACAGGACCTCGCGGGGAACCAGGGGAACCGGGGGGGTTGTCATGCCCCCAGTCTGCCGTGATCAGTGGGACAGCGCGGTCGACTCCTGGTCGACCTCCACGATCATCTCGACCTCGACCGGGATGTTGTAGGGAAGAGCCGCCATGCCGACGGCCGACCGGCGTGCCGCCGCGCGCACCGAAGCGCTTCTGCATCCATTCCGGCGACCGTAGCCCGGCCCGTATCACGCCCGCTCAAGCGGAACCCGACAGGTAGCCTGCGGATCGTGAGCAGCCTCGCCGAGCGGCTGGGATATGGACCGGACGCCAAGCTGGTGATCGTCAGCGCCGACGATCTCGGCATGACCCACTCGGGCAACGTGGGGGTCTACGACGCCCTGCGCCACGGCCGGGCCACCAGTGCCTCCCTGATGGTGCCCGCCCCCTGGGGGCGCGACGCCGCCGGCGGCTACCGGGGCGAGGACATCGGCGTGCACCTCACCCTCAACGCCGAGTGGGACACCTACCGCTGGGGACCCATCACCCACTCCCCCAGCCTCCTTGACGGCGACGGCGGCTTCCCCCGCACCCTGGCCGACCTGTGGGACCACGCCGACCTCGACGAGGTCCGCAAGGAGTGCCGGGCCCAGGTGGAGCGGGCCATCTACTGGGGGTTCGACGTCAGCCATCTGGACAGCCATCTGGGGGTCCTGCAGGGCCGGCCCGAGTTCTTCGACGTCTACCTGGAGCTGGCGCTCGAGTTCACGCTGCCCCTGCGCCTGGCGGGCGAGTCGGCGCAGCGGGCGGTGGGGTTCCCCTTCCGCAAGCTGGCGGCCGAGGAGGGGGTGGTGTTCCCCGACCACTACGTGTCGGCCCGCCCCGGCGGCCGGCGCACCATCGAACGGGCGCTGTTCGAGCTGGCCCCGGGGGTGACCGAGCTTCAGACCCACCCGGCCATCGACACCGAGGAGCTGCGGGCCGCCTGCACCGACTGGCCGGGGCGCGTGGAGGACCACGCCTACCTCCGCACCGACCCCTCCCTGGCCGACCTGGTGACGCGCGCCGGCGCCACGCTCATCGGCTACCGGCTGCTGCGCGATCTGGCCCGGAGCTGAGCCCCGGCCCCGGCCTAGTAGTCGGTGATGCCCCGGATCTCCTCCTGCAGGGCCCGGTACTCGGGGGAGTTGGTGAGCGGCAGCAGCGACATGAGCTTGGCCATGTTCCCGCTGACCTTCATCCGACCCTGCATGAAAGCGGCGTTGGGGTCGAGCTCGCCCTTCTGCACCTTGACGGCGTCGTCGTAGGTCATGGTCAGGGTGAAGTCGCAGTCGTCGACCTCACCCAGCTGCGAGTCGAGGATCTTGCCGTCCTCGAGCACCCAGTAGTACTTGATGTCGCCCTCGGGTCCGCCGGTGGTGACGTACTGGATGCGCGCCGTGGCGCCGGGGCGGACGGGCTGGGTCTCGGCGAGCTTGCGGGACTCGTCGAGCCATTCCTGCGACAGGTACTGCGACATGGGTGCTTCCTCCCTACTCGCGGGCGGCGGGCAGTCTAACGCCGGCGAAGAGATCCTCCTCGAAGTCACCCGGCGGCACCGTGGCTTCCACCAGGGAGCGGGCCAGCCGGTACTCCTCCCACGGGAACACCTCCCGCACGACTTCCTCCGGGAGGCGCATCCAGAAGGAGTCGGGGTCGATCTGGGTGCGGTGGGCGAGGAGGGCGGCCCGGCGTTCGTCGAGGAACTCCCCCACGTCGATCCGGGTGGTCACCGGCCGGTGGTCGTCGTCGGGGTTCCAGCGCGACAGCCAGCGCTCGTAGGGACTCTCCTCGCCCCGGTCCACGAAGGCCTGGTGCAGCGCCTCCAGCCGAGCCTTGCCCCAGACGCTGTAGTAGAGCTTGAGGGGCTGGAAGGGCGGGCCGGCGTCGGGGAACCGGTCGGGGTCGCCAGCCGCCTCGAAGGCGGCGATGGAGATGTCGTGGACCCGGATGTGGTCCGGGTGCGGGTAGCCGGAGTGGTCCTCGTCGTAAGTGAGGATGACCTGCGGGCGCTCAGCCCGCACGATGGCGACCAGGCCCTCGACGGCCTCCTCGAAGGGGGCGGCGGCGAAGGACTCGGGACGGGCGTTGTCCTCCGAGTCGGGCATGCCCGAGTCGCGGTAGCCGAGGAGGTGCAGCTGCGAGTACCCCAGGATGCGGACGCTCTCTTCCAGCTCCGCCCGGCGCACGGCCGCCAGGTTGTCGCGGATCTCCGGCGTGTCGGCGGCCGGGTTGAGGATTTCTCCGGCCTCACCGCCGGTGCAGGTCACGAGCACGGTGTGGACACCCTCGGCGGCGTACCGGGCCACGGTCCCCGCCCCCTTCGACGCCTCGTCGTCGGGGTGGGCATGCACGCTGAGCAGGCACAGGCGGTCGTCGATCACGTCATAGGAAGTTAACCGGAATACCCAGCGCCGGCGGCCGGCCCCCCGGTAACTTGGGACCCCGTGCGCTGGCTGGTCCGCTTCGCTCGCTACGGCACCCTCGGCCTCGGAACCGTGCTGTCGATGATGGTCGTGCTCACCGTGGCCGAACGAGCCCTGTGGCGGGGCAAAGTCCTCCCCGGGGTCCGCCTCGCCGGCGTCAACGTGGGCGGCGACACCATGGAGACGGCCCGCCGGTCGATCACCGACCGGGCCCGGGCCCTGGAGCACGACGGGCTGGTGGCTGTGGCCGGCGGCGAGCGCTTCGCCTTCACGCCCGCCGACGTCGGGCTCGACCTCGATGAGGACGGCGCCCTGGACACCGTGGCCCGGGCCGGCCGGCACGAGAACATCGCCGCCCAGGCGGTGGGGGTGGTCACCCGCCGGCTCGACCCCCTCGAGGTCCGCTGGCACTCGAGCTACGACGACGACCGGCTGGCCCGCACCGTGGAGACCTGGGCGAAGCGCTTCGACCAGGCCCCGGTCGACGGCGGGATCCATATCAACAGGGCCACGGTCAGCACCGTCGCCCCCCGGGAGGGCCGGAGGCTGCTCCAGGACGAAGCCCGGGAGCTGGTCAGCGCCGCGCTCCACGGCCGGGTCGGCTCCCCGTTCCACCTGCCGGTGGAGACGGCGGCGCCCACTGTGGGACTGGCGGAGGTGGAGCGGGCCGCGGCCGAGGCCCGCCACCTGCTGGCCGGGCCCGCCACCGTGGTGGTGGAGGGTCTGGAGATCACCCTCTCCCCGGCCCGGATCGGCGCCGCCCTCACGGTGGCGAACGACGCCGGTCGCCTCCGGCTCGATCTGCCCCCCGCCGCCGTCCACGAGGCGCTGGCGCCGGGGTTGGCGGGCTTGGAGACGCCTTCCGTCGACGCCCGCTTCGTGGTCGAGGAGCCGCCGGCGCCCACCCCGGCTCCGGCCGCGGCCGTCCCCGGCACCCCGCCGGCGGATCCGGCCGCCGCGGCTACGACCACCACCACGGGCCCGCCACCGCCACCGCCCACCGTGCGCATCGAGCCGTCCGTCACCGGCCGGGCACTGGACACCCCGCCGGTGGCGGCGGCCCTTCTCGCCGGCGAGCGGCGCGTTCCCGGCCATCTCGTCGATGTGGTGCCCGCCGTCGACACCACCCGGGCCCAGACCTTAAGCATCGTGGAGCAGGTCTCGACGTTCACCACCCACCACCCCGCCGGCCAGCCCCGGGTGAAGAACATCCACCGCATCGCCGACCTGCTCCAGAACTCGGTCATCCTGCCCGGCGACCGCTTCTCCATCAACGAGAAGGTGGGGCCCCGGACGAAGGCCAACGGGTTCGTGAAGGCCCCCGTCATCTACGAGGGCGAGTTCACCGAGGACATCGGCGGCGGGGTGAGCCAGTTCGCCACCACGTTCTTCAACGCCGCCTTCTTCGGGGGCTACGAGATCGTGACCCACAAGCCGCACACGTACTACATCTCCCGCTACCCCCAGGGCCGGGAGGCAACCGTGTCCTTCCCCCAGCCCGACCTCATCATCCGGAACGACTCCTCCACCGGCATCCTGGTGCGCATGTCCTACACCGAGTCGTCGATCACCGTGAGCTTCTTCGGCGACAAGGAAGGCCGCAGCGTGCGGGCCGAGGGGCCCCGGGTGGGGAAGCGCCAGAAGGGGGGCTACAACGTGGAGGTGATCCGGGTCATCGAGCGGCCGGGCCAGGACACCAAGCGGCAGAGCTTCAAGACCCACTACCGCATCCAGCCCAAGAAGGCTCCCAAGCCCCCCGCTTCGTCTCCTCCGGGGGCGCCGCCCGCACCACCCGCCGCTCCGCCGCCCGAGGCACCCGTAACCGACGCCCCGCCTCCGGCGTGATCCGGGTCCGGCGCTACCACGCCGACGGGCGGGTGGAGGAGGAGCTCGATCCCGCCGACGTGTCGGAGTGCCTCGGAGCCCCCGCCGCCCTGCTCTGGGTTGACGTCGAGCACCCCACGGCAGAGGACGTGAAGTGCCTGGCCGAGGAGTTCGACGTCCATCACCTGGCCGCCGAGGACCTGCTCGAGCCCAGCCCCCGACCCCGTCTCGGGCGCTTCGGCGACCACTTCCTGCTGGTGGCTCACGACACCCGGCTCCAGGGTGACCGGCTGGCCACCTGCGAGGTCGACCTCGTCTTTGGGGACGGGTGGCTCATCAGCGTGCGCAAGTCCAACCGGGACGGCGCCGGGCCCATGCCCGTGGCGCCTGTCCTGGAGCGCTTCGAAGCGCAGCGGAGCCAGGAGGGGGCCACCGACGAGGGCTTCCTGCTCTACGTGTTCCTCGACGTGGTGACCGAGGCCGTCTTCGACACCGTCGACGCGCTCGAGGACCGCCTCGACGCCATCGAGGCCGTGATCTTCACCGAGGACGGCCCCGTCCCCGGCCGCGCCCCGCTCACCGGCGGCGTCACCGAGCAGCTCTACCACCAGCGCCGTGACCTGGTCGCCCTCCGCCGGGTGGTGGCCCCCCTGCGGGAGGCGCTCACGCCCCTGCTGCGGGGCGAGATCGGCTTCGTGGGCGAGGCGGCGGTGGTCCACCTCCGGGACGTCTACGACATGGCCGTGCGGGCCACCGACACGGTCGACGCCCTCCGCGACCTCCTCAACGGCGCCCTGGAGGCGCACCTGTCGATCATGTCCAACCGCATGAACCTGGTCATGAAGCAGGCGACGTCCTGGGGCGCCATCCTGGTCGTCGCCACCGTGGTGGCCGGCGTCTACGGCATGAACTTCGACAACTTCCCCTGGAACGGCCAGCGCAAGGGCTTCTTCTTCGCCCTCGGCCTCATCGCCGTCTCCACCGTGTTCCTCTACCGCCAGTTCAAACGCCGGGACTGGCTCTGACTACGAGGCGTCGTGGTCGAGCCCGGCGGCCTGGGCCACCGGCACCAGCTCGACCTCGCCCGTCTCCTCGTCATCGACCAGCACGAAGCCGCACAGATCGGCCAGCCGGGGATGGCCCTCGTCGGGGCCGATGGCGATCAGGGCGTCTCCGCCCTGGATCTGCACCCGACCCCGGGGCCGGTAGATGTAGCGCCCGCCCCGGCGCACGGCGAGCAGGTAAAAGCCCGTCTCCAGCTCCAGGTTGGCCTCGGCCAGCGTGAGCCCGTCGAGCGCGGAACCCGGAGCGACCGGCATCCGGACGATGACCTCGTCGCTCTCCCCGAAGGCGAAGGCGAGCACCGGGTGGATCTCCTCACCCTTCTCCACCAGCCAGACCATGGCCTGGGCGGCGTCACCGATCTCCTCCGCCGCCTGGCCCAGGTGGAGCAGCCCGCGCAGGGCGGAGGGGTCGAGGGTGTCGGCCGCGCCCCGCAGCACCCACACCTCGAGCCGTTCCTTCATCTCGTCGAGACGGTCCTCCAGGTGGTTGACCTCGGCGGCCAGCCCCTGATCGTTCAACAGCACGGCCGAGTAGGCCAGGCCGACGGCCACCTCGGAGATGTTCTTCATCTCCACCAGCACGTCCACGGCCCGATCGAGGTCGGTGAGGACGGTCTCCTCGGGCATCATCCCGGCCCGCCACTCGGGCGCTCCGGCCAGCTCCCGAAGCTCCGGGATGCCGGCCGACGGACCCCGCAGGATGAGGACGTCGTTGGGCAGCAGCACCTCGTCGCCGTCGGGGTCGATGGTCCACTCCTTGCCCCGGCGGAGGGCCACCACCCGCATCCCTACCTCGGTGGGCAGCTCCAGGTCGGCCAGGGTCCGATGGGCCATGGCCGAGTCGGTCCGGACCCGGACCCGGTGCGAGACCTCTTCGGCGGCGGCCAGGTCGGCCACCAGGGCGTTGGGGATCCCGAGGCGGTGGGTCACGATCCGGGCCACGTCCACGGCGGCATTGGCCAGCTGCTCGATGGCGGAAACGATCTGGAGGACCCCCGCCATCTGGTCGGCGTCCCGGGGCGACCGGGCGGCGAGCACGCACACGGCGCGCATCTCGTGCACCAGGGTGGAGAGGCGCTCCTCGAGCTCAACGACCTCCTCGGCCATACCGGGGTCACCGAAGAAGAGGGCTGCGTACCCGAGGTCGACCATGAGCTCGGAGGTGTCCTTCGCCTCCGAAAGCATGGCCTTCAGATTTCGTGGTCGTTCGTCCATCAACGAATGGCGGCGCCCGTTGGGCGCCACAGTCCTCCTTTGAGTGGCGCTGACCCCGGTGCGCGGCACCGGGCGCTCACGCCAAACCCAGCATAACAAGGGCCAGGACGATGGAGAATGCGCCGAGCAGGTCGAGGGAGCTGGTCACCGCCGGGATGCCGAAGTTGTCGGGGTCGAGGCCGAAACGGTAGGCGGCCGTCGCCCCGTAGTAGGCGACCACCACCGCCGCCGCCGTGACCATGGCCCCGGCCAGCTGGGCCACCCCGAGCATCTCGAGCACCCCGGGACTTTCCCGGCCGGTGACCAGGGAGGCGAGGTCGGCGGACAGGCCGACGAGGAGGAAGACGGGCACGGCGTAGACCACGATCAGGAGCACGTCCTCTCCCACGGGCCGCAGCGAGAACCGGTTGGGCTGGACGAGACCGAGATGGAGCTTGGTCGACACCCGGGACGACAGGATGCCGCCCAGCGCCCCGGACGCCTCCAGGAACGGTGGGATGAGGATGAGCAGGGCAGGGAAGACGAGGAAGTCGTCCAGGCGCTTCTCGATGGTGAGGCCGGCCACCACGTCGACCAGGCCGGCTATGGCCAGCACGGGCAGCGACTCCCGCAGGATCCGCCGGAGCACCACCCGCTGCGAGCCCAAGCCGATGACCAGGGCGCCCACCCCGGCGCCGGTGCAGACCAGCGCCACGGCCGGGGTGACCCAGGCGAAGCCGACCAGGTAGGTGGCCAGGAACAGGGCCGGGAGGGTGGCCACGTCCCCGGCGGCGGTGACGATGGGGGCGGCCACGTTGTCGAGGTCCCACTCCCGCCGGACGCTGGCCTCGGCCACGGCCACGGTGATGACGAGCACCACCACGGAGGACAGGACCCCGCCCACCACCGAGATGACCACGAAGTCGACGATGGAGATGGTGCCGGGCAGCGAGAAGCCGATCGACACCGCCTTGGCCAGGATGGCCAGCAGCAGGGACACGGTGAGGGACAGGACGATGGAGGCGGCGATGTTCTGGCCCACCAGCGTGTCGAGGCGCGGGGACACGGAGAAGGTGCCGGCCCGGATGGCGGTCCCCAGCCGGCTCCCCAGGGCCCCGAAGATGTTGCCCCGCATCCCGATGGCGGCGGGCACCAGCAGCAGGAGTCCGGGAAGGTCCTCGAGGGTGCCTTCGATGCTGCCCAGGGTGAGGCCGGCGAGGAAGCTACCGCCGCAGGCGATCAGCAGGGCCACGAAGCCCTGCCGGAGCGCGTCGGCCTCGTCCCGCAGCAGGGACGAGAAGCGCGCTCCGATGGCGCGCCACGGTCGCAGGCGCCAGGGTCGCAGCATTCGGTCTCGGCGGCTCGGCCGTCACGCCTCCCCTCCTTGGGAACACTTTCCAGGCTACCGGGCTGCGCCCCCGGACCGTCAGAGCCCCGTATCGTGATCAGGAGATGGAGCCGCTCGACATCCTCACCCTGGCCGTCCTCGCCTACGTGGGCGTCCGCCTCGTCGACGCCGCCCGGCAGTCCGTCAGCCAGCGCTCGCATGTGTGGGTGGTGGTGTCCGGGCTGCGCCTGGTCCATTTCCTGCTCGCCGTTCCCGTCCTCGTCGCCGTGATCGCCACCGCCGTGATCCTCCTCCAGGTGCCAGGTCTGTCCTTCGGGTGGTGGACGGCCATCGGCGGCGAGGGGAACCCGGTGTTCGGCACCGCCCGGCCCAGTGCCGTCGGGCCCCTCGACGCCGTGATCCCGATCGTGTTCGGCGTGCTGCTGCTCCTCGGCCTGCCCCTGCTGGTGGAAGGCGAGGAGTGGGTCTTCCGGCGGGGAGCCGAGCACCGGAGCCGGGTCGCCAACCTGGGGCGGGCCGTGCTCTTCGGCTTGGTCCACGCCATCGTCGGGGTACCCATCGCCGCCGCCCTCGCCCTGTCCATCGGCGGTGTCTACCTGACCTGGCGCTACCTGCGGGTGTGGCGGGGCACCGGTTCCCGTCAGCTGGCCCTGCTGGAATCGACCCGGGCCCACCTGGCCTACAACCTGGTCATCGTGGCCCTGGTGCTCACCGCGCTCGCCCTGGCCTAGGTGATGCCGAGGGCGACGATGGTCAGGATGAGGGCCACCGCCCCCAGGAAGTCCACCGACGAGGTGACCACGGGCACGCCATAGGTGTCGGGGTCGAGACCGAGACGGAACGAGGCGGCCGTGCCGTAGTAGGCGACGGCCACCACGAAGGCGACGGCCACCGCCCCGCCCAGCATGGAAGCGGCCACCATCTGGAGGAGGCCGGGGCTGGCCTCGTGGAGCACGACGGCGGTGATGTGGGCGCCCACGGCGTTGAACAGGAACACCGGCGCCCCCAGCAGGAAGACGGAGGCGCCGTCGAGCCTGGCCTCCTTGGAGGGCATCGCTCCCGCTTCGAGAAGACCCAGGTGCAGCTTGGTGGAGAGCCGGGACGACAGGATGCCCCCGAGGGCCCCGGCCGAGGAGATGAAGGCGGGCAGGAGCACGAGCAGGGCTGGATAGCGGGCGAAGACGTCGAGGCGCCGCTCGATGGCCACCCCGGCCAGCGTGGACAGGAACACCGCCACGAGCAGGATGGGGGTCGACTCGCGCACCACCTGGCGCAGGATCTCCCGGCGGGAACGCCAGGCGACGACCAGCGCGACCAGGGCCGCCACTCCGGTGACCAGGCCGACGGCGGAGGCGAAGACGCGCACGGTGAGGGCGAACGTGGCGAGCCACAGGGCGGGCAGCGTGAGCACGTCCCCCAGGGTCGACACCAGCGGAGCGGTCACGTTGTCGAGGTCCCAGCCCCGCCGGACCGACCCCTCGGCCAGGGCGACGGTGGCGGCGAGCACGGCGGAGGATGCCAGCATCCCGCCCAGGATCGACACCAGGGCCAACTGGAACAGCGAGATGGTGCCCTCGATGTGGAGGCCGACGGCCACCACCTTGGCGGCGGCGGCCACGAAGAACGACATGCTCAGGGTGAGCACCAGCGCGGCCGTGACGTTCTGGCCCATCAAGGACCCGGGGCGCAGCGAGAAGCGGAACAGACCGGTGTGGACCGCCGTCGAGAGGCGGTTGCCGAGGGTGGAGAACACGTTGCCCCGCAAGCCGATGGCGGCAGGCACGAGGACGAGCAGGCCCGGGTAGCGCTCCAGCGTCGGGGTGATGGACCCGAGCACGGCGCCGGCCACGAGGCTGGTCGACGAGTTGAGCCCCAGGGCCACCAGGCTCTGGCGGGTGGCGCCGGGGCTGGGCCCCAGGAGACGGACGAGGCGGACCACCAGCCGGCCGGTGAGCCGGAGAGGGCGGGGCCGCCCTGAGCGGGGCTTGATGCGTCGCAAGGTTCGGGGGGGCCCCGGACTCGGGGGGGCGCCGGGAATCTAGTCAAGCAGGACAAATGTCCTGTGTCGGCCGCGGTGGCGGGCCCTGGACGGCCGATGACAAAAGCATGCGAGTCACGGTTGCGCCCGGGGGGCGCCGGAGATGGATCGCGGCGGTCGCCGCCGCTCTCGCCGCCGTGTCCGTGGGCCTGCCCGCTACCGCCGCCACGGCGCCGGACATGACCGGGGATCCCGGCGGGGACAGCCTCCTCGTCCGCTTCAAGCCGGCGGTGGCCGGTGCCGCCGCCAGCGCCGCCCTGGATCAGGCCGGGGCCGAGGTGGGCGCCGAGGTGGGCAAGACCGGCTTCGTGGAGATCTCCACCGGCGACCAGCCCGCCGAGAAGGTCCGCCGCCGGCTGCTGGCCTCCGGGGTGGTCGACGTGGTGGAACCCAACCGGCAGCGCCGATCACTGGCGGTTCCGTCCGACCCGCTCTACGCCGGCTACCAGGCTTCCTACGCGTCGGCCGTGGGCCTGCCCCGGGCCTGGGACATCACCACCGGGGCCGACAACCTCGTGCTGGCCGTCATCGACAGCGGGGTCGACCGCGACACTCCCGACCTGGCCGGCCGGCTCCTCACCGGCCGGGACATCGTCAACCGCGACTTCGACCCCACCGACGACGAGGGCCACGGGACGATGGTGGCCGGGGTGGCCGGTGCCCGCACCAACAACGGGTCGGGGGTCGCCGGGGTCACCTGGCGGGGTCGCATCCTGCCCATCAAGGTGCTCGACGCCCAGGGGGTGGCCCTCGACAACGACATCGCCGCCGGCATGACCTGGGCCGTCGACCAGGGTGCCGACGTGATCAACCTGTCGCTCGGGGGACCGGGGGCCAGCAGCGTCCTCCAGGCCGCCGTCGACTACGCCACCTCCCGGGACGTGGTCGTCGTCTCGGCCGCCGGGAACCTGGCCGCCGGCGACCCCGTCGAGCCCCACTATCCGGCCGCCTGTGACGGCGTCATCGCCGTCGGGGCCACCGACCGCAACAACAACCTCGCCTCCTTCTCCAACTACGGGACCTGGGTCGACCTGGTCGCCCCCGGGGTCGACATCACCACCACCGCCCCGGCCGCCGGCTCCGCCGAGTCCTACGTCCAGGTGGCAGGCACCTCGTTCGCCGCCCCCCTGGTGGCCGGCGCCGCCCTGCTGCTGCGGGGCGCCGACCCCACGGCGAGCGCCGCCACCATCGCCGACCGCCTCCGCCGTTCGGCCCGGGACCTCGGGGCGGCCGGCTTCGACGCCCGCTACGGCGCCGGCCTCCTCGACGTCGGCGCCGCTCTCCGCCTCGGCTCCTTCTCTTCGTCCGGGGGCGGTGGGGGGACGGCCACCCAGGTCCGTTCCGGCTACTGGACGGTGACGGGCGACGGGCGGGTCTTCGACTTCGGCGACGCCAGTCCCCTCGGGGATGCCGCCGGCCAGCTCAGCCAGCCGGCCGTCGATCTCGAGCCCGCCTCCGGCGGCACCGGCTACTGGATCGTGGACCGCTACGGCGCCGTCTTCACCTTCGGCACCGCCGGCTACCACGGCGGCCTGACCGCGGGCGGCCTCGGCGCCGGGGAGACGGTCACCAGCCTGTCGGCGACCCCCGATGGGCTCGGCTACTGGCTCTTCACCACCAAGGGCCGCGTCGTCCCCTTCGGGAACGCCCACTTCTTCGGGGACATGTCGGCGGTGGCGCTCAATGCCCCCGTGCTCGACTCCGTCCCCACGCCGACCGGCAACGGGTACTACATGGTGGGCGCCGACGGTGGGATCTTCACCTTCGGCGACGCCCGCTACGCCGGCTCCACCGCCAACATGCGGCTCAACGCCCCGGTCCAGTCGCTGGTCCCCGACCCCGACGGCGCCGGCTACTGGCTGGTGGCCGCCGACGGGGGCGTCTTCGCCTTCGACGCCGGCTTCCGGGGCTCCATGGGCGGCGTCCCGCTCAACCAGCCCGTCACCGGCATGGTGGCCTTCGGGGACGGCTACCTGATGGTGGCCGAGGACGGGGGCATCTTCAATTTCTCCAACCTGCCCTTCTCCGGCTCCCTGGGCGACGTGGTGCTCACCTCGCCGGTGGTGGCCGTGGCCTCCCTGCCCCGCTGATGGGCTGGCTGCACGCCCTCGACCAGGTGTTGAGCCTGTGGAAATTGGGCACAATGAGGCTATGGAGGCTTCCGCTGAGGCGGTGGCAGACGCCCTCGTAGGCCAGCTCGCCCGGGGTGACATCGACCCGGGGGGCTCATCGAGCCTCTGCAGTCAAGCCGCCGCCCGCACTACACCTGGGCCCTGGCCTGGGCGCAGTGGAGCGGCCTCCTCGAACGCCGGCCCGACGACCCGACCGCCCGCCGGGCGGTGGCGGCCCTGCACTCGGTGGAACCCGAAGCGAACCGCCTGGATCGGCCTCAGCGGAAGTCGCGGGACCGGGTGAGGAACCGGCTGGGCAGGGGGGACAGTCGCTGGGCCACGAGGTTGGTCACGCCCTGGTGGCGTTCCAGCACCCCCCACACGACCAGGGCGGATGCGGTGCGCCCGGCCCGCCGGTGCCGGCGCCACACCCCCGGCGAACAGATCACGTTCAACAGTCCGGTCTCGTCCTCCAGGTTGATGAAGATCACCCCGGCGGCGGTGCCCGGACGCTGGCGGTGGGTCACCACCCCGGCCACCTCCACCACGCTGCGGTGGGGGATCTCGGCGAGGCCGGCGATGGACACCACCCCGGCGGCGTCCAGGTCGGGCCGGGCGAACTCGGTGGGATGCGAGGTGGGTGACAGCCCCATGGCCCACAGGTCGGCGGCCGCCTCCTCCACCGGGGTCATACCCGGCAGGGGTGGCGCTTCCAGGCCGGTGACCAGCCCGGGCAGCTTGTCCGGGCGGGCCTCCCGTAGCGCCGCCGCCGCCCACAGGGCGTCGCGCCGGGAAAGGCCGACGCTTGCGTCGGCCGGTGATTGGGGCTGGGGCCCCCGATCACACAGCGATGAGCCGCCAGGCGAAGAGCCATAAACAGAGCCGAAGCAACCGAAGGCGCCGGCGGTGGCCAGCGCCTCGCAGGCGGCGGTGGAAGCGCCCGTGCGCCGGGCCAGGTCCTCCATGGAGGCGAAGGGGCCGGCGACGACCCGCTCCGCCTCGATGCGCTCCAGCAGGGCGTCACCCAGGTTGCGGACGTAGCGCAACCCGACCCGAACGGCGAACTCGCCGTCATCCCGGGCCTCCAGCGTGCAGTGCCGGCCCGAGGCCGAAAGGTCGGGGCCCCGCACCTCGACCCCGTGGCGGCGGGCGTCGCGCACGATGGTGTGGGGCGAGTAGAACCCCATGGGCTGGGCGTTGAGCAGGGCGGCGGTGAACTCGGCCGGGTAGTGCAGCTTCATCCACGACGAGGCGTAGACGAGGTAGGCGAAGGACACCGAGTGGCTCTCGGGGAAGCCGAAGTCGGCGAAGGCCTCCAGCTTGTGGGCGATCTCGGCCGCCACCTCGCCGGTGATCCCGTTGCGGGCCATGCCGGCCCTGAGCCGGTCGCGCATCGCCGCCATCCGCTCATGGGAGCGCTTGGAGCCCATGGCCTGGCGGAGCAGGTCGGCCTCGGCGGGGGTGAAGCCGGCCACGTCGATGGCCATCTGCATGAGCTGCTCCTGGAACAGAGGGACCCCCAGGGTCTTCTCGAGCGACTTCTCCAGGAGCGGGTGCAGGTAGGTGACGGGCTCCTCGCCCCGGCGCCGGCGGATGTAGGGGTGGACGGAGCCGCCCTGGATGGGCCCGGGACGGATGAGGGCCACCTCGACCACCAGGTCGTAGAAGGTCCGGGGCCGGAGGCGGGGCAGGGTGGCCATCTGGGCCCGGCTCTCCACCTGGAAGATCCCCACCGTGTCGGCGGCGCAGAGCATGTCGTAGACGGCGTCTTCCTGGGGGATGGTGGCCAGGTCGATCTCGATGCCGCGATGCTCGGCGATCAGGTCGACGGCCAGGTGCAGCAGGGTGAGCATGCCCAGGCCGAGGAGGTCGAACTTGACCAGGCCGGCGGCGGCGCAGTCGTCCTTGTCCCACTGGAGGACGGAGCGGTTCTCCATGGCCGCCCACTCCACCGGGCAGTACTCGGTCAGGGGGCGGTCGGCGATGACCATGCCGCCGGAGTGGATGCCGAGGTGGCGGGGGAAGCCCTGCACCTGCTGGGCCAGGTCGAGCACCTGGGGCGGGATGGCGGCCAGGCCATCGTCGCCGGCGTCGGCCCGCACGTCCCGCATGGTCCAGCCCTCCACCGACTTGGCCACGGCGTCGGCCGCCCCCGGGGACAGGCCGCAGGCCTTGGCCATCTCCCGCAGGGCGGAGCGGGGCCGGTAGGTGATGACGTTGGCCACCTGGGCGGCCCGGTCCCGCCCGTAGCGGCGGTAGACGTACTGGATGGCCTCCTCCCGGCGCTCGTGCTCGATGTCGAGATCGATGTCGGGGGGCCCGTCCCGTTCGGGGGACAGGAAGCGCTCGAAGAGGAGACCGAGGCCCACGGCGTCGGCCTTGGTCACGCCCAGGGCGTAGCACACGGCCGAGTTGGCGGCGCTGCCCCGGCCCTGGCAGAAGAGGTTCTCCCGCCGGCAGAACTCGACCAGGTCGTGGACGAGGAGGAAGTAGCCGGCGAAACCGAGTTCCTCGATGGTGTCGAGCTCGCCGGCGATGCGGACCCGGGCCTCGGCGTGCTGGGGGTGGTCGGGGGGATACCGGCGGTCGGCACCGGCCCAGGCCAGGTGGCGAAGCCAGCTCATCTCCGTGTGCCCAGGAGGGACGGGAAAGTCGGGCAGGCAGGGGGCGGCCATGGCCAGGTCGAAGGCGCAGGCCCTGGCCACCTCCACGGTGCGCTCCACCGCCCCGGGCCAGCGCGCGAAGCGCCGGGCCTGCTCGGCCGGGGAGCGCAGGTGGGCGCTGGCGGCGGCGGGCAGCCAGGGATCGAGGGCGTCCATGGGCCGGCGGGCCCGGATGGCGGCCAGGGCGGTGGCCAGGGGCCGCTCGGCCGGGGTGGCGTAGTGGACGTTGTTGGTGGCCACGATCTCCACCCCGGCCCGGGCCGCCAGCGTGGCCAGGGCGTCGTTGCGGGGCTGGTCGAGGGGGTCGTGGTGGTCCCACAGCTCGACCAGGGTCCGCTCGGCGCCGAAGGCGTCGACGAGGCGGGCGAGGGCCCGGGCGGCGGCGGCGGGGCCCTCGTCCATCAGGGCTCTGGGGACGGGGCCCTTGCGGCAGCCGGTGAGCACGAACCAGGCGTCGTTGGCGGAGCTCGGATGCGGGTGGCGGTGGACGGGGGCCCGGGCGGCGCCGGCCAGGGTGTCGAGGGTGAGGCGGGGGGCGCCCTTGCTGCCCTCCATCTGGGCGGCGGAGAGCGCCTTGGCCAGCCGGGCATAGCCGGTGGGGCCCTCGGCCAGGATGATCAGATGCTCGCCCTCCGGGTCGGGAAGGCCCGAGGAGGCCTTGCCGGCCCCCAGGGTGACCTCGGCGCCGAAGACGGTGGGCAGGCCGAGGGCCCGGGCCACCTCGGCCATCCGCACGGCTCCGTACAGCCCGTCGTGGTCGGTGACGGCCAGGGCGTCGAGACCGAGGCGCACCGCCTCCCCCACCAGGTTCTCGGGGTGGCTGGCCCCGTCCAGGAAGGAGAAGTTGGTGTGGCAGTGCAGCTCGGCGTACCCGCCCGGCTTCGCCGGCCGCCGCGGCGCCGGCGCCGGCCGGGGCAGCTTCCGCTCCGGCCACCCCTTGCCCCCGGGGACACCCCGCACCCCGGCGCCCCCGGGGACACCCCGCACCCAGGGCTTCGGCGGCGGATGCTCAGGCACGGTAAGCGCCCTGCTTCCGCAACCTGCGCTGTTCACTCGCGCTATACGCGAGTGAGCCACGCCGGTTCGCTGAACGAGTCTCAGTCATAGAGGGCCTCCAGCGAGGCGCGGCCGCCTTCCACGGCCACCAACGCCGCCACCCCGCCGGCCACCTTCACCTGCCACAGCGCTCGCCGGCGCCGGCTGGACGGGTCCCACCAGCGGAGGTCATGGAGCCACGGGCCGGCCCATCCCTCCACCATTCCCCCGCCACCGGGCAAGGCGATGCAGCAAAGACGTGCCGGTTCGCCCGACACCTCCCCCCGCCCCGACACGGTGACCGCCCGGCCGCCGGCGTCGAACAGCTCCGCCGGCCGGGGCGGGCGGAACACGGCCGCCGGCGCCGGCGGGGGGATCGCTCCCGGCCAGGGTTCGGACAGCACCGGCGGCGCAGCCTGGCCGTCACGACCACTCCGGCCGACGATGGCTCTATGGTCGTACGGCTCTTCGCCGAAGGGGATCCAGGCCACCCGCTCGTCGGGGGTGCGGCCGCCCCGGAGGACGGGGACGGTGACCGCCTCGGGGCCGAGCAGGCTCTGCAGCCGTACCAGGGCCCGGGCGGCCCGCTCAGCCGCCGCCCGATCTCCGCCCCACAACCCGAGCTGGCTGCGCCCGGCCACGACCACCTCTTCGGGCACGAGCCGCAGCAGGCTGAGCCCCCCGGTCGCCTCCTCCGTGTCCTCCGGGGCTGTTCCTCGGGGTCGACCACCGATCCAGGCCTCCAGCTGCCAGCGGACCCGCTCGGCCAGGAGGGCGGGGCTGAGCCCGTCGCGGGACCGCCAGCGGCGGGCCAGCCGCTCGCCGTGCTCCGTTTCGGCCTCCACCCGTACCCGGACACAGGCCAGCCCGTCGCCGGCCAGAGCGGTGGAGAGGCGCTCGGCCAGGGCCCGGCCGGCGAAGACGGCGGCATCGACCCGGGGGGTGGGCGGGTCGAATTCGTGGGCCACCTCCAGTTCCGGCGGCGGAACCCGGGTGGCCACCGGGTGGTCCTCCTCGCCTCGGGCCCGGCGGTGGGCGGCCAGGCCGGTCGGGCCGAAGCGGCCCAGCACCGCGGCCTCCGGAAGGGCGGCGAAGTCCCCCAGGGTGCGCAGTCCGAGCCGCACCAGGAGGCTGCACAGTGAGGAAGCGTCGCCCGGGGCACCTCCTCCGTCCCCGGGATCGAGCACCCCTACCGGCCAGGGAGCGAGAAATGCCGGGCTTCCCCCCGGGGGGACCACCACGGCGTCGCCGCCGAAAGCCCGGCGGGCGGCCAGGCGGGCGGCGAAGGTGCCGTCGGCCACCCCCACCCGCACCTCGGCCACCCCCGCCACCCCCGCTTCGGCGACCAGGTGCGCCGCCAGGGTGGCGTCTCCTCCGTGATAGCGGGAGGGACCCCGGGTGGGGACGAACAGGAGCCCGGGACGTTCCAGGGCGAGCTTGGGGGCGAGGGCCTCCACCACCCCGGCCAGCACCTCGAAGGCGCGGCCCTCTGCCGCCGGGTCGGAGGGCAGGGTGACGAGACCCGGGCAACGGGCCTCCGCCTCCCGCTTGCGCAGCCCCCGCTGCACCCCCCCGGCCCGGGCCTCGGATGAGGCGGAGAGCACGAACCCCCGCTCCAGGACGGCCACCGCCACCCCGGCCAGACCCGGATCCCGCCGGCGGGCGGTCACCACCGGCCAGTCCGGACACCACAGGCACAGCATCCGCTCGGCCGTCCCCATGCGCTGGCCTAACTGGCGGCCCGGAGGGGGACCTCGGCGGTCCGCTCCCGGGCGGCGGCGCCCCGGCCGGCCACGGAGACCCGCAGGGTGCGGGCTCCCAACAGGCCTTCTCCCCGGCCCAGACCGGACCAGGCCGAGCCTTCGGCCCGCAGGCGCAGGGCCGCCTCCCCCGGCCAGCTTCCGGCGGCCACCAGCACCGAGCCCCGCTCCCGGGCCCGGGCCACCAGCCGGCGGGCCTCGGCCGCCCGGAACTGACCGGGGACGGTCGCCGCCACCACGGTCATGCCCTCCAACAGGGTGGCGACGACAGGTCCGAACCGCTCCGAGACCACGATCTCTGCGGGGACACCCCGACCCCCGGGCTCTGCGGGGACACCCCGACCCCCGGGCTCTCCGGGGACACCCCGACCCCCGGGCTCTCCGGCGACACCCCGACCCCCGGGCTCTCCGGGAACGCCCCGATCACCGAGGTGCACCACGGCCAGCCGTTCGAGAGCCACGCCGGCCTCGGCCGCGGCCAGGGCCCCGAAGCTTCCGCCGGCATCGACCACCGCCGCCCACTCTCCGGCCGCCGTGGCCGCGGCCAGAAGGGCCAGGACGAGGGAGGCGCCACCCGCCCCTGCCGATCCGTCGACCGCCACCACCGTCCCCCGCTGCAGGCCGCCCCCGGGAAGCAGGTCGCCCACCGGGCCGGGAACGACCAGGCGCCGCTCCCCAGCCAGGACCACCGGCCGGGCCCGGCCCGCCACCTCGACGAGGGAGGGCTGAGCTCGCTGAGCCGTTGCCGGAAGAGCCATCAGCAATGAGCCGCCAGGCGAAGAGCCGTCATCACAGTTTCACCGTATCGAACACTTGTTCGCCTGGCAAGCCGGGATGGACGACCCGTCTTCTGGGAGACTGCCTCTATGCCCGAAATCCGCCAGACCCCTCTCCCCGGCGTGGGATTGCGCCACGAGATCACCACCCGGTCAGGCCAGCGGGTCGGCGTGGTGTCCCACCGCACCGGCCGCCGCGACCTGCTCCTCTATGCCGCCACCGACCCCGACGCGGCCGGAGCGAGCGTGGCCCTCACGGCCGACGAGAGCGCCGCCCTGGCCGAGGTGCTGGGGGGCACACAGCTCACCGCCAGCCTGGCCGACCTCCAGCACAGCATCGAGGGGCTGGCCCTGGACTGGGTCCCCGTGCCCGCCGGATCTCCCTTCGCCGGCCGCAGCATCGCCGCCGCCGGCGTGCGCTCCACCACCGGGGTGTCGATCGTGGCCGTGCTGCGCCCCGCCACCGCCGGCGGGCCCAAGGCCCCGGCTCACGCCTTTCCCGCCCCTCGTCCCGACTTCGTCCTCCAGGCCGGTGACACGGTGGTGGTCGTGGGCACCCCCGAGGGGATCGAGGCGCTGGTCGAACTCTTGGAAAGCTGACGGACCCCCTCCCGTGCACTCAGGCGAACTCCTGATCGAGCTGGGCGTCTTCCTGCTCGTCCTGGCCGCCCTGGGACGGCTGTCGGGCCGTATCGGCCTCTCCCCCATCCCCCTCTACCTCCTGGCCGGACTGGCCAACGGGTCCGGCGGCCTCCTCCCCCTCGGGCCGACCGAGGAGTTCGTACGGGTGGGGGCGGAGATCGGCGTCGTCCTGCTCCTCTTCACCCTGGGTCTGGAGTACTCGGCTCCCGAGCTCCTCGGCGGGCTGCGGGCGGGGGCGCCGGCCGGCGCCGTCGACGCCGTGGCCAACTTCCTTCCCGGCTTCGCCGCCGGTCTCCTCCTGGGCTGGGACATCCGGGCCGCCCTGGTGCTGGGCGGCGTCACGTGGGTGTCCTCGTCGGGGGTGGTGGCCAAGCTCCTCACCGACCTCGGGCGGGTCGGGAACCGGGAGACGCCCGCCGTCCTGGCCGTCCTGGTGGTGGAGGACCTGGCCATGGCCGCCTTCCTGCCGCTCATCGGCAGCCTGGTGGGGGGCGGCGGCGTCGCCTCCGTGGCCGGGGCGCTGGCCCTGGCCGCCGCCGCCGTGGCCGGAGCCTTCTGGGTGGCCTTCCACTACGGGCCCTTCCTGTCCAGCTTGGTCTTCTCCCGCTCCGACGAGGTGCTCCTGTTCTCCGTCCTCGGCCTCACCCTGACCATCGCCGGGCTGGCCGAGGAACTGGCGGTGTCCGCCGCCGTCGGTGCCTTCCTGGTCGGCATCACGCTCTCCGGCCCGGCGGCGGACGGCGCCCGGGCCCTCCTGGGCCCCCTCCGGGATCTCTTCGCCGGCGTGTTCTTCGTGTTCTTCGGCCTGTCCGTCGACCCGTCCGAGCTGGTGCCCGTGCTCGCCGCCGCCCTGGCCCTGGCGCTGGTCACGGTGCCCACCAAGGTGTTCTCCGGCTGGTGGGCGGCGGGCCGTCTCGGGGTGGGACCGGCGGGGAGGATCCGGGCCGGCACCAGCCTGGTCGCCCGGGGTGAGTTCTCCGTGGTGCTGGCCAGCCTGGGAGCCGGACTGGAGAGTGACCTCGTCGCCCTGGCCGCCGCCTACGTGCTGGTCACGGCCGTCACCGGTCCGGTGCTGGCCCGGTGGGCGGATCCCCTGGCCGCCCGGCTGACCGGCCCCGTGCCGGGCTCCTCAAACCCGCCGGCGGCGGAGTCGCCCGGATGAGCCGCGGATCCGGGAGGACGCTGCGCCGCCTGCCCGCCGGCGACATCGTGGCCGGCCTCACCGTGGCCCTCATCCTCGTGCCCCAGTCGCTGGCCTATGCCGAGCTGGCCGGCCTCCCCGCCGAGCGCGGCCTGTACGCCGCCGCCGCCGCCACCTTGGCCGCCGCCGCCTTCGCCTCCTCCCCCTACCTCCAGACCGGGCCGGTGGCCCTCACGTCCCTGCTCACCCTCGGAGCCCTGCACCAGCTGGCCCCGGCCGGCAGCAACCGCTACCTCGGGCTCGCCGCCCTGCTGGCCCTGGTGGTCGGCGTGGTGCGCCTGCTGTTGGGCTCGCTGCGCCTGGGCGGCTTCACCTACCTGATGTCCCAGCCCGTCGTCATCGGGTTCTCGACGGCGGCCGCCGTGGTCATCTTCGCCTCCCAGCTCCCGGCCGCCCTCGGGACCACGCCCGGGAATCGCATCTTCCCCGACGCCATCTCGGTCCTGACCCACCCGGACCGCTGGGAGCCCGCCTCGGTGGTGCTGACGCTGGCCACCCTCCTCGTCGTCTTCGGCGGCCGCCGCCTCCATCCCCTCTTCCCTGGCGTCCTGGTGGCGGTGGTGGCCGCCACCGGATTGAGCGTGGCTCTGGGCTACGACGGCCCCACCCTGGCGAACATCCACGGCGGGCTACCGCCCTTCACCCTCGACCTGCCCTACGACGAGCTGCCGGCGCTCGTCATCCCCGGCCTGGTGATCGCCATCATCGGCTTCGCCGAGGCGATCGCCATCGCCCGGCGCTATGCCGCCGCCGAGCGTCAGGTATGGGATCCCAACCAGGAGCTGGTTGGCCAGGGGGTGGCCAACCTGGCCGCCGGCGTCTGCGGCGGCTTCCCGGTGGGCAGCTCCTTCGCCCGCAGCGCCCTCAACCACCTGGCCGGGGCCACCACCCGCTGGAGCGGAGCCATCAGCGGAGCTGCCGTGGTCCTCCTCGTCCCCTTCGCCTCGGTGCTCTCGCCCGTCCCCCGGGCCGTCCTGGCCGCCGTGGTCATCGGAGCGGTGGCCAGCCTCGTCCAGATCGGCCCCTTCCTGGAGCTGTGGCGCTACACCAGGCTCCAGTCCACCATCGCCATCGTCACCTTCGTGCTCACCATCGCCCTGGCCCCCCGGGTGGCCCACGCCGTGGTGGTGGGCGTCATCCTGTCGGTGGCCGTCCACCTGCGCCGGGAGATCCTCATCTCCGTCCCCAGCTGGTCGGAGGGCAACGCCGTGCACCTCAAGCCGAAGGGGGTGCTGTACTTCGGCTCGGTGCCCAGCCTGGAGCGCACCTTCATGACCGCCCTCAACCACCACCCCGACGCCCACCGCCTCGTGGTCCACCTCAACGGACTCGGTCGGGTGGACGTCACCGGGGCCCTCGCCCTCCAGGCGCTCCTGGAGGAAGCGGAAGATGCCGGTCTCACCGCCCACGTCGTCGACGTCCCTCCCCACTCCGCCCGCCTCGTGGGCCGGGTCCTCAACGGACGGGACGTGCGCCTCGAGGGCGGGGACGCCGCCGAAGAGTCCTAGGCCTATTCGGCGGGCGCGGGGGAGGCGATGGCCGGGGGGGCGGTGCCGTCGCGGTAGTAGATGAACAGGTTGACGATGGTGTCCTCCACCTTGGGCCGCAGCTCCGCCCACCGCTCGGCCGGGGCGGTGACCGTCACGCTGGACGAGTAGACGGTGACGCCCGTCACCCCGAGAGCGAAGAGCCGCCGGGCCAGCTCGTCGGGCGGCTTGGTGCCCGTGGCGTCCTCGACGGAGGCGTAGCGGTCGGTCTGCATCCCGGTGAGCGACCGGTTGAGCTCGAAGAGCATGACCCCGGGCTGCAGACCGGGCCGGCTGGTCACGGTGATGGGCTGCCCCATCAGGACCTGCGAAGCAGGAACTGGCGGCTGGGGCTGGGGTCCCCGGCCGCATCGCGATGAGCCGCCAGGCGAAGAGCCATGATCATAGCGGGGAGATTAGCTTTGCCCCCGCCTGCCGCCGGGTACCGTGGCGGGCACATGACGGACGAACGGCGCCGCTGGGAGGAGTTGCGCTACATCGTCGTACGCATCGTCCTGGTCGTGCTCGCCATCGGATCGGGTTTCGTCCTGGCCGTGGTGCTGACCTGGCAGCTGCGCCACATCCTCACCCTGGTGGTCGTCGCCACCTTCTTCGCCACGCTCCTCAATCCCGTGGTCGACGCCCTCACCCGGCTGCGATTACGGCGGGGCCTGGCCACCACCATCGTGTTCCTGTTGGGCACGGCGACCTTCGCCGGCCTCGGGTATCTGGTCGTCCGGCCCCTGGTCGACGCCGGTCAGCGCTTCGCCGACGACATCCCCGGTTTCGTCGAGAGAGCCGAGAAGGGCGAGGGCCGGGTCGGCGAGCTCATCAAGCGCTACAACGTCGAGAAGTTCGTCCGCGACAACGCCCCCAAGCTCCGGGACCGGCTCAACGAGCTGGGCGGGCCGGCCGTCAAGACCCTCCAGACGGTGGCGACGGGGGCATTTTCCATCCTCACCATCCTCGTGCTGACCTTCTTGATCCTCCTGGAGGCGCCCGACATCATCAACGCCTTCCTGGCACTGTTCACCGACCGCCACCGGGCGCAGCTGCGCCGCGTCGGACACGACGCGGGCCGAGCCGTAACCGGCTACATGGCCGGCAACCTCGTCATCTCGCTCATCGCCGGCACCGTCACCTACGTGACACTGCGCATCGTCGGCGTGCCCTTTGCCAACGTGCTGGCCGTCTGGGTCGGCTTTGCCGACCTCCTCCCCCTGGTGGGCGCCACGCTGGGAGCAATCCCCACCGTCTTCGTCGCTTTCCTCCACTCCACCGGGTCTGGCATCGCTGTGCTCATCGTCTACATCGTCTACCAGCAGGTGGAGAACCACGTCCTCCAGCCCGTGGTCATGAGCCGGACCGTGAAGCTCAATCCCCTGCTCGTGCTCCTCGCCGTCCTGATCGGCGTGGAGCTCGCCGGCTTCGTCGGCGCCCTGCTGGCCATCCCCGCCGCCGGGGTCATCCAGGTGGTGGTCAAGGACCTGTGGGAGGAGCGCCAGGCCCGCCTCCGCTCCATCCCCGCCAGCGGCGGTGGCGAGACCCCGATGGCAGGCACCGGCTGAGCGGGGCCGCGGTCCACTAGGTTTCTCAGACCATGAGCGCCAGCGACGTCGTCGAGGTCTCGGGTCACATCATCGACTCGCTCATCCTGGCCAAGATCCTGGACGAGATCATCGATTTCGGCGCCGACTACCGCATCGTGGAGATGGAGGTGGGCAAGGGCCCGGCCGACAGCTCCCGGGCCCGCATCGAGATCACCGCGCCCGACGAGGACGCCCTGGCCGATCTCTTCGCCCGGCTCCACCCCCACGGCGCCCATCCGGTGGTCGAAGCCGACGCCGAGCTGGTCTCCGCCACCATGGAAGGCGTCCTGCCCCAGGGCTTCTACTCCACCACCAACCTGCCGACGGCGGTCAAGGTCAACGGGCGCTGGGTGGAGGTGGAGAACCCCGAGATGGACTGCGGCCTGGTCGTCTCCGACGACCACACCCGGGCCCGGACGGTCCCCATGCACCGCGTCGAACTGGGCGACCTGGTGGTGGTGGGCACCGAGGGCGTCCGGGTGCGGCCCCTGGAGCGGCCCGCCGGCCGCAGCCCCTTCGAGTTCATGGCGTCGGAGGTCTCCTCCGAGAAGCCCAAGGCGCTGCTGGTGGCGGAGGTGGCCGAACGCATCCGGCGGGCCCGGGCCGGCGGCGGGCGGCTGCTGGCGGTGTGCGGCCCGGCGGTGATCCACACCGGCGCCGGCCCCGACGTGGCCGCCCTGGTCCGGGACGGCTGGGTGGACGTGCTCTTCGCCGGCAACGGCTTCGCCACCCACGACATCGAGTCCAGCCTGCTCGGTACCTCGCTGGGAGTGTCGGTGCGGGAAGGCGTGCCCACCGAGGGCGGACACTCCAACCACCTGCGGGTCATCTCCGAGGTCCGCCGCTGGGGCTCCATCGCCGCCGGGGTGGAGCGGGGATTCCTCAAGTCCGGGGTGATGTACGAGTGCGTCCAGGCCGGGGTCCCCTACGTCCTGGCCGGCTCCATCCGCGACGACGGGCCCCTCCCCGACGTGATCACCGACGTCGTGGCCGCCCAGGACGCCATGCGGACCCACCTCGGGGGCGTGCAGGTCGCCCTCATGCTGGCCTCCACCCTCCACGCCATCGCCACCGGCAACCTGCTGCCCGCCGGCGTGGAGACCTACTGCGTCGACATCAACCAGGCGGTGGTCACCAAGCTGGCCGATCGGGGCAGCCATCAGGCCCTCGGCATCGTGACCGACGTGGGGCTCTTCCTCCGTGACCTCGTCGAGCACCTCACCCGGAACTGAAGCCCCCGAGCCGGGAGGCGGCCCCGAGGGTCGGGCTGGCCCCGACATGACGGACGGCGTCCTGTCGTGGGGCCGGCGCTACCTGGTGTGCCCGCCGTCCCACTTCGGCGTCCTCTACGAGATCAACCCCTGGATGCACAAGGAGGTGGCCGTCGAGCCCGAGCGGGCCCGCACCCAGTGGGAGGACATGGTGGCCAACCTCGAATCGGCCGGGGCGGTGACCATCCCCATGGAGCCCGTGGCCGGCCTGCCCGACCTGGTCTTCACCGCCAACGCCGGCCTCATCGACGCCAACCGCTTCGTGGTCAGCCGCTTCCGTCACACCGAGCGCCGGCCGGAGGCCCGTTACGACGCCGAGTGGTTCGCCCGGGCCGGCTACGAAGTAGCCGAGCTACCCGTCGAGCTCGGCGTGTGCTTCGAAGGCGCCGGCGACGCCCTGCCCTTCCGCCGGCGACTGGTGGCCGGCTACCGCTTCCGGTCCGACTTCGTCGCCCACGGCGCCCTGGCGAAATTGGTGCGCGTCCCCGTCGTCTCGGTGGAGCTGACCGACGCACGCTTCTACCACCTCGACCTCACCTTCTGTCCCCTGGACGACCGGCGCGCCATCTGCGCTCCCCAGGCCTGGGACCGCTACGGCCTGGCCGTGATGCAGCGTCTGGTCCCGGAGCCCCTCATCCTCGAGCTCGACGAGGCGTTGTCCTTCTGCGCCAATTCGGTCGTGGTCAACCACACCATCGTCATGCCCGCCTGCCCGCCCCGGGTCGGGCGGGTGCTCGAAAGCTGGGGATTCGACGTGTGCGTCTCACCCGTCGGCGAGTTCATGAAAGCCGGCGGTGGGGTCCGGTGTCTCACGCTCGCCGTCGACGTCACATTGGGGCAGTAGGCGCCGTTTCATACAGACATGATCGGCGGCTCGTGCCGGTACCTTGGCTGGTAGGGCCACGATTTTGCTGTCAATAGGCCGTCTCGCTATCGCGCTCAAGCGCTAGGACATTTCTGCCGATAGTTCTGACAAGGGGTGGAAGCAGGACCAGATGCCGCCGGCGTCGAAGCTTCCAAAAGTCCGCACCCCACGGACGAGGAGTGTGAGGGGAATGGTTTCGGCCAGCCGCCAGCAGAGGGCTCGGCTTCCCAAGGAGGAGGCGGAGCGCCTGGCGGAGGATGACGCCCGGCGGGCGGACGCCAGCCGGAACGGCAACGACGTCGTCGAGGAGATCGACGACCTCCTCGACGAGATCGACGCCCTGCTCGAGGAGCAGTCGGTGCTCACCAACTTCCGCCAGAAGGGCGGTGAGTGATGAACTACATCACCCACGCCGGCGACGGGAGCATCAACCTCCAGGCCACCCTCTCGGCGTCGTCGGCCATGAGCCCGCCCGAGGGGATCTCCATCCCCCATCACCCCATCACCTGCACCAGCCCGCTGCACTACGAGGATGACGGCACGTTCGGCTGCGAGCACGCCACCGTCCCCCCGGGTGACGTCCGCACCCAGTTCTGCATCGACCACTCGATCGCCCTCCTCCTGATCGAGCTCTGCCGGGCGCTCTGACCTCCGGTGAGCCAGCCGGCTCACGCCGTCGTTGTCTCCATGTCGCTCCGTGTGCTAAAGCACGCAGCGCTCGTAGACGACCCGACGTGAGGAGCCACTGATGAAGCAGATGATCGGCCTGATGGTCAGGCGCCCGGACATGACCGCCGAGCAGTTCCGGGAGTACTGGTCCACCACACACGCCGAGATCACATCGAAGGTTCCCGGTCTGCGCAGCTACGTGCAGAACGTCTGCCTGCCCGACGCCAACGGCGATCCGGCCTACGACGGTGTGGCCGTCCTCGGATTCGACGACGCCGCGAGCATGGAGAAGGCCCTGGGCACACCGGAATGGGAAGCCGTGATGGACGACGTACCCAAGTTCGTGGACGTCGAGCGCGCCATCATCATGACCGGCGAGGACAACGTCGTGGTCTGACCATCCACCAGCCACGCACGGCCCGGGGTTTTCGTCGTACCCCCCCGGTAGGATCTCGGTAGCCGTCGAGGTCGCCCCGGCCAATGGGCCCTCCAGCTGGTGTCCGCCACCATCCAGGAGGAGCCCATGCTCGCTTCCGTCCGCAGTGCCGTCCTCGTCGGTGTCGACGCTCACCCGGTGCTCGTCGAGGTGCACGTCGCCGCCGGCGGCCTTCCCGCCTACAACCTCGTCGGACTTCCTGATGCCGCCGTCCGGGAATCACGTGAGCGGGTGCGAGCCGCCATCCTGTCTTCCGGGTCGGAGTGGCCCTCCAAACGGATCACGGTGAATCTCGCACCGAGCGGGCTACGCAAGAGCGGACCGGGGCTTGACCTCCCGGCCGCCCTAGGGGTTCTGCTGGCCAATGACGTGCTGCCCAATAGCGTGCTGGATGGCATTGGGGTCATCGGGGAGCTGGGGTTGGACGGGTCGATCCGACCCGTAACAGGCACGCTCGCCCTGGTCGACGCTCTTCGCCAGTCCGGGACGACATCGGTGCTCATACCGATGGCCAATGCCGAAGAGGCTTGTCTGGTGGAGGGTGTCAGGGTCTTGCCATGCCGGGCCCTAGCCGAGACCCGATCGTGCCTAAAGGGGGAGGAGCCCTGGCCCGAACTACCTGCCACGCAGCCCACAGCAACGGACCCGCCAGACACTGACGCGACTCTGGTCGACTTGGCCGACGTCAGGGGCCTCTCCGGCGCCCGACGTGCTCTCGAGGTGGCGGCCGCCGGAGGTCACCATCTGCTTCTCGTCGGCCCACCTGGTGCGGGAAAGACATTGCTGGCGCAGTGCCTGCCGTCCATCCTGCCTCCACTCACCTCCGATGAGGCGGTTGAGGTGACGAAGATCCACTCGGCTGCGGGTCAGCCAGTGGGTGGCGCCCTCTTGCGGTCACGACCCTTTCGAGCTCCCCACCACACCGCCTCGGCGGCCGCGCTCGTCGGCGGGGGGAAGCGGCCCAAGGCCGGAGAGGTGACGCTCGCCCATCGGGGCGCCCTCTTCTTGGATGAGCTCGGTGAGTTTTCGCCCCCTGTGCTGGATGCTCTGCGACAGCCCCTCGAGGAGCGCGTGGTCCGCATCTCTCGACAGCACTCCGCCCTCACCTTTCCCGCCGACTTCTTGCTCGTCGCCTGCACCAACCCGTGCCCGTGTGGCCTGGGGCCTCCGTCCTGTACCTGTAATCCCAATTTGCGCGCCCGTTATCGCCGCCGTCTGTCCGGCCCACTGGTGGACCGATTCGACCTGCGCGTCGCGGTGGGCAGCGCCCCACCCGAGGTTCCCCTTGGCGCTTCATCAGCCGAGGTGGCACTGCGAGTGGCGGATGCCGCTGCTCGCCAGGTAAAGCGCTACCGGAATTCCCCTTGGCGGCGCAATGCACGCGTACCGGCCAGCGCTCTCCTCTCCCAGATCTCGTTTCCTGACGACGCTGAGGAGGCGCTGCGAGACGCGGCCCGGCGACGGGACTGGAGCGGCCGAGGATTGGCCGGGGTGCGCCGTGTGGCCCGGACCCTCGCCGATCTCGACGGAGCGGAAGAGGTGGCTCCCGCCCACGTGCTCGTCGCGGCCGGACTGCGAGAGGACGTACTGGCATGAGGCCCCAAGAACAACCGGGCTGTCGTTGTGAGAGTTCGTCGACTCCTCCACTTGTCGAGACCGGAGCTACGGGGCACCTGGGCGCGGACGGGACACCAAAGCCTGAGCAACGTGCGAGCGCCCAAGCAGTGGCCGCGGCGACACTCGTCGCACTGCTCTCCCCGGCTTCCTTGCGGAAGGTCCTCGCTCTTTCGCCCGACCCGTCCGAAGCTCTCAGGGCGTTGGGTGAGCAATCGTCCTCCGGGCTCGCCAGGACTGTGGTCCAGCGCAAGACCGAAGTCTTGCTGGCATCCAACGCCAGCTTTCCGATCCATGACGAGGTGCCCCACCGGCCGCCGTTGCTGTTGGTGGAGGGGGAGCGCCCGTGTGTCTTCGACGCGCCGCGGGTGGCGATCGTGGGGACCAGAGCGGCGACACCCCAGGGCCTGGCCGACGCCCGCCACCTGGGCGCCTTCCTGGCCGCCGCCGGCATCACCGTAGTTTCGGGCATGGCGATCGGCGTGGACGCCGCCGCCCATCTCGGGGCGCTGTCCGTCGCCGAAGCCGCCGGGTGCGGCCCGGCCGGACCGGTGGGCGTGCTCGCCACCGGGCTCGACATCGTCTACCCCCGGCGGCACCGCTCCCTGTTCGAGCGGGTCCGAAGATCGGGCGTCCTCGTCTCCGAATGCGCCTTCGGCACGCAGCCGGAGCCGGGACGCTTTCCCGTGCGCAACCGGATCATCGCCGCCCTGGCCGACGTCGTCATCATCGTCGAAGCGACGTTGAAGGGTGGCTCCCGAATTACGGCTGAGCGCGCTCTGGACTATGGGCGTCCCGTGTTCGCGATACCGGGCTCACGCCGAAATCCTGCGTCTGCTGGATGCAACGCACTGCTGGCCGATGGAGCACAGCCTCTGCTCGACCCATCCGACATCCTCCTCGCCCTGGGAATGACCCCGGGCGCACGCCGGGGTTGGTCGTTCCCAGGCCCGAAACGATCGCTGCGCTCGTCAGCCACCGCCGTGCACCGGGCTCTCGCCGGCGAACCGGCTCACCCCGACGAACTGTCGGCTCGCACCGGGCTTCCGCCTGATCAGCTGGCGGTGGCCATCGAGGAACTCGTCGACGCCGGCCGCGTTGAACGATCCCGGGGCTTTGTCTGGCCGGTCTGAATCCAAGTCTTGATACCCTCGTGACACGGAGGTGCCGTTTCGCCATGGTCGACCGCGTCGATCTCCTGATTGCCGTCATCGGTATCGTCGTCAGCGTCCTCGGATCGTCGACGGCCGTCTGGATCACCTTGTCGAGGAAGCCCGACAAGGAAGACCTCGCCCGCGTCGAGGGCAAGCTCGATGCCCTCATCATGCGGTTCGTGCCGGACCACCTTCCTCATCCGGGCCAGTAGGCGAGCCGACCGAGAACTCCGTCGGGAGGGCATTCTCTCAATCAGGCACCTTTTGCGTCCTCCCACCGGTTCGCTGCGGGCGTTCCACAGCCCCAGCCTCCCTCTTCTTGTACAGGCTCGCTGTCGGCACGTCTGAGCGCTCGTTGGCTGGGAGGTTCTGGTGGTTAACCGGAATAATCCCCGCTGACCACCAGAGCCTTGGCTCGTCCGCAGCCCGCTCCACGGCCGGCTCACTCGAATCGAGGTCATGCTGGCTCGAATCGACGAACGCCTCGCCGCCGCAGAACCCAATCCCTAGCTGGAACCCTGGCTACCCGAACAGGGTGCTGGCGCTCACGGCTCCTGCCACGGCGGTAACCACAGACTCTCCCGGCGCCTCGGTGCGGACGGTGATCGTGCACTGCCCGGCCGCGTCGCTGCTGCAGCTCATGGAGCCGATGGGACCGCCGTTGATGGCGGTGACGAGGCCGGCTCCGTCGGTGACGTAGGCGAAGGTCATGGCCTGGCCGGCGGCTGGGCCCCAGGTGGCGCCCCCGTCAGACGAGGACTCGAGGGTGGCGATCAAGGTGCTGTCGTTCCCCGCCGTCGCCGCCGCCTGGGGAGCGAGCCCGAGGCGGTGCACGACCGCCCCGCCGGCGGCCGCCGAGCCTCCAGGCCCGTCGCCGGTGGATGCCACCGCCGGAGCGATGGCCAGGACGCCCAGCGCGGCCACGGTGATGAGGAGGAGCACCTGGCGGACCAGCCGCCACGTCATCTGCACGTCACCCATCAGACCCACCCCTTCACCAGAGCATGAAGGTGGCGTGGGTGGGTTCACGACTAGCTCGCCGCCACCCCCGTGACCAGGCTCGAGTGGCGGGTCGACGCTCCACATCACCGATGTCGTCTGACATCAGGCATCGGTAAAGCAGCGTCCCACCTGTACGGGACGCTCCGATCAGAACCGGGACAGACGCACGGCCCAGAGGTCAAGCCCGTCTCATCGCCCGGCACGTTCGTCACCCCGCTG
>JBIOUX010000111.1:0-16078 GCA_044867425.1 Acidimicrobiia bacterium | reverse complement strand
AACTCGCCGCGATCTCTTCCAACGCCCGCCGCTCCTCGAGCAGCAGAACCAACGCTTCGGCCGGAGGACGCGCCATGCATGAACCCTACCCCAACCGCGCGCCCAAACCGCGGACATACCACTAGCGTGGCGCCATGCCGAAGAAGGGCGGGGAGCGGGTCGCCATCAGCAACCGCCGGGCCCGGCACGAATACCACATCCTCGACACCTACGAGACGGGCATCATGCTGGTGGGCTCGGAGGTGAAGTCGATCCGGGACGGGCGGGCCAACCTGGCCGACGCCTACGCCCGGATCGATGACGGCGAGGTGTGGCTGCACGGCATGCACGTCTCGCCCTACGCCTTCGCCCGGGAGCAGCACGACCCCACCCGCCGGCGCAAGCTGCTGCTCCACCGGGGCGAGATCGACCGCCTGGTGGGCAAGCTGAACGAGTCCGGCCTCACCCTGGTCCCGCTCAAGGTGTACTTCAAGGACGGTCTGGCCAAGGTGGAGCTGGCCGTGGCCCGGGGCAAGCGGCAGTGGGACAAGCGCCAGGCCATCGCCGAGCGCGACGCCAAGCGGGAAGCCGAGCGGGCCCTGAAGGGCCGCTCCCGGGAATCCGACTGAGGCCGTAGACTGTTGTTCCTGGTGACCACCACAAGGGGGTGCTTGGTTTCGATTCTGAGGATCGAGGCAGGTGAAGCGAGCCGAGGGACCCCGGGGTCCTCGTAAAAAATCCGGGAAACAAAACAAACGCCGAGGACAACCTCGCACTCGCTGCCTAGCTTCGGCTAGGTAGCGCGTCCACACCGGTTCTGCTGCTCAACCGGTGACCGGGCGTCATCCAGAGTGGCTTACCGGAGGGGCGGGCTTGGAGCCCCCCCGGGACACCTTTCCAGGCTGGAGCGGCGGTTGAGGGCCGGTGATCGGCTGCCGCTCGAGATCTCCTCGCCGGCTGCGCTCGGAGAAGCCCTGCCAAGAGCTCGGAAGACGCGGGTTCGACTCCCGCCACCTCCACCAGAGCACGCGAGAGCCGCCGGGTTGGCGGCTCTCAGCGCGTCCGCCCGGCTTGCGGACTCAAGTTCCGCCCTGACGGCGACGATCACCGGCCGGCGCCGTCCGCCTGACCATCGCCAACGACCACCCGAAGGCGGTGGATCTCACCGTGAACGGCGTCTCGTACACGGTGGAGGCCGGCCAGCGCCTCGGCCCAGTGCCGGTGATCCCCGCCGCCGACCACAACGACACCTACACGGCGGTCGTGCACGGCACCACCTGCGGCCTGGGCGACGGCGGCCCCCACTTTCAGAAGGGACCCGGCACCGCGGCCACCATGCGGTTCATCCCCCAGGGCAGCTGCGACCCGGCCGGGCCGGGTGTCCCCAACCTCGGCCTGGTCTTCGAAGGGGACTGGTCGGGCGGGCACTGAGGCTCCCGCCGCGTCAGTCCCGGGGGCGGATGTCGACCCTGCTTGCCGGGTGGCCCAGCGGGACAGCGGGTGGAAGCGCCGGCGTGTTCAACCGGTTCACGGTGACGGGCTGCCAGACGGGAGCATCGGTCGCCGGACCGGGGACCTTCGCCGCCTGGCGGGTCGCGCTCAGCTTCCCCCACATGAAGGCGGCCCAGAGGAATCCCCCGCCGGCGGCCAGGAGGGCGGCGGCCGGGGCGATCATCGGACGGGCCACGGCTACGGCCAGGGCGCCGAACACGGCCAGCCTGCCCTCGACCGACCAATGGGACACCGCCCAGGGAACGAGCCATCCCATGGCGAACCAGCCTCCGCCCGTCCAGAGGCCGAACAGGCCCGCCCGACGCAGGATGCGCCCACGGTCGGCCGCCACTACGAGAGCAGCCAAAAAGAGCACCACGGCCGCCTGGGACGCCTTCCTGGGTAGCTCGCCGGCCGTCTTTCGGAGCCCACCCAGGTTGGGGAAGCTATCGGTGGGCAGTTCCACGGTCAGAGGCGGCGGCGCCGCGAGCGTGCGGCCGAGCTCCGGATGGGCGGTGAGAAGTGCCTCCCGGCCGGCGACGGCGATGGGGCCGGCGTCGACCCGCACCGGTCCCTGGCCCTCCCCGAGCAGCACGCGGTGGGCCTCGACGATGGCGGTGCGCAGGACGGCCAGGACCCGGGGGTCGTCGAGGGCGTGCCGGGCGGCCAGCCGCAGCTCACTGTCGGGCACCGGGGTGCTGGGGGGCACAACCGAGATCAGGGCCTGGGTCAGGGCGTCCTCGACCGACTGGCGGACCGTCGGATCGGTGACCAGCACCTCGGCCACCCGGTCGGTGCGGGACGGATCGAGGACCGTCGCCGTGGCCACGAACGACGTCCAGGCCACGGTGCCGGCGAGGGCAGCCAGACCGACGAGGAGGGAGGAAGCGAAACGGCGCATCGCTCCTTTTTATCGGCACTTGTGGGCGACAGGCTGAGCCGGTGCCCCCACGCCTCATCCCGAGCGCCACAAAGACCATCATTCGGTCTTTCGGTTGAAACGGAATACCGAGGTGCCTTCTCGTCCAATGTGTGAAATTGGCGGGAATCGGACATCGGGGTACACCTCAGGACAAGCTGGCCGCGGCAATTCGCCTGAAACCGGCTGTGAAGCCATAACCCGCACCATTGCTGGCAAATCGGACACTTTGCGCCAGCTGGCACAAATTCTCGGGCGAACTGCCCCGCCTGCCAGTCTCATCCTTATTTGGGGCTTAATGGCTGGAGGAATCGGACGAACCCAGTCGAATTGAAGGACCGAATCCACGCGATTCTGCCATGCACCACCAACAAGGAGAATCTATGAATAAGCCCCGCACGCTCGCGGCCCTCGCGTTGGGCTTGAGTCTCGGTCTGGCCGGATTCGGCCCCGTGGCGCTCGCCAACCGTGGGGGCCACGAGGAGCCGGAGGCGGAAGCCGCGGAGAGCTGCTCGACGACGATGGAGAACGAGTCGTCCAACTCCACGGGTGAATCCAGCCAGTCCGGACTCATCAACCTCAACAACATCGGCGTTCAGGGCAACAACCTGGACGTGCTCGGCAACCTGCTGTGCCAAGGTGTCTTCCTCAACGACGTCGTCGCCGGCGTCCTCGGCTTCGCCGAGGGTGACGACGACGGAGACGACGACGGCGACGGTGACGCTGCCGGCTGCAACACGTCGATGGAGAACGGCTCGGACAACGAGACCGGTGAAAGCGAGCAAGGTGGACTGCTCAACCTCAACAACGTTGCCGTGCAGGGCAACAACATCGGGGTTGGCGGCAACCTGCTGTGTGGCGGCAACTTCCTCAACGATGTCGTGGCCGGCATCCTCGGCTTCGCCGAGGGCGGCGACGGTGACTTCTCGGACGAGGGCGGCGCCGACGGTTGCACCACCGACATGGCCAACGACAGCGACAGCGAGACGGGCGAGAGCGAGCAGGGTGGCCTGCTGGCCAACGTCAACAACGTCGCCGTTCAGGGCAACAACATCGACGCACTGGGCAACGCCCTGTGCGACGGGAACTTCCTGAACGGACTGACCGCCGGCATCCTCGGTGGCGCAGAGCAGGGCGACGATGACGACGATGATGACGACGACGGCGACGCCGCCGCCTGCTCCACCGACATGGGCAACGGCAGTGAGAACTCCACGGGCGACAGCCTCCTCGGCGGCCTGCTCAACCTGAACAACCTTGCCGTTCAGGGCAACAACGTGGGGGTTCTCGACAACGGCCTCTGCGGGTCCATCTTCCTGAACGACGTTCTGGTGTCGGTCCTCGGGCTGGTCTCCTAGAACATCGCTGCTGCGAGACGGTTCCGGCCCTGCCCCTTCGGGGGCGGGGCCGGATCGCGTCCGGGCACCGGCGCCCGGCTAGAGGTAGAGCTGGGGGTCGGCCGGGGTGCCGAGCTCCCGGGTCTCGAAGTGGAGGTGGGGCCCGGTGGAGAAGCCCGTCGAACCGACCAGGCCGAGCACCTCGCCGGTGACCACCCGCTGGCCGATGGTGACATCGATGCGGGACTGGTGGGCGTAGAGGGTGGCCAGGCCGTTGCCATGGTCGATGGCCACGAGGTTGCCATAGCCGCCGCGGGCTCCGGCCCACACCACCCGGCCGGGGCCGGCGGCCCGGATGGGGGTTCCCGCCCCGGCGGCGAAGTCGAGCCCCGTGTGCAGCCGGGTGTCTCCGAAGATGGGATGGACGCGGTAGCCGAACCGTGAGGACATCGGGGCGTTGACCGGCAGCCGGAAGGTGTCCTTGTGGCGGGGGGCGAGGCGCTGGCCGGCCTGGAGCTCCCGCAGCATCTGGCCGATGGCGCTCGACTCGGCCTGGAGGAGCTGGAGCTCCCGCAGGAAGTCCTCCTTGCGGGCCTGGACCTCGGCCAGCAACTCCTGCTCCCGGTCCTCCTCGGCCTTGGCCGCAGCGCGGGCCGCCACCGCATCGGCCCGGGCTGCCTCCAGACGGACCCGCTCGGCGTCCATGGCGTCCCGGGCGGTGCGGGCCGCCTCTTCCTGGGCCTTGGCCTGCTCGCTCAGGAACTCGACCTGGTGCTGGAGCTCGATGAACCGGTCGAGATCCTCCCGCTGCTCCCCCACTGCGCCCTTCAGGTAGTGCAGGGCGCTGAAGACCTCGTGGGGGCTGGTCGAGGTCTGGACCACGGCGGCGTACAGGGCCTGCTGGTCACTCTGACCCCGCTGGTAGAGGGCGCTGATGGTGAGGTTCATGGCGTGGCGGGCGCCCTCGACCTCGGCCTGGGCCTGGACCAGCTGAAAGGCGACCTCGAGGCGCTTGGCCTCGGCCCGGTCGAGCTCCCGCTCGGCCCGCCGCAGGTGCCGCTTGGCCTGGCTCACCTCGCCGTTGAGCTTGCGGACGGCGGCCGTGAGCTCGTCGAGCTTCTCCTGGATGGCGGCGATCTCGGTGAGGAGGGCGCCTTCCTGCTCCGACACGTCCGAGATCTGCTCCCGCAGCTCGGCCACCCGCGACTCCTTGGCGCTGGGCGCCTTGTCCTTCTCCGCCGCCCAGCCGCCCGGCACTCCAGGGCCGGCGATCAGGGCCAGAGCGATGAAGGGCGCGAGAAGGCGGGGGTGCACACGAGGGATCCTACGCAACATCCGTCACAACAACAACGACCGTCGGGGAAACGAGGGGGAAGGAAAGGATCAAAGGCGCGTTGAGGAGTCGGCGTGTCGGCTAAGCGTCGTCGTGTGGTTGGTGTTGCGTTGCCGGAGCAATTCACGGGCAAAGTGAACATCCCATGTGCACTTTGCCCGCGACCCGGCGGGAGCGTGCCGGAACCCGCCCCGCGACCACCACCCACCCCCTTCACCGACGCCGTTGACTTTCCCTCGCCCTCGCAGCTCGACCGCCCGGCGAAAGGGCCCTACACCTCGAGGAACCGGCGCAGGCCGATGGCGGAGCCCAGGGCACCCACCACCGCCCCCACCATCACGATGACCGCGCCGATGGCCAGGGCGTCCCCACCGGTCACGTAGAAGGCCTGGAAGAGGTTCTTCGACTTGCCCGTCAGGTCGGAGAGGATCACCCGCAGGGCGTAGACCCCGGCGAAGGCCAGCCCCGCCCCGATGGCTCCCTGAACCAGCCCCTCGAACATGAAGGGCACCCGGATGAACCAGTTCGTCGCCCCCACCAGCTTCATGACCTGGATCTCCCGGCGGCGGGCGTAGGTGGCCAGCCGGATGGTGTTCACGATCAGGAACAGCGAGGAGGCCAGGAGCACGCCGGCGATGGCGAAGAACAGCCCGCGGATCCACCGGATGCCGGCCAGGAGCCGGCGCACCTGCTCCTTGGCCGTGAGCACGTCGTCGATGCCGTCTGCCGCCCGATCGGCGAAGCGGGCGGCCACCTGCTCGGTCAGCTCGGCTTCCTTGGGGGCCACCCGGAACGACACGGGCAGGCCCTCGGGGTCGATGTTGGCCAGCAACTCGGGGTCGCCGGCGAAGATCCGTTTGGCTTCCTCGAAGGCGTCAGCCTTGGACAGGAACCGGAACTGGCGCACGTCCTTGGCGCTTTCGAGCTCCGTCCGTATGGCCGCCACCTGCGCCTCGCTGGCCTCGGTCTGGCAGGCGCCGGTCGAGCCGGGCTGGGCCGTGGACCGGGAGCAGAGGAAGATCTCCAGCTCCACGCCGTGCTTCCAGCGGGCGGTGCCGTGGTCCACCATCCGCGACAGGAGGAGGACCCCCCCGAACAGGAAGAGGGACACGGCCACGGTCATGACCCCGGCCAGGGTCATGAGCAGGTTGCGGCGGAGCGAGACCGCCGTCTCCCGGGTGACGTAGCCGACCTTCCTCAGGGCGATGCCTCCGACGCCGAGCTCAACGTGCCGTACCCGTAGGCGCCCCGGGCTTCGTCGCGCACCAGCTGGCCCCGGTCGAGCTCGATGACCCGCCGGCGCATCACGTCGACGATGCCGTAGTCGTGGGTGCACATGACCACGGTCGTGCCCGTCCGGTTGATGCGGTCGAGGAGACGCATGATCCCGGCCGAGGTGGTGGGATCGAGGTTCCCGGTGGGCTCGTCGGCCAGCAGGATGAGGGGCCGGTTGACGAATGCCCTGGCGATGGACACCCGCTGCTGCTCACCCCCGGACAGCTCGTTGGGCAGGTTGTTGGCCTTCTTCGTGAGCCCCACCAGGTCCAGCATCTGGGGCACCTGGCCCTCGATGACCGACCGCGGCCGGCCGATCACCTCCAGGGCGAAGGCGACGTTCTCGTAGACGGTCTTGTAGGGCAGCAGCTTGAAGTCCTGGAAGATGCAGCCCATGTTGCGGCGCAGGAAGGGGACCTTCCACGAGGTGAGCTGGGAGATGTCGCGGTCGGCCACGAAGATGCGGCCGGCGTTGGGGAGCTCCTCCCGCAGCAGCATCCGCAGGCAGGTCGACTTGCCCGAGCCCGAGGGTCCGACGATGAAGACGAACTCGCCCTTGTCGATCTCGAGGCTGAGCTCTTTGACCGCGGTGACGCCGCCCTTGTAGCCCTTGGTGACCCTTTCGAACCGGATCATGACCCGGAGGAGGCTACCAGTCGGCACGGTTCGAACCAGGGACCCAGGACCCAATTGGTAATCGGTGGCTTACAAGGGAAGAATGGGTCCAACCTGGGGGGACTGGGGACCATCTATGGGGCAGCTGGGGCCGAAACATCACTCTCCGTGGCAGGTCCAGGCCCGGATTAGGCCGAAGGAACTAGTCACAGGGAGGGAGAGCCCAGTGCGCCAGTTGCTGGTGGCCCTCGTTGTGGCTCTGCTGCCGGCGCTGGGAGGCGTCGCCTGGGCCGGCGAGGACCTGACATCGATGACCAACGCCGACCGCACTGCGGCCGGCTTGGCCGCGCTGGCCACCGCGCCGGACCTCCAGTCCTTCGCCCAGCGCCGGGCCGAGGAGATGGCCCGGGCCAACAAGCTGTGGCACACGGCGAACCTCGGCACCCAGGTGTCGAACTGGCAGCGGGTGGGCGAGAACGTCGGCCGGGGCCCGTCCCTGCGTGACATCCAGACCGCCTTCATGAACTCGCCCAGCCACCGCGAGAACATCCTGCACCCCGCCTTCACCCAGCTGGGGGTGGGGGTCGCGTCCGACGGTGGCAAGTTGCTCTACGTGGCCGTCATCTTCCGCCAGCCCAAGACCGCCAGCGCCCCACCCCCGGCTGTCGCGCCGGCTCCGGCTCCGGCGCCAGCGCCGGCACCGGCGCCCCGCCCGACGAAGCCCCGTCCGGTGGCGGCGGCGCCCGCACCCACGACGACCACCACGACCGCTCCTCCTCCCCCGCCGGCCCCTGAGCCCGAGCCCGCTCCCGTGGTCGAACCGGCCCCCCCGCCGCCCCCGGTGGAGGAGCCGCTCAACCCCTTCGCCACTCCCCTGGTCGGGCAGCGAACCTTCGTCGCCGCCAACGCCTGGGATGCCGACGTCCCGCTGCCGCCGGCCGACGCCGGACCCTTCCATCCCGCCATGGCCGGCGCGGTGGTGGGTCTGGTCGGCGTGTGTGGCGGGGTGCATGCCCGGCTGCGCCGCCGGGTTCCCAAGACGTACTTCTAAGCGGCCGGCTCCCCTTCGCGCCTGCGCCACTGCAGATACGCCTCCATGAAGGCGTCGATCTCGCCGTCGAGGACGGCGGACACGTTGCCCGTCTCGTAGTCCGAGCGCAGGTCCTTCACCAGCTGATAGGGGGCGAGAACGTAGGAGCGGATCTGGCTTCCCCAGGCCACGTCCCGCTTCTCCCCGGACAGCTTCTCCATCTCCGCCCGCCGCTCCTCGCGGGCCACATCGGCCAGTCGGGCAGCCAGGATCTGCATGGCCCGGGCCCGGTTCTGGTGCTGGGACCGCTCGTTCTGGCAGGACACCACGATCCCCGTGGGCAGATGCGTGATGCGCACCGCCGAGTCGGTGACGTTGACGTGCTGGCCCCCCGCCCCCGACGACCGGTAGGTGTCGATGCGCAGGTCCTCGGGGTCGATCTCCGGTTCTTCGGCCTCCTCCAGGGCCGGCACGGCCTCGAAGGAGGCGAAGGCGGTGTGGCGCCGGGACTGGGCGTCGAAGGGCGAGATCCGCACCAGGCGGTGGACCCCCTTCTCCCCCGAGAGCATCCCGTAGGCGTAGCGCCCCTTGACCGTGAAGGTGGCCGAGCTGATGCCCGCCTCCTCCGCCGGCGACACCTCGTCGAGCTCGAAGGAGAACCCCCGGCGCTGGGCCCAGCGGGAGTACATGCGCAGCAGCATCTCGGCCCAGTCGGCGGCGTCGGTGCCACCCGCGCCGGAGTGCACCTCGCAGATGGCATCGCGCTCGTCGTGCTCCCCGGTGAAGAGCGCCTGGAGCTCCAGTTCTGACAGGTCGCTCGACAGGCCCGACAGGCCGGCGCCGATCTCGCCCGCCAGCGACTCATCGCCCTCCTCCCGGGCCAGCTCGTCGAGGGTCTCCAGATCGGAGAGCCGGCGCTCCAGCCCGTCGACCCGGTCGACATCGTCCTTGACCCGGGACAACTCCGTGGTCACCCGTCGGGCGGCCTCCGGGTCGTCCCACAGCGCCGGCTCCGAGGCCTCCTTCTCCAGCTCGGCCAGGCGGGCCCGGGCGGCCTCGAGCCTCAGGTAACCCTTGGCGTCGTCGAGGCGGCGGCGCAGGTCAGCAAGGTCGTCGGTGAAATCTTGCACGGACCTCTTTCAGCGACCGTGGCAGAACTTGTACTTACAGCCCCTGGGCATAAAACCGCAGATCACAGGCTCGTATCCTCCTCCGGGTCCACTTCAGGTCCGCTCCAGGTTCCGCAGACGGAGTCTGACCCTCGACGAGGCTATCCTGCCGTCCGCCGGCGGCGGCGCCCCCACGGAGCGAGCCGGCTAGGCACTACCGGGCGCGCCGGCCGGGGCTACCCGTTGGAGGATGACGGCGGCAGCAGCGTCTTTGATCAGTGCGGCGACCGCCTGGGGCTGGGAGACGTAGACGGCGTGGCTTCCGGCGACTTCGGCGATGGTGGCGCCGGCTCGTTCGGACATGGCGCGCTGGGCGGGGGGAGGGATCATGTGGTCGTCGATGGCCACGAGGTACCAGCTGGGCTTGACCCGCCAGGCGGGCTCGCTGACGGAGCCGTTGAGGGCGTCGAGGCCCCAGGGGACCTGGGAGTCGGCCATGAAGGCGGCCTGCTCGGCCGGGAGGTCGCCGGCGAAGGCGGCATGGAACTGGTCGCGGTCGAGGAACAGGTAGCCGTCGCGGGGCGGGAGGATGGGCGGCACGGGCGCGCCGGGCGGTGGGTCGGCGATGAGGGTGTTGACCGACTCGCCCTTGTCGGGGGCGAAGGCGGCGATGTAGACGAGGGCCTCCACACTGGGATGCGTGCCGGACTCGGTGATGACCACTCCGCCGTAGGAGTGACCGACGAGGATGACCGGCCCGTCCTGGGCATCGATGGCCTGGTGGGTGGCGGCGACGTCACCCTCAAGGGACAGGGTGGGATTCTGCACGACGGTGACGTCGTAGCCGTCCTGACGGAGCAGGTCGTAGACGGACTGCCAGCCGGAGCCGTCGACGAACCCGCCGTGGACGAGGATGACACGGGCCTGAGCGGTGGGGGGAGTGGGCATTGTCCTCTCCTTTCGTCTCGCACATGCGATCGGGTCAGGTTCCTCCTCGTCAGCGCCGCCCGGATGAGGCGACGGTGCCCGCCCGCATCGGCGCCTGGCGCCAGGCGTCGGCCAGCGCCGCGTTCTGGTTCGGTGTGCTGCCGTAGGTGACGATCTCGTCGGCTCCGGCGGCGCGGAAGCGCCGGAGGGTCTGCACGCATCGGGTGACCGGCCCGAGGGCGCAGGACTGTTTCATCCACTCGTCGGGGACGAGGGACGCCGGGCCCAGCAGCTCGTTGCGGTGGAAGCTGAGGTCGCTGACCGATGTGGGCATGTCGTGGAACAGCTCGTGGTCGCGCAGCCGGGCCAGGGGGGCGGGGTCCCAGCCGTTGAGCCGCACGAGCATCTCGCCGTAGCCGGGCGCGTCCAGGTAGGTGACCGCTCGGGCGTGCGCGAGGGCGCGGGTCTCGGCCTCGTCGAGGTCGGGCGCCGTGATCACCGACTGGCAGATCCTTAAGGTGGCGGGGTCGCGGTCGATCCGTTCGCATTCGGTGTGCAGGCGGGCGACGATCGACTCCGTGGCCTCGGGGGTGAAGACGGGGGGCAGGAGCACTCCGTCGAAGCAGGCGGCCGCCGTCCTCGCCGCCCGGGGCTGCCCGAGGGTCCCGAACCACACCGGAGGCGCCGGGAGCCCACCCACGTCCTCGAGCTGCAGATGGGGGAAGTCGCCGAGGGGCCCGGAGTAGGCGACGCGTTCGCCCCGCCACAGCCGCCGCAGGACGTCGACATAGTCGGCCAGCCCGGCGTAGCTGGTCATCTCGAGTCCGGCGCCGGTCAGCCAGCCGGGATTGCCCCGCCCGAGGCCGAGGACGAAGCGGGGCCCGAAGGTGGCCTGCAGGGTGGCGGCCATACCGGCCATGTGCAGGGGATGGCGCGCCGCGGTCGTGATGATGCCGGAGGCGACCTCGATCCGCTCCGTGCGGGCGGCGACCGCGCTCAGGATGACCGCCGCCTCTTTGAGGTTCCATCGCTCGGACAGAAACACCCGGCGGAAGCCGATCCGTTCGGCGTCGACACCGTCCTGGACTCCCTGGGCCGGCGTTCTGGCATCGGTCTCGTACCGGCCGGGCCGGCCCTCGGGTACCACGCGACCGCCGATGAGGTAGGCGCTCAGGTCGGACAGGACGGCCCGAGGGGTGCTCGCGGACGGGGCCGTGAGGGTCACAGGGTGGCGAAGGCGTCGAGTTCGCCGGCGTGGGTCAGGGTGCGCAGGATGAGCGTGTCGGCGAGCCCGCGGGCGTCGCCGCCGCCGAGCTGCATCTGGCCCAGCATGGCGATCCCCGGGGCCACGGTGTAGAGCAGGCTCTGGCGGTAGTGGAAGCGGCACTCCTCCAGGTCGTAGCCCCCGACACCGCCGGCCCGCAGGCGGGCGTGGTAGCGCCGGACGAGCAGGTCCCAGCACTCTCGCAGCGCATCGGTGGCCATGCTGCCCGAGAGCAGGTAGGCGAGATCCTGCGTCCCCCGGCAGCGTCCCGCCAGCTGCCAGTCGAGGACGACCGGCTCACCGTCGGGCCCGAAGAAGATGTTGTCGAGCCGGAAGTCGTTGTGCACGAACGTCTGGGGGCCTTCGGCGCAACGACGCAGGACCGTCGCCCAGTCCGGGGCGACCTCCTCGATGGCGTCGAGGACACCCGGCGCGACGCGACCCTCGTAACGCTGGCGCAGGGCCGCCACGCCGCTGGTGACCAGCTGGGTGAGCATGGCGGCGAAGACCGGGTCGGTCCATGACACCAGGCGGCTGGCATCGCCGCCCGGAGGGTCGGCCTCCCAGAAGGCGGCGTGCAGGTCGGCCAGCCCGTCGACGAGGCGCTCGGCGTCGGCCCGGTCGAGGCCGGCGACCTGATCGCCCATCCGGAGGCCCCGCAGGTCCTCGAGCAGCATGGGCTCTTCCTTGTCCCCGTCTCCCGGGTGGTAGCAGCGGGGCAGGCGCATGGGCAGGGCGCCGGCCAGTTCGCCGTAGACGAAGCGCTCCCGTGCGAACAGTCCCATGGCCGCATCCATCGCCCGTTGGATCTCGCTGGACCCCGGCGCCTTGGCGATGATCGTCGACGGTCCGTGGGCCCCCGCCGGCTCGTAGGTCAGCGACAGGCGAGCGAGCTCCCCGGCGGCGCTGGCCACGCCTAACGGCTCGGTCTCGACGCCGGCTACGGCGCCGTCGACCACGCCGGCGGCGCCCAGCACATCGCTCAGCCACCGCGGCCCGACCGTGCCCATCCACGATGCCGACGCGGGGGTAGACGTGGTGGTCATCGTTGTCCCTTCGCTCGGTCCTTGGCCTTGCTGGCCAGGCCGCGGATGATCAGGTCCAGCCCGTCGTCGAAGTGTCGATCGGAGTGACGGAGGAGGAACACGCCGCCCAGCCGGCTGAGGTTCTCGAAATCATCGACGGGAAGGCGCTCGAGTACGGCCTGCCGGTGAGCCAGGCCCGCCCCAGGGCCGGAGGACTGCAGTTGCTGCTGGGTGAACCCCAGCGTGAAGGCGAACAGCGCGGCAAAGGCGCTGGCCGCTGACTCCCCCTCGATCCCGGCCCTCCGCAACGCATCCAGGACGACCTCGGCACCCCGGTAGGCGGCCTCCCCGGCCACATGCTGCCTGGCCGCAATCTCGACGACATCCGGGTGCTCGAGGAGCAGGTCGTGCACCGACCGGAACACCGCGGCGAGCTGCTCCTGCCACGTGAGCGTGCCCGGCGCCGGCAACTCGAGCTCCGCCAGCACGCGATCGGTCAGCGCACCCAGCAGGTCCTCCTTGGTGCGCACATGCCGGTACAGCGTCATGGTGGCCACGCCGCAACGCTGGGCCAGGGCCCGCATGCTCAAGCCGGCATAGCCCCGCTCGGCCACCAGCTCGGCGGCCGCGTCGATGACATCCTCCCGAGTGAGCTCGCTGGCTCTGGAGTTCACCACGACCCCCATATACGCGTACTATACGCGTATAAGCAGCCGTCCGACAAGTCCGCTAAACCCTCCTCCAGGTCCGCCTCAGGTCCACGGCCGCGGGCGCAAGAGTACACATTTTGAGCGTGATTTTGTGTATGCTTGCTCTCGTGCGCACAAACATCGAGATCGACGACGACCTGCTCGCCCGGGCCCAGGAGGTGGCGGGTACGCGCACCAAGAAGGCCACTGTCGAGTTCGCTCTGCGGGAGCTCATCCGCCGCAGACAGCGTCGGGCGGTCCTCGAACTGCGCGGCAAGGTGACCTGGGAGGGCGACCTCGAGCGGAGCCGCGCCGGTCGGTGATCGTGGTCGACACCACCGTGTGGGTCGACTTCTTCCGCGACGCCCCAACCTGGCAGGTGGCCTACCTCGTCGACCTGGTCGACGCCGACGAAGCGGTGTGCCTCACCGACGTCGTCCTCACCGAGATCCTCCAGGGCCTGCGCAGCGACCGAGCCGTGCGCCAGGTCGAGCGCCGCCTGTCCGTCTTCGACGTGCTCCGCCTGGAAGATCTCGATGACTTTCGCCGGGCCGCCGCCCTCTATCGGCAGGCTCGAGCCGCCGGATACACCATCCGCCGCACGCTCGACTGTCTGATCGCCTCGGTCTGCGTCCGTGAGGAGGCCCCGCTCCTCCACGCCGACGCCGACTTCGACCGCCTGGCCGCCTGCACCGCTCTCGCCGCGGTAGCGGGCCCGCCGGCCTGAAGGCTTGGGCTCGACTGGGTCAGTAAGGGCTGTTTGGCCTAACGGCCATGACAGAACTTGTACTTCTTTCCGCTGCCGCAGTAGCAGGGCTCGTTCCGGCCTGGGGTCTTCTCCACCCGCACGGGCGCCGGGACGGCGGCGGCCCCGTCGCCGTCGCCGGCGGCGGCCGCCATCTCGGTGTCACCCGAGGCGGCGGCTTCGGCGGCTGCCACCTTGCGCAGCGCCTGGGACCCCTGGACCGGGTCTTCGGGAGCGGAGTACGACAGCCTCCGGGTGGGCTGGGGCGCGGCCTCCTGCTTGACGACCTGGAGGTGGAACACGTAGCGGACGAAGTCGTCCTCCACGGCCCCCATCATGGCCTCGAACATGTCGAAACCCTCGCGCTGCCACTCCACCAGCGGGTCCTTCTGGCCCATGGCCCGCAGGTTGATGCCTTCCTGGAGGTAGTCCATCTCGTAGAGGTGCTCGCGCCACTTCTGGTCCATGACCGAGAGCATCACCCGGCGCTCGATCTCCCGCATCTGCTCGGAGCCGAGCAGGGCCTCCTTCTCCTCGTACTTGGCCAGGGCGTCGGCGCAGAGCACCTCGGACATTTCCTCCGGGCGCCCCAGCGATTGCAGCTGCGCCAGGGTGACCGTGGTCGGGAAGTAGGCGTGGACGTACTTGAGCAGCTCGGGGATGTCCCATTCCTCGGGGAACTGCCCGGGACAGAAGGTGTCCACCGCCCGGGAGATGCTGTCCTGGATGGCCTCCATGGCCTGGTCACGAAGGTCCTCACCGTCGAGCACCTGCTGGCGCCGCTTGTAGACCACCTTGCGCTGCTGGTTCATGACCTCGTCGTACTTGAGGACGTCCTTGCGGATCTCGAAGTTCCGGTCCTCCACCGTGCGCTGGGCCCGCTCAATGGCCTTGCTCACCATCTTCGCCTCGATGGGGACGTCGTCGGGCAAGGCCTTGCCCATCACCCAGTTCATGGCCCCGGTGGCAAAGATCCGCATGAGGTCGTCTTCCAGGGAGAGGTAGAAGCGGCTCTCGCCCGGGTCGCCCTGGCGCCCTGACCGGCCCCGGAGCTGGTTGTCGATCCGGCGCGACTCGTGACGCTCGGTCCCGAGCACGTAGAGGCCGCCCAGCTTGAGCACCTCCTGGTGCTCGGCGGCGCACTGCTCCTTGAACCGGGCCAGCAGCTCCTCGTATTTCTCCGGGACCTCCTCGGGCGTCAACCCGTCCCGCATCAGCTCCTGCTTGGCCAGGCCCTCGGGGTAGCCGCCCAGGAGGATGTCGACGCCCCGCCCGGCCATGTTGGTGGCCACGGTGACGGAACCGACCCGGCCGGCCTGGGTGACGATGCCGGCCTCCTTCTCGTGCTGCTTGGCGTTGAGGACGGCATGGGCGATGCCCCGCTTCTCCAGCTGGCGGGAGAGGTACTCGGACTTCTCCACCGAGATGGTGCCCACCAGGACCGGCTGGCCGGCGGCGTGGCGCTCGACGATGTCCTCCACGGCGGCGTTGAACTTGGCTTCCTCGGTCTTGTAGATGAGGTCGCCCTGGTCGTCCCGGATCATCGTCTTGTGGGTGGGGATGGGGACGACCTCGATGTTGTAGGTGTGGGCGAACTCGCCCGCCTCGGTCAGGGCGGTGCCCGTCATGCCGGCCAGCTTGTCGTAGAGCCGGAAGTAGTTCTGGAGGGTGATGGTGGCGAGGGTCTGGTTCTCCTCCTTGATGCGGACGCCCTCTTTGGCTTCCACCGCCTGGTGGAGCCCCTCGGACCAGCGCCGGCCCTCCAGGATGCGCCCGGTGAACTCGTCGACGATCTTGACCTCGCCGTCCTGGATGACGTAGTCGACGTCCCGCTTGAACAGCTCCTTGGCCCGCAGCCCGGCCTGGAGCTGGTGGACGAAGTTCTGGTTGACGTCGTCGTAGAGGTTCTCGACCCCGAGGGCGTCCTCCACCCGGGAGATGCCCTCCTCGGTGGGGGCCACCGTGCGCTTCTTCTCGTCGACGTCGTAGTCCCGCTCGGTCACCAGGGTGCGCACGATGCGGGCGAACTGGTTGTAGGTGGCGGCGTCGTCGGCGACCGGGCCGGAGATGATGAGCGGGGTGCGGGCCTCGTCGATGAGGATCGAGTCGACCTCGTCGACGATGGCGTAGTGGTGGCCTCGCTGGGTCTTGTCGACGAGCTTGCCGGCCATGTTGTCACGCAGGTAGTCGAAGCCCATCTCGTTGTTCGTGCCGTACGTGATGTCGGCCCCGTAGGCCCCCCGCTTGTACTCGGCGTCACCGAAGTGGGGGATGACCAGGCCCACGGTGAGGCCGAGGAACTTGTGCACCTGGCCCATCCACTCGGAGTCGCGCTTGGCC
>JBIOUX010000110.1:0-23963 GCA_044867425.1 Acidimicrobiia bacterium | reverse complement strand
TTCGTGGCCGTCCTGCCCGTGCTGCGCGAGCAGCTGGTGTACGAGGCCCTCGACTCGGGCGTGGCCGCCGTGCTCCTGCGTGAGGAGCTCCAGGCCCCGGTGCTGCTGGCCACCGTGCGGGCGGTGGCGGCCGGCAACACCACCCTTCCCTCCGACCTGGTGCCGCGGATGCTGGCCCGGGCCGCCCACGAGGCCAGCGCCGGGTCCCGGGTGTTGCACGATCGGGAGCTGGCCGTGCTCCGGCTCCTCTCCGACGGCCACGACACCGTCCAGATCGGCGACACGCTGGGCTACTCGGAACGGACGGTGAAGAACATCGTCCACGACCTGATGATGAAGATGAACTGCCGCAACCGGGTGCACGCGGTGGCCCTGGCCACCCGCGAAGGGCTCATCTGATGGACCCGGGGGCGCCGGCGCCGGGAGGCTCCCATGCTGCACCTGCTCGATGACGGCCTGGACGCGTTCCTGCGCGCTGAGCTGGGGCAGCCGGCCGCCAGCCTCGACGTCTCCTTCGCCCTCCCGGACAAGGAGTGGGCGGCGGGGGTCAGCCGCCCGACCCTGAACCTCCTGCTGGCCTCGGTGAGCCCGGCCAGCAACGAGACGGGCGCCGGGATTCAGCACTTCGAGGAGAACGGGCAGCCGCGGCGCCGGCCGGCGCTCCCCCGTATGGCCTTCACGTACCTGGTCACGGCCTGGGTCGCCGACGTGCGCGACGAGCACCGCCTCCTCGGCGTGGTGCTGGCCACCCTGGCCCGGCCCCGCACGCTCGACCCGGCGTACCTGGCCGAGCCGCTCCGCAGCGTCGTGCCTCCGCCCAGCATGCGCCTGGACATCAACGCCTCTGACCCCGCCGACCTCTGGCCCGCCATCGGCGGGCGCTACCACCCGAGCCTCGCCCTGGTGGTGACCGCCTCGGTCGACACGGGCGTGTCCGAGGCCACCGCCCCGCCGCCGGCCGAGGTCGCCCTGGCCGTCGTCGACCGCCGGGAGCCGCAACGCCGCGACGAACGCCGGGTCCGGGTGGGAACCGGCGGTGCCACGAAGCCCGCCAGCAAGAACCCCGCCGGCAAGAAGAGGTGACTCCCATGCGACTGCGGATCAGCCCCGAAAGACTGGAGGTCACGCCCGGTGTCCCGGCCGCCTTCGAGGTCGCCGTCTACAACACCGGCGCCATCATCGAAGGCTTCGGCGTCAAGCTCGGGGGCCTGGAGCGGCCCGTCGAGCTGGTGACCTCACCGCCCGAGCTGTCCCTGTTCCCCGACACCGAGGGGACAGCCACCGCCATCTTCACCTTGCCGCGGGACTTTCCCGCCGGCGAGCACACCGCCGTCGTGCAGGTCACCGGGACCACCGACGCCTCCGTGCAGCAGGCCGCCCCCCTCACCCTCCAGGTCGCCCCCGTCTACGACGCCGCCCTCGCTCTCGAACCCCAATCGGTCACCGGCGGCCGGCGGGCCCGGTTCACGGTGGTGGCCGAAAACCGGGGCAACGTTCCCCTGGCCGTCAAACTGTCGGCCACCGACGCCGAGAAGGCGCTGCGGTCCCGTTTCGCCGCCACCGAGCTGGACGTGCCCGCCGGCCGTCGGGTGCGGGCGGGCATGGTGGCGCGGGGGAAACGCCCCCTCCTCGGCGCGCCCGCGGCCCGGATCCTGACCGTGCGGGCCTCGGGCCCCCCGGCGCCACCCACCGAGGCGCTGGCCACCTTCATCCAGAAGCCTTGGATACCCCGGGCCATGCTCACCCTCCTGGCCATCCTGCTCGCCCTGGGCCTGTGGGGGGCCGTCCTCTTCCGGGGGGTCGACAACGCGGCCGACCAGGTGGCGGCCGAGGTCGCCCCCAGCGGCAGCTCGGTCATCGTCGGCCGGGTGACCGACGGAAGCGCGCCGCTCGGCGGGGCGAACGTCACCGCCAAGGGGCAGGAGGGGGAGGCGGCGACCACCACCCTGACCAGCGGAGACGTCGGCGCCTTCACCCTGGCCGGTCTCGGAGGACCCGACACTTACCTGGTCACGGTGAGCATGGACGGCTTCGCCACCCAGACGGCACTGGTCCCGGTGGCCAACGGCGACGGCGCCGTCTCCCAGATGGGAATCCTCGCCCTCGGCCGGGGAGGCGGGTCGATCACCGGTACCGTCACCGCCGCCGGCGGCGGCCCGCTGGGGGACGTCCAGGTGACCGTGACCAAGGGCGGAGTGGCGATGGGCCTCGCCGTCACCGAGTCGGCCGGTTCGGTCGGGTTCTACTCCCTCGGCGGGTTGGTGCCGCCCGGCCCCTACCTGGCGACCTTCGAGCGGGTGGGGTTCGTGTCCAAGAGCGTCGAGGCGAGCGTCGCCCGCGACGCTCCCACCCCCGTCGACGCCGCCCTCGTCCCGTCGGCCTCGTCGTCGATCACCGGCCTGGTGACCTTCTCCCCCCTGCGGGTCAAGCCCTGCGCCCCCGGCGAGTGCCCTCTGGCGGGAGTCACCGTCACGGTGACCGCCAAGGACGTGGAGCGGGAGGCGACGACGGCCAGCACCCCGGCGGCGGAGGTGGGGCGCTACACCGTGGGGGAGCTGGCCGCCGGCGATTACACCCTCTCCTTCGCCAAGGAAGGTTTCGTCGGCCAGACCCTGCAGGTGAAGCTGGAGGTGGGGCAGCCGGTCAGCGTCAACGTCACCCTCCAGGGCCAGCCCGGCACGGTGTCGGGGACGGCCAGTGCGTGCACCACGGTCGAAGGTCGCCACCGGGATCTGAGCGAGCTCGACCCCCGCAAGTCGGCCGTCCCGGCGGAAGACGGCGCCTACGCGCTGGGGGACCTCGTCACCCCGGGTGAATACCGGCTGGTGTTCCGCGGGCCCCAGCTGCGGACCGTCGATGTGAGCCTCGGCCCCGGCGAGAAGCGGGAGGTCAATGCGTCGTGCGCGGCGGCCACCACCACCTCGACGGCCACCAGCACGACCACGTCGAGCACGACCACGTCGAGCACGACCACGACGACGACGAGCCCGGAGCAGGCGCCCCCGCAGGAGACGCCGCCGAGCACGGGACCGGGCCAGGCCGAGCTTCCGGGTCTGGGCACCGCCCCGGGTCGGAACCGCTGACAACCGTGGCGTGGGATGTCTAGCTGAGGAGCCAGATGAGCAGGACAACCAGGACCACGACGGCGATGACGACCACCGCCGGCAGCCACGCCGGCCAGCCGGGCGGCTCGGGCTCGGGCTCGGGCGCCGGGAGCGGTTCCGGCTCGGGCGGGACGGGTTCGGCCTCCGGTTCGGGGTAGAGCGCCGAGCCGCACCGGAGGCAGGTTATCCCGGTCAGGGGGTTCGGTTCGTGGCACGCCGGGCACCCCACGGTGGCCTGGAGGCGGATGCCAGCCGCCCCCGGACGGCGCCGCAGCGTCATGTCGCCACCGATGTCGTCGTCTTCCAGGGTTCGGGGAACGCTCACCCAGAACAACGGGTAGTCGCAGCGATCGCAGAACAGTTCGGCGCTGCGGCGCCCCAGCTCCACCTCCGCCTCGCGGCCACACCCCGGGCACTCGACGGCCATCTTCATTGCCGCTCCCTCCCTTGCTCCCACAACCGGCGGTCGCCGACCCACAGCTCGGCGCCGGCGGCGGCCGGAACCCACTCCCGCACCAGGGCGACGAGGTCGGCCTCCGTCACCGCTCCCGTGGCGGGCACCTCGATCCGTACTCTCCCGGCAGGCGGCGGGTTCCCCTCCGCCACGATGCTCCCGGGATCGTGCACCACCACCACCCGTTCTCCCGTGACCAGCTGGATCGCCTCCCGTAAGCCGGCCCGGGTTCCCCGCTGGGCCAGCAACCGGCCGAACTCGCGCACCAGGGCCCGCTGGCGTTCGACCGGCAGCGAGGGGTCGATGCTGGCGATGTCGAGCCAACCCCCCAGCCAGCGCACGAAGGCCGGCGGAGCCACGGTGACGTCGACGGCGTGCTCGACGCTGTCGATCCGATCACGCAGCCCGTCGGCCAGCTCGCCGAAGATGCCGACGAACCGCCGGAGGAACTCGTCGCCGGCAAGGCAGATGGGCAGCTGTTCCACCAGCCAGCCGCCGGCGGAGACGCCGTTCGTCCTCGGCACCGGCAGCGGCGAGGCCGGCAGCGGCGGGATCTGCGGCGGCGGCGGCGAGCTCACCGGAGGACGACCCAGTGCCGGAACGACAGGAAGACGGAATCGGGACTGAGACGCACCAGCTCTTTCCCTCCGCCCACCCGCACCCGGGTGCGGATGTCGGCCTCGAAGAGCACGACCTCCTCGACGCGTTCGACGCCCTCGACGGCGGCCAGCATCTCGGCCACGGCGCCCGAGGTGAGGTCCGTGTCGAATGGCCATCCGGAGCCGGCCGGCCCCCCCACCAGTGGGTTCATCCAGTGGTAGAGGGCCTCGAGGGCCCGCTCCCGGACGAGGTCGATCGGCCGCCCGGGGGTGGCCGACACCAGGGCGGCGATGGAGACGCCCTGGTAGTACGGCGTCCCGATCTGGATGCTCGTCCCCAGTACCCGCCGGGGCTCGAGGTGATCGCGCACGGTGGCGAAGAGCCGGTCGTCGATGGCGAAGTCGTCCAGTTCCAGGCTCTGAGGTCGTTTCTCCACCTGGCGGACGAGCATGAGCCGGACGGGGGCCCCGGGCGACGCCGGGGGGAGGCACCGGGCGCGGACCACACCCGGGTCGGCGTCGAGGGCGAGGCGTTCCACGTCGGCGGCGGTGACCGCCCGGTCGCCGGTGCGCAGCGCCAGTGGGCCCCGCAGCTTGGCGTTGGCCACGCTCTCGCCGTCCACCCCGCCGGTGGCCCGCTCCAGGTTGGTGACCCGGTCGATGTAGGGGATGGTGGTGCGCAGCACGCTGAGCGTGCCGGCCCCGACGTTGCCGCCCGCTCCCCCGCCGGTCGTGTAGCCGGTGACCGACACTTCCGCCCCGCCGGAGGGGACGGCGCCGTGCTGGCGCACCGTGCCGTCCGGGTAGCGGACGGCGGGACCGAACCGGATCTCGCCGGTGGTGCCGTCCCAGATGACGTCGTGGTCGCCCGGGCCCGACCAGGAGAAGTCGGGCACTTCCCGCCACTCGATCCGCCCGTCGACTCCCTCGGTCACCACCATATCCTTGGGGTCACGGGCGAGCACGGGCCGCTGCCGGCAGGTGAAGACCTGCCCGGGGCGACCCTCGCTGCGGCCCAGGACCTCGGCGGGCAGGTACTGGCAGTGATGGGCGGCGACGGTGCCCCCGAGGCTGGCCACGGCCAGGCCCTGGATCTCGGGCGAGGCGGTGTAGGCGGGCTGCCCGGCGTCCGGTTCGGTGTAGCGCCCCCGCAGCCAGTAGGCCCGCCGGTGGGTCAGGGTGAGCGACGCGTGCCACGGGGGGATGAGCAGGGACACGGACCCGGTGCGGTTCAGCCCGCCGGTGTCGTCGCTGTGCACGGTGGTGGGGATCCAGGCCTCTCCCGACCAGACCTCCCAGGCCAGCGGCGGGCGGTCGGGGTCGACGCCCAGGCCGAAGACGGACGTCTCCACGTCGAGGCGAACGACGTTGCCCGCCAGCGCATGCTGGAAGCCGAGGTAGACGGCGTCCCCCGGTGCGGGCGGCGCCGAGGAGAAGCAGCGCACCTGCCCCCCCGGGTAGTGGAGCTCCTCCCACCCGTCCTCGTAGCGGTCGGCGGCCGAGGAGGTGAGCAGGGCGACGAGCTCGGGCTGGGCGATGCGCAGATCGACGTCGGTCACGAACACGACCGGGGCGGTCCCGTCCCCGGCGGCGGTGGCCACCTCGGTCAAGCAGGGGACGATGACGGGCTCGGCCTCGGGGGCCGACAGCCAGAAGGTGAGGTCGGTGCGGGCCGCCTGAGGCGGGAACAGCTCGATGCCCATCAGGTCCAGGAACTTGGTGTACAGGCGGTCGGGCACCTGGTTGAGGCGGTACAGGAACATGTCGGTCATCCAGGCGAACAGCTCGATGAGCGCCACCCCAGGGTCTGAGAGGTTGTGGTTCGTCCACTCCGGGCAGTAGCGGGGGATCAGCCGCTTGGCGTCGTCGACGATGTCCTGGAAGCGGCGGTCGTCGAGGTTGGGAGCGGGCAGGCTCATGGGGTTCGCTCCTCCGGGATGACGTAGAACGGGTACACGAGGTTGCGCCGGTCGTTGGTGGCGTTCACCCGGTAGGTGACGGAGATGAGGACCAGGGCGGGGTCGGCCGGGTCGGGTGTCACCTGCACGTCCTCCAGGGTCACCCTCGGCTCCCACTGGCCGATGGCGTCGCGGGTGGCCTGGGCCATGAGACCGAGGGTGTTGTCGTTGACCGGCGCGAACAGCAGGTCCCAGATGCCGCACCCGAACCCCGCCCGCATGGGGCGCTCCCCTTTGCCGGTGGAGAGGATCACCCGGATGGAGCGGTCGAGCGAGTCGGGCCCGCTGGCCCAGGCGATGGCCCCGGTGTGGTCGACCGTCATGGGGAACCTGATCCCCTGGCCGATGAAGTCTGTCGATTCGGCAACCCGCGTCGCGTCGTCCATCAGTTGATCTTCACGATGGCGCCCTTGACCTCGGCCATGGCACCCCCTTGGACGGTCACCTTGGCCTGACCTTTGACCTCGGTGTTGACCCCCTGCACCTGGACGGGGCCGGCGGGCGACTTGATGTCGACGCCCGTCTTCCCTTCGAGCACGAGCCGGTTGCGGGCCTTCAACGTGATGGTGTTGGCCTCGATGGTGATGTCCTGCTGGGCGCCGATGGTGATGGCGGCCTGGCCGCTCACGTCCAGGTTCTTCTCCGCTTCGAGCGACGACTTGTCCTCGCCCAGTCGCAGGGCGGTCTTGCCGGTGTGGAGGGCGAGGCCGACGTAGCGCTCGGCCGGGGAGTCGCCGTCGCTCATGGAGAGCAGATGCCCGCTTTTGGTCTGCCACACCGCTCCCCCCTTGGCTCCCGTCGAGCTGTGCTCAGGGTGGGCGTTCCTGGAGCTCCACAGGCCGCCCAGCACCAGCGGCCGGCGGACGTCGCCGTGCTCGAAGCCGATCAGCACCTCGTCGTTCACGTCGGGCACGACCTGCAGACCGCGCTTGGCGCCGGCGCCGACGCTGACGGCCCGGGCCCAGGCGCTCTCCTCGCTGTCGGCCAGGCCGGGGAACTTGACCTTCACCCGGCCGAGCTTGTCGGGGTCCTTGTTGTTGGTCACCACCCCGACGACCAGAGAGCTGCCCACCACGGCGGGCGATGGGGCGCCCGCCGTCCGGTGGTTGCCGCCCAGCAGGTCGACGAGCGTGTGGTCGGCCTCACCGCCCGATTCGAAGCGGGTCACGTACGGCTGGCTGCCGCTCAGGATGTGCTCGACCCGGGTGAGCAGGTAGGTGCCGCACAGGGCGTCGGCGAGCCCCTCGATGCGAACCGAAACTCCGGGCCGCAGCGCCGGATCCCCCAGTGTCTCCCCCCGGGCGACGGCCTGCTCGGACGTGGCCCGCTGGGCGAGGGCGGTAGCCAGTGCTTTGGCCTCGCCCGCGTCCTTCACCACCGCGCCCCAGGCGAGGCGCTTGGCCGGGAAGCTCTTGGGTCCCTTGCCGATGCGCCCCGTGACCAGCGGAGCGTCGGTGGCCAGGTCGACCCCCGCCCCCCCCGCTCCGCCCATCGGGGTGCTGGCCACCAGGGCCTGCTGGCTGACGGGATTCCAGCCCCGGACGACGGCTTCGGTGGCCGACTCGGCCGACGACACCCGCAGCCGGAACCGGCGCAGGCCCGAGCCCCACGCCACCGTCGGAGGGGTGCCGCTGGGATTGGGTCGCTTGAAGTACAGGGTCCGGTCCTGTACCCACCAGTCGAACCCGCACGCCCGGGCCCGTTCGCTGACGAATTCGTAGTCGCTGCCGCACTGCAGCAGGTACTCGTGGAGGCCCGGGGTGGGATCGGCGCTGACCCGCAGGCCGTGCTCCTGGGCCACCTTGGTCACGGCGTTGCCGTCGGTCTGGTTGACGAACGTCCGCACCTTCACGCCCCGGGCCAGCCGGTGGCGGCGGTCGAGGCCGCTGACGACGAACTGCTGCTGGTCCAGGCCGTCGAGCTCGGCGCACAGACCGGTGACCTCGCCGGTGACGAGCCGGGTGACGGCGCCCCGGGTGTCGACGGCGACTTCGATCTCGGCGCCCAGGTCGAAGGTGGTGGCGCCCACGAGCTCGAGGTCATGGTCGTTGAACCGGAGGGTGAAGGCGTCGGGAACGTGGAGCGACTGTTCGACGCGCACCTCGGTGAGCGCCGCCAGGGTGGCGTCCTTGAGCGCGCTCCCGTTGACCTTGATGCTGACCAGGGCTCGACGGTGCTCGTCGGGCCGCTCAGGCACGGTGCTCCTCCTCGTCCCCGGGGGTCCCGCCTTCCAGGCGGGGAATGGTGAGGACAACACCGGGCGCCAGCGCCAGCGGGTCCTCGATGCGGTTGGCGTCGGCGATGACGCGCCAGCGGGCCGAGTCTCCGTAATGGGTGGCGGCGATCCGATCGAGAGTTTCGCCCACCTGGACCCGGTGCACCCGTTGCGGTTCGGGCGTGCCCGACGTGGGGTTCTGGGGGCCCCAGGCGCCCTCCTCCTCGAACTGGCGCAGGACGATGGCCGCCTTGGCCCGCAGCGGGGTGCCGTTGGCGGCGAAGTAGGTGAAGTCGACGTGCAGGTCCTGGACCACCCCGGCGAACGAGTGGAAGTCGCCCCAGTGGAGCTTCACCCACGGCGGCCGGCCCCGCTTGGTGGCGTTGTCGTAGCCCGGGAGCTTCTTGTCCACCGCCATCAGCCCGAACAGCTTGTGGGTGTGGGTCGTCACCGCGCTGCCGTCGGCGGTGGTGTCGAAGGTGAGCACCGCCTGCAGCGTTCCCGAGTGCCCGCCGGTGAAGTACAGGTTGGGCGCCTGCCGGCCCGGGACCAGGTCACCCACCCACTGGTTCGCCTTGGTGACGGTGAGCTGAGCGGGGTTGAACAGGCAGTTGATGCGCTGGCCCGTCTCCGTCTCCAGAAACGCCTTCTGCAGCGCCATCAGAACATCCCCCGGTAGCGCCCGCCGCGCCGTTCGACCTCGGCCAGGACGCGCTCCTCGATGGCTTCGATGAGTCGGTCGACGTCCAGGCCGGTCCCACCGGCCTGCGTCGGGGCGGTGCTGATGCCGCCATTGGCTGCGACGGTCGAGCCGTTGAGCGACATCGCCGGGTGGGTCGACTGGGCCGTGGTCTCCGCCTGGCTGTCCGGGGCCCGCTGGACGACGGACCCGCCTTGGCTCAGTGGAACCGGGTTCACCGGGGTCGGCGCCGGCGCCGGCCAGCTCCGCTGGCCCGTGGTCGCGGCGGCGGGAATGGCCGGCAGGGCGTGGGCGACGCTGTCCGTCGGGTGGAGGACAACGCGCGGCGCCATCGGAGGAAGTCGGTCGACCACGCCCGCCCTCGAGGGCTGACCGGTGGCCGTGTGTGGCCGTGAGGAGCGTGCCGGAGCCGGTGGCGGGCTCGTGGCGCGGCGTACCACGCTTCCGACCAGGCCCGGACTCACCGGGTGGCGGGCCGGGCGGCCGAGCGGGGGCTGGGGTCGGCGGACGACATGGGGACCAACTCCGGGCTGGGGTCCGCGTCCGCGTTGGGGTCCACCTTCGGGTTGGGGTCCGCGTCCGCGTCGGGGTCTGCCTGCGGGCTGGGGTCTGCCTGCGGGCTGGGGTCCGCCCGTGGGCTGGGGTCCGCCCGCGAGATGGCCGCCACGCCGGGAGGTGCCGGACGTCGGGAGGGAACGTGTCGTCGCCTCCCAGGCCGCCGGTCGCATCGCACCCGATGCCCGGTCGGCGGACGACCAGGACGCAACGGCCCCTGCCGCCGGCCGCGACGGAGCCGGGTACCTCTCCGCGACTCCGGCTCCAGGCGCCGGCAGTTTGTGGCTGCGGCGCCGGACGACCGCGCCCGACCTCGCCCTGACCACGAGCCCGGACGGCAACCCACCGCGCCGCGCCGCCATCACATGCGACGGTCGTGGCCCGCGACCGACCACCTCGGCGCCGGCGGCGCCGGGCCCCGGGGACGTCGCCGGCATCTCCGCACCCCGCGCCCTGTCCGGGAGCGACACCATGCCCGCAGGCGGGCCAGCCGAGAGGGCGGCATCCGCCCGGCCGGCACCGTGGCCGGGCTGGCCTCCATCGGCGGCCTCGGCCACTTCGTGGACCTCATCCCGGCCGCCACCACCCTCATGCCGGCCGACCGCAACCGTCGGCGGAATCCTGCGCGGCGGAGGCGCGGACGGACTCGTCCCGGTCGGGACGGGCGGGCCGACCGGTCCCGCCGGATCGGCCTCCGCCTGCCGTGCCCGTTCGGTTCGCCGCCGGACAACCCTCTCCATCGTCGGGGAGTGAGAGAGGTGCAACAGAAGAGGACCCTGGGACGTGCTTTTCCTGCTGAGGTCTTTCGTTTCCGGCGCCGGGTTGAACGCCGCCCCCGCCTCGGGCACGGAGGGAACTCCGGGCGTCTTCTCGGCGGAGCTCAGGGCACCGGGTCCTCCCCCGCGACGCCCGGATGGCGCCCACATCGCCCGCATCGCCCGGCGGGCGCCGGCCCCGGGCCCGGACCCGAGATCGCTGGCCGGTGCCGGTCCGGCCTCGGCCCGGTCGCCTGCCGCGCCCCCGAAGCCACTGGCCCCCTTCGCTCCCCGGGAAGGCGACACCTGGCTTGGATCGGGACCGCGAGGAACGGCGGGACCGACTCCGGCCCTGGCCGCCCCGCCGGAAGCCGGCCCGCCAGGAGCGGCGCGCCCCGCGCCCGCCCGGGCCGTCCGGCCGGGCTGTGGACTGGCGGCGGCGCCAGATGCCACACCGCCTCGCCGGATCGAGGGTTGAGCAGGCGGTGTCGCCCACGGCGCGTCCCCGGTCGACGCTCCCCCCGCGCTTCCGACCCTACGAGACGACCTGCCGCTGGTGCCCCGCACTTCGATCGCGCCGGACTCAACCGCCTCGTGCAGCCAGGACGGCCGCCCGGCCTCCGCCCCCTCAGAGGGTGCCTTCCCCGCCGCGTCGACTCCTGACTGCCCGCCCCCGACGAACCTGCGCACCACAGGCGGCAGCCCCGACGCCCGCCGCGTCTCCATGGGTGGGGCCGAATTCGCCGGCGGCATGGCTCGGGCCGGTCCCCCGCGCGCCGCCACCCCGGTCGGCGGCTCCAAGGGGAGACCCTCCGCGCGTCCCACCGACGTCGCCCGGGGCAGACCCGCCATCGGCGGCCCGGCCGGTGCCCCCCAACCGTGCCCTTCTTCGCCCCCGAGGAGGGCACTCGGGGCTCCATGGCCAGCCACGCTGTACCGCTCCACCGGCGGGATCGGACGGCCGACGTCCGCCCGGGGCGTTCGCGCCGGGGTCGAAGGGCCCGCACTCGCCGGAGGCGGCCGCATCGCAACGGCCGAAGGCGCGGCTCCCGCTGCGTTCCTTCCCCTGATTTCAATCACCCCGGCCTCGAGGGCGTCGAGCACCTCCGACGGCATCACGGCGGTCGTCTTGCGCCGGATCAACGACGCCGCCCCGCCCGGTTCGACCGGGGACGGTCGGCGCCCGGCGAGCCTGCGCACCACATCCGGCAGCAGCGACGCTCGCCGCGCTGCGGTGGCGGGGGTCGAATGTGCCGGTGGCGTGACAGGCGCCGGCCCCCGGGGACCCGCCACCCCGGCCGAAGCCCCGGAGGGCAGTGCGCCGGCGCGTCCCATCGGCGTCGCCCGAGGCAGCCCCGCCACCAGAGGCCCGGGTTCGACCGCCCAGCCGTGGCTTTCCTCGGCCCCGAGGCCACCCGAGGTTCCTCCCGGGCGCTCTGGCCGGCCATGGCCGGCGCGGCTGTGCCGCTCCAATGGCGGAGCCGGTGTGCCGGCAGGCGACGGAGGCGGTCTCGCCCCGTTGGCTGGAGGCGCTCGGTGCGGTGCGTCTTTTGCCCTGACGTCGATCACCCCGGACTCGACGGCATCGTGGAGCCAGGAGGGCACCTTGGGCTTCGTTGCCGCGGTCGGCGCTTCCCTCCTCGGATCGACCGGGGACGGCCAGCGCCGGGGGAACCGGCGCACGACACCTGGCAGCCGGCCCGCGGCCCGCGCCCCGGCGGCTGGACCGGCCCCCCCGGCCGAAGGCCCGGATGAGCGGACCTCCGCAGGTCCCGACGGTGTCGACGGAGGTGGCCACAGCCTGTCGGGCCCCGGCGCCGCTTCTGGGCGCAGATTTTCCGGTGAACCGGAATATCCGTGCCCAAACCCCCGAAGGTGGTGACGGCCGGCCGGAGGACCGATGTCCGCGATCGGTCGGCGCCGAGGCGCCGCCCACCACCACCGCGGAGGCCTGGGGCGGCCCACCGGGCCCCCGGCGCCGGCCACCGGGCGGCCCGCCAGTGCCCGCCACAGTCCGAGGGGACGGCGCAGGCCGGTCGTCACCCGCAGCAGGCCGGCGGCCAGCGCGGTGGGCAACCCGTGGGAACCCACCGGCTCACGGCTTCGTCGACCGGAACCCATGATGGGCGATCTCCAGTTCCTCAAAGGCCACCTCGTTGGAGTCCGCCGCCAACCGCGGACCCTCCCAGCGCACGGGGAATGCCTCGAGGAGCTCCCAGGACTGGACCCGTTCCCCTCCATGCTTGAGCAGGGTGACGGCGGCGGTGGTGCGCTCGACCTTCTTCCCCGCTCCTTCGAAGCCGTCGCCCGAGGCTTTGAGCAACCACTTGAAGAGGTTGTCGGTGTTGGTGACCCCCCGACGCATCACCAGGTTCGGCCAGCTCAGCCGGCCCGGGAGCTTGTGCACGAAGTTGTTCTGACCACCCTCCTCGAGGACCTCGACCGTGATGTCGGCCCGCAGGCCGCTCACTTCCTTGAACATCCCGATCTGCTGGCCGTCCACCTCGAAGATGAAGCCGCTGGCCATCCGGATGACTTCGGAGGCGTCAGGCAAGTTCTCGCACCTCCTCCCACGCCCGCTCGTTCAGGCGGGCGACAGCGGCCAGGAGCCGGGCCCGGTCCCGGTGCTCGAGGTCGATCAGGGCGTCGAAGCCCCAGTGCAGGTGGTAGGCGAGGTAGGTGACCTCGTCCCACACCTGCTCGGGGTCCGTGATCCTCAGCCCCCACCCTCCTTCCGGACCAGCACCCGACCGGGCCGGGCCCCGGCGGGGACCAGTTCCGGCGCCGGGCCGTCCCCGTTGCCGGTCTCGGTCGGGAACGGCGCCGGCGCCGGCGGCGCCGGCAAAGGGTGGCGGTACGCCTCCTCCAGCTCGGGGAGCTCGGACGGGTCGCCGAAATTGATGATCCCGTAGAACTCCTGCAGGTAGGCCAGGTCGACGGCGAAGAGACCCTCGACGATATTGGGCGTGACGGGCCGGATGGTGCCGACCTCGGTGATGACCCGGGAGAGCATGACGACCGTGAGGTAGGCATCGTTCTCCTGCACCCGCAGGTCGCGCAGCGGCTCGATCTCGTCCCGGGCCGTGGCCAGGCGCATGACGCCCTTGCGGTGCAACTGCCCGTCGCCGTCGACATAGCCCTTCGGCAGGGTGAAGGGAAACTGCGTCTGGAGGTTCATTTACGCCGGCCCCAGCTGCTCGTACTCGAGCGACAGCTCGATGTCGACGGCGTCGTTGGTTCCGGCCGACAGCGCACCGATGCTGAGCTTGGACGGCCACCCGTTGGTGAAGTTCCAGCGGCCCTGCTCCTTCATCTCGTTGTCGTAGATGACGACGGACCCGTTCCGCAATGCGCCGGAGACCTTGCCGTCGATGATCTCCTTCCGCCATTTCCACAGCGCCTCGGCCGCTCCCACCGATTTCGTCTTGAGCGTGAGGGTGCCCGGCTTGTTGGCATCCGCACCGGGCAGACGCTTCTTCCACGTCTTGCCGTCCTTGCTCTGTTGCGTGATTTCAGCCACGTCGGTTGTGCTCTCGAGTCCGCTCACCTCGGTGAACAGCGCGAGGGCCACGCTGTCGACCTCGAGAGAGAACGAATTCCCGAGGTAGAACTCGTCGTCCTTACCGGGCATTGTCGCCTCCTCCTCCTTGTGTCATCCCGGCCGCGTCACTCGACGCTGGCGCCGCCCTGCCACTGGCTCACCCGGAAGATCACGAACTCCGCCGGCTTCACCGGCGCCAGGCCCACCTCGACCACGAGCTTTCCCTCGTCGATCGACTCGGGCGGGTTCGTCTCCCCGTCGCACTTCACGTAGAAGGCCTCCTCGGGGGTGGTGCCGAAGAGGGCGCCGTCGCGCCACATTCCCAGCAGGAAGCCGGTGATGGTCCGCTTGACCCGCTGCCAGAGGGCGTGGTCGTTCGGCTCGAAGACGACCCACTGGGTGCCTTGGAGGATGCTGGTCTCGACCATGTTGAAGAGGCGGCGGACGTTGACGTAGCGCCACGACTGGTCCGACGCCAGGGTGCGCGCCCCCCACACCCGGATGCCCCGGACGCCGAAGGGGCGGATGCAGTTGATGCCGATCGGGTTGAGCAGCGACTGCTCGCCGTGGGTGATCTTCCGCTCCACGTCGAGGGCGCCGAGGATGACCTCGTTGGCCGGGGCCTTCCACACCCCCCGGGTGGCGTCGTTGCGGGCCCAGATACCGGCCATGTGGCCACTGGGGGGAACGGAGATGACGCGGTCGCCGTTGGTCGCCGCCGGGTTGGCCACCTTGATCCAGGGGTAGTACATGGCGGCGAACTTCGAGTCGTACATGGCCGTGTCGGAGCGCCACTCCTTGATCTTCTGGGGGTCCATGCCCGGGGGCGCGTCGAGGACCGCCATCCGGTTGGCCTCCCCCTCGCAGTGGGTGATGAGCGACGTCTGCACCGACTTCCACATGTCGAGATCGACGCTGCCGTCGCTCTTGCGGGCGGCGGTGATCAGGTCGGGGACCGCCACCATCGTCACCTCGTCGGCGATGACGAGGCCCCGGATCCCGGTGCGGGCCGCCTCCGCGCCCTCGAAGTCGCTGGGCCGGACCTCCACCGGCGCCGTCGCCGACGGCGCGATGGGATAACTGCCCATCCGGGGGAGCAACGTCTTCTCGGCCGCCTTGACCTTCAGACCGATGAGGGTTGACTGCTCCGTCACCACGGCCTCGGCGAACTGGGGTCCCTTGCTGAGGGTGAGACCGTCGAAGCGCTCCTCCTCCCGGCCGTTGTGCAGCACGATGAGGTCGAAGGTGGGGGCATCGCCCTCATCTGTCCCGGCCGTTCCGGGCTGGATGATCACCTCGACGTCGTCATCGACCGCGGCGGTCAACTCGAGGGCGGGCTTGTCGGCCTTCTCCGCGGACGGGAGGGCCAGCGGCGGCCGTTCGCCCGTCGCCTTCTCGTGGGGGACCCGGACGATGTAGCACAGGCCGCCGCCATTGTTGAAGTAGCCGTAGACGCAGTGGGGCAGCATGGCGCCCGGCGCGAACCCGCCGTAGAGGCGCTCGAACTGGGACCAGTTGGTGACCAGCCTCGGCTTCAGGCCGGCCGGGTCGTCAGGGTCGTCGGTGGGTCGCTTGGCGGTGAAGCCGACGAAGGCCGCCACCGCGGTTCCCACCGCGCTCAGCGGCTTCGACCCGGTATCGACCTCCTCGACGTACACCCCGGGGGTCAGGTAGGTGGGCATTGGGCCGCTCCTTTGCTCGCGGTCAACTTTCGGTGCTGGCCCGGACGAGCAGGTCCGGACTCAGCGGGGACACGTACGACTCACCGGCGTGGAAGGGTGGGTAGACGCGCATCTCGAGCGCCGCCGAGGAGCACGCGATCACCGTCACCTGAGGGAAGCTGGCGGCCAGCGAACGGGCCACGTCCGCGGCTCCCGGGCCGTCGAGGTCGATGAGCACGACCCCGGGCTGTGCGGCGACCACCCGCTCGAGGATCCCCCGGCCGGTGTGCTCGTCGGGCAGGACGTCGCAGCCCGCCTCGGCGAGCAGGTCGGCCAGGCCCGCCCGGAAGATCGCCCCGAACTCACCGATCAGCACCCGTGTCACCACCGGTCCTTCCTCAAAACCTGGTGGGTGACGCTACGGGTGCTCGACACCCCGTGCCCAGAAGACGAGGGGCAGACCTTGGTGCACGGACGTCCGATCGCCCGCCGGGGTGCAGCCAGGTCAGGTCAGATCAGTTCGCGCCGGAGCGCTTCGACCACGGCCTGGGTCCGGGACCGGGCCTGGAACTCCCGCTGCACGTCGGCGATCACGCCCTTGATCGTCCGCTCCGACCACCCCAAGGAGCGGGAGATCTCCCGGATGGCGGCACCCTCGGCCAGCATGCGCAGCACCTGGAGGCTGCGCTGGTCGAAGTCGGGCTTGACTGCGCTCGAGTCGATGATCCGCAACCCGACGGCGGCCGCCCGTACCGCGCTGACCAGCTGGTCGGGAGCCAGGGTCCGGCGGCAGAGGACGGCGTACACGTTCTCCTCACCGGGCCCTTCGACCGTCCCGATGCCATGGCCGACGCAGGCGACGAGCGGGCAGGCGGGGGGGGCGCCGTCCAAGGTGGCCGAGATGACGGCCACGTCGAACGGCACCGGGCCGTCGCCCGCACCGCGGTCATAGGCCACATCCTGCTGGACCACGTCGAGGAGGGGATCCTCGGCCAGGCAGGAGACCACTCCCCGGCGGAAGATCTCGTCCGGCTCGAACACGGCGACGCGGATCGGCGACATCATGCCTGCTCGCTCCCTCCCTCGCCGCTCCTCGGCGCGACGAACCCAGAGGACGTGCTGCTGTGCTTGCCCGCCACCCCCAGTCGGCTTCCGCCTGGGTCTCCTGCTCCTCCCGTCGCACATGGTGTGCCGGCCCTCGCCCACGAGGCCGACCCGCAATCTCTCATGGGTGTGGCGGTGAAACATCGCCCGAATGGGTGATGTTCGACGCACCCGGCAGCGTCAGTCTCGAGTCGTGCTCATCACGATCAGCATCGACGGCTTCAAGCCTCCGTCGGGCGAGGTGGTCGCCGACGAGGACGAGTCGGAGTCGTTCGCCGGCTGGCTCCAGCTGCTGGGCATCCTCGACCGTCTCCTCCTGGGGCCGGCGGGGTCACTCCGTCCGGCGCGCCGCCTGGGTGGCCAGCTCCACCCGGGAGCCGAGGCTGAGCTTGGACAGGATGTGTGACACGTGGGTGTGGACCGTATGCCGTGACCGGAACAACCGCTGGGCGATCTGGGGGTTCGACAGTCCTTCGGCCACGAGCGCGGCGACGGCCAGTTCGGTATCGGTGAGCGACTCCCACCCGTGACGGGGCCGGCCCCGGGTCCCGTGGTGTCCCCGGCGCACCCCGAGTTCACGCAGGCGCGCCTCGACACGACCGGTGTGGTGGATCGCCCGCAGCTCGGAATACCTCTGGAGCGCCTCGTCGAAGAGGACCCGGGCCCTGTCGGCGTTTCCCTGGCCGGCCAGAGCCGAGGCGGCCTCTTCGGAGGCCTGCGCCGCCTCGAGGGGGCGGCCACCTTCCCTGTACCAACGAGCAGCTTCGACCAGTGTCGCCGGGTCGTTACCGAGTAGCCCTCGGCAGCGGAGGGCGGCGGCCTTCACGCTCGGTGTCCCGGCCTGGACTTCCGACTCGTCCAGCGCGGCCGCCGTCTCCTCGGCGCGAACCCGCTCCCCGGCCCGGAGGGCGAGGCGCACGAGGTCGGGTCCGAAGACCGGGAACTGCGACCGGACGCCGATCTGGGCGCAGATGTCCCAGGTCTGGGCCAGGAGCTCGAGGGCCTCGTCGGGGGCACCCGACATCTCCGCCAGCAGGGCTCTCGCCCATGGCACCCAGTCCACCAGGTGTTGGGCGCCGAGAAGCGGCGCCTCCTCCTCGGCTGCCGCCAACTCCGGCATGGCGGCCGGAACGTCCCCCCGGTGGAGGGCGATGAGCGCCGAGATGGCGTGGCCGTCGAGAACGCTTGGAGGGGTACCCAGCTCCTCGGCCAGGGTGGCCACGGCTTCCAGTTCCGCCAGGGCGTCATCCCACCGCCCCGAGAGGAAACAGCCCCGGGCGGCCACCCAGTGGCACCCGGGTAGATCCCAGCGGGAGCCGCGTGCTTCACAGGCTGCCAGCGCGTGACCCACGGCGGCACGGCCTTCTTCGAGCCGCCCGGCGTCGAAGAGAAACACGGCGAGGAGCACATGGATGGGAAAGTGATCGCCCTCTCCTCCCGGCTCCGCCTCCAGCCGCAGGGCCTTCGACGCCAGCTCGATCGCCTCCGGGAGGCGGCCTCCCAGGTGGGCCACGCACGCCTGGGTGGCCAGCGCCACCATGGCGGCGAAGCGGTCACCGGCCTCCTCCCCCATCAACCGGGCCCGTTCAGACTCCTCCACGGCCCCCGCAGGGTCCCCGCAATAGAGGCGCACCCACCCGGCCCAGGCCAGTAGGCGGGCCCGAACGGCCTCTGTCCGCTCGACCACCGCCAGGCCCTCGCGGATGGCAGCCAGCGCCTCCCCCAGGCGGCCCTGGGCGACAAGGACCTGGGCCAGGTAGAGACGAACGGACGGGTCGGGTCGATCGGCGAGCAGCGCGTGGCAGACGGCCTCCGCCTCCTGAAGCCGACCCGAGCGCCACAGTGCCTGAACCTGTTCGGCCAGCAGTTTTTCCCGATCGATCGGGCTGGTGCTCAGCTCGGCGGCACGGGCGAGAATGTCGGCGGCCAGGGCCGGGACCCGTCCGCTCAGGCTGGCCGCGATGGCCCGCAGGGCGGGAACGGCGTCTGGGTTCTCGCGTGACGCTCCTCGCAGAAGATGTCCGGCCACCCGTTCTGGTGGCGCGCCCGCCTCGCTCAAGGCCTTGGCCACCTCGAGATGCAGGCTGTTCCGCAGGGGCTCCGGGACGTCCATGTAGAGCGCTTCGCGGATCACGTCGTGGCGGAATCGGAAACGATTGCCGGCGTCCTCCAATACCCCGGACACCAGGGCCGGCCGCAGTCTCGGGGCGACCGCCACGGCAGAGAGGGCGAGCACCCGGCAGAGGTCGGTGACAGAGAAGGTGGTGCCGAAGAGGGCGGCGAGGCGCAGAGCTTCGAGAGTGTCGGGTGGTAGAAAGCTCAACCGGTGCAGGACCAGGACGTCGAGGGAGATGGGCCGCGCGCCGGCGGCGAGGTCGACGTTTCCCTGCCCGTCGCCGACCAGTTCGCCACCTCGCTCGACGACGCCCAGAAGCTCCATGACGAAGAGTGGGTTTCCCGAGGCACCGGCCAGGTGGGCGCGCAGCCGTGGACCCGGCTCGCCGCCCAGGACCGTCTTCGCCATCGCCTCCACGTCCGCCTCCTCCAACGGACCGAGCACAAGCCGGCGGACCGATCCTGGCGTCAACCCCTCGAACAGCCGGTCAAGGCCGGAGAGTCCGGGCCCGGTGCGCCGCGTCGTCACCACCAGGAGGGGCAGTTGGGCGACGCGCCGGCCGAGGCGGTGGAGGAGGGCGATGCTCGAGGGATCAGCCCAATGGAGATCCTCGAGAATCAGGGTCGCCGCCCCGTCCGCGCAGAGGTCCTCGATGTGGGCCAAGAGCGCCTCGGAGACACGGAACTCGACGTCTCCCGACGCCCCGGGTCCCTCGCCGCTGTTGGCGGTGAGGAGCAACCGCCCGATCCGGGCCGCCCGCAGGTCGATCCCCAACGCATCGACGATCACCCCGAAGGGCAGGTTTCCTTCCAGCTCTTCGGCCACGCCGCGGAGGAGGAGACCCGCTCCGCCCTGCAGCGACTCCTCGAGGAGGCGGGTCTTCCCGATCCCCGCCTCGCCCTCGATGACCACCACCCGGCCGCGGCCCGCCGCCGCCGAGGCCTCGTCGGATCGCAGAGCCGCGACTTCACGGTCACGACCGGTGAAAGGTGCGCCTTCCACCGCAGCTCCCTGGGTATGTCAGTTTCGGACGGGTTCGATCGGGGGTCGCAGCGTGGCAGCGGTCGATACTGCCGGTCGCGCTCTGCGTCGTCAATGGCCGGGGCCTACCGCAGAGAAGAGTTCCCCCCGGCGTATTCCGTAAACCCGTGTCGTGATTCCCCGTCATCGTTTCTCGCCTCTCCATTCTCAGCTCAGTTTGCGGTCTTGATCAGGCCGCCGGGCGCCTTCCGCTGCCAATGAATGCCCCGGTCCGGATCACTGCGCCCAGGATCCTGACGGAATTCCCTTGCCCGCGCGGGCCGCGGGCGAAAAGATCCACTTTGTGCGGGACATCCGCCCGCGCCACAGCGCCACAGCTCCCTCCAGGGCGATGAAGGGGGGCGCAACTATGAGGAATGGGCACAGGCATCCGCCCTGACCCGGCCCAAGGGTCTTCGCGACTCCTGGAACCGCGAGTCGACGCCTTCCTCAGGAGCCGCCGGAGAACCGCTGGGACGTACCCCCTTCGTTCTCAGGCCGGGCCCCAATGCAAAGCCACAACCGCCGCAGGAGGCGACAGACATGGATGAGCTGACTCGTAGAACTTGGTGGAGGGCTTGCACGGTGGTCTCCGCGGCTTTGCTCCTGCTCGGCGGAATCGTGAGCCACTCGTCGGCCCAGCTCGTGGGCGTGCCCGGCCTCGTCGGGCACTGGACGGAGCCCTTCGAGGAAAGTGGAGCGGGCACTCCGCGTTGCGGGCCTGCCCAAAATGACACGCCTGGCTACATGCTCTGCAAGCCGACTGCCGCGGCGGCGGCTGTGCTCCCGGACGGCCGGATCTTCTACTACAACGGGTTCGAGAGCCAGGAGAACGCCAAGGGGCCGAGCGCCATGTCGCTCTCCCCGTCAATGCGCGACGACTCGTCTCGAGTCCTCGACCTGCGCAGCGGCACGCCCCAGTGGATCGTCCCGGCCGAGAACCGCGGTGGCCAATCAAACCCGAACATCAAGCCCGGCCATCACAGTACCGACGACCCCCTCGGCATGGCCGGCGTGCCCGGACGTCCCGGTGACGGCCTGGTGGGGAGCAGCTGGGGCCAGCTGGGCGGGCCGTCCCACGATCCGACCTCCTCGCCCGACGACGCGTCCGGGAACGACGGCGACCTGTTCTGCAGCGACGTCACCTTGCTGTCCGACGGCCGCGTCCTCATGGCCGGCGGGACCGACTGGTACAACGAACCGGCCGTGATGGACCGCAACGGGGGCGACTCGAACGATGTCGGGCTCATCGAGCTCGAGGGCCTGCGGACCGCCTGGCTCTTCGACCCCGAGAGCACCTCGTTCAGCCCGGCCGCGACCATGAAGTTCGGCCGCTGGTACCCCGGGATGGTCGAGATGCCCGACGGCAAGATGACCATCTTCGGCGGGGTCACCAAGCTCATCAAGACTGGCCAGCTGGGACAGGTGCGCCGGACCGAGACCTACGACCCCACCGTCAACACCTGGACCGAGAACTACGCCGGCCCGACGTCCGAGAACGAGCTGCCCCTCCAGCCCCGGCTGCACCTGACCCCCGGGGGCAAGGTGTTCTACGGGGGATCGGGGCAGACAGGCCCCTTCGGTGCGGCAGCCGACGAGGCCTTGATGGCTCTCCAGCAGTTGTGGGACCCGGAGACCAAGACGTGGGAGATCGTCGGCCCGGCGCCGCTGGGTACCCGTGGCACCGTCGCCTCGGTCTCGCTGCCGTTGACCCCGCCCTACGACGAGATCACCATCCTCGACTTCGGTGGCACGCTGGGTCGAATGTGGCCGGCCGTGCCCTTCTCGACCCTGACCACCATCGACAAGAACGGTCATGTCGCCAATCGGATGACGGGCAACCTCCACCACGCTCGCTGGTTCGCCTCGGGCGTCCTGCTGCCGGACGGAAAGGTTCTGGGGGTTGGTGGGGGCGACAAGGACGAAACCCTCGACCCCGGCGCTGAGATCGCCGTTCTCACCGCGGAGATGTATGACCCGCGGGCCGGGAAGTGGACCGAGGTGGCGGCTCACAGCCGGGACCGCACTTACCACAACTCCGCTCTCCTCCTCCCCGACATGCGGGTGCTCCTCGGGGGCCACGCTCCCACCGCCGCCCATTACGGCGGGGCAAATCAGGACCAGGGTCGCCCCTTCGTCAACAACGACAACGACCCGAGCTTCGAGGTCTTCAGCCCGCCCTACCTCTTCCGCGGCGCTCGGCCTCAGATCAGCCGAGCCCAGGCCGGGGTTGCTTACGGCGAGAAGTTCTCCATCGGGACCCCTCAGGCGGACGAGATCGAGTCGGTCCTGTTCATGAAGACGCCGTCCCCTCAGCATGCCATCGACAGCGACCAGCGGTCCGTGGTGCTCGAGTTCACCCGTGCTGGGAGCGACGCCCTGGAGGCCGTGGCCCCACCCAGCGGCACCATCGCCCCTCCCGGCTTCTATTACCTGGTGGTGAACAAGACGTCGCCCCGGGGCCCGATCCCCTCGGTGGCCCGCATCGTGCGGGTAGGTGCCGGCAGTGACCTCTCCGAGGCCCTCCAGCCCTACGCCGACGACGCTCCGGCGCCGACCGGCGGCTCGGCCACGGCCGAGGTGGACCACGGCAATGCGGCCAGGGCCGAGCAGGCAGCCCGCCAGGCCGCCTCGGCGGCTTCCGCTGCGGTCAACGGCCCGGCCGCGCTCGCCACCCGGGTGGCTGGCATCGCCTACGAGCAGCTATCGGCTAGGCCGGCCGCGAGCGCCAGCACCACCCCGGCGCACTCGCCAGCGTGGCCGCTGGCGGCATTGGTCGTGGCGATCGCCACCCAGACCGGACGGCGCTGGGTCCTACCCCGGAACTAGCGCTGGCAGGCTATCGCTCCGGGCGACTTCCACACCCCCGACGTCGATCCGGGCGAGTTCCGGCGCCGGATCGTGGGACGGATCGAGGAGATCGTGGCCGCGCACCCGGGCCAGCGACTGGTCGTCTTCACCAACGCCGGCGTGGTCAACGCCTACGTCGGGCACATCCTCGCCCAGGAACCTCCATTGTGGTTCGGGCCCGCCTACGCCTCCATCACCGGGGTCGGGGCGGCGCGTGACGGACGGCGCGGTGTGATCTCGCTGAACGAAACCGGCCACGTGCGTGACCTGCTCGGGGCCAGGGAGTGAAGGTGCTGGATCACGCGGACGCGCCGTACTCGTCGTGGAGTCTCCACCACTGGTAGGGCGGAGTCTGCGGATAGTCCTCGGGCGAATCCTCCCACTCCTCCTGGCGGCCGAGCGCGGTGAGGTCGAGATAGCTCCAGGTGCTTCCCATGGCCTCGTCGCCGCGCAGGTTGACGAAGTAGGTGCGGAAGATCCGCTCGCCGTCCCGGAGGAAGGTATTGGTGCCGTGCCACTCGTCCACGCCGAAGTCGGTGTCGAAGTCGTCGGTGAGCGTGTACCACGGGATGTCCCAGCCCATCCGCGCCTTCCAGCGCTCGATGTCAGGCTGCGGCGCCCGCGAGACGAACACCAGGGTGGTGTCACGGGCGTTCAGATGGGCGAGGTGGCCGACCTGGTCGGCCAGGAAGGAGCAGCCGGGACAGCCACCCTCCGGCCAGCCGGCCACGCCGGGCTCGAAGAAGAAGCGGTAGACGATCAGCTGACGGCGGCCCTCGAACAGGTCGAGCAGGCTCGCCCGGCCGTTCGGACCCTCGAAGGCGTACTCCTGCTCCACGGCCATTCTCGGCATCCGTCGGCGCTTGGCGGCCAGCGCATCCCGGGCGCGGGTGAGCGCCTTCTCCTCGACCAGCAGATCCTGGCGGGCGGCCTCCCACTCTTTCGGCGACACGATCGGCGGCATGTTCATGGCGGCCCTTCCTCTCTCTCGCTTCGTCGAGAGTTCGTTCGTCACGGTAGGTAGACCGCACAAGCAGGCGAAAGTCATCGCCCGCCCTCGAGATCGGAGTCCACCATGTCGTATCCCGAGACCCTCTACCGGGGCGCCACGGGCGAGGTCAGCGCCAGCTACCGGCCTGCCGATCGGAAGCCCGAGCTCGAGATCGGTTCGGCGGTGGCTCTGAGTTATTTGGCCACCGGTGCCTCCACAGACGGGCGCTTCGGGCTGTACCGGTGGGACGCCGGGCCCCAGTCCGGGGGCGCTGCCCCCCACTACCACCGGACCATGTCGGAGTCGTTCTTCGTGGTGTCGGGCCGGGTGGAGCTCCACG
>JBIOUX010000109.1:0-13596 GCA_044867425.1 Acidimicrobiia bacterium | reverse complement strand
CCGACACCATCCTCCACGAGATGGCCCACATGTGGTTCGGCGACCTGGTGACCATGCGCTGGTGGGACGACCTGTGGCTGAACGAGAGCTTCGCCACCTTCGCCTCCCACCTGGCCATGGTGGAGGCGACCCGGTTCCATTCGGCCTGGACCACCTTCGCCTCGGCCTGGAAGGTCTGGGCCTACCGCCAGGACCAGTTGCCCTCCACCCACCCCATCGTGGCCGACGCCCCCGACATCGAGGCCATGAAGACCAACTTCGACGGGATCACCTACGCCAAGGGCGCCTCGGTGCTGCGCCAGCTCGTGGCCTGGGTGGGCCAGGACGAGTTCCTGGCCGGGGTTCGGACCTACTTCAAGCGTCACGCCTGGGGCAACACCGAGCTCGGCGACTTTCTCGGGGCGCTGGAGGAGTCGTCGGGGCGGGACCTGTCCTCGTGGTCCAGCGAGTGGCTGGAGACCACCGGCGTCAACACGCTCCGGGCCCGGTTCGACACCGACGACGGGGCCTTCACCTCCTTCGAACTGGAACAGGAGGCCGCCGCCGACCACCCCACGCTGCGCTCCCATCGGGTCACCGTTGGTCTCTACGACCGCGCCGTCGCCGGGCTCGAGCTTCGGGAGCGGGTCGAGCTCGACGTCGTCGGGCACCGGACCCCGCTCGGTTCGCTGGTGGGCCGGCTCGCGCCCGACCTCGTGCTGGTGAACGACCTGGACTGGGCCTACGCCAAGATCCGGCTCGACCCCCGGTCCCTGGCCACGGTGGCGTCCCATCTGGGGGCGCTCTCCGATCCGCTGGCTCGCTCGCTGTGCTGGGCGGCGGTGTGGGACATGCTGCGGGACGCCGAGCTGCCGGCCCGGCACTATCTCGACATCGTGCTCGCCAACCTGGCCGGCGAGGACGAGATCGCCGTGGTGAGCGGGCTGTTGCGCAACGCCGACACCGCCGCCGTGGTCTACGGCGATCCCGCCAACCGGGAGCCGGCCCGGCGCCGCCTGGCCGAGCACGCCGAAGCCAGTTTGCGGTCCGCCCCGCCGGGGAGCGATCTCCAGCTCGTCTTCTGCCGGGCGCTGGCCTCCGCCGCTCGGGGCGGTGACCACCTGGCGCTCCTCGACGGCCTGCTCTCGGGTGCGAGGGCGGTGGAGGGACTCGAGGTCGACACCGAGCTGCGCTGGACTCTCATCCGGTCACTGGCCGCCGCCGGCGCCGCCGGGGAGTCGCTGATCGCCGCCGAGGAGGAGCGGGACCCGACCGACGCCGGGCACCGCCACGCCGCTGCCGCCCGGGCCGCCCGGCCCGACGCGGCGGCCAAGGCGGCGGCGTGGCAGGACCTGGTGGAAGGCGACCTGCCCCTGGCCACCATGCGGGCGGTGATGGGAGGATTCCGCCAGGCCGATCAGGAGCAGCTGCTGCAGCCCTGGGTCGAGCCCTACTTCGCCGCCCTCCAGCCGGTCTGGGACCGCCGGGGCTCGGACGTGGGCATGTCCTTCACCGAGATGCTCTACCCGGTGAGCGACGGCGGGGCCCAGCTCACTGAGTCGTACCTGGCGGGTCATGACCCGCCGGCGCCGGTCCGTCGCCTGCTCCTGGAGGGGCGGGACCAGGCCCTGCGCATTGCCCGGGCCCGGGCCTGCGACTCGGCCGCCAGCTGACCGCCAACCCTCACGAGCGCCCGACGTGGTAGGCGAGATGGGCGCCGGCGGCGGCTGAGAAGGCGGCCACCGCCGCCACCATGATCACCTTGTTGCGGGGCAGCTCCTGCCGGGCGGCGACGCTCACCGCGGCGTCGGCGGCGTCGGCCGCCACCCCCGCCATCAGCCAGCCCCGCACCGGCCGGCCGCGCGCCGCCGCCAGCACCAGGCCCATGCCGAGGAGGAGCTCCCGGGCGCCGAGGGCCCGGGCGAGGACATCCACGCCCGGCTGGGCGGCGGTGGCCTCTCCCACCCAGGCGGCCGCCGTGGTGCGGGGCAGGGTGAGGAAGGCGGCGCCCACCCCGGCCCGGGTGACACCCATGGACCAGATATTCGGCTGCAGTCTCATGGCGGAGGACAGTACGCTCGGCCGGCCGTGAGCGTCATCTCCCTCGTCCTGGCGCTGCTCCTCCTGAGCGTCTCCTGCAGCCAGGCCGAAGACTCCGCCTCCGAGCCGAGGTCCGGCTCCCCGACGACCGCTTCGACCCTGGCGGCACCGGGAGTCGACGCCCCGGTTCCCGTCGCCGGATGCGATGGCATCGGACCGGTGCCCGACGGCGGCGAGATGACGTGGGTGGCGAACGGCCGCCTCTTCGCCGCCACCCCCGGGGGGCGCTCCCGATGTCTCCTCGGCGTTCCGGAGGGGGGTCAGCCGGTGTGGGGGGCCAAGGGGGACCGGGTGCTGGTGGCCCCCGCCGGGGCCCGGGTGGGGGAGGAGACGGTACGGCTCAGCCTCGGTGAGGGGGTGCCGTCCTGGAGCCGGCCCACGGGCACGTCCGTCCTCGTGCTGGAAGACGGGGGGCTGCGCAAGGTGGCGCTGGCCGGGGGTGCCGGGCAGGACGTGTCCTTTCTCTTCCGCCACCAGGAGGCCGTGTACCACCCGGGTGGGCGCTTCATCTACTCGGTGGGCGAGGACGAGCCGGGGAACTACGGGATCTTCCTCGCCACCAACCAGGGCAAGGAGCGGCGGGCCGTGGCCCAATCCGAGTCGGCCCGGCGCATCCACGGGCTCGCCTTCTCCCTGGACACGCTGTTCTTCGTAGCCGAGCATCCCTTCGAGCGGGCCGGCAACCGGAACCACCTTCACTGGCGCACCCAGGATCCGGAGCCGCCGCTGTTCACCTTGCCCCTGCCCGATGGCCACGTCGACAAGCTCATCGTCTCCCCGGTCGATGCCGGCAAGGTCGCCGTCCAGATGGGGGAGTGCCCCGCCGACCGCTCGGTGCTGGCCGGCGATCCGACCACGGACCCGGCCGACGAGTTCAACCGGTCCCACTCGCGGTTGCCGGTGGTGGACGTGGGGGCGGCCGACACCGAAGTGGTGGGCTGGCTCCCCGGCGGCCGGCTCGTCGTGCTCGGCCGTCCCGGCTGCGGCCAGCCGGGCATCCTGTGGGTCGTGCCCCAGGACAGTGGCGGCGCACCTTCTCCGGAGCGGATCGCTGACGGGGTCGAGGCCGCCGCGGTCCGGGAACTCATCCCGGATGGAGCCGCCGTGCCCGTCGAGGCTCAGGGGTTGGGTACCCCGGTCATCGCCTGATAGCCGCTTCCGGCGGCCGGTCGGCCGCCACCGGGCGAGGCGCAGCGAAACGGGCGCTACGGTGCCCGGCACGCGACCGCGGGAGGTGGCCGACATGAGTGAGGAGCGGATCAGCTGGTTTCCCGTCCTCTCCGAGGAGGAGCTGGAAGAGCCGGAGCGCAAGCTCTTCGCCAAGGCCGAGGAGAAGATCGGCTTCGTGCCCAACGTCTTCCGGGCCTACGCCTGGCGGCCGGAGCGGTTCCGGGCCTGGTTCGCCCACTTCAAGGACGTCATGACCGGGACCGAGGGGCTCTCGGCCCGTGAGCGGGAGATGATCTCGGTGGCGGTGTCGATGGCCAACGGCTGCCTCTACTGCCTGGTGGCTCACGGCGCGGCCCTGCGGGAGCAGTCCGACGACCCGGTGGAAGCGGACCGGATCACCCTCGACCACCGGCGGGCCGATCTCCCGCCCCGGCAGCGGGCCATGCTCGACTTCGCCGTGAAGGTGGCCCGGACCCCCCTCGAGTGCGAGGAGGCCGATCTCGACGCCCTGCGGGCCCACGGCTTCTCCGACGAGGACGTCTGGGACATCATCGAGGTGGCTTCGATGTACTCCTTCACCAACCGCCTGGCCATGGCCACCGGCCAGATGCCCAACCGGGAGTACCACGGCCTCGCCCGCTGAGCTCTCCGGGCGTAGCGTCCCAGCCCCGGGGAAGCACTTCGGGGACTCCCGGAACCCCGGTCGAAGGAGGCGCGATGGCTCGTACCGACATCGAGTTCAACGCTGAAGGCACGATGCTGCGGGGCTGGCTCTACCGGCCGGAGGGCACCGGCGACGAGCCTGTGCCCGGCATCGTCATGGCCCACGGCTATTCCGCCGTGAAGGAGATGTACCTCGACTCGTTCGCCGAGGTCTTTGCCGCCGCCGGACTCGCCGCTCTCGTCTTCGACAACCGCAACTTCGGGGCCAGCGACGGGGAGCCTCGCCAGGAGATCGACCCCTGGGAACAGATCCACGACTACCGCCACGCCATCACCTTCATGACGACGCTCCCCGGCATCGACCGGGACAGGATCGGCGTGTGGGGTTCGAGCTACAGCGGGGCTCACTGCATGGTCCTCGGCGCCATCGACCGCCGCATCCGCTGTGTGGTTTCGCAGGTGCCGCTGGCGAGCGGCTCGGCCAACGCTTCCCGGCTCGTCCGCTCCGACTTCATGGCCGGGCTGCGGGCGGCCTTGGACGCCGACCGCGAGGCCCGCTTCGCCGGCAAGGAGCCGGGCATGATCCCCGTTGTGGACGAGGACCCGCTGGCACCCTCCGTCCTGCCCACACCCGACTCCTGGAAATGGTTCACCGAGACGGGTAACAGCCGGGCGCCCTCATGGCGCAACGAGGTCACTCTGCGGTCGGTCGACACCTTCCTGGAGTACGAGCCGGGGGCCTACGTCGACAAGATCAGCCCCACGCCGTTCTGCATGGTGGTGGCCGAGAAGGATGTCCTCACGCCGACTGATCTCGCCATCGCCGCCTACCAGCAGGCGCGCGAGCCCAAGCAGCTCGTCATCCTGCCCGGGGGCCACTTCGACGCCTATGCGGGCCCCGGCTTCGAGCAGGCCAGCGCTGCTGCCCGGGACTGGTTCGTCACGCACCTGGGCTGAACGATCAAGCAGCCGCGCAAACGGCGCCCCGGGGGAGGTCGGGGCGCCGTCCTTGCGCTTCTCAGCTCTCAGCTGACGGTGATCTTCCCCGGCGCGTCGGTCGTCAAACTCGACCCGTCCTCGAAGAGACCAGCCTGCTCGATGGCTTCCCGGAGCATCTGGGTGCACCGGCGGTTGGAGCCCCAGAGCCGGTCCCAGGCCTCGACGAACTGGCGGGCGATCTCGGGGGTGACGTCAAAGGCGTAGGCCGCCTCGCCCCGGCTCCGCACCGGCATCCCTACCGCGGCGCCGGCCCGGTTGAGGGCGCAGCCTTCCCAGCTGCCCCGGCGCAACAGCCCGGCGTTGGCGGCGGCGTAGAGCGCCCGGCGACCCCGGGCCGGAAACTGGCGCACCACGGGTACGAGCGGATTGCGCCTGGAGCCCCTCATCATCATTCGCATCCCCTGCCTCCGGTGTGAGCTGGTGGCCACCTGTTACCCGGCGCGGCGCGCCGGTGAACAGACATCGTCTCGCACCATCGAGCCGCCGTCGACCGCGATCTTCCCGGCCGCGGCGGCTGACGGCGCAAAGCCTTGTCCCACAATGCATCGCGACATTGCATGGATTGCGCCCGCTGGAGAGCGATGGTGCCAGAATCGGCCAGCGGAGCTCGTCCGGACTCCCTTGCAGCACAAGGGGTTTGACTCGGTTGCGAGCCGGTGTCCCTTTTCTGACATAGGAAGTGCTTGACGAACAGGGCCCAATGGGTTCTGATTCACGGTGGCGAACGGCCGTAAACCCTTGGAGGTACTGGTGAACAAGTCCGAGCTGGCGGAGAAGATCGCTAGCGACACGAATTTGGCCAGGCGAGACGTCGACCAGGTGCTCAAGGCTTTCATCGAAACCGTGCAGCAGGCGGTGAAGAAGGGCGAGAAGGTTTCGATTCCGGGATTCGGCGGTTGGAGCCAGACCCAGAAGAAGGCGCGGACGGGTCGTAACCCCCGTACCGGCGCGGCGGTCAAGATCCCGGCCAGCAAGGGCGTGAAGTTCACGGTCGGTGCGACCTTCAAGGACACCGTGGCGGCCAAGCGGGCGGCGGCGTCCAAGGCGGCTCCGGCCAAGAAGGCGGCTCCGGCCAAGAAGGCGGCTCCGGCCAAGGCGGCGGCCAAGTCGGCCCCGGCCAAGAAGGCTCCGGCCAAGGCGACACCGGCCCGGGCGGCGGCCAAGAAGGCACCGGCCAAGAAGGCCGCGGCCAAGAAGTAACGCTCGGCGCTTGGCGCCGGGAAGACGTGGTGGCGCCCCTTCGGGGGCGCCGCTGTCTTTGTGTTCCGGCTCGGCGTTCCGGCCCGCGGCCGGTGCGCGCCGGTTACAGGCGGTCGATCCGCTTGAAGGCCTCAGCGGCGGTCAGCCCGGCCGGACCACCGGCCAATCCGGCCCGCTCGCGGACGCGGGCCTCGAACGCGGCTCGGCCGTCTCCAGCCTCGGCGGTGATGGCCATGGTCGACTCCCACTGGCTGGCATGGCACAGCAGGGCCTCCAGCTTGATGGTGAGCCAGTCGGTGACGTCCTCCAGGTGATCCACCACGTCGGCTTCCCACAGCAGGAGGTGGGTGGGGCGATGGGGGGCGAGTCCCTGGCCGGGATAGAAGTGCGGATCCCGGGCGGCCACGATCCCTTCCACGGCCAGGTGCCCGGCGTTCCGGTGGTCGGGATGGAGCCGGTAGCGCTTCCACGGGTCGTGCCCGAGCACGACATCGGGTCGCACCTCGCGGATGACCCGGCACACTGCTTCCCGTTCCGGGAGTCCGCTGCCCAGCTCGCCGTCGATCCATCCGAGGAAGAACACGTCCTTCCCACCGAGCCGGGCGGCGGCCGCCCGTTGTTCCCGCTGGCGCCGGCGCACGAGGTCGTTGCGGTCGACCCCCGGGTCCCAGCTCCCCTTCGACCCGTCGGTGAGCACCAGCTCGAAGACCTCGCAGCCCCCGGCCGCCCACTTGGCCAGCGTGGCCCCGCATCCGAAGTCGATGTCGTCCGGGTGGGCACCGATGGCCAGAGCCCTCTGCGGGAGGGGCAGCTCCACGGTCACGGCCTCCGTGCCGGGGGGAGCCAGGTAGCTGTCGCTCACCCCAGCGCCGAGGCGGGACGGGGATCGGGCGCCAGGAGCCCGAGGACGGCGAGGTCCTCGGCGGCGTCGACGTCATGGGCCAGGTCGGGGTCCCGCACCACACGGAAGCCCAGGCCGAGGCGGCGGGCTTCGGCGGCGTGGCGGCGGAAGGATCCCGGGCCGTAGCCGAAGCGGAAGGCGATATCGGTGGGGACGGAGAGCACCGGCGTGCCGTCGTCGCGGTGGCAGGGAACGGCGGCCACCAGCGGACGGTCGGCGTCGCGCGCCAGGCCGGACAGGCTGCGGGCCAGGGGCAGGTCGGCGTGAGCCACCACCACCCGGCCCAGCCCGAGGCTGCGCGCCCAGGCCACGCCGGCGAGAGCGGCCAGGTCGAGGCTGCCGGGGTCCTCGAGCACCGTCACTCCCGAGGCGGCGGCCCAGGCCCGCACCTCCCGGGCGCTGGTCACCACCGCCACCGGCATCGGGCGGGCGGCGGCCAGCACCCGGCTGGCCATCTCGGCCACCAACCAGGCTCGCTCCGGCCCGAGGGCGCCCAGGCGGGACTTCCCGCCCGAGAAGCCCCGGATGGGAATGACGACGCCGGCGGGTGTCCTCATGGGCGGCTGAGGCTCCACCCCACCGGAACCAGAGATTCCGGCGGGGACCCCGGGCTGGGGTCTCCAGCCGCATCGCGATGAGCCGTCAGGCGAAGAGCCATCAACGCAGTATCTCGAAGGTCTTCGTGACCGGCTCGACCTGGAGGAAGGGCAGGATGCGCACCATCGACTCCGATACCGTCCGGGACTCGAGCGCGGCGTTGAGCTCCTCCAACGAGGTCCAGTGCGACAGCACGGCCCCGTCGACCAGGCCCCCGGCGTTCTTCTCGGTGGAAACAACGAGCTCGAGCCAGGTGCAGCCGCCCATGGCCTCGAACGCCGGCTTGATGTCCTCGGTGAAGATGCGTCGCACCTCGTCGACGTCGGAGGGATCCACGGCGGTGGTGAACAGCCTCAGGAACACGGTTGTCCCTCCCTCTGCCGCCTTGCGCCGCGACTCAAGCTAGGCATGCCAGGCCGACTTGGCGAACATCCCCGCCAACTCCGGGTTGGAGTACAGGCGCATCTTGCGACGGTCGAGCTCCGCCGCCGGACGCTCGCCGGTACCCGGGTAGCGCAGTGTCACCGCCACGCGGTCTTCGGTCACTTCGATGACGTTGTAGGACGGCCGCACGTATCCCCGCAGCCGGTGCGAGGAGACGGTTCCCGAGTTGACCACCAGCACCTCGTTGAGGAGCCACACGAAGGGGACATGCTTGTGCCCGGAGAGCACCAGCCCCACCCCGGCCTCGGACAGCAGGGAGAGCACGTCGCCCGAATCCCACACGGTGTTGCGCTCCCGGCCGGTGCCGGGGACGGGCACCAGATGGTGGTGGAGGGCGAAGATCCGGAAGTCCGAAGGCTGGGCGAACTGCTGGCGGATCCAGGAGTAGCGCTCCCGCCCGATCTCGCCCTCGGCCAGGTCGGGCTTGGTCGAGTCCATGGCCACGACCGAGATCAGCTTGGGGCCGGCGTCGTCGAGCCGGCCCGAAAGGCGCAGCACCCGATCGCCCTTGCCGGGCACGTCACCAGGCCCGAAGCTGTCCACGAAGTGGAGGTAGCCCACGTTCTTGGCGTCGTGGTTGCCGGGGATGACGATGGTGGTGAGCTGGGCGTCGAGGAGGGGGGCGAGTTGGCTCTGGGCGTCGCGGAACTCGTGGGCGTAGCCGTCGGTGGTGAGGTCGCCTCCCACCAACACCAGATCGGGGGCGAGAGCCCGGATCTCTTCGACGGCATGATGCAGCAGCTGCGCATCGAAGAACGGGGAACCGCAGTGGATGTCGGAGAGTTGGGCGATGAGGAAGCAGTTCCGGGACATGGTCAGCCCTATCCTAGGTGACCCGTGGAACCGCTCTACGGGCTGGCCGTGTTGCTTCTCCGCCGTCCGATGCATCACGCCTTCCGCTGGAAGATCGAAGGAATCGAGCACATTCCGGTCACCGGCCCGGCTCTGCTGGTCTCCAATCACGTGTCCTACCTCGACCCCCTCTGCCTGCCCTACATGACGAACGAGATCGGGCGGCGGACGCGCATCCTGACCAAGGCCGAGCTGTTCGAACGCCGCCTTTCGGCCCGGGTGATGCGTTCGCTGGGTCACATCCCGGTCGAGCGGGGGACGGCCGACTCCGGAGCCCTTGACGCCGCCGCCGCCACCCTGGCCCGGGGTGAGCTGGTGGCGGTCTTTCCCGAGGGCACGATCTCCCGCGACCTGGATCCCATGCCCGGTAAGACGGGCGCCGCCCGCCTGGCTCGGGCCACCGGCGTCCCTGTCGTGCCCGTCGGGCTGTGGGGCGGGCACCGACTCATCACCGCCGGCCGGCCGCGGTCGTGGCGGTGGGGGGTGGCGATCACCGTGGTCGTCGGAGAGCCGTTCGTGATCGGACCCACCGACAATCCCCGCCTGGCCACCGACCGGATCATGGGGGCCATCTGCACCCAGGTGGCCAGAGCCCGCGCCATCTACCCCCAGGCGCCGAGGCCCGGGGAACCCGACTGGTGGGCGCGGCCTCCGGAAGCCGCCCGCCTGCGCAGCTGCCGCGGCCGGGTGGCTCAAGCCCTGCTCGACGAGGCCGCTTCGTCTTCGGGGACCCCTCCCGCCCCGGCTGCTCCCCCGGTGCAACCGTGAGAGCGCCGAAGCAGTCATGAGAGTGACCGTGGTGGGCGCCGGGTCGTGGGGCACCACGGTGGCCGCCCTCGCCACCCACAACGCCTCTTCCGTCGTGCTCTGGGCCCGGCGTCCGGAGCTGGCCGAGGTCATCGACACCAGCCACGAGAACCCCGACTACCTGCCGGGCCGGCGGCTGCCGGCCTCGCTGCGGGCCACGTCCGACCTGGCCCGGGCGCTCGACGGAGCGGAGGCGGTGGTGCTGGCCGTCCCCTCCCACGGGCTGCGGGGGGTGCTCGGGGAAGCACGGCGGTCGGTACCGGAGGGCGTCCCCGTGATCAGCCTGGCCAAGGGGCTGGAATCGGGATCGCTCAAGCGCATGACCGAGGTGGTGACCGAGGTCCTCGATGGGCACCCGCCCGAGCGGGTCGGCGTGCTCACCGGCCCCAACCTGGCCGTGGAGGTGGTGGCGGGCATGCCGACCGCCTCGGTGGTGGCCATGGTGGACCCCGAGGCGGCCGGGTGCCTGCAGCGGCTCTTCATGACCTCCGCCTTCCGCGTTTACACCAACAACGACGTGGTGGGCTGCGAGATCGCCGGGGTGCTCAAGAACGTGGTCGCCATCGCCGCCGGGGTGGGCCAGGGCCTGGGCGTGGGGGACAACGCCCGGGCCGCGCTCATCACCCGGGGGCTGGCCGAACTGACCCGGCTCGGCCTGGCGCTGGGTGGTAACCCCCTGTCCTTCCTCGGCCTGGCCGGGATCGGGGACCTGGTGGTGACGTGCACGTCGGAGAAGAGCCGTAACCGCCACGTGGGCGTCGAACTGGGGCGGGGCCGGTCGCTGCCCGACATCCTCGGGGAGATGCACATGGTGGCCGAGGGGGTGCGCAGCACGGCCGCCGTGCTCGCCCTGGCCGAGCGGTGCGGAGTGGAGATGCCCATCGCCATCCAGGTCCAGGCCGTGCTGGCGGGGGAGCGGAGCCCCGCCGAGGGGATGGCCCTGCTCATGGGCCGGGAGGCCAAGTCGGAGCTGGAGGGCATCCGTATCATCCCCTGACTGTCCGGGGCATCATGGATGGATGCGACGCGTGGTGCTGCTCCTGGGGACGGTCATGGTGGTCCTGCTGGCGCCGGCGGTGGAAGCGGGCGAGAGCGCCATCCATCCCGAGAACCGGCCCACGTCCCTCGAAGGCGAGGCCAACGGCCAGGTCCGGCCCGAGGCGCTGGTGGGCGTGGAGGGTGACTGCCGGGCGGCCCGGGCCGCCGGACCCAGCCTGGCCCTGATGCTGGCCGCCGCCCGGCACGACGGCGTGGGGCTGCTGCCCGACGACTGCTACCGCCCCCGCAGCGCCCAGGCCTCCGCCTACTCCCGGAACTGCGCGGCGGGCAACTGCGCCTGCGCCGCGCCCGCCGGCGGCTCCATGCACGGCTGGGGGAAGGCCGTCGACTTCGACGATCGGGGCGGCACGCTGCGGTTCACCTCCTCCGGCTACCACTGGATGAAGGCCCACGCCGCCCGCTACGGGTGGAACCACCCTCGCTGGGCCGAACCCGGGGGCAGCGAGTGCCCCGAGGCGTGGCATTGGGAATGGGTGGGCGACGGCGGGAAGATGGGCCTCGACCCGATCCGGGCTGACGTCGTCGGGGTGCTGGCGCCCGGCCCGGGGCTCGGGCCCTCCCCGAAGCGGCAGGGTTACTGGGTGCTCGGAGGACTCGGGCAGGTCGTGGCCCGCGGCGCCGCGGGCGATCACGGCTCGGCCTCCGGCCTGCCGCTCCGCAACCTGGTCAAGGGCGGGGCCAGCACTCCCCGGGGAGAGGGCTACTGGCTGGTCGCCTCCGACGGCGGGGTCTTCAGTTTCGGGGGCGCCGCTTTTTTCGGGTCGATGGGCGGCGTCCGCTTGAACCGCCCCATCGCCGGCATGGCGGCCACCGGCAGCGGCAACGGCTACTGGTTGGTGGCGACCGACGGGGGGGTGTTCAGCTTCGGCGACGCCCGCTTCCACGGCTCGCTCGGCGCCGTCCGGCTCAACCGCCCCATCGTCGGGATGGCGGCGACAGCCACCGGAGCCGGCTACTGGCTGGTGGCCGACGACGGCGGCCTCTTCAGCTTCGGCGACGCCCGCTTCTTCGGTTCCCTGGGGTCGGCCCCGCCTCCGGAGCCGGTCGTGGGCATGGCCGCCACCCCCACCGGCGCCGGCTACTGGCTGGTCAGCGCGGACGGCAAGGTCTTCCCCTTCGGCGACGCCACGGGTCATGGCAGCCTGGCCGGCGCTCCCGCCCTGCCGGTGGTGGGCATGGCCGCCACCCCGGGAGGAGGCGGCTACTGGCTGGCCGGAGCCGACGGCGGCATCTTCGCCTTCGGCGACGCCAGGTTCGCCGGCACCGGCTGACCGAGGGCGTGCTCATCGCCGACATCGAGGCGGAGCAGACCCACGATCTTCGCCGGCGGGTCCTGCGTGGCGGCCGGTCGGAGAACCTTGTCTTTCCCGAGGACGACCGGACGGGCGCCTTCCACCTGGGGGCCCGGCTCGCCCCGGGCCAGCCACTGGTGGCCGTGGCCAGCTTCGCCCCCGAGGCGACTCCGCACCGACCCGGCCGGTTGGCCGTCCGCGTGCGGGGGATGGCGACCGATCCTGGTTGCCAGGGGCAGGGCCTCGGCCGCCGGCTGATCGAGGAGGCCGTCCGGCGGCTCCGGCTCGACGGCGTCGAGGTGCTGTGGGGGAATGGCCGGGACAGTGCTCTCGGCTTCTACCGGCGGCTCGGCTTTGACGTGGTGGGCGACGGTTTCCTGGCCGGTCCGGCGGGCGACATGCCCCACCACGTCGTGCTGCTCGACCTCTGAACGACCTCTCCTCAGATCCGGACCACGACCTTGCCCACCGTCTTGCGGGAGGCGAGGTCGGCGATGCCCTGAGGGGCGTCCTCGAAGGGCAGGACGGTGTGGACGAGGGGATCGACCTGGCCCTTCTCCCACAGCCGGATCAGATCGATGTGGATCGCGGGGAAGAGGGACGGGTCGTGGCCGAGGTAGGCACCCCAGGCCAGGCCGACGACGGAGATGTTCTTGAGGAGCGCCAGGTTGGCGGGCAGGGCCGGGATGCGGCCGCTGGTGAAGCCGACCACCACCAGGCGGCCCTCCCAGGCCAGGCAGCGCAGCGACCGGTCGAAGACGTCGCCGCCCACGGGATCAACGACGACGTCGACGCCCTGCCCGTCGGTCGCCTCCCGGACGGGAGCCACGAAGTCGCCGGCGGTGTAGTCGATGGCCACCTCGGCGCCGAGGGAGCGGCACACCTCGACCTTCTCCGGCCCGCCGGCGGTGGCCAGGACCCGGGCGCCGGAGGCCGCCGCCAGCTGGATGGCGGCCGAGCCGACACCGCCGGCCCCGGCGTGGACCAGCACCGCCTCGCCGGGCTGGAGCCGGGCCCGGCGGTGGAGGGCGGCGTGGGCGGTGCCGTAGGTGACGACCAGCGCCGCTCCCACCTCGTCGGGCATGGCGTCGGGAATGGCGAAGGTCATGCGCGCGTCGGTCAGGCACTCCTCGGCCAGGGCACCGCCTGATCCGTAGGACATGCCGGCCACCCGCTGACCGACCTCGAAGCCTTCGACCCCCGCGCCCAGCTCCAGGATCCGACCGCAGAGCTCATGGCCGGGGCTGAAAGGTGGCGTGGGCTTGTGCTGGTACTGCCCGCGGCACAGGAGATCGTCGAAGAAGTTGAGACCGACGGCGGTCGGGGCCACCCGGATTTGACCCGGGCCCGGATTCGGCGGGTCGACCCCGTCATCCAACTGCATCACCCGCACCGGCTCACCCAGCTCGTGTACCCGCCATGCCCGCACGCCGCACCTCCTCGACGACGGAGGCTACCGTCGCGGCACCCAAGTTCGAGGAGTGAGGCATGCGCGCAGCCGTGTACCTGGAGCAGGATCAGCCGCTGGTCGTG
>JBIOUX010000108.1:0-15718 GCA_044867425.1 Acidimicrobiia bacterium | reverse complement strand
CCCCACAACAGCTCACGGACGGAAGAGGATCTGGCGTCGATGGTGGAGGAGTCGGACGGGGTGGCGCTGGACGGGGCGGGGGCCGGGGTGTCGTCGGGCCGGGGACCCCGGGGCCCGTGGCGGCCGGGGCCGAACCCGCCCTTGAAGGGTGCCTCGCCGTTGACGAAAGCTCGGATGCGCTCGGTGGCCTTGGCCAGTTTCTGGTCGGCCTCGGCTTGGGTGTGGCGGCCGGAGGCGACCTCCTGGGCGAGATGGGTCTTGAGGTCGGCCACCAGGGCGCTCACCACCTTCTCGGGGTCGACATCCTTGCTCTTGGCCACGTCGGCCAGGCTCTTGCCGTCCCGCAGGGCGGTGCGCAGCTCGTCGGCGGAGATACCGATGGCGGCGGCCGCGGCGTCGAGGTTGCGGCCGAAACCCCGGGGGCCGGGACCCTTGCCGTGGCGGCCGGGGCCGCCGGGGCCCTTGGCCGGCCGGGCCGCTTCCAGGGCGGAGATGACGGCGTCGGCCTGGGCCTGGGTGATGGTGCCCTTCTCCACCAGTGGGGCGAGGGCGTCGCGCATCCACGCCGCCCGGTCGGGCTTGGCCCGGGCGGCCGGGTCGGCGGGGGCGGTGGTCGACGGCGAGTCGCCGGTCTGGGCGCCGGCGAAGCCGGGCAGCCCCAGAGCCACGCCGGCGGCGCCGCCGCCGAGAAGGCCGGCGACCAGGCCGAAGGCGGCGAGTCGATGCTGCGGCTTCATGACGTCATGTCCTCCAATGAGATGGCAGTGGCCGACCCTACGGAGAGTTTCGGATCCGCGCCTTCGGAACACCTTGGACGAACCTAAGAGATTCCTGTGAGTTCGGGAGGCTCAACAAGTCCCAAGCCGCCTCACAGCGACCTCCCAGACTCTGGGCCGATCATCCGGACATGCAGACCGACATGGACCCGGACACCCAGAACATCGACACCTTCGGCCCTCCCCCTGAGGCGCCGCCCGTCGAGCGCTACCCGGCCTTCGTGTGGCCGGCCCCGCCGACCCCGCCGGCCGCGCCGGTCGAGGAACAGGCAACCCCGGGACCGCTGCCCTGGCCGGGCCGGGAGCGGCCGGGCCGGCTCCCGGCCACGACCCGCCGCCTGGCCGGTGCCGTCATCCTGGCCCTGGTGGCCGGGGCGGCGGGCAGCGCCCTCACCCTGGCCGTCACCGGCCGGGGCGGCACCCCGGTCGCCCGGGCGTCGACGTCTGGCCCCTCCAGCCGGCTGGCCGGCGAGCCCCTGGACGTCGCCGGGGTGGTGTCGGCGGTGGAACCGGCCGTCGTCTCCATCGAGTCCGCCATCGGCCGGGGCGGTGTCGGTTCGGGCACCGGCGTCATCCTCACCGCCGGCGGCGAGGTGCTGACCAACGCCCACGTGGTGGACGGCGCCTCCACGATCCGCGTCACCCTGGCCGGCGAGGCCCAGGCCCGCGACGCCGAGGTCCTGGGCGTGGATACCAGCGCCGACCTCGCCCTGCTCCAGATCCGCAACGCCTCGGGCCTGCCCACCGCCCGCCTCGGCGACTCGTCCGCCGTCCAGGTGGGCGACGACGTCGTCGCCATCGGCAACGCCCTGGCCCTGCGGGGCGGCCCCACCGTCACCCGGGGCATCGTCTCCGCCCTCGACCGCTCCCTCGACACCGACACCGGCACCATGACCGGACTCATCCAGACGGACGCCTCCATCAGCTCGGGCAACTCCGGAGGCCCGCTGGTCAACGCCTACGGCGAGGTCATCGGCATCAACACCGCGGTGGCCACCGGCGGGCGCACGGCGGCGGCCGAGAACATCGGCTTCGCCATCGCCATGGACCGGGCCCTGCCCGTGGTCGAGCGCCTCCGGGGCGGGGCCGCCACCCCCGTCGGCTATCTCGGGGTGACGACCGCCGATCCCACCGACGGCAGCCGCGCCGCCGCCATCGTCAGCGTCGAGGCCGGTTCCCCCGCCGCCACCGCCGGCCTGCGGGCCGGCGACCTCGTCACCCACGTGGCTGGCAAGTCGGTGGCCGGGGCGGCCGAGCTGGCCGGGGTGGTAGGTGAGCACCAGCCCGGCGAGACCGTCGAGGTGACGGCCCTGCGGGCCGGCCAGCCCATCACCGTCGCCGTGACGCTGGGCACCCGGCGCTCGGGATGACGATGGGCTCCGAGCTCGCTGGGACGGCGGCCGGGAAGGTGAACCACGACCGGCCCACCCGGGTGCTGGTGGTCGACGACGAGGACAACATCACGTTCCTGCTCGGGAGCGCCCTGCGCCACTTCGGCTTCGTGGTGGAGGTGTCGAATTCGGGACGCAGGGCCTTGGAGACCATGTCGACCTTCGCTCCCGACCTGGTGCTGCTGGACGTGATGCTGCCCGACCTCGACGGGTTCGAGGTCGTCCGGCGTCTCCGCTCCGACGGGATCACCACCCCGGTGCTGTTCCTCACCGCCCGGGACACCACCGAGGACCGGGTGCGGGGCCTGACGCTGGGCGGCGACGACTACGTGGCCAAGCCCTTCAGCCTGGAGGAGGTGGTGGCCCGCATCCACGCCATCCTCCGCCGCCAGGGGTACGCCAGCCGCTCGTCGCAGATGAGCCTGGCCGACCTGGAGATGGACGACGACGCCCACCGCGTCCGGCGGGCCGGGCAGCCCGTCGACCTGTCCCCCACCGAGTACAAGTTGCTGCGCTTCCTGCTCCTGAACGCCGGCAAGGTCCTCACCCGGGCCAAGATCCTCGACCACGTCTGGGAGTACGACTTCGGGGGGAACACCAACGTGGTCGACACGTACGTCAGCTACCTGCGCAAGAAGGTGGACCGCGTCGACCCGCCCCTCATCCAGACCATCCGGGGCGTGGGCTACTCCCTGCGCCTCGACTGAAGGCGGGACGTCGCAAAGTCCCAGCCTCCTGGCAGGACCCTCGGAGCCGCCTCTGAGGTTCGAGCCCGATCATCACCTTGTCGGGCAACGAACGAGCCCCAGAGCGAAAGGAACAGGTCCCTCCCATGAACAGCATCACCAAGAGCCTCGCCGCCGCCGCCGTGGGCGCCGTCGGTGTCCTCACCTTCATGAACGTGGCGTCCGCCGCCGACGACACCACCACTACGACGACCCCGGCGGTCGAGGCTCCGGCCGACACCTCCGGCGCCGACGCCGCCGCCGACGACCACAACTGCCCGGAGCGGGACGGCTCCGGCGCCCCGTCGGGCGCCGACAGTAGCGACGGCACCGACAGCACCGGCTCCAACGTCGGCTTCCGCTGGCTCTAGAGCCCTGCCCTAACCTCAACCATGGCGGCCGGGCCCTGCGGGTAGGGTCCGGCCGCTGCCACCTTCTCGACAGGAGACCCCCCATGAGCAAGCAGATCGACCGCCGGCGGGCACTGGCCATGTTCGGGGCCGTGGGCCTCGGAGCCGTGGCCGCCGCCTGTGGCGGTGACGACCAGGGCGCTTCCGCCGGTGGCGACACCGGCTCCAGCGGCACGACCTCCTCGGGCGGCGCCGGGAGCGCCAGCTCGACCACGGCCGCCGCCACCGGTTCGGTCGACGCCGACCTGTTCGACGCCGCCGGGTCCTGCGCCCTCACCCCGGAGCAGACCGAGGGCCCCTACTACCTCGACATCGACCGGGTCCGCAGCGACATCCGGGAGGACCGCCAGGGCACCCCCCTGCGCCTCGCCATCCGCGTCCGGGAGAACGGCTCCTGCCAGCCGGTGGCCAACGCCGCCGTCGACATCTGGCACTGCGACGCCACCGGCCTCTACTCGGGCTTCGAGTCGGCCTCCACCGGCGGCGGAGGTGGCGGCCCCGGTCGGCCGGGAGGCGGCGGCGCCAGCACCGACACCACCCGCTACCTGCGGGGCACCCAGATCACCAACGCCGCCGGCATCGTCGAGTTCCTCACCGTCTACCCGGGCTGGTACCGGGGCCGGACGGTCCACATCCACTGCAAGGTGCACCTCAACAACACCGAGGTGCTCACCAGCCAGCTGTACTTCGACGAGAAGGTCACCTCGGCCGTCTACACCGCCGAGCCCTACGCCTCCGACGCCGGCCGGGACACCTTCAACGCCGACGACGGGATCTTCAGCGACGAGACCATCCTCACCGTCTCCAAGACCGGAGACGGCTACCTGGGTGTGATCAACCTCGACGTCAGGTCCGCCTGATCGGCGATCGCTCGGTCACCGGGGCCGGCCGGGGAGCGCTCCACTAGCCTGGGAGGGCTGGGCGGGCGACGGGGAGGCCGGACATGGCGGACCTGACCTTCAACCTCGGGCTGTCGGTGGCGGCCTTCATCACCGTGTTCTCCTGCTTCCGCGGCAAGCAGCAGCTCCGCGGGGCCATGGAGGAGATGCGTTCGACCCACCGCGAGCTCTTGGGCGAGATCCAGGGGATCCTGGCCCGGGTCAGCGGAGACCTGGACCGCCTCCACCGGCTGATCCCCGAGGACTCCGCCGCGGCTAGCGAGGCCCGCGACGTCGCCCAAGGACTCGTCCGCGCCATCGATGAGATCGTGCTGATCACCCGGGGCGACTGGCAGACCTCCTCCTGAGCGACGCCGGGCTCCGGGAACTTCCTCGTGCTTTCTGCCGGCGGCCGATTCCTGGCATGATGCTCGTATGTCGGAGCGCGAGATGGCCCACGACAGCAGCATCGCCCCGGGCGACCAGATCAAGCTGCGGATGCTCTTGTTCGGCGGCTCGTTCGTCGCTCTCCTGGGCGTCTTCGCCCTGGCCACCGGGAACCTGGGCCGGGGCGGGGCCTACATCGCCATCGGCCTCGGCGCCATCGTCCTGGGCGTCAGGATGGCCCAGTCGATCACCGAGGGCGCCGAACGGGCCGCCTTCACCGCCTGGTATACGGCTGGGCTGGGATTTGCCCTCATGGGTGGCGGTGCGGCGGTGACGATCCCCGCCCGGGACGCCGACACCACCGGAGGACAGGTGGTCCTGTTCCTGGCCGCCGGCGTGCTGCTGTGGATGGGCGTGACCTGCGTGATCGCCGCCGTGGTCAAGACCCGGCGGGCAGCCGCAAGGTAAAGAGGGCGCCGCCGGCGGCGGCGTTGGCGACGGTGGCCGTCCCGCCGTGCTCGGCGGCGATACCGGCCACGATCGACAGACCCAGGCCGGTCCCGGACCCGACCCGGGCCTGGTCACCCCGCCAGAACCGGTCGAAGGCGTGGTCCAGGGCGTCGGGGTCCAGGCCCGGCCCCCGATCCCGGACGGTGACGGTGGCGTAGCCGTCGGCCAGGCGGGCGCTCACCTCGATGGGAGAGGCCGGCGGGGTGTGGCGCAGGGCGTTGGTCACCAGGTTGGCGACGGCCTGGCGCAGGTGGTCCCGGTCGCCGTGGACGACCACCGGCTCGGGGGCGTCGAGGGTGACGGGCCGGTCGGGGGCGGCGGCCACCGCGTCGCTGCAGGCGTCGGCGGCGAGCACGGCCAGGTCCACCGGGGCCCGCTCCACGGGCCGGGTCTGGTCCAGGCGGGCCAGGAGAAGGAGGTCCTCGACCAGGGTCTTCATCCGGCCCGACTCCTGCTCGATGCGGCGCAGGATCACCGGCAGGTCGATGTGTTCCTGGTCGGCGCCCAAGCGAAACAGCTCGGCGAAGCCCTGGATGGAGGTGAGCGGCGTGCGCAGCTCGTGGGAGGCGTCGGCCAGGAACTGGCGGAGACGGTGCTCAGTGGCCTCCCGTTCGGCGAAGGCGGTCTCGAGCTCGCCCAACATGGTGTTGAGGGCGAGCCCGAGCTGGCCCACCTCGCTGCGCTCGTCGGCCGGCTCCACCCGCTGGGACAGGGCCCCGGCGGTGATGGAGCGGGCCGAGTTGGCCATCTCCTCCAGCGGCCGGAGTCCCCGCCGGAGCAGGAGCCAGGCCCCGGCGGCGAGGATGGACAGCAGGACGGCGGCGGCCACGCCCTCGATGGCCACCAGCCGGCGGAGCGAGGACTGCACCTCGGAGAGGGGGACGGCCACCACCACGAGGTTGCCGGTGCTGGTCTCATCGACGTGGACCCGCCAGCGCGTCGAGCCCTCGACCGAGCCGGTGTTGAAGAACTGGTCGCTGGCCGCCACCTGGTCGGGGAGCTCGGGCTCGGCGGTGGTGCTGGAGAGCTGGACCCGGGCCAACACGGTCCCGGCGGCGTCACGCAGGTCGGCGTAGGTGCCCGGCGGCACCACCACCGGGGGCGGGCGCCGGCCGCCGTCGCCCGGGCCGGAGTCCCGCCCGTGCCCGTTCCCGGGGCCGCCGTCGTGTCCGTCGCCGGCGCCGCCCAGCCCGGCCGCCTCGGCCAGCTGGCTGCTCACGAAGGGCACGATGTCCACCGCCTGCTCATCCAGGCGGTCGTACTGGGAACGGGCGTAGAGCTGATAGGTCGTCAGCCCGAACACGGCCAGGCCGGCGGTGACGAGGGCGACCAGGCCGGCAACGAGGCGCAGCCGGAGGGTCATGGGCGAATCGCGGACGGGTCCACCAGCGGTGATCCTTGCGCAGATCGCTGTCCCTGCTGAGGAAACTGGCCCTCCTTTGGAAAGAGGAAGACCTGGCCGCCCCCCGGGGTCTCCAGCCGCTGGCCGGAAAAGGGCCCGGCCAGGTAGTCCTGCAGGCGGCGGATGGACAGCGAGAGCTCGGTGGATTCCATGGTCCGAGTGTCGGGCCTCCCCCTCGGGGATAGCTGGTGAAAGCCTTGGAATAGGCTCAGAAACGTGTCCGGCGACCGCCAACAGCCCCGGGTGCTCGTCGTCGACGACGAGGAGCACATCTCCGAGATGGTGGCCATGGGCCTCGGCTTCAACGGGTTCGAGGTCGAGCGGGCGGCCACGGGACGGGCGGCCCTGGCCGCCGCCGAAGTCCGCCGGCCCGACCTCATCGTCCTCGACGTGATGCTCCCCGACCTCGACGGGTTCGAGGTCACCCGGCGCCTGCGCCAGGCCGAGGGCGCCGGCCGGCGGGTCCCCATCATCTTTCTCACCGCCCGGGACACCACCGCCGACAAGATCGAGGGGCTGCGCCTCGGCAGCGACGACTACGTCACCAAGCCGTTCTCCATCGAGGAGCTGATCGAGCGGGTGAAAGCGGTGTTGCGGCGTTCCGCCGGCGCCGGGCCCGACGAGCGACAGCTGAGCTACGCCGATCTGGTCATGGACGAGGAGACCCGGGAGGTGTGGCGGGCCGGGAGGCTGATCGAACTCACCGCCACCGAGTACAAGCTGTTGCACTACCTGCTGACCAATGCCCGCAAGGTCCTGACCCGGGACCAGATCCTGGGCCAGGTGTGGGACTACACGTTCAGCGGCAACGCCAGCGTGCTCGAGACGTACATCAGCTATCTGCGCCACAAGATCGACGACGTCGACCCGCCGTTGATCCAGACGGTGCGGGGAGTGGGCTACAGCCTGCGCCTGCCCCCCGACCGCTAGCGCGGGCGCCGCCCTCGAGCCGTCGCGGAAACACCCAGGGTTTTCCCAGACGCGTCCCAAGCGACGCGGAGGCAGGGGCCCGAAGCTCTTCTCGACAGCGCAACACCCCATCCACTCCAGCCCATCGCTTCGCCCCTCCCCAGGAAAGGAACTCCCAGCCATGCACAAGAACCGACTCGCGGCCCTCGGTCTCGCCGCCGGTCTGCTCGGCGGCGGGGTCGCCGGGATCGCCTTCGGCGTCCCCGGCTTCGCCGGCGCCCAGACCAGCGACACCACCGTCACCGCCGACTCCACCGCCGCTGCCGCCCCGGCCGACAAGGGCCAGTGGTTGAACGACGCCCTCGCCCCGCTGGTGTCCATCGGCACCATCACCCAGGCTCAGGCCGACGCCGTCATCGCCGCCCTCGAAGCGGCCCGGCCGGCCCACGACCACCACGGCGGCCCCGGCTTCCGTGGCGGCCCCGGCAACCTGGAGGCGGCCGCCACCGCCATCGGCATCACCGTCGACGAGCTGCGCACCGCCCTCCAGGGTGGCCAGAGCCTGGCCGACGTGGCCCAGAGCAAGGGTGTCGACCCCGGCAAGGTCGTCGACGCCCTGGTGGCCGACATGCAGGCCCGCATCGCCGAAAAGGTCGCCTCTGGCCGTGTCACCCAGGAGCAGGCCGACGAGATGCTCGCTTCGGTGAACGAGCGCACCCAGGCCTTCGTCAACGGTGAGGCTCCTCCCCCCGGCGGCGGCCACCACGGCCCCGGCGGTCCCGGTGGGCCCGGCCCCGACGGCCCCCCGCCCGCCTCCGACCAGGCCCCGGCGGAGAGCTCCACCAACGCCTGATCGTCGTATCCCTCCCACCCTGCGGGCCGCCGATCCCCTCCGGCGGCCCGCAGGCGATGACGCCAAACCTTCAGATTCAGGATGTCACGATGCGTGACAGTTTTGCCCCCATCCGTGATCGGCTCGAAGGGAACTCGATGAAAAGCAAGCCCCTCGCCCTGCTGGGTGTGACCGCGTTGCTCACCCTCGGCGCCTGCAGCTCTGGCTCTGACTCCGGCTCCCCGGAGACCGCCGCCTCCACCGCCGCCACGACGGGCGGCACCCCCGCCGCCGGCGGCGTCGCCGCCCAGGTCGACGCCAACAAGGCCACGGTGGCCCAGCTCCAAGCCGCCTTCGAGGCCGCAGGAATCTCCAACGCCGCCAAGTGGGCCCGCGAGGTTGAGGAGTACCGGCCCTACCCCACCAGCGACCCCGGTTTCGCCAAGCTCCGCTCCGAGCTGGCCAAGTACAACCCCTCGCCCCAGGTCGTCAGCCAGATCGTCGCCGCCCTCAGCCTCTGATGAACCGCGTGCTCGCCCCAGTGCCGGACCCCGTGATCGACCCGGCGACGACCGGGCGGTCGGCCACGGCGTGGGCCCGGCTGTTCCGCCGGGCCTTGCTCACCCTGGCCGGCGCCGGCGTGGCCGGCACCGCCCTCGAGCTGGCCATGATCCGGCACTGGAACAGCCCCGTGGAGATGATCCCCTGGGCCGTGCTCGCTGCTCTGGCCGCCGGCATCGCCGTCGCCGCTCGCCGGCCGAGCCCGTGGGCCGTGCGCGCCGTCCGCTGGCTGGCCATCGTCGTGGCCCTGACCGCCGTCTTCGGCGTCGCCCGCCACGTGATGGCCAACTACGACGCCGCCCCCCTCGACGTCCGCTACACCGTCCGCTGGGCCTCGATGTCGACCCCGTCACGCTGGTGGGCCGCCCTCACCCAGTCGGTGGGGCCCTCCCCCACCCTGGCCCCGCTCGTCCTGGCCCAGGCGGCGGCCTGCCTCTGGCTGGGAACCTTCGCCCACGACTGAACGGGGCGTCGACGGGACGAAATCCCGGACAGATGACCGGCACGCTGAGGCATACTGCTCCGGCCCCGGCCGCTGGCGCGGCGGCATCGAAGAGCTGATCTCGGCGGAGTGGGCACCCGACGGGCGCCACCTCGCCTACACGCTCTACGGCGGGGAGGGCGACACCATCCACGTCCTCGACACCGAGGTGGCCGGCACCAGCCTGGACACGCCGGTGCTCCGCCGGGGTCGCCTCAACGACGCCGCCGTCACGTCCGGCCGGTGGATCCTGGCGGTGATCGAGCGCTGCGACATCTCGGCGGACCCGGACTGCGGACCGTCGCTCCGCACCGAGGACGGTTTCACGGGCGAGGTCCTGCATGCCTTCCCGCCGGTGCCTCGCTTGAGCGCCGTCGACCTCGACGGCAGCGGCACCGAGCCCCTGCTCCTCTTCGGGGAAAAGCTGGAACCCCCTTACGTACAAACGGTTCTCGGGCGATTCGAAGGCCAGAAGCACCGCCGCATGGCGGTGGCGCAGGCTGGCGACTGGTAGGCCTCAGCTAGCCCCGCCGGCGGATCCAGCGGAGGGGCCGGTACCGGGAGAGGCGATGCATCACGCCGCGCCGGGAGGCGGCGCCGGCGGCGATAGCGGCGATGCGGTCGAAGTGGTCGTCGATCCGGCGCTGGAGGTCGGGAAGGAGGCCGGCGGGTACCGGCTCGGCCAGGGCCCGGTCGAGGGCCGCTCCCAGCACGTCGATGTCGTGCACGACCCGGTCTTCGAGCCCGGTCAGGTCGCCGAAGCCGTCGAGCTTGGACTCCCCGGCCAGGTTGAGGAGCACGAAGGGCCGGCCGTAGACCAGGGCGGTGATGGCCCCGTGCAGCGAGCTGCCCAGGAAGGCGCCGCCGCCGGCGATGGCCGCGGCCAGATCGTCGACGCACGTGGCCGGCGGCGGACGGAAGACCCGCCGGGGAGCCAGCGCCGGCACCAGGGCATCGGCGAAGAGCGCGTCGCCCCGGCACCGGCCCGTCTCGATGACGGCGGGCTCGAGGCCGAGGCCGCTGGGCCGGCGGTCGAGCCACTCCCCCACGGCCCGGGCCAGCCGCCCGGCCTCGGGCACGATCAGATCGCAGCCCTGGATGACGAGCGCGTCACCTGACGGGTACGAGCCCCGGGCCCGGAGCCGGTCGAGCCGGGTCGCCAGCGCCGGCGCCGGCAGCACCCGGTCCAGCAGCAGGGCGGAGTCGGGGACGACCTCGATGGGACGGTCGACCCCCGCCCGCTCCAGCCGCTCCTTCGAGTAGCGATCCCGGACGGCGATCCGGCACCGGCCGGACAGCGCCGCCCGCAGGCGCTGCGCCTGCTCGGCGTCGGGCTCGACGCAGACCCCCACCGCGTTCCACACCACGGGGCAGCGGCGCTCCAGCTCGGGGGAACCCAGCGCCTCCACGAAGAACCGGCTCGGCGCCATCCGGGCGAGCTCCTCGGCCGACGTGCCGTACACCGGGGCCAGCAGCGGGTCGTTCAGGTGGATGATCTCCCCGCCGCCGATCACCACCGTGTCGTAGGCGGCGGCCAGCTCCGCCGCCCGCCGCGGCGTCCAGGCGCCCAGCGGCGCCAGCGGGCTGCCGTCCAGGGGCGTGGGATGCAGCCGGCCGTAGGGGGCGTAGGCGTCGACGCTGACGCCGGGGAGACGGCGCCACAGCTCGTGGGTCGCCACCCGGGGGAAGAGGTGGTCGCCGTAGTTGTCAACGTCGAACGTCCCCCACAGGGCGAGCCGCGGCGGGGCCATTGCGGTGGGTACTACTCCCCGCTAGGACGTCATGTCCAAACGACTCGTGCGGTGGTGAGCATGGAGACGACGGCGGCCACCACCAGGAGGATGAGGGCGCCGGCGGCGAACCACTCGGCGATATCCCGCTCCGCGGGCACGACGGTGACGTCGGCGTCGATCTCCGAGTACACCTGGCGGAGCTCGGCGGTGGAGGCGGCGTCGAAGAACGTCCCCCCGGTGCCTTCGGCGATGACCCGCAGGGCGGTGTCGTCCACCGGCACCTCGACCGTCTGGCCCTGGCTCACCACGCTGGCGTTGTCGGTGCCGAAGGCGATGGTGGACACGGGCACCCCGGCGGCCGCGGCGGCGTCGATGGCCTCGCGGTCGGGCCGGCCGGTGGTGGTCACCCCGTCGGAGAGCAGGACGATGTGGGCCGACGGAGCCTTGGCCTCGTCCCCGGGCGCCGGCGCCGAGGATGTTCCGGCATCCGCCCCGGCCGACCGGGGCAGGGCTGACAGGGAGGTGAAGATCGCCTCTCCCAGGGCGGTGCCGGGGCTGAGCGTGAGGCCCTCGAGGGCGTTCTGGACGGCCTGGTGGTCGGTGGTGGGGGCCACGATCACCGTCGGGGCCGAGTTGGCCGTGACCAGGCCGACGTGGAAGGTCGACGGCAGGTCACCGATGAAGGACCGGGCGGCGTTCTTGGCGGCGGTGATCCGATCGGGCTTCACGTCGGTGGCGCCCATGGAGTCGGAGGCGTCGATGGCCACGATGATGGTGGCCTGCTTGCGCTCCACCTCACCGGGAATGGTGGGCTGGGCGGCTCCGACCGTGGCCAGGACCAGCCCGGCGGCGAAGACGGCGGCGATGAGGTGGCGCCACCATCCCGGGCGGCGGGGCATCAGCAACGGGAGCAGCGCCGGCGAGGCGAAGCGGGCGGCGTCCCGCCGCCGGCGCTGCTGGACGGCCACGTAGGCGACGATGCCGCCGGCGGCCAGGAGCAGCAGCCACAGACGTTCGGGGGCGGCGAAGCTCATCAGATCAGCCTTCCGTTCCAAGCCAGGCCGAGGCCGAAGGCGCCGGCCAGAGCGAGGGCGCCGGCGGCCAGGATCCCGCCGCTGGCGTCGCGCTGGGTCGTCTCGTAGCCGACCCGGGTGCCGATGTCCTCGTAGACGCTGCGCAGCTCGTCGGCGGAGACGGCCTCGAAGAACCGGCCCGAGGTGAGCTCGGCCACCTGGGCCATGGTGTCGGGGTCGGCGGGAACGTGGATCACCTGGCCCTGCACCCGGACCGTGCCCGTGTCGGTGCCGAAGGCGATGGTGCTGACGGGGACACCCCGGTCGGCGGCCTGCTGGGCGGCGGCCACCACCGGGCTGCCCACGGTGGTGACGCCGTCCGACAGCAGGACGATGGCCGCCCCCTCCTTGCCCTTCTCGGGGGTGATCCCGGCGGCGTCCTGGGCGGCGGTGATGGCGTCCAGAGCGGCGTAGAGGGCGTCGCCGGCGGCGGTGCCCGGCCCGACGGTCAGGTGGTCGAGGCCGGCGAGCACGGCGTCGTGGTCGGCGGTGGGCGAGGCGACCACCGCCGGCTGGCGGTCGAAGGAGATGAGGCCCACCCGCACCTGGTCGGGCAGGTCGGAGACGAAGGTCTTGGCCGCCGAGATGGCAGCCTCGTAGCGGGAGGGGGACACGTCGACGGCTTCCATGGAGGCCGACATGTCGAGCACCAGCATGACCGTGGCCGCCTCCTTGGGCATCCGCACCTGGCGGGTGGGGCCGGCCAGGCCCAGGATCAGGGCGGCCATGGCCAGGCCGGTGAGGGCGGCGGGGACGTGGCGCCGCCAGCCGGGGCGCCGGGGCGCCACCGCCTTGAGGAGGGCCAGGTTGGAGAAGCGCACGGCCCGGTGGCGGCGCCGGCGACAGAGCCAGAGGTAGAGGCCGGCCAGGGCGGCGACCAGCAGCAGCAGCCACAGGCGGGAGGGGGCCAGCAGGGTCATCGCCGCCGCCTCCTCGCCACCACGAAGCGGACGATGTCCATCAGCCAATCCCGATCGGTGGAGAGCACCAGGTGGGCGGCCCCCGCCGCCCGGACGGCCCGGGCCTTGGCCTCGGCCTGGTCGGCGGCGGCGGCGGCGAAGCGCTCCCGGAGCTTGGCCGAGGTGTGGACCTCGAGGCGCTCGCCGGTCTCGGGGTCGACCAGCGTGAGGAGCCCGACGGCCGGCAGGTCGCTCTCCCGGGGGTCGCGCACGTCGACCACCACCACCTGGTGGCGGAGACCCAGGGCCCGCAGCTCCCGGGGCCAGGGGCTGTCATCGAGCAGGTCGGTGATGACGACGACGAGGCCCCGCCGGCGGGCGGTGAGCCGCACCCGGCGCAGGGCCTCGGCCAGGGTGACGGCGCCCTCACCGGCGCGGGGGCGCTTCTCGAGCCGGTGCAGCAGGGCGAGGGCCGCTTCCCGGCCGGCCCGGGGCGGGACGACGGTGGCGCCGTCGGGGCCGAAGAACGAGCCGGCCACCCGGTTCCCGTGGCGGGCGGTGAGAAAGGCGAAGGCGGCGGCGGCCGCCAGGGCCAGGTCCCGCTTCTCGCACTCCGCCGTTCCGAAATCCAGGCTGGCGGTGTTGTCCACCACCAGCCACGTCTCCAGTTCCCGGTCGGCGATGGTGGTCCGGACGTGGGGCGAGCCGAGGCGGGCGGTGAGGTTCCAGTCCATCCGGCGCACGTCGTCGCCGGGGGCGTAGGGCCGGCCGTCGGCCGGCTCGCTGCCCCCGGCCGGCACCAGCCCGAGGTGGTCGCCGTGGAGGAGCCCGTCGAGCTTGCGGTTGATGAGCAGCTCGAGCTGGCGCAGGCGGCTCTGCCCATGGCTCTTCGCCTGGCGGCTCATCGCTGTGTGGCTGGGGACCCCAGCCCCAGCCACCCCACCCGAGCGCCGGGCTCGGACGGGACTCATGACGCGGCCAGGCCGGCGTCCTGGCTGGGGGCCAGCCGGGGAGCGGGGACGGTGCGCAGGACGCGCTCGACGACCTCGTCGGAGCCGACCCCGTCGGCCAGGGCCTCGTAGGACAGGAACACCCGGTGGCGGAGGATGTCGCGGGCCACGTCGTAGACCTCCTGGGGCAGCACGTAGTCCCGGCCCCGCATGAGGGCCAGGGCCCGGGAGCCGGCCACCAGGGCCAGGGTGCCCCGGGGGCTGGCGCCGTGGGCGATCAGGGGCGCCAGGTCACCCAGGCCGTACTCGGCCGGGGCCCGGGTGGCGGCGGTGATGCGGACGGCGTAGTCCACGATGGCGCCGTGGATGAAGACCTCGTCGGCCGCCTGCTGGAGGCCGACGAGCTCCTCGGGCCCGAGGACGGTGTCGGCCAGCGGCGGCGAGACGCTCATGCGCCGGACGATCTCGGTCTCCTCCCGGGACGACGGGTAGTCGACCAGGACCTTCATCATGAACCGGTCCCGCTGGGCCTCGGGGAGGGGGTAGACGCCCTCGCTCTCGATGGGGTTCTGGGTGGCGAGCACCAGGAAGGGAGTGGGGACGGGGTAGGTGGTGCCGCCGATGGAGACGTGGCGCTCAGCCATCGCCTCGAGCAGGGCGGACTGCACCTTGGCCGGGGCCCGGTTGATCTCGTCGGCCAGGACCACGTTGGCGAAGATGGGGCCGAGCTCGGTGTCGAACGTCTCGCTGGAGGGCCGGTAGATCCGCGTCCCGACGAGGTCGGCGGGCACCAGGTCGGGGGTGAACTGGATGCGGGCGAACTGCCCGCCGATCACCTTGGCCACCGTCTCGGCGGCCAGGGTCTTGGCCAGCCCGGGCGGACCTTCGAGCAGGCAGTGGCCCCGGGACAGGAGGCACACGAAGAGGCGCTCGATCATGAGGTCCTGGCCGACCACCACCCGCTTGACCTCGAACAGGGCGTGCTCGAGGACCTTGCTGGCCCGATGGGTGGCCATGGTCGAGGCCGACTCGGCCGGAGTGGGTGTGGGGTCTTCGGCCCAGCTGGTCATTCGATGTCCTCCTTCAAGGGGGTGGCCCACCCCGGGTGGGCCGGCCTGGAACCATGATCGGGGGCGAACCTTGGAGGTTCCTGGGAGGACCTTGAGAAGGACCTACGACCCTGACCGACCGGCGGGGGCGGTGGCCATGGCCTCCTCGACGACCCGCTCGTAGCCCGCCACCATGACCTTGGCGGAGAAGGAGGCGGCCACGTGCGCGCGGCATTGCCGGGGTGAGAGCCTCTCCGCCTCGCCCGCGGCCGCCGCCATGTCTTCCACCGACGAGCGCAGGAACCCCGACACCCCGTCCGCCACCGGGTCACGGGCGGGCGCCCAGGGGCCGGGCCACCACCGGCGTCCCGCAGGCCATGGCCTCGGTCATCACCAGCCCGAAGGGCTCCTCCCACTGGATGGGCATGAGCAGGGCCCGGGCCCGGCCCAGGACGTCGATCTTGTGGTCGTGGCCGACGGCGTCGAGAACCCTCTCGCTGCCGTCGAGGAGCGGCGCCACCACCTGGTCCCAGTGCCTCTGCTCAGCCTGCTCGGCCCGTTTCACCACCATCACCAGCGGCAGGCCGGCTCGGTGGGCCACCTGCACCGCCAGCTCCGGCCCTTTTCCGAACCGGCGTTGCTTACCGCCGCATACCGGCGGTGAACAGAGCCAGTTCGAGGAGCACGCCACTTACGGACCAACCGGCGTGTCTCACCGCCGCATACCGGCGGTGAACAGAGCCAGTTCGGGG
>JBIOUX010000107.1:0-47180 GCA_044867425.1 Acidimicrobiia bacterium | reverse complement strand
CACGGCGCCGAGGGCGACGAACACCAGCGAGAAGAAGATGCGGTCCCGCAGCTCGCTCAGGTGCTCGACCACCGTCATCGTGCCGGGATCGGGCTTGCGCTTCTCCGTCGTGCGCCGGGCCATACGCCCTACCGGGAGGTCGAGTCGGGAGTGCCGCCCTGGGCTCCGTCGCCGGCGCCGCCCTGGCCGGTGGCACCTTCGCCGGCGCCGCCCTGGTCCGTCGCGCCTTCCGCGGACCCGGGGGTGGCACCCCCGGAGGCAGGCGGCGTGGCGGCGGCGCCGTTGTCCTCCGGCGCCTGGGCGGCAGTGGGGGCCCCGGGCAGCAGCGGGCCAGGCGGAGCATCCTCGAAGACGTCGCGCAGCTCGTCCTGGAACGAACTCTGGATCTTGCGGAACTCGCGGACGGCCCGCCCCACCTGACGGCCTATCTCGGGCAGCTTGTTCGGCCCGAAGACCAGCAGGGCGACGATGAAGATGGCGAAGAGTTCAAACGGACCGAGGTTCAACACGAAGCGCCTTCCGCGTGGACCCCACGAATGCTACCGGGGGTGCCGGGCGGAGACGATCAGTTGACGGTCAGGTCGAGGAGGACGGGCCGGTGGGGGCCGGGGGGACGGACACCCGGGAGGGAGCTACCTACTTCTCGGCGTCGGCGATGGTGCCGGCCAGCTGCTCGAACCAGGTGTCGTCCTGGAGCATGAGGTGGAAGTCGAGCAGGTCGTCGTAGGACACCGGGGCGCCACCGGAGCGGGGCTCCCACAGCTCGGAGGGAAGGTGCCACACATCCATGCGCACACCCGAGGAGGCCAGCAGGTCGACGATGCGAGAGTCGGCCGACTTCGTCACCCGCAACCCGCAGCTCGGGCAACGGAAGCAGTAGGAGCCCTTGTTGTCGTTGGCGCACACCCGCACCACGACGTCGGCTGCCTTCAGTCGCACGTCCCCGCAGGACGGGCAGGTCGCTCGGATGGTGGTCATTCCTCGTCCTCCTTGGCCCCTTTGAGTCATGCCCATCCCATCGGCGCAATCGGACCTCGGGTTGAGCGCTCTTTTTCTGAACGTCGCTCGGGGCCACTCATGACGCCTGACCAACCGCAGCGTCAGTATCGTGCGCATCACTTCTCAACTGGTGGACCCTTCACCCTCCGTGTCCCCCCCGTGTCACGATGGGTCGTGCCACCGATCACCTTCGCCCACCGGGGTGGGCGGGCCGAGGCTCCCGAAAACACGCTGGTGGCCTTCACCCGGGCCCTGGAACAGGGAGCCAGCGGCCTGGAGTCGGATGTCCGGCTCTCGGGGGACGGCGAAGCGGTGCTGGTCCACGGCACCCACGTACGCCGGGGGCTGCGCCGCCTGGCGGTGGCCTCCACCCCCGCCGCCCGCCTGGCCGAGGCCGGGATCCCGCGTTTGTCCGACCTCTACGCCACGCTGGGTGGCGACTTCGAGCTGTCGCTCGATCTGAAGGAACCCCCGGTGGCAGATCTGGTCCTGGGCGCGGCCCGGTCGGCCGGCGCCATCGGGCGCCTGTGGCTGTGCTCCACCGAGCTCCAGGTGCTGGCCGGGCTCAGGGTCGGCGATCCGGATGTGCGCCTGGTCCACTCCATGAGCCGCCGCCGCTACGGGGACACCCTCGAACCCCACGCCGCCGCCCTCGCCCGCCAGGGGGTGGCCGCCCTCAACCTGCACGAACGGGAGTGGTCAGCGGGCCTGGTGGCCCTGGTGCACCGCTTCGGGCTGGCTGCCTTCGCCTGGGACGTGCAGGAGGTTCGGCGCCTGCGGGCGCTGCTGACCATGGACATCGACGCCGTCTACTCCGACCACGTCGACCGGATGGTGGCCACGGTCGGTGAATGGACGGCCGGTGATTAGATCCGGCGCCGGCTACAGGAGGCCGAGGTCGTCCAGGGGCCAGATGCGGACGAAGGCCCGCCCGATGATGGTGTCCTCGTCGATCGACTTGAAAAAGGTCGAGTCCTTGGAGTCCTGGCGGTTGTCACCCAGCACCCAGAAGGCGTGGGGTGGGACCTTCTCGGCGGGGAACTCCCGGGAGCGCACCTCTTCGGGCAGGTAGGGCTCGGCCAGCGGCTTGCCGTCGATGTAGATCTCACCCGCCCGGCCCTCGATCGTCTCCCCAGGTAGCCCCACCACCCGTTTGATCAGGTCCTTCACCTCAGAGGTGCTCGCTCCCGGAGGGGCCTTGAAGACGATCACGTCGCCCCGATGCACGTTGTGGAGCCGGTAGGACAGCTTGTTGACGAGCACGCGGTCGTCCTTGTGGAGGGTCGGCAACATGGACTCCGACGGGATGTAGAAGGCCTGGATCAGGAAGGCCCGGACGATGAGGGCGACGGCCAGGGAAGCCACCACCAGCACGATCCACTCGAGGCCTTGGCGACGCTCCTTGGGGGGCTCATCCCCCGTCACCGCCCTGACGGGCAGTGACTGCTCGGGCGGCACGCCGAGCTGGGGGGCTTCGACGGGGGGCCCCGGATTGGTGGCGGGTGCGGGCTCGGTCTCGGGGCGTTCCACTACTTCCCATCCTGGCACGTCGGCCGGTCCATCCTGCAGCGGGTTGGGAGCTTGGGGGGTCAGCTGCGCCGGCCGTACACGGCGAGCAGGCGGGTGGCCGCCTCTGCTGGCACCCCAGCCAGTGTAGGGGGTGCGACCACCTCCGCGGCCGGGCCCAGCCGCAGGAGCAGCCGTTCCAGCCATGCCCGTTCGCTCACCACCAGGGTGACCAGCAGGCGCCCGCCGGCTTGCCGCTCCACCGCTTCGACGGGGTACGACTCGGTCACCCAGGTGGCTTCGGGAGCCAGCAGCAGGGTGACCCGGGGGTCGGTGTCCCGGGGCTGGAAGACGGAGCCCGGCTGGCGGGCCCGGTCGGGATCGGGTGCGAAATGCTCCCCGGTGGGACGAACGTTCCTGACCCGGTCGACCCGGAACAGCCGGTCGTCGACGGCCGAGTGGCACCAGGCGTCGACGTACCAGCCGCCGCCGGCGGCGAACACGGCGTGCGGGTCGATGACCCGGGTGGTGAGGGCATCACGGCCAAAGGCGTAGTAATCGATCTCCACCTGCTCGCCCGCCTCCGACGCCGCCCGCAAGACATCGAGGAAGCGGCCCGGCTCCAGCTCGATGGCCATTCCACCGGTGGCGCCAAGGACGCCGGCCAGCTTGTCCAGGGCGGAGGCCAGCGAGCCGTCCGGGTCGCTCCCGGGGACGGCCAGGAGGGTCCGCCCGGCGGCCAGGAGGCTGAAGCCCTCCGCCGGCGTGAGGCTCAGCGGCCGGGCGAAGTACTCGGCGAAGCGGAGGTAGACCCGCCCGTCGACGATCTCCAGGTCGATGAGCCGGTCGGGGCTGTAGGGCGGCAGCCCGCAGAACGGCATGAGCTCCAGGTCCCGCTCCAGGTCGGCCACGGGCAGGCTGAAGCGGGCGGCGATCTCGGGGAGCGACGAGCCCTGATGGTCGAGCATCCAGGGGATGACGGAGAGCAGCCGGCGGAGCCGGGCGGCGGAGTCGGGGCGGGTCATCGGTGGGCCTTCGGAGCGCCTCCAGGCCCGAGGCCGGCCATCGATTCCAGCCAGGCCACGACCTCGGCCCGCAGCTCCGGTGGCCCGAGCACCTCGGCCGAATCGAGGAGCCCGAGCACGAAGGACCGGAAGGCGGCCCGGTTGGTCACCGCCATCCGCAGCACCACGGTGCCGTCGTCGGCCCGCTCGACGACCGCCTGCTCCCCCACCTCGGCCACCACCCAGGCGGCCGGCGGCGGCGACACCCGCACCCGGGCCTCCACCGGCTCCTCGTCTCCGAAGCGCCACGGCTCGTCCCGCAGTGCGGAGGACGGGTCGAATCCGGCGGGGGGCTCGAAGTTCCCGGGCCCGCCCACCTCGACGTCGCCCTCGATCCGGTCGGCTCGGAAGGCCCGGATGGCGTCCCGGGCGGGGTCGTGGCCCACGGCGTACCAGTGGCCGTTGCGGAACACGATCCCGTAGGGCCACAGGCGTCGGGCCTCTCCCCGGTAGGAGAAGCGCACCTCGGCCCGCCGGCGGTAGGCGTCGAAGAGCAGAGGCAGGGCCGGCACCGACGGGAGGGCGGCCAGGGGTGCGGCCCCGGTCCCTTCGGCCCCGCCCAGTTTCCAGAGGGCGTGGCGCCCCTCCCCGCCTTCGAGGCCGACGGCGGTGACAGCCAGATGGAGGGCGACCCGCTCATCGTCGGTGAGATCGAGCGCAGGTAGCTCGTAGTCCTGGCGGCGGATGCGGTAGCCGGTCTCGTGGTCGAAGGCATACAGGGCCTCGAGCGAGATGGGGACGCCGATGTCCCGGAGCGTGGCCTTGTCCCGTTCGAACTGTCGCCGGCGGGTGGCGGGCTCGTCGGGGTAGCCGGGGACCCGGTCGGCGATCTCCTCCAGGGTGAGGGGCCGCCCGGTGTCGAGCAGGACGGCGATCAGGTTGGTAAGGCGCTCCAGCCGGTCGGCCACGGGCTGATGGTAGAGGGCCTCCGGGCGGGCTCGGGCTGCTCGGCGGCGGCGACCTCGGCGGCGTCGGCGAGGTCCCGCCAGGCGGCCAGGGCCCGCCGGTGCTCGAGCTCGGCTGCCGCCAGCTCCTCGGGCGTCGGCTGGTAGAGGAGGTGCTCCACGCGCCGGAGCTGGTAACCCAGCCAGCTGTCGAAGCCGTGGGCAGCCAGGAGCTCCTGCTCCTCCGCCCGGGCGGCGACGAGCTGCTGGCGGACCCGGACGGCCAGGGCGCGGATCTTGGCCTCCCGCAGCCGGCGCTCCAGTTCCTCCACCCGCTGATGGACCTGCTCGATCTCAGCCAGGAGCTCCTGTTCCACGGGACCGGTGGTGAACTCGGCCAGCTTCCGCCTGGCTGCCGCCAGACGTGCTTCCCGCCGCTCGAGTTCGGTCTCCATGCCCTTGGCATCGGCGTCCGGATAGCGCGCCTTGAGTGGTTACAGCCAAAGATTGTCAGTTCGGCCGCCGAGTCAGGAATTTGAGCGTTCGAGCTGTTGGGCCGCGAGGGTCCCCGCCGCGCCGCCACAGGCGAACAGGACCGGGTCGTCCTCCGCCGGCCGGCCCATGGACTGAACCTCGAGCCCATGACGGGCGAAGAGCTGCACCACGTCGGGGACGGCCACCGCCACCACCTCGTGGAGGCGGTCCAGGCCGGCGGCCACCACGTCGGCCCGCAGGCGTTCCTCCTCGGGCCCGCCCACCAGGGGCAGGGCGATCGAGACGCGCTCGCGGCAGGCCAGGCGCAGGGCGGTGGCGGAGTGGTGGGACAGGCCGCGGTGGCGGTCCCGGGGATCGGCGAAGGAGGCCCGCAGGCAGGCCACGGCCCGGCCCCCCAGGGCGACAGCGGCGTCCAGGGCGGGCCCCACTTCCAGGCCGGAGAAGCCCAGTCGGGTCCCGGTGCCCACCACGCCCGGGCCCATGGCCACGACGGCCGCGTCGGCCCCGGCCAGGTGGCGGGCGACGGTCAGGGCGGAGAACACCGACACCGCCTCGTGGTCGCCACCGAAGGCGTGTCCGCAGGTGACGGTGGCCTCCACCAGCTTGCGTTCCCGCAGGGCGGCCACCAGGTCGGACATGGCCAGGGGCAGGCCGGCGCCGTCGGTCATGACGTAGGCCAGGCGCGCCTCGGGGGCCGCCTCCTTGAAGGCGACGGCCACCGCCGGGAGCTGGCTGTGCAGCCCGGCCACCACCACCGGCATGCGGGCGATCGACTCCACCTCGGCCAGGGCGGCCACGTGCTCCTCGGTGGAGCCCACGTCGGCCTGGAGGCTGGTGTAGCGGGCCTTGATGACATGGCCCGGCCCCCGCTCGCTCCACCGCTCCCGCTCCAGGTTCCAGTGGATGACGTGCCATCCCCCGGTGCCGAGGCCGAGCTCGACGGCGGTGGTGTTGACCACCACCCGGTCCCCCACCGCCACCGGACCCGTCAGCTGGGTCAGCCCGTAGGCGCGCTCGGGCCCGTCGCCGAGGTCGACCTCGACCCGCTGGAGCCCGGGGCGCTCCTCCAGGAGGCGCAGCACCACGCCGGTGCGGAAGGACGGCACCCGGCGAGACTACTTACAGACAGGCGATGAGCTTCTCGACCCGCTCGTCCTGGGACTTGAACGGGTCCTTGCACAGCACCGTGCGCTGGGCCTGGTCGTTGAGCTTCAGGTGCACCCAGTCGACGGTGTAGTCGCGCTTGCGCTCCTTGGCCCGCTTGATGAAGGCGCCCCGCAGCCGGGCCCGGGTGGTCTCCGGCGGGTTGGTGGTGGCGGTCAGGATGTCGGCGTCGTTGGCGATCCGGTGCGCCACGCCCTTGCGCTCGAGCACGTAGAACAGCGACCGGCGGGTGTTCACGTCGTGGTAGGCCAGATCCACCAGCGCCACCTTGGGGTGGGTGAGGGGGATCTGGTGGCGGTTCCGGTAGTTCTCGATCAGGTGGTACTTGATCACCCAGTCGATCTCCTGCGACAGCGTGAGCGGGTCGTCCTCCAGGCCGGTCATCACGTGCTCCCACATGGCCAGGGCCTTGGCCTCCTGCTCGCCCAGGCCCTTGCGGGCGGCGAACTTCTGGGCCCGGGTGAGGAACTCGGACTGGATCTCGAGGGCGGACAGCTCCCGGCCGTTGGCCAGGCGCACCCGGCGCCGGCAGGTGATGTCGTGGGAGATCTCCCGGATGGCCCGGATGGGGTTCTCCAGGGTGAGGTCGCGCCACACGCCCCGGTCCTCCTCCAGCATGCGCAGCACGATGGAGCTGGTCCCGATCTTGAGGAAGTTCGTGTACTCGCTCATGTTGGAGTCGCCCACGATGACGTGGAGGCGGCGGAAGCGCTCGGCGTCGGCGTGGGGCTCGTCCCGGGTGTTGATGATGGGCCGGGACCGGGTGGTGGCCGACGACACGCCTTCCCAGATGTGCTCGGCCCGCTGGGAGACGCAGTACATGGCGCCCCGGGCGGTCTGGAGGACCTTGCCCGCCCCGGCGTAGATCTGGCGGGAGACGAGGAAGGGGATGAGCACGTCGGTGAAGCGGGCGAAGTCACCCTCCCGCTCCACGAGGTAGTTCTCGTGGCAGCCGTAGGAGTTGCCGGCCGAGTCGGTGTTGTTCTTGAACAGGTAGACCTCGCCCCGGATGCCCTCCTCCCGCAGGCGCTGCTCGGCCGACATGAGCAGCGATTCGAGGATCCGCTCCCCCGCCTTGTCGTGGACCACCACGTCATAGATGGAGTCGCACTCGGGGGTGGCGTACTCGGGGTGGGAGCCGACGTCGAGGTAGAGCCGGGCCCCGTTCTCCAGGAAGACGTTGGAGGACCGGCCCCAGCTCACCACCCGCCGGAAGAGGTAGCGGGCCACCTCGTCGGGGGAGAGGCGCCGCTGCCCACGGAGGGTGCAGGTGACGCCGTACTCGTTCTCGAGACCGAAGATCCGTCGCTCCACAGATCGAGTGTACGGCCATGCACGTGAGGTTGTGGTCCCTTGCGCCGAGCATGACGCGCTTTGCCCCCGTACCATTGGTGCCGTGGACGGACTGCAGGCGGGGGTGCGTATGGTCCGCCTCACCACGGTGGGGGGCTCCTTTGCCGCCCACGTCATGGCCGCCCGGCTGCGGACCGAGGGCCTCACCGTGAAGCTCCGGGGGGCGGTGGACAGCCCCTACCAGTTCACCGTGGGTGACATGAGCCGGGTCGACGTGTTCGTGCCCGAGGACGAGCTGGAGGACGCCAAGCTGGTGCTCCTGGTCGACGAGGTCGACTTCGTCCTCGATCTGCCGCCGCAGAAAGAGGGCCCCTCGGGCTTCCGGTGGGGGGGCCGGGCGCTGTGGGTGGTGCTGGTGGCCGCCCTCCTTCTCTGGATGTTCCCCCTGGTCGAGCTGGCCTTCACCGGCTGACAGCGGCCGGTCAGGGGGCCCGGGCCGTCACCACCGGCTGGAAGAAACCTGTCTCCTCCGGCAGTCGCCACCGGACGGCGCCGAACCCGGCCCGCTGCAGGTGGTGGGAGAGCACCCGGCGGGTGATGGCCCGGTACTCGGCCTGGCGGTGCCACACCCGCCAGGAGCCCTGTTCCTCGATGAGCATGAAATGGTCGAGGCGGTACTGCTCGGAGCCGGTCCAGGTCCAGGCCTGGGTCACCATCCGCCGGGGCCCGTTCGTCTCCAGGAGGCGGGGGAGGTCGCCCGAGGGCCGGGGCGACGCCGCCAGCATGGCGTCGTAGTCCCGGGTGGTGGCCAGCAGCAGTCCCCCTGGCGCGAGCACCGAGCGGATGGCGGACAGGGCGGCGTCGAGGTCCTCGTCGGTGAGGAGGTGGGGCAGGGCGTTGTCGGCGCTGACGACCACGTCGAAGGGTCCTTCGACCTCCTCGTCCAGCCGGCGCATGTCGGCCACGCCGAAGGTGGCGGCGATCCCCCGGGCGTCCGCCTCGGACTCGGCGCGGCGCACCGCCTCCGGACTGAGGTCGGTGGCGTGGACCCGGTAGCCGGCCCCGGCCAGCCCCAGGGTCTGGGTTCCGATCCCGCAGGCGCAGTCCAGGACCCGGGCCGGGGGCGGGAACCCCTCGGCCCCGAGCATGGCCCGCAGCGCCAACGCCTGGCGTTCGATGCTGGCTGCCCAGTCGGGGAAGATCAGGTGGTACTGGCCGGCCAGCGCGTCGTAGAACGCCGCCAGGGGGTCGTCAGCCGGAGGCGGTGGAATCGGCAGCCTCCGCCAGGTAGCGGTTGACCTCGTCGTCCTCCAGGCGGCGGAACCGGCGCCGGGGTCGGGTCCGGTCGAGGATGGCCACCTCGAGCTGGTCGGCGGTGAGGATCCGGGCGTCGGGGGCGCCCAGCACCTGGGTGCCGAGCCGCACCGCGGCGGCCAGGTCGAGGCCGTCGGTGTAGCTCGTGCTCAGCTCCTCGCTGATGGCGTCGGCCTGGCCGCCGAGCACGGTGAAGCGGTGCTCGTCCATCACCGTGCCGTCGTAGAGGATGTGGAACAGCTCATTGGGCTCGCCGTCGCGCTCGCCCACCTGGGCGACCAGGATCTCCACCTCGTAGGGCTTCATCTCGTGGGTGAAGACCTGACCCAGGGTCTGGGCGTAGGCGTTGGCCAGGGCCCGGGCGGTGACGTCCTCCCTGGAGTAGGAGTAGCCCCGCAGGTCGGCGTGGCGCACCCCGGCGATCTTGAGCATCTCGAACTCGTTGTACTTGCCGACCCCGGCGAAGGCGATGCGGTCGTAGATCTCGGAGATCTTGTACAGCGTTCCCGACGGGTTCTCGGCCACGATGGCGATCCCGTCGGCGTACTCCAGGGCGACCAGGCTGCGGCCCCGGGCGATGCCCTTGCGGGCGTAGTCGGCCCGGTCCTTCATGACCTGCTCGGGGGAGACGTAGAAGGGCATGCTCATGTGGCTGCCCTCCCCTGGAGGAGCGCGCTGGTTCGGGCTTCGACGGCGTCGTCGGTCATGAGGGTGAAGCCGTCGCGGTCGATGGTGGCCACCGACGGGTAGATGCGCCGCACCAGGTCGGGGCCGCCCGTTGCCGAGTCCTCGTCGGCGGCCTGGAAGAGGGCCAGCAGGACGAGGTCGATGGCCTCGTCGGTGGCCATGCCTGGCCGGTAGCCGGCTTTGATCCAGTTCCGGGCGTGGACCCCACCCGAGCCCGTGGTGGCGTAGTCGGCCTCCTCGTAGCGACCGCCGGTCACGTCGTACTTGAACAGCCGGCCGTCGCCCCGGCGCAGGTCGTAGCCGGCGAAGAGCGGCACCACCACCATGCCCTGCATGGCGGCGGGCAGGTTGGCCCGGATCATCTGCGAGAGCTTGTTGGCCTTGCCTTCCAGGGAGAGGGGCTCGCCCTCCACCTTCTCGTAGTGCTCCAGCTCGGTCTGGAGGAGCTTGACCATCTCCATGGCCGGCCCCGCCGCCCCGGCGATGGCCACCCCCGACCAGTGGTCGGCGGGCATGACCTTGTCCATGCGCCGGCTGGCGATGGTGTAGCCCTCGGTGGCCCGCCGGTCGCCGCCCATGACCACCCCGCCGGCGTAGCGGACGCAGGCGATGGTGGTCCCGTGGGGGACGTCGAAGCGGGCGGAAGCGGGGCCGGCGACGCCCTCGGATCCACTGAGGGCGGGCGGCCAGGCGTCGGGTTGGCGGCGCCGGAGGAGCTCGGAGAATGACGGGCCCGGGTCAGACCCGGACGCGAACGAAGGAAGCGACAGATCGCTCATGGACCGGCGAGCCTACAACGTCGGCCGGCCCGACCGAGGTGGTCGCGCCTCACCCCCTGGAGAGGGGTCGATCGCAACCACCTTCAGAAACTACGTCACTCGCCGCCTTTCTGTACGTAGTTCCTGACGAACTCCTCGGCGTTCTCCTCGAGGACGGAGTCGATCTCGTCGAGGAGCTCGTCGAGCTCCTCCTTGATCTTCTCCCCCTGGCGCGCAGGGGCGTCGACCTCGGCGGTCTCCTGCTCCCTCGCCTTGGGGGCTGGCTTCTGCTTTCGCTCCCGCTCTGCCATCTCGTCCCTATCCTGCTACGCCGACAGCCGGGCTACCAGTTCAGCCGGCGAGGCGCAGTCTTCTAGAAGTTCATCGACGTGGGCCTTGGTCCCTCTGAGGGGCTCCATCATTGGGATTCTTTTGAGGGGGTCTGCACCCAGGTCGAAGATCAAACTGTCCCAATTTGCCGCTACGACCGAGTTTGACCATAGCGACAGACACCGTCCCCTGAAGTATGCCCGCGTCGTCTCGGGTGGCTCGGTCATCGCCGCCAGCACCTCCTCCTCGTCCAGCAGGCGCTCGACCTTGCCCGCCTTCACCAGGCGTTCGTAGAGGGAGCGCTCGGGCCGCACGTCGTGGTACTGGAGGTCCATCAGGGCCAGCTTGGGGTCACCCCACTCCAGGCCGTTCTTGGCCGCGTAGGCGTCGAGCAGGCTGAACTTCGTCACCCAGTCGAGCACCCCGTCGAGGCGGCGGGGCTCCTCCTCCAGGGCGGTCAGCACGCTCTCCCACCGCTCCAGCAGCCGGTCGCCGCCGTCCTCCTCGCCACAGCACTCGAGCCCGGTCTCGTCGGCGTACTTCTCCGCCATGCGGAAGAACTCCCATTGCAGCTCCACGGCGGTCACCGACGAGCCGTCGGCCAGGGAGAAGGTGGTCCGGCACTCCGGATCGTGGGAGATCTTGCGCATGGTGGGGACGGGCGTGGCCAGCGACAGGTCCTTGTCGATGAAGCCGTCTTCGATCATGGACAGCACCACCGCCGTGGTGGCGGTCTTGAGGTAGGTGGCCACCTCGCACAGGTTGGCGTCGCCCACGATGACGTGCAGCCGGCGGTACTTCTGGGGATCGGCGTGCGGCTCGTCACGGGTGTTGATGATGGGGCGCTTGAGGGTGGTCTCCAGGCCGACCTCCTCTTCGAAGAAGTCGGCTCGCTGGGTCAACTGGAACATGACCTCGTTGGCGCCGTGCTCCGAGCCCACCTTGCCCGCCCCGGTGAAGATCTGGCGGGTCACGAACCACGGGATGAGGTGGCGGACCAGCGTCGAGAACGGGACGCCGCGGTCGAGCAGGTAGTTCTCGTGGCAGCCGTAAGAGTTGCCCTTGCCGTCCGAGTTGTTCTTGTAGACGACGATCTCCTGGCCGGGAGGGAGCAGGCGGGCCGCCGCCTGCATGGACCGGGCCAGGATCCGCTCCCCGGCCTTGTCGTAGCGGGTGAGCTGGAGGGCGCCGGTGCACTCCGGAGAGGAGAACTCGGGGTGGGCGTGGTCCACGTAGTAGCGGGCCCCGTTGGTGAGCACGGTGTTGACCAGGTGGGTCTCGACCTCAGGGGGCGAAGCGTCCTCCCGGGCGAAGCCGCGGGCGTCGCGACCGGGCGACTCGTCCTCGAAGTCCCAGCCCACCTTGCGGTGCTCCACATAGGCGTTGACGAGCATGGAGGAGGCGACCACGGGGTTGCCGTCGGCGCTGCCCCGGAAGGCGATGCCGTACTCGGTCTCGATCCCGAACACCTTGGGCAGGGCCACGGCGGCCAGACTACAGGTACGGGAATGGGGCGGCGCTCCAGGAAAGAGGAGCCCTAGTCCTCGGGGTCCTTCACGTCGACGGCGACCACCTCGGGAGACTCGAGCAGCCGGGACCGCAGCCGGCGCCGGTTCTCCGTCGACATGTCCCGGCTGACCACGACCCGGACCTCGCCGGAGTCGTAGTGCGCCTCCGTGGCCAGGACCCCGTCGCGGCTCACCAGGTCGATCGTCATCGTGCGCACGTCAGAGCGTGGCGCTCCCGGCGCCAGCTTGATCACGAGGTCGGTTTCGGCCGGCAGGGGGAAGTGCCGGTCGGCATCGGTCATCTCCGGCTCCTTGCTCCCCTGGCAGGCGACGGTCCCGACGGCCACCAGGACGGCGAGGGCCACCACGACGGGCCGGTGTCGGGGCCGTGCCCTCACCGGACCCATGCCTCAATGCGGAGCTCGGCCCGCATGCCCGTCCCCCGATCCACGGTCCAGCCTGTGATGCCTCCCACCTCGGCCCGGCGGCAGCACTCCCGCCCCGACGCCGCGGTCTTGGCCCACGACACGTGGTAGAGGTCGTCGTCGGCGTAGGAGAGGAGGCGGCCGGCGGGGGGCTGGAAGTGGACCGGCGCGCCGGTCCCGGGCAGGCCGGCGGTCACCGGCCCGCCGGCGATGGTTCTGCGCCCCTGGGGCTCCCAGTCCGAGAGCGAGTCCCGGACCCCGGCCAGCCTGATCTTCAGCCGTTCCAGGCGCCGCCCCTCGGTGGCGGTGGCCCGGGCGCTGAACCGCCAGGTGAAGTGGTCGTGGGTCGGGTCGGAACCGGTGGTGACCTGCACGTCGAAGCAGGCGACGCCGGCCGCTTCGGGGACGTCGAGCTTGACGCAGCCGGTGCGGGCCCCGGGGACGGCGATGAACTCGGCCACCTGCACCGGGTCCGCCTCCTCGGGCAGGGAAGTAGCCCCGGCCTGGCCCAGCATGAGCAGCGCGAGCAGTCCCGACGCCCAGCGCACCTGTCAGCGGCCCCTTAGAGGTACTGGCCGGTGGCGACCCGCTCGATGGAGCGGCCGCCCTCTGCCTCCTTGCCCTTGGCGATGAGGGTTCGGACGTAGACGATCCGCTCGCCCTTCTTGCCCGAGATCTTGGCCCAGTCGTCGGGGTTGGTGGTGTTGGGCAGGTCCTCGTGCTCCTTGAACTCCTGGCGGGTGGAGTCGACGAGGTCCTGGGTGGTGATCCCCTTCCTTCCCCCGGCGATGAGACGCTTGATGGAGAGCTTCTTGGCCCGCCGGACGATGTTCTCGATCATGGCCCCCGACGAGAAGTCCTTGAAGTACATCACTTCCTTGTCGCCGTTCTGGTAGGTCACCTCGAGGAAGCGGTTGTCGTCGTCCGTCGAGTACATGTGATCGACGGTGGCGTTGATCATCTTCTCGATGGCCGCCAACCGGTCCCCCTTGGCCTTGGCCACCTCGTCCTCGGAGAGGGGCAGGTCTTCGGTCAGGTAGCAGGCGAAGATGTGCGCCGCCCCCTTCTCGTCGGGGCGCTCGATCTTGATCTTCACGTCGAGCCGGCCGGGCCGGAGGATGGCCGGGTCGATCAGGTCCTCGCGGTTGGAGGCGCCGATCACGATCACGTTCTTCAGGCTCTCGACCCCGTCGATCTCGGCCAGCAGCTGGGGGACGATCGTCGACTCGATGTCGGACGAGATCCCCGACCCCCGCGTCCGGAACAGGGAGTCCATCTCGTCGAAGAACACGATGACGGGCACGCCCTCCTCGCTCTTCTCCCGGGCCCGCTGGAAGATGAGCCGGATCTGGCGCTCGGTCTCGCCCACGTACTTGTTGAGCAGCTCGGGGCCCTTGATGTTGAGGAAGTACGACCGCGTGTTGCGGTTGCCGGTCTTCTCCGAGACCCGCTTGGCCAGCGAGTTGGCCACCGCCTTGGCGATGAGCGTCTTGCCGCAACCCGGCGGGCCGTAGAGGAGGATGCCCTTGGGGGGCGGCAGCTTGTGCTCCATGAACAGCTCGCCGTAGAGGTAGGGCAGCTCGACGGCGTCCTGGATCATCTCGATCTGGTCGTTGAGGCCGCCGATGTCGTCGTAGGAGATGTCGGGGACCTCTTCGAGGATGAGCTCCTCCACCTCGGGGCGAGGCAGCTTCTCGAGCAGCATCCCGGAGCGGCCCTCCATGAGGATGGTGTCGCCGGCCCGGAGCTTCTCGCCGATCAGCTCCTCGGCGAGTTCCACGACGCGCTCCTCGTCGGCCCGCCCGACGACCAGCGCCCGCCGGCCGTCCTCCAGGATCTCCTTGAGCGTGACCACCTCACCGTTCAGGTCCAGCCCCCGGGCCAGCACCACGTTGAAGGACTCGTTGAGGACGACCTCCTGGCCCTTGCGCAGTTCGGTGGACTCGATCTGGGGGTGGAGGGAGACGCGCATCTTGCGTCCGGCGGTGAACACGTCGATGCTGCCGTCGTCGTTGGTGCCGAGGTACGTCCCATAGCCCGACGGCGGCATGGTGAGCTTCTCGACCTCCTCCCGGAGGGCGGCGATGTGCTCGCGGGCCTCCCGGAGGGTGGCGGAGAGCTTCTCGTTCTGGGACAGCGCCTGGGCCAGCTGGCCCTTGGTCTCGAGGAGGCGCTCTTCGAGGGTCCGGACCCGCTTGGGTGCGTCCTGGAGGCGCCGGCGCAGACCGACGACCTCCTCCTCCAGGCTCTTGAGCTGGGTCTGGAGGTCGGTCACCTCCCGCTCGTACTCCTCAAGGCGCTTCTCGTGCTCGGAAGCCAGCGGGGACCACCCCCTCAATCCGTGTGGCCCTAAAGTGAGGCCCGTTGGTCGAGAATACACCGGAGCCGCCTGTGGTCGAGGGTGGCCCGGTTCCATTTCACCGGCCGAGGCCGGTTAAACTAAGCTACGTAACGGCCCGAATCTACGCGGGAAGGCTGCTCATGAAGGTATGGATCGACCAGGACCTGTGCACGGGTGACGGGCTCTGTGAGGAGATCGCGCCCGACGTCTTCACCCTGCTCGATGATGGCCTCGCCTACGTGAAGGAAGGCGGCAAGGTGTTCAACAACCCTGGCGGGGCGGAAGGGTTGGCCAGTTTTCCGGACAGCCTGCTGGAGGCCGTGATCGAGTCAGCCGAAGAGTGCCCCGGGGAGTGCATCTTCATCGAGGAGTAGGGCGCCGGCCAAAGGTCATCAACCTCTCTGACGGGCCCCGAACGGGGCCCGTCCTCGCGTCCGGAAAGTCCGGAGAGCCCCCGGCCTAACATCCGGCCGTGGATCGACTCGACCACGAGCTCGAGCCCTTGGAGGTGGTGCATCCTCCGCCGCCCCCGGTCACGCATCCGCACCGGGTCCGCTGGCCGGCGGTCCTGGGCGCCAAGCGGCGATGACCATGGCTCTTCGCCTGGCGGCTCATCGCAGCGTCGGTGGGGGCCCCTGCCCCACCTCCCCGCGCTGCGCGACGGGGCAGGCCTACGAGTCCAAACAGCGGCCGGTGCCGACAGCCGCCGTGGCCGTGCCCGCGGTGGTGAGAACGGGGCGCAGCTCGTCGTCGGTGAGGGCGTAGCTGGTGCCCGGCTTGTCCGGGGCGATGGCGAAGGCCACGCCCACCACCGCCCCGGCCTTGTCGATGAGGGCGCCGCCCGAGTCGCCGGGCCGGAGGTTGGAACCGAGCACGAAGATGTTGCGGCGGGTCTCCTCCCGGTCGTAGATGTCGCGCCCCACGGCGATCAGCTTCTGGCTGATGACGGCCGGGGCCGCCCGCAGCTCGGCGCCGCCGGGGTGGCCGTACACCGCGCCGGTTTCGCCTTCCTTGCCCTTCCCGACCCTGAGCGGCTCCTGCCCCAAGCCCGCCACGCGCAGCACGGCCAGGTCCCGTCGGGGATCGAAGAGGACGACGGTGGCGTCGAACCGTTTGCCTTCCAGGGTGATCACCCGCGGCACCTTCTCTCCCGCCACCACGTGGGCGTTGGTCACCACCATGTCGGGCAGGGCCGTGAACCCGCTGCCCTCCTGGATGCGCCGGCACGCCTCCCCCGTGATCTTCACGGTGGAGCGCACCACCCTCTGGTGCACCTCGGCGGGCAGGCCCTCGATGGGCGGCGGCCCGGGATCGGGCGAGGCCCGCAGCTCGTTGAAGACCGACGGGAACGTGCCGTCGGCCACGAAGCGGCGCAGGGCCTGCATGGTGTCCGGCGGGTCGGGGGCGAAGGAGCCGATCGCCTCGACGACGAACGAGTCGCGGGTCTCCCGGGCTGTCCAGCCCGGCACCGCGGCCAGGGCCGGGGTGAGGACCCACACGGCGGCCAGCACCCCGATGCCGCCCACCGCCCCCCCTGCCACCCGGTCGCCCTGGCGCAGCCTGGCGCCGAAGGGGAGGGCGGCGTGCAGCAGGCTGCCCACCGCCAGGCCCAGGCCCTGGCCGAGCATGGCCGCGCCGACCAGGAAGGAGACGGCGGCCAGGAGCCGGATCTGGGGATCGGAGGAGGAGAAGAACCCGACCACGTCGGGGAGGAAGTGATCGGCCACCAGGGCACCGACGGCCAGGCCGGCCCAGGAGAAGATGCGGGCCAGGAACCCGAGGCGGTACCCGCCGTAGGCGGCCATGGCCAGCGTGGCCAGGATGATGACGTCGAGAAGGTTCACGGCGACCCCGGCACCGCCGGTCCCGAGCCCAGCAGCCGGGCGGTGGTGAGGAAGCCGGTATGGGCCACCATGCGGTGATCGGGGCGCACCGACGGCCCCTCGATGTGCCAGGAGCGCTGGAGGACTTCCAGGGTCTCGGCCATCCCGAAGGAGGAGCCGTCCAGCTCCTCCCGCAGGCGGGCCACCTGTCCGATGGTGGGCAGGTAGGCGCACAGGATCCCCCCGGGGTGGAGCGCCTCCTCGGCGTGCTTGACCACCCGCCAGGGCTCGGGCAGGTCGAGCACCACCCGGTCCAGGCCGGTCTCGTCGATGCCCTCGTAGACGTCGCGGATCTCGACGGTGAGGGGTGCGTCGGGACCGACGAAGGAGGCCACGTTGGCCTGGGCGCGCCCGGCGAAGTCCTCCCTCAGCTCGTAGCCCACCACCGATCCCTCCGGTCCCACGGCCCGCAGCAGGGCCATGGTCAACGCCCCGGAGCCCACCCCCGCCTCCAGGATCCGGGCGCCCGGGAAGATGTCGGCCAGGACGAGGATCGGACCGATGTCCTTGGGATAGATCACCTGGGCGCCGCGGGGCATCTTGAGAATGAACTCCGAGAGGGTGGGGCGCACGGCGAGGAGCCGGGCGCCGCGGCTGGTGCGCAGCCGCACTCCCTCGTCCCGGCCGATGACCTCGTCATGGGCCAGCGTTCCGGCGTGGGTGGAGAAGCTGGCCCCCTGGGTCAGGATGATCAGGTAGCGCCGGCCCTTGGAGTCGACCAGCATGACCCGCTCGCCGGCGCGCAGCGGCCGGCTCACTCGGGCGCCACCTCGGCGCCCCGGGGGTGGGAGCGGCGGCGGACCCGTTCTCCCAGTTTGCAGAAGGCGCACACGTCGCCGGTGGTGGGGGATCCGCATTCGACGCAGGGCCGCAGCTCGGCCCGCTCCTCGTCGGCCTCGGCGGCGAAGTGGGCATGGCCCCGCTCCCAGAAGCTGAACAGGAACGACGCCTTCGCTCCCGGAGAGGTCGCTTCCAGGCTGTTCAGCACGTCCTTGTAGGCCAGGTGGCGGTTCCCCTCCGCCATGGGGCACTCCTCCACGATGTAGTCGATGCCCGTCAGCACGCAGTAGGCGGCCATCTCCCGCTCCGTCAGCCGCACCAGGGGCTTCACCTTGCGGACGAACCCGGGGGAGGCGGGCAGGACGGGATACTGCCGGCCGAGATAGGACCCGTCCCAGCGCAGCGTGTTCCCGAGGAGCACGGCGGCTTCGTCGTCGAGGTTGTGGCCGGTGGCCACCACGTCGTAGCTCCCTTCCAGGGCGTGGCGGTTGAACAGGTGGCGCTTGGACAGCCCGCAGGCTCCACAGGGTGAGCGGGCGGCCCCGGTGGCGGCCGAGGGGATGTCGAAGCCGTGGTCTTCGGGGAGGCCGACCTCGATCAGGCGCAGCTGGCGCGAGTCGGCGAAGTCGCGGGCGTAGCCGTGGGACGACTCCGAGTACTCGCCGATACCGAGCCCGAGGTACAGGCCGTCGCACTCATAGCCCAGCCCGGTGAGCAGATCCCAGGCGCCGAGCGAGTCCTTCCCCCCCGAGACCGCCATCAGGACCCGCTCGCCGGGGCGGATCATGTCGAAGTGGTCGATCGCCCGGCGTACCTGCTCCGTGCAGTGCCGGAGGAAGCAGTCCCGGCAGAAGGCGGCGTTGTGGCGCCGGATGTCGATCACGGCCGGGGCTTTGCAGCGCCGGCACTTCACGATCTCGTCTCCTGCCCACCCACCAGTTTTTTCTCCCGCCCGCCCACCCGCCGCTCAGCCTCCGGAGATGACCGGCCGGATCTCGACGACGTCGGGCTCGTCAAGGTGTTCGTCGTGGGTGACCAGGGTGTCGTTGCGGATGACGAGCACGCTCTCGGGGTTGAGGCCCAGGTGCTCGAGCAGCTTGGAGACGCGGACCGGACCGGGCATCTCCACTTCCCGCTTGGGGTTGCGCAACAGGACCTTCACGGCCTAGAGGGTACCGCTCCCGGTCGGGCTCCCCCGGTCGTTACTTCAGGGTGCGGGGGTCGAAGACCGAGATGCGGACCGACTCGCCTGGTTCCAGGACCTCACGGTGGATGACCGGCGGTGGCTCGTCCGACTTGCGCCGGGCGCGGGTCCACAGCGCGGCCAGCACCCAGACCGCGGCCCACTGGCGCGACCCGCCGAGCACGCCCCGGCGGAAAGCGAGACGGGAGAGGGCGCGCAGCAGCTTGGTCATATGCGCCGGATCTCGATGACCGCTCGGCGCTTCATGCCCTTGCGCTTTCCCGCCATGTAGGCGGCCAGCACCACCACCGCCACCACCACGGGCAGGACGGCCATGACACCGGTCTTGGCCTGCTCCCCCATCGGTTCGAGGCCGTCGCGGATGGCGCGCAGCTTGGCCTCGATGTCAGCCCGGGTGATGGTGCCTGACCCGTTGCTCTTCCCCTTCACCTCAACTCCCCTTGCCGTCCTTGCCACCAGGCCCGAGAGCCGACCAGCTCACCCCGGCGATCACCACCAGCACGACGGCCACGATGAGGTAAGGCACCCAGGAGAGGTTGTCCTCGAACGTGTCGGTCTCGGTCTGGAGGGCCCGCAGGGCCGACAGGGCCAGGAACAGGGTCCCGGTGCCCACCAGAACCGCCCCCGCCACTCCGAAGGCAACGTTCTTGCCCAGCCGCTTGAGCGGGTCGAGGGTTTCCTGCTTGGCGTAGCCGACGACGAGGTCGACGAGTTCCTTGGCCTCCGTCGGGACCGATTCCGGCTTCGCCACGGGCCGGGAGGTTACTCGACCGGAAAGGGTCTATTCGCCCGTCCCGGGCTGGGGTCCGGGGTAGTCGGCGAGGAGGGCGACGAGGCGGTCCTGGAGGAGCCGGCCGTCCGCTTCGTTGAAGCCGCCGGCGGCCAGCAGGGCGAACGACAGCTGCCGGCGCCCGTCGACGAACCCGGCCAGGCCGGTGACTCCCGTCAGCGTTCCCGTCTTGGCCGCCAGCTTGCCTTCCAGGACGGTGTCGACCAGTCGCCGGGCCAGTGTCCCGGACCGGCCGGCCACGGCCAGGGTGTCGCGCAGTCCCTTGACCTGGCGCAGGGCGGCGGCCAGCACGCCGCAGGTGACCTTGTTGGTGACCTCGAGCCCCGAGCCGTCACCGAGGCGGAGGCCGGCGGTGGGGAGCCCCAGCCGGTCCAACTCGGCCAGCACCGCCGCCGCCCCCGCCGGGGTGGAGCCGTCCTTCGCCCGACGGAGCCCCACCTCCCGCACGATCATCTCGGCGGCGGTGTTGTCGCTCTCCCGCACCATGGCCGCCACCACCTCCGAGAATGGCGCCGAGCGGATGGTGGCCAGCGTGACCGCGCCCTCTGGGGCGACCGCGGCTCCGGCTGCGGTGGGGACGGCCACCCCCCGGGCGGCCAGGAGGGCGCCCAGCTCGCCGGCGGCGTGGGCGGCGGGGTCGCCGGCCCGCGTCTCGGGCCAGATGAAGTCGGGAAAGCCCGAATCGACCACCAGGGCGCCGAGGGGCCCGACCTCGTTGGCGGTGATGTAGCTCGGCTTCCAGGTGGGCACCACCCGGGTGCGGTCGTAGCGGGAGTCGTCGCCTTGGATCCCGCCGGTGACCGCCCGCACCCCGGCGGTGACCAGCTGGTCGGCCAGGGCGGCCAGCGGTGTCACCATGCGGCCTGCCGTCCGCGGACTCTCGGTGAGGAAGGCGGCGTATTCGGGGGTGGCCAGGTGGGGGTCGCCGGCGCCGACCAACCACAGCGGGCCCACGACTCCGTCGCGGGGCGGGTCCTTCGCCACCACCTTGGTCTCGAAGCGGAAGTCGGGGCCGAGGATCGACAGGGCGGCGGCGGCGGTCAGCAGCTTCTGGGTGGAGGCGGGGGTGAGAGGCAGCTCGGGCCGGCGGACGAGCACCGGCCGGTCACCCTCCTGGACCACCACGCAGGCGGACAGGTTCGCCAGCAGGCCGTCGACCGCCCCCTCCAGCTCCACCGTGCCCTGGGCCTCGGCCAGCAGCGCCGGCACCCGCCCGGGCGACCACAGGGCGACCGGGGCGGGACCGGTGACGGCGGTGATACCCGGTTCGGGCCGCAGCGCCAGCCAGGCCGAGCCCACGGCCAGGACGGCCAGAGCCGCTCCCAGCAGCCGCTGGCTGAGCGGCATCACCCGGGGCCCGCCAGGCCCCGGCGCCGGCGCCAGCGGGCGTGACGCCACAGATGGGCCAGTGCGGTCACCGCCCGGTCGGCCGACGGGTAACAGAGCTTCCCCGACTCCCGCACGCCGGCCACCGCCGGATTGGCGGTGTCCCCCAGGGCCAGCTCGGTGGCGCACAGCACCGGCTTGCCGGTGGCGCCGGCCAGGGCGGCCGCCGTCTCGGCGTAACGCCGCTCCTGATGGTCGTGGAAGGCGACGATCCGCTCCAGGCCGTGGCCGGGGAAGAACGGGCCGTCGCGTTCCAGGCGGGCCTGGTTGCCCTGGATCCCCAGGCCGAGGAAGACGACGGCGTCCACCCCGGGGTGCCGTGGGCGATGCCCGCCCCGCACAGCTTGACCGCCACCGGGCCGCCGAACTCGCCGGCGGCGGCCTCCGCCCCGTCCGGGTCGGCCACCAGCCGGTCCGGCACCACGGGGACGCCGAAGGCGGCCAGCAGGCGTTTGGACTCCGCCTCGGAGAGGGTCGGCATCACGCTCATGTTGGGCGATGCCCGACCGTCCCGCCCAATCATCGGCCGGGGGACGAGGCATCGGTAGCCTGGCGGGCTGATGGCCCTCGAAGTCACCGTCGTCCTGCCTGCCCACAACGAGGCCGGTCTCCTGGAGGAGGCCGTGGCCGAGGTGGCGGAAGGATTGCGGTCCCGGGGCCTCTCCTTTGAGGTGCTGGTGGTCGAGAACGGCTCCACCGACGACACCGCCGCCATCGCCCGGCGCCTGGCCGGGGAGGTGAACGAGCTGCGCTGCCTGTCCCTGGCCCAGGCCGACTACGGCCGCGCCCTGCGGGCCGGGCTGCTGTCGGCCGAGGGCGAGGTGGTCGTCAACTTCGACGTGGACTGGTGCGACCTCGGGTTTCTCGACCGGGCTGTCCCCCTGGTCCGGGCTCCCGACGGCCCAGCGGTGGTCGTGGGGTCCAAGCGGACGGCGGGTTCCACCGACACCCGCAGCCGGCGCCGGCGCCTGGTCACCGCCGGCTTCGCCACTCTGCTGCGCTACGGGTTCCGCCTCTCCGTGTCCGACACCCACGGGGTCAAGGCGATGCGCCGGGCGCCGCTGGTGCCCCTGGCCGAGCAATGCCGGTTCGGCCAGGACCTCTTCGACACCGAGCTGATCCTGCGCGTCGAGCGGGCCGGCCTGGGCAGCGCCGAGATCCCCGTCGAGGTGGTGGAGCGCCGCCCCGCCCGCAGCACCATGCTGTCCCGCATCCCCCGCACCCTGAAGGGTCTCGGCCGCCTCCGGCTGGCCCTGTGGGGAGAGACGATCCGCCATCCACTTCAATGGCGGAAGAGGCGCCGTTAGGCTCAGGGGAATGCTGGCGGTGCACAACACGCTGAGCCGGCGGGTGGAGCCCATCCGGCCCCTTCAGCCGGGGCGGGTGACGATGTACAGCTGCGGGCCGACTGTGTACCGGCCGGTGCACATCGGCAACCTCCGATCCTTCCTCCTCTCCGACCTCATCCGGCGCGCGCTGGCCTGGGAGGGCATCGCCGTCCACCAGGTCATGAACATCACCGACGTTGGCCACATGACCGACGAGGTCCATGACCGGGGCGAGGACAAGATGCTGCTGGCGGCGGCGGACGAGGGACTCACCGCCGCCGAGGTGGCGGCCAAGTACGAGGCCGCCTTCCACCGGGACACCGCCCGCATGGGCATCGTGCCGGCCGAGGTCTACCCCCGGGCTTCCGAGCACCTGGCCCGGATGATCGAGCTGATCGAACGGCTCCTGGAGCGGGGCCACGCCTACGTGGAGGGCGGCACGGTCTACTACGACGTGGCCAGCTTCCCCGGCTACGGACGGCTGTCCCGCAACACGCTCGAGCATCTGCGGGCCGGTCACCGGCTCGACGCCGTCGACCACCACAAGCGCCACCCGGCGGACTTCATCCTCTGGAAGGCGGCGGGGCCCCGCCGGGTCGTGCGCTTCGACAGCCCCTGGAGCGAGGGCTACCCGGGCTGGCACATCGAGTGCTCGGCCATGTCCCTCGCCTACCTCGGGGACCGTTTCGACATGCACACCGGGGGCGTCGACCTGACCTTCCCCCACCACGAGGACGAGATCGCCCAGAGCGAGGGGGCGCTGGGGCACCAGGTCGTGACCCACTGGGTGCACGGCGACCACGTCCTGTTCTCGGGCCAGAAGATGGCCAAGTCGGCCGGCAACGTGTGGACGCTCGACACCGTCGAGGAGCTGGGGGCCGAGCCGCTCGATTTCCGCTACCTCTGCCTCACCAGCCGCTATCGCCGCCAGCTGCGCTTCTCGCCCAAGGCACTCACCGCCGCCCACCGGGCCCGGTCCCGCCTGCGCCAGACGGTGGCGGACTGGGGCTCTCCGGCCGGCGGGGTGGGGGCGGCGGCCAAGGAGTGGTCGGGGCGCTTCCGGGAGGCGATCCTCGACGACCTCGACTTCCCCCGGGCCCTCACGGTGGTGTGGGCTCTGGCCGGCGAGGAGGGAACCGGCGTGGCGGATGCCGAGCGCGCCGCCCTCCTGCGTGAGTGGGACTCGGTCCTGGGCCTGGAGCTGGCCGCCGAGGCCGATGCCCCCGCCCCCGAGCTGCCCGCCGGCGCCGCCGAGCTCCTGGAAGCCCGGGCCCGGGCCCGGGCCGGGCGGGACTGGGCCGAGAGCGACCGGCTCCGCGACGAGCTGGCGGCGTTGGGGGTGGAGGTGGTCGACACCCGGGATGGCCAGTCCTGGCGCCTGGTTTAGGCGAAGGCCCTCATCAGGAGTCGGCGGCAGATAGACAAAGACGCGATGAAAGGGGCGGCCGCCCCGCTTGTTCACGAACGCTGCCGCCGGCACCACGGGAAATTTGTACGCCCCACGTACAAATCCCCCAGCAACGCAACACCAACCACACAACCGCGCTTGACCTACCCGCCGCCGTCCTTCACTGAGGCTTTGACTTCCCCACCCTCTAGGGCTCGAGGGCGTTGCGGAACAGCTCGATGAGGTGGCGGCGCCGGCGCTCGAGCACGCCGCGACCCAGCGGGTCGCCATCGATGAGGGCGGTGATGAGCGGGGCGTCGGAGAAGTAGGACAGGATGGCGCCGTAGGCGGTGAGGAGCAGCTGGCGGGTGTCGTAGCGCTTCAACCGCCCGGCATCCATCTCCCGTTCGAAGAAGCCGGCGGCCCGGTCGAACAGGGGCCGGAGAGCTCCGCCCAGCTCCTCGGCGAGCATGGGGCCGCCCTCGATCGCCTCCCGGCGCACCAGGCGTACGAACTCGGGGTGCTCCTCGAAGAAGCGGAAGCCGGCGACGAGGACCCGCTCCACCTGGGGCCAGCCCTCCCGGGGGCCGGTGACCGCCTCCTCCACCAACGCGGTCCAGTCGGCGAAGGAGTGCATGAGCACGGCCCGGTACAGGGCCTCCTTGGACGGGAAGTGGTGGAGCAGGCTGGGCCGGCGGATCCCGACCTCGTCGGCGATGTCGTTGAGGCTGGTGCCGGCGTACCCGTGATCGGCGAAGCGGCGAAGCGCCACGCCCAGGATCATCTCCCGGGTGCTGGACGACGGGCTCGGCAGGGCGGACACGCGACTCTTCACGCTAGGCCGGGCTGCTGCGGGCGGGCTGTCATGTGGCCACCTTTTCTCCCGGTCCCAGGAAGGCATCCCACCGGAACCAAGTTCCGGCGGGGCCCGGTGGTTGCCTACCGACCTGTCGGTAGGATAGCTTCCCGGCGATGCACATGGCATCCGCCCTCGTGGCCGCCGCGCTGGTGACCCAGGCGGCCGTCTTCGCCACCACCGTCTACATGCACCGGGCCCTGGCCCACCGGGCGCTCACCCTCTCTCCTCGGGCGGCCATGGTGTTCCGGCTCATCATCTGGATCATGACCGGGGTGGCCCCCCGGGCCTGGGTGGCGGTCCACCGCCGGCACCACGCCTTCTCCGACACCCCACAGGATCCCCACAGCCCGGTCATCCTCGGGTTCTGGGCCGTCCAGCTGGGCAACGCCAAGCTGTACCGGCAGACCATCAAGGACGGGGTGACCGTGACGAGGTACGCCCGGGACCTGCCCCCCGACCGGCTGGACCGTGCCTTCTTCGACCACGCCGCCATCGGGCTGTCCATCGGGATCGGGTTCCTGGTCCTCGTCCTGGGCTGGCAGACGGGCCTCCTGGCCGCCGGCATCCATACCGTGGCCTACCTGGGGATCAGCGCCGCCGTCAACGCCGTGGGCCACACCTTCGGGAAGCGGCCCTACGCCAACCTGGCCACCAACAACCAGTGGCTGGCGTGGATCTCCGGCGGGGAGGGCCTGCACAACAACCATCACGCCGCCCCCACCTCGGCCCGGTTCGCCCTGGCGCCCGGCCAGCGGGACCCCGGCTGGTGGCTGGTCCGGCTGCTGGTGCGGACCAACGACGCCGCCCTCCGCCACGCGGAGCCGAAGCTCAAGCAAGCCGTCGGCTGATCACGAAACGGCGAGGTCACCGGCTCGGGCGGCGAAGCGATCGAGGATGCGGCGCATGTTCCGGCGGCTGAGGCGTTCCCGCTCGTCGGTGTCGGTCTCCTCCCAGGCCCGGTGGGCGTGGCGGCGGCAGTGCTCGGCCCCCACGGCCACGGCTCGCCGGAGCTCTGGGCCCGAGGTTCGCAGGCGCAGCGACAGGTCGATGTCGGCGTTGCGGTAGAAGGTGAAGCTCTCCCGGAACCCGCCCACCGCCTCCAGGTCGGCCCGCCGGGCGGCCAGGCAGTAACTCTGGACCGCCACCACGTCGCCTTCCGTCCGTTCCTCGTAGTCGCACAGGTCGGCGCTGACCAGGCCGTAGGGGCCGGCCACGGCCACTGAAGGGTCCCCCAACGCGGCTACGAGCGTGCCCAACAGGTCGCCGGTCGCCTCCAGCGACGTGTCTGCGAAGACGACGACCTCGCAGTCGGCCTGGGAGAGGGCGGCGTTGCGGTCGCCGGCGAAGCCGAACGTGGGCACGACCTCGATGACCTCGAACCCCCCGCCGGGAAGTGGCTGATGGGAAAGGGAGGCGAAGAAGCGCTCCCCGTCCTCCGGCCAGCTGTGGAGATCGGCGAGGACGGAAACGGCTCTGGGCACTGGCACTGGCGCGAGCAGGAACCCGTCGGGGCGGTCCAGGACCTGCCACCCCAGAGCCGCGATCTCATCCCGGAGGCGGTCGGCGGCGGCGAAGTCCCGTTGCCGGCGAGCCTCCGCCCGCTGCTCGGCCCGGAGCACGACGTCTGGCGGCGGATGACTCACGAGCCCCGGATGGTACGCCGGTAGGCTCGGCTTCTGATGCCTGAGGTCGCCCTCTTCGTCACCTGCCTGGTCGACCAGTTCGCGCCCGAGGCGGGGATCGGGGCGGTGCGCCTGCTGGAGGCGGCGGGATGCCGGGTGGTCTTCCCCGAGGCCCAGTCGTGCTGCGGGCAGCCGGCGGTCAACAGCGGCGAGCCCGAAGCGGCGGCGGTGCTGGCCCGGCGCTTCGTCGAGGTGTTCGAGCCCTACCCGGCGGTGGTGTCGCCCTCGGGTTCGTGCGTGGCCATGGTGCACCACTGGTATCCCGAGCTGCTCGACGGTTCGTGGCGAGACCGGGCCCGGTCGGTGGCGGAGCGCACCCACGAGCTGTCCGGCTACCTGGCCGGCGTGCTCGAGCGTCCCGACCTGGGTGCCCACGTGCCCGACACGGTGACGTTCCACGACGCCTGCCACGGCTTGCGGGTACTGGGTACCAAGGACTCCCCCCGGCGCCTGCTGGCCGAGGCCGGCGCCCAGCTGGTGGAGATGGCCGAGCCGGAGGTCTGCTGCGGCTTCGGGGGCACCTTCGCCGTCAAGCACCCCGAGATGTCGGCGCCCATGGCCGACGACAAGCTGGCCCAGGCCGAAGCCACCGGCGCCCGCTGGCTGGTGGCCTGTGACTCGGGCTGCCTGCTCCACCTCGCCGGCCGGCGCCGGCGGACGGGCGCCGGCCCCGAGCCCGTCCACCTGGCCGAGCTCCTGGCCCGGGGGCTCTAGCGGTGTCCTCCCCCGCCACCGCCAAGACCGCCCCGGGGCTCCCGGAACGGGCCCAACAGGCCATCGAGAATCCCGATCTCCAGGCCGCCCTGGGCAACATCACCGCCACGCTCGGGCGGGGACTGCTCCAGATCCGCATCGACCCCGCCCTGGTGGAGGCGCGCCGGCAGGCGGCGGGGATCCGCCGCCAGGTGCTGGACGACTTCGACGGCTGGCTCGACCGGACCCAGACGCAGCTCGAGTCGCTGGGCGTGACCGTCCACCGAGCGGACGGTCCGGCCGAGGCGTGCCGGACCGTGGTCGGCATCGCCCGGGCCGAAGGCGTCCGCCTGGCGGTCAAGTCGAAGTCGATGGCGACCGAGGAGATCCACCTCAACGACGCGCTGGAGAACGCCGGCGTGGAGGTGGTGGAGACCGATCTGGGCGAGTACATCATCCAGCTGGCCCGGGAGATGCCCAGCCACATCATCGCTCCCGCCATCCACAAGACCGTCTCCGAGGTGGCCCGCCTGTTCTCCATCGCGGCCGGTGCCGACCTGCCGGCCGAGCGCACCGCCCTGTGCAGCTTCGCCCGGGCCCGGCTGCGGGAGGTGTTCCTGGCCGCCGATATGGGCATCACCGGGGCCAACTTCCTGGCCGCCGACACCGGGACCATCGTCCTCGTCACCAACGAGGGCAACGGGCGCATGTGCACCTCGCTTCCCCGGGTCCACGTCGCCGTGGTCCCGGTGGAGAAGGTGGTGCCCCGCCTGGCCGACCTTGGCGTGGTGCTCCCGCTCCTGACCCGCAGTGCCACCGGCCAGCCACTGTCGACCTACGTATCGATGGTGACGGGCCCCCGCCGGCCCGGCGAGGTCGACGGCCCCGAGCGCCTGCACGTGGTGCTGCTCGACCACAACCGTCGCTCGCTGGTCGGCACCCCGTACGAGGAGATGCTGGCCTGTGTGCGCTGCGGGGCCTGCCTCAACGTCTGTCCCGTGTACCGCCGCATCGGGGGCCACGCCTACGGCACCGTGTACAGCGGGCCGATGGGCTCGATCCTCTCCCCGCTCCTCAGTGCCGGGGAGGAGGGTCGTGACCTGCCCTACGCCTCGTCGTTGTGCGGCGCCTGCACCGAGGCCTGCCCCGTGGGCATCCCCCTGGCCGATCTTCTCGTCCGGCTACGGGCCGATCTCCGCCGGCCTGGCCGGCCGGTGCCGGCGGCTCCGGCCCGGCGCACTCCGCCTTCGCCCCGGCGGGCCGGGTTCGCGCTGTGGGCCCGCCTGTGGGCCTCCCCCGCCGGATACCGGATCTCCACCGCCGGCCTGCGCCGCCTGTCCCACCTGGTGCCGGCTCCTCTCTATGGCCGCCTCCCGGGGGTTTCGGGGTGGGCTCAGGGACGGGACGTCCCCCTGCCCGCCCCCCGGTCGTTCCGCCAGCGCCTGGCGGCGCGGGAGGAAGAAGGATGGTGAGCGAGGCCCTGGGCGACCGGCTGGCGCGCTTTGCCGCCGCCCTCAGCGCCAACTCGGCGGAGGTGGTGGGACCGCTGGAGTGGGAGGCGGCGGCGGAGACGGCGTCCGGCCTGGCCCTGGAGCGGGCGGCGGGGGCGGCCGTGGCGGTGGCCACCGGCGACCCCATCCTCACCCGGCTCGACTTCGCCGTCCGGTTGGAGGGCGCCGGGGCCAAGGTGCTCCTGCCCTCCGATCCGGCCTGGAGCGATCTCCTGCCTTCGGCCGGCGCCGGGGTGACCGGAGCCGCCTTCGGGGTGGCGGCCACCGGCACGGTGGCCGTCCCCTGCGGGGCCGGATCCCCCCGGGGGGTGAGCCTGGTCCCGCCCGCCCACATCTGCCTGGTTCGGGCCTCGGATGTGGTCGAGGACCTGGCCGAAGCGCTCGGCCTGCTCTCCTCCATGCCCTCGGCGGTGGCCTGGATCAGCGGGCCGTCGCGCTCGGCGGACCTGGAGATGACTCTGACGCTGGGGGTCCACGGTCCCGGGTCGGTCGACGTGGTCGTCGTCGATGATCTTGCCGAATTGGGATAATCCGGGCGATTGGCCGTCATATCCCCCCTGGACCATCGTTGGTAAGGGTGAGATGACTGCTCGAACTGGGAGGATCTGGCAGCGTTGGGGTACGTCGGCTCTGGCGCTCGCTGTCCTCGCCTTCCCCGTGGGCGGGGCGTGGGCCGACCACGCCGGCTACACGAACCCGGAGACCAAGCTCGGCTACAGCGCCTGCACGTGGCCGGCGGGCAAGGTCGTGACGGTGGGGGTCGACCCGGCCTATCCCTTCCCCGACCAGGAGTTCTCCGATCGCCTCAACGAGGCTGTGGCCCGTTGGAACGCGGTCCTGTCCAGCTCCAACCTGAAGGGCGGCGTGGCCCGGGTGGAGGGTGCCGCCGCCGACATCGTGGTGCAGTACCGCCAGACCGGGACCACCATGGACCACGGCGTGCTGGCCGAGACCTTCCTCCAGCGGGAAGGCGACCCCGAGCTCAGCCCCGACAGCGGACGCTGCCCCGACCGTCAGCCCCGCACCCTGGCCATGAAGGCGGCGCAGATCTTCATCAATCCCCGGGACGACTGGTACACCGCCCCCGACACCCAAGTGGGCATGTGGCAGATGTGCGACCAGGAGGGCTTCCGGGCCACCAACCCCAACCTGTGCGCCGACCAGGTCGATTTCGCCTCGACCATGGTCCACGAGCTGGGCCACACGCTGGTCTTCCTCCACCCCCAGACCCTGGACGATGTGGACGGCATCCCGTTGGGGGCGCCCAATTCGGCGTCGTCGGCGGCCCGGTGCGTCGAAGCCACCGGAAGCTTCCCGGAGCAGGCCACCATGTGCTCCGGCCAGGGGTTGTGGCGGGGCGAGCAGCGCGACCTCGAAACCTGGGACATCGAGACCGCCCACAAGCATTACAGCTGAACGCGGGTAGTCTCCCCGGGGTGAGCGTCTTCGCCTGCGGCTTGTCGGAGCATCCCGTCCCGACCCAGGCCGTGGGTGAAGCGGTGGGTCAGGTGCTGGAGGGGCTGGACGATGAGCGCCCCGACCTCGTGCTGGTCTTCGCCTCACCCCACCACGTGGGCGCCTTCGAGGACATCGCCACCTCCGTGCGGGCCCTCCTGGAACCGGCCGTCCTCCTTGGCGGCTCGGCGGTGGCCGTCATCGGCGGGCCCCGCGAGGTGGAGGACCGCCCCGCCCTGTCGGTGTTCGCCGCCCGCCTTCCGGCCACCATGCTCACCCCGGTGCGCCTGGAGGTGGTGCCCACCCCCGACGGGCCTTCGCTGGTGGGCTGGCCCGACGAGCCCGAGGGCACCCTCCTGCTGCTCGCCGACCCGTTCAGCTTCCCGGCTGACGCCTTCCTGGAGCGGGTCAACGACGATCTCCCCGGCCTCCAGGTCATCGGCGGGCTGGCGTCGGCGGCCATGCATCCGGGCGGCAACCGGCTGGTGATCGACGACCAGATCAACAACACCGGCGCGGTGGGCGCGCTGGTCAACGGCGGGATTGAGGTCCGCACCCTCGTGTCCCAGGGCTGCCGGCCGGTGGGCAAGCCCTACGTCGTCACCAAGGCGGAGCGGAACTTCATCTTCGAGCTGGGCGGACGGTCCGCCCTGGAGCGCCTCCAGGAGACGGCTGCCGCCGCCAGCGACGAAGAGCGGGAGCTCATGCGCCGGGGCCTGCAGATCGGCTGTGTGGTCGACGAGGCCCGCCTCGAGTTCGACCGGGGCGACTTCCTCGTCCGGGGGGTGGTGGGAGCCGACCAGCGCAGCGGCGCCATCGCCGTGGGTGACGTCGTCTCCGTGGGCCGCACCGTGCAGTTCCACGTGCGCGACGCCGACTCCGCCGACGAGGATCTGCGCCTGCTGCTGGCCGAGGCCGAGGCCGACGCGGCCCTCCTCTTCACCTGCAACGGCCGGGGCCAGCGCCTCTTCGGCGAGGCCGACCATGACGCCTCCCTGGTTGACAAGCTCATGGGTCCGATCCCCGTGGCGGGGTGCTTCTGCGCCGGCGAGCTGGGGCCGGTGGGGGCCCGCAACTTCCTCCACGGCTTCACCGCCAGCCTGGCGCTCTTCCGCTCCTGAGCCAGCTTCCATTTCCCCCCGGGTCTCCCCCTCGAGGTGGTGTTCTCCGGCCTACCGGGCGGGTAGCCCTAGAGAGGGAGACGGAGATACCCCCGCCGGTAGGCTGGCTGGTAGGTCCAGGAAAGCGAGAAATCTGATGACGAACGACGTCGAGGCCCGGGCGATCAACGTGGTGCGGGGTCTCGCCATGGACGCCGTCCAGGCGGCCAACTCCGGCCACCCTGGCACCCCCATGGCCCTCGCCCCCCTGGCCCACGTGCTCTACACCCGCATCCTGCGCTACGACGCCGGCGATCCCACCTGGCCCGACCGGGACCGCTTCATCCTCTCCGCCGGGCACGCCTCGATGCTGCTCTACGGCATGCTCCACCTGACCGGTTACGGCCTCACCCTGGACGACCTGCGCGCCTTCCGGCAGTGGGGGTCCCGCACCCCCGGCCATCCCGAGTACGGCCACGCCCCCGGCGTCGAGACCACCACCGGCCCCCTCGGCCAGGGCTTCGCCAACGGCGTGGGCATGGCTGTCGCCGAGGAGCATCTGCGGGCCCGATTCGGCGCCGAAGTGTGCGACCACCGCACCTTCGCCATCTGCTCCGACGGCGACCTCATGGAGGGCGTCAGCCACGAGGCCGCCTCCCTGGCCGGCCACCTCAAGCTGGGCCGGCTCGTCTACGTCTACGACGACAACCACATCACCATCGACGGGCAGACCGAGCTGGCCCTCTCCGACGAGGCCGGCCGGCGCTTCGAGGCCTACGGCTGGCACGTGCTCCGCCTGGGCGAGGTGGCCGAGGACCTCGACGCCCTGGAGGCCGGCCTGCGGGAGGCGATGGCCGAGGAGGAGCGCCCCTCGCTCGTCATCCTGCGCAGCCACATCGGCTATCCGTCCCCCAAGTTCACCGACACGCCCGAGGCGCACGGGTCCCCACTGGGCGCCGACGAGGTGGCCAAGGTCAAGGAGATTCTGGGCCTGCCCCCCGGCGAGACGTTCTGGGTGCCCGACGACGTGGCCGGTCTCTACCGGGAGGCCGGCCGGCGAGGGCGAGCGGAGCGGGAGGCCTGGTTGGAGCGGGTCGAGGCGCTGCGGTCGTCGAAAACCGAGCTGGCCGAGGAGTACGAGGCCTGCCTGGCGGGGCGGGGCCTGGCCGGCTGGGAAGCCAAGCTGCCGTCCTGGCCGGCGGGCGAGTCGGTGGCCACCCGGGTGGCCTGCTCCGACGTCCTGGGCGCCATCGCCGATCTCGTGCCCGGCCTCTTCGGAGGCGGCGCCGACCTGACCGGCAACACCGGCACCAAGCTCAAGGGCTTCGGGGTCTTCTCCCCCCAGGACCGCAAGGGCCGCCAGATGTACTTCGGGGTCCGGGAGCACGGGATGGGGTCGTCCATGAACGGGATGGCGCTCCACGGCGGCCTGCTGCCCTTCGGCGGGACGTTCCTGATCTTCTCCGACTACATGCGGCCCGCCGTCCGCCTGGCCGCCCTGATGCAGGCCCGCACCGCCTTCGTGTGGTCGCACGACTCCGTGGGCCTGGGCGAGGACGGCCCTACCCATCAGCCCATCGAGCACCTGGCCTCGCTCCGGGCCATCCCCGGACTCCGGGTCATCCGGCCGGCCGATGCCAACGAGACCGCCGAGGCCTGGCGGATCCACCTCAACTCCGACGGTCCCAGCGCCGTCATCCTGTCCCGCCAGAAGCTTCCCGTCCTCGAGGGCACCGCCGAGCGGGCGACGGCCGGCGTGGCCCAAGGCGCCTACGTCCTCGTCGACGAGCCCGGTGACCTCGACCTGGTGCTCCTGGGCACGGGGTCGGAGGTGTCGGTGTGCGTGGGCGCCCAGCGGCTGCTGGCGGGCACGGGAACGTCGGCCCGGGTGGTGTCCATGCCCTGCTGGGAGCTCTTCACCGCCCTCCCCGTCGAAGCCCGGGCCGAGGTGCTGTCCCCCGGCGTGCCCGTCCTGGCCGTGGAGGCGGCGGCGAGCTTCGGTTGGGAGCGCTTCGCCGACGACGTGGTGGCCATCGACCGCTTCGGCGCCTCGGCTCCCGGCGAGGTGGCCCTGGCCCGCCTGGGCTTCACTCCCGAAAATGTCGCCGGTCGGGGCCGCGACCTGCTGGAGCGGGGCGGCCACCGACCCGTGCCCGCCACCGGTGGCGCCCCGGGCGCGGGCGGCGCCACCGGAGAGAGGAGCGAGCAACCGTGACTCCGTCAACCAGCCCCATCTGCCGCCTGGTGGAATACGGGCAGAGCCCCTGGTACGACAACCTGCGGCGCAAGCTGATCGAGGACGGCGACCTGGCCCGCATGAGGGACGGGGACTGCATCCGGGGGGTGACGTCCAATCCCACCATCTTCGAGAAGGCCGTCTCCGCCGGGGAGGAGTACGACGCCGCCGTGGCCGAGATGGCCCGCCAGGGGATGTCCACCGAGGAGATCGGCTGGAAGCTCGTCACCGATGACGTGGCTGCCGCCTGCGAGGTGTTCCGCCCCGTCTTCGAGGAGACCGGCGGCGCCGACGGGTTCGTCTCCGTGGAGGTCGACCCCACCCTGGCCCACGACACGGAAGGGACCATCGCCCAGGTCCGCCAGCTGCACGAGCGGCTCAATCTCGCCAACCTGATGGTGAAGATCCCGGCCACCGCCGAAGGTGTCCCCGCCATCGAGGCGATGATCGGCGAGGGCCGCAAGATCAACGTCACCCTGATCTTCTCCCTGGAGCGCCACGCCGAGGTCATCGAGGCCTACCTGGCCGGACTGGAGCACCTGGTGGCGGAGGGCGGAGACCCGTCGCAGGTGGCATCGGTGGCGTCGTTCTTCGTGTCCCGGGTCGACACCGAGGCCGACCGGCGCCTCCCCCCGGGCCACCCGCTCCGGGGCAAGGTGGCGGTGGCCAATGCCAAGCTCGCCTACCAGCTCTTCCGCCAGCGCTTCTCCGGTGAGCGCTGGGACCGGCTGGCGGCCATGGGCGCCCGCCTCCAGCGGCCCCTGTGGGCCTCCACCTCGACCAAGAACCCCGAGTACTCCGACACCCTCTACGTGGACGAGCTGGTCGGGCGGGACACGGTCAACACCCTGGCCCCCGCCTCCATCGAGGCGCTGCGGGACCACGGCAACCCGGAGCCCGACACCATCGAGCGCGACCTCGACGGCGCCCGGGCCGTCATGGAGGCGCTGGCCGCCGCCGGCGTCGACTATGACGACCTGACCGCCACCCTGGAGCGGGAGGGGGTCGACTCCTTCGCCCGCTCCTACCAGGACTTCCTCGCCGCCCTGGACAAGCGCAAGAAGGAACTGGTCGCCTGACGGGCTGACAAACTCGCTGGCCCGGGCCTCGGGGTCTCCGTAGCCTCTGGGTGATGCCCGCATGTCTCCACTGTGGCCGGGAGGTCTCGCCCCGGGCCCCTTCCTGTCCCGCCTGCGGTGAGCCCGGTCCCGCCGCCCCCCGTCCCGGGAGCCTGGCCGGGGCGGTGACCGCCGCCAGCCGGACCGACGGCTACGCCATCGCCTCCATCGCCTGCTCGGTGGTGGCCTTCTTCGGCGCCTTCATCATCGGGTCCGTCCTCGGGATCATCTTCGGGAAGATGGCCCAGACCCGCCTCGCCGCCGACCCCACCCTCCAGGGGGAGGGCCTGGCCCAGGCCGGGATCATCCTCGGCTGGGTCGGCCTGGCCGTCGGAGCGGTCTTCCTCCTGCTGTTCCTCACCGTCTTGAGCGGCTTCCTGTGGTTCTGAGCGGAGAACGACGAAAAGAAGGCAGAAGGCATTGAAGAGAGCGCGGGGCCCAGAGCGGCGCGTGCTCCAGCCAGCCGCGCTTTTCTCCGGCGTTCCTGCGTAACGACAGGTGTTGCAGAGGAACGCCGAAAGGTGAGGTGCGTGCCCGTGACCGGACCCGGCCGCGAACCGCACCCCTCCACCCTCCTTCACCGCCAGAACCGTGAGAACAAAGCGTGAAAATTCCGGATTGTCCCGTCATGGGCGAGATGTGCGGCCGTTCTTCCGGGTGACGCCCCCGCTCGGAAGGAGCCTCCGATGCCCACCTGTTCCAACTGCGGACGCCAGCTTTCGCCTCGCGCCACTGCCTGTCCCGGTTGCGGGGAGCCCGGCCCCGTGTCGCTCTCCCAGGTGGGGGCCACCGCCCTCGCCGCCGCCGGCCGGACCGACGGCTACGCCATCGCCTCCCTCGCTTGTTCGGCGACGGCCTTCTTCGGCACGTTCATCTTCGGGTCCGTCCTGGGGATCATCCTCGGCAAGATGGCCACCAAGCGCCTGGCCGCTGATCCCGAGCTGGAAGGCGAGGGTCTGGCCCGGATCGGGATCATCTTGGGCTGGGTGGGCGTGGCCATCAGCGTGGTGGTGTTCCTCCTGGGGCTGGCCATGATCGCTCCTGTCGGCCGCGCTTCAGGGTTCATGCGCATCGGCTTCTGACCGGGGCGGCGGCCCGTCCGGTAACGTCGCCCGGCGTGGAGCCACCCGCCTACGACGTCCTCGCCGTCGGTTCCGCCATCGTCGACGTGCTCAGTGCCTGCGACGACGACCTGGTGGCCCGCCACGGACTCCAGAAGGGGACCATGACCCTGGTCGACCGGGACCGGGCGGCCGCCGTCTACGCCTCCATGGGCCCCGGCGTGGAGGTGTCGGGCGGCTCGGCGGCCAACACCGCCGCCGGGGTGGCGTCCCTGGGAGGGGCGGCGGCCTTCGCGGGCAAGGTGGCCGACGACGAGCTGGGGCGGATCTTCACCCACGACCTGCGGGCCACCGGGGTGGCCTACTCGACCGAGCCGGCCGTCTCGGAGGTGGGGACCGCCCGCTGCCTCATCCTGGTCACCCCCGACGCCGAACGGACCATGAACACCTTTCTCGGGGTGGCGGCCGAGCTCGGCGCCGGCGACGTCGACGAGGCGCTGGTGGCCGCGGCCCGGATCGCCTACCTGGAGGGCTATCTGGTCGGCGTGGGGGCGGCCGAGGCGGCGCTCGCCCGCACGATCGCCCTGGCCCGGGAGGCGGGCACCACCGTGGCGCTCACGTTGTCCGATCCGCTCTGGGTCCGGCTCAACCGCGACGCCTTCACCGCCCTCCTGCCTGGTGTCGACGTGCTCCTGGCCAACGAGGAGGAGGCCCTGGAACTCACCGGCGCCGCCGGCCTGGACGCCGCCCTGGCCGCGCTGGCCGGCACCTGCCCGGTGGTGGCCATCACCCGGGGCGCGCGGGGCGTGGTGGTCACCGACGGCACCGAGACCGTGGCCGTGGCCGCCGAGCCCGTCGACCACGTGGTCGACACCACCGGCGCCGGCGACCTGTTCGCCGCCGGGTTCCTCTTCGGCCTGGCCCGGGAGCTCCCGCTCCCGACCTGCGCCCGCCTCGGCACCCTGGCCGCCGGCGAGGTCATCAGCCACGTCGGGGCCCGCCCCCAGACCTCCCTGCGGGAGCTGGCCGCCGGCGCCGGCCTGCTCACCGCCCAGGTGTAGCAAGATGCCGGGTGTGATCGACTGGAAATCGCTGGGCGACGAGGCGGTGGAGATCACGCGGGACTACCTGCGGATCGACACCACCAACCCGCCCGGCAACGAGGCGCCCGCCGCCGCCCTCCTGGGCAAGATCCTGGAGGACGCCGGGCTGGAGCCGGTCATCATCGAGAGCGACCCCGGCCGGGCCAACCTGGTCGCCCGCCTGCCGGGGCGGTCCGGGCCCGGAGATCGGGGGAAGGGACTGATCCTGCTCCATCACCTCGACGTCGTCCCGGCCGAGGCGTCGGAGTGGTCGGTGGATCCCTTCGGGGCCGAGATCAAAGACGGCTGCTTGTGGGGCCGGGGGGCCATCGACATGAAGAGCGTGGGGGTCATGCAGCTCATGGCCGTCCTGGCCCTGGCCCGGGAGCACACCCCCCTCGAGCGCGACGTCGTCTACGTGGCCGTGGCCGACGAGGAAGCGGGTGGGCTCATGGGCGCCGCCTTCCTCACCCAGCAGCATCCCGACCTGGTGGCCGGCAGCGACGTGATCAACGAAGGGGGCTACGGGCTGGCCGAGTCCAAGCCCCCGGTGATGGCCTGCGCCCTCTCCGAGAAGGCCCTCCTGTGGGTGCGCCTCACCGCCCGGGGAACCCCCGGGCACGGGTCCATGCCGCCCGACGACCAGGCCATCGGCAAGCTGCTGGGCGCCCTGTCGGATCTGGCCGCCCACCCGCCGGCGCTGCACATCTCGCCCCTGGTGGAGCGGACCTTCCGGGCCATGGCGGCCCGCTCGAACCCGGCCCGGCGCCGGCTCATCGAGGGGCTGCTGCGGCCCCAGGCCCGGCCCCTGCTCCCCCGCCTGGCCCGGCGCATGCCCCGCCACCAGCGGGCCCTGCTGGGCGACGTCATCTCCATCACCCGGGTCACGTCGGGCTACAAGGAGAACGTGGTGCCGGGCACGGCCGAGGCCACGCTTGACTGCCGGCTGCTGCCCGAGACGGACCCCGAGGAGTTCTTCCGCTCGCTCACCGCCCGGATGGCCGGCCACGGGGTCGCCACCGAGATCGCCTTCTCGGACGGGCCGCACGGGACATCTGAGGGGCCGCTGCTGGCGCTGCTGGAAGAGGTGTGCGCCGGCGCCTTCCCTGACGCCGCCTTCGCCCCGGTCCTGTGCCCGGCCTTCACGGATTCCCGGTACTTCCGCCAGCTGGGGGCCGACGCCTACGGCCTGGTGCCGGTCATGCTCCGCAACGACGAGCTGGCCACCTTCCACGGGATTGACGAACGCATCCCGCTGGACGGCCTGCGCCGGGGCTGCGAGGTGATGTACGAGATCGTCGCCCGGGCCTGCGCCGCCCGTTGATCAACGGGACGGTGGGCGGTGGGGTGCTAGAAGCGGGAAACGGCCGCCTTGGGCCGCAGACCGGCCCGGACGAGCGCGCAGTGGGTGCACAAGCTCCCGATGCGGCGGACCTGCACCCGGCAGGGCTCACACGTTGGCCGCTGGCAGTCGCGACACTGCGCTACTGCCACCTCCCCGTAGTGGTTCTCACAGTGACCCATGGCTCTCCTATCGGCGTTCCCTTAAGCCAGCGTTACGCCGGCGTGCGCTTCTGCCCGATTTGCCCCCCTAAAAATGGCGATACTTGATCGATGGAACGCCTCCCCCGCTACCGGACCGGTGACCCCGAGCTCGACGCCGCCGTGGCCGAGCTGGTCACGCTGGCCGGCGTCGACGAGCATCCCGACCTGGTCTTCGAACTGATCGCCTCCGCCCTGCGCATGGCCCGGGACCAGGCCAACCGCGGCGACCTCAAGATCGCCAACGCCGCCCTCAAGGAGATGCGCTACGCCTTCCACGTGTTCGCCCCCTACCGGGGCCAGCGCAAGGTGGCCATCTTCGGCTCGGCCCGGACCATGCCCGAGGACCCCCTCTACGAACAGGCCCGCAGCTTTGCCGAGGCCATGGCCAGCCGGGACTGGATGGTGATCACCGGGGCGGGGCCGGGGATCATGTCGGCCGGGATCGAAGGGGCGGGGACGGAGAACTCCTTCGGGGTCAACATCCGCCTCCCGTTCGAAGCCGCCACCAGCCAGTTCATCGCCGACGATCCCAAGTTGATCAACTTCCGGTACTTCTTCACCCGCAAGCTCGCCTTCATGAAGGAGTCCCACGGCTTCGTGCTCCTGCCCGGCGGCTTCGGCACGATGGACGAGGCGTTCGAGCTCCTCACCCTGGTCCAGACGGGAAAGTCCCTCCCCGCTCCCATCGTCCTCCTGGAGGTCCCCGGCGGCACCTACTGGGCCAGCTGGCGCGATTTCGTCTGCAACGAGCTGGCCGCCCGCCGCCTCATCTCCCCCGACGATCTGCACCTGGTGCGGATCACCGATGACGTCGAGGACGCGGTGGCCGAGATCGAGGGCTTCTACGCCAACTACCACTCCTTGCGCTTCGTGGACCGGGCCCTGGTCATCCGCCTCCGCCAGCTGCCCACCGAGGCCGAACTGGAGCAGCTCAACACCGAGTTCGCCGACATCATCACCTCGGGCCGCATCGAGGTCACCCAGCCGTCGCCGCCCGAGGTCGCCGACCACGACCACGTGGATCTGGCCCGGATCAAGTTCCGTTTCGACCGCACCCACTGGGCGCGTCTGCGCAAGCTCATCGACGCCCTTCACGCGATCGCAATCTGATCTCCGTCATAGCTGCGGAGCAGCGGCGTTCACTCTTCGTGGCGCCTCTTCCCCACTCGCCGGGCGCCACAGGGAGTTCGGACACCCCCGGACGCCCAACCTGAGGACGGACGCCACCCCGTCCTGCAAGGCTCCGCTCGGAGCCGGCCGCAGCTGGGGGACGGCCGGCTCGGCGGAGCCTCTTGGGTTCGGGCCGGCGTCGCTACTCGACCGGCGGGGCCACGGGAAGGCCCGGCTTCTCGATGGGGGTGCGCACCGAGTTGCCCCATTCGGTCCAGGAGCCGTCGTAGTTGCGGACGGACGGGTAGCCGAGGAGGTGGGTGAGCACGAACCAGGTGTGGCTGGAGCGCTCGCCGATCCGGCAGTAGGCCACGATGTCGTCGTCGGGCGCCAGGCCCTGCTCGTCGGCGTAGATGGCCCGCAGCTCGTCGACCGACTTGAACGTCCCGTCCTCGTTGGCCGCCCGCTTCCAAGGCACGCTGGCCGCCCCCGGGATGTGACCGCCCCGGAGCACCCCCTCCTGGGGGTACTCGGGCATGTGCGTCCGCTCGCCCCGGTACTCCTCCGGGGAGCGCACGTCGACCAGGGGCTTCTTGGCCCGCATGTGGTCGAGCACCTGGTCCTTGTAGGCCCGGATCCGGGTGTCGTCCCGGTCGACGACCGGATAGTCGGCGGCCGGGCGGGCGGGCACGTCGGTGGTCATCGGCCGGCCGTCGGCCACCCACTTCTGGCGCCCCCCGTTGAGGAGGCGGACGTCGGGGTGGCCGAAGAGGCTGAACACCCACAGGGCGTAGGCCGCCCACCAGTTGAAATTGTCGCCGTAGAACACGACGGTGTGGTCCCGGGAGATGCCCTTCTCGGACATGAGACGGGCGAAGCCCTCGCCGTCGAGGTAGTCGCGGGCCACCTGGTGGTTGAGCTCGGTGTGCCAGTCGACCTTGACGGCGCCCGGAATGTGGCCGGTGTCGTAGAGGAGGACGTCCTCGTCGGATTCGACGACGACCACGTTGGGGTCGTCCAGGTGCTCGGCGAGCCAGTCGGCCGTCACCAGCATCGCCGGGTTGGAGTAGGCGGAGAGGACGTCGGCGGGGTCCTGCTCGACGGGAGGCATGGGCGCTCCTTTTCAGGCTGGGGACGGAAGGAGGACGGTTAGGCTAACGGCCTCATGGCCACTCCCGAGAAGCTGCAGCGGATCGTCGACCTCTTCGCCGGGGCGCCCAAGGACCTGCGCCTCCAGGCCCTGCTGGAGTACTCCCGCAAGGTGCCGCCGCTGCCCGAACGTTGGCAGCGGGAGGAGATGGAGCAGGTGGTGGAGTGCCAGACGCCGTTCTTCCTGGCCACCGAGGTGGAGCCGGACCGCAGGGTGAAGCTGTGGTTCGACGTCCCCGCCGAAGCCCCCACCACCCGGGGTTTCGCCGGCATCCTGGCCAGTGGCTTCGAGGGCGAGACAGCTGAGGACATCCTGGCCACGCCGGACGACTTCTACGAGGACATGGGTCTGTCCGAGGTGATCTCGGGCCTGCGCCTGCGAGGGATGTCGGCCATCCTGTACCGGCTCAAGCGCCAGGTGCGCGACGGCCTGGCCGCCCTCCCCGCTGCGTGACCAACCCGGTTTTTCCGTTTCTGGACTGGCCCCATCCCATCCCCCTCGCCCACCGGGGCGGCGCGGCCGAGGTGGGGGGTGAGAACACGCTGGCCGCCTTCGCCCGGGCCCGGGCCCTGGGCTACCGGTATCTGGAGACCGACGGGCGGGTGACGTCGGACGGGGTGCTGCTGGCCTTCCACGACGAGGTCCTCGACCGGGTCACCGACCTCACCGGCCGCCTGGAGGACCGGCCCTGGTCGGAGGTCCGCCACGCCCGGGTGGGTGGCGAACCCATTCCCACCATGGAAGAGCTGCTGGACGCCTTCCCCGAGGCCCGCTTCAACATCGACCCCAAGATGGACCGGGCGGTCGAGCCGCTGGTGGAGGCGTTGCGGCGGACCGGCGCCTGGGACCGGGTGAACATCGCCGCCTTCTCCGACTCCCGGCTCCTCCAGCTGCGGCGGCTGGCCGGCCGGCCGGTGTGCACGGCCATGGGGCCCATCGCCATCGGCCGCCTCCGCCTCGCCTCCTTCGGCGTGCCCCCGGGGCCCTTTTCCGCGGCCTGCGTTCAGGTCCCCATGGGCTACCGGCGGGCGCCGCTGGTCGACGCCCGCTTCGTGCGGGCCGCCCGCCGCTGCGGGCTCCCGGTCCACGTGTGGACCATCGACACAGCCGAAGAGATCAACCGCCTGCTCGACCTGGGGGTGAGGGGGATCTTCACCGACCGCCCGACGGTGCTCAAAGCGGTTTTGCAGAGCCGGGGGCAGTGGGCAGAGTCATGAGGTGAGCCGCGCCGCCACCCTTCCGTCCACGGGCACGATGCTGTGGCGGGGCATCCGCCGGCGCTGCCCGCGCTGCGGCGGGAAGAACCTGTTCCGGGGCTACTTCTCCATGCTCCCCGCCTGCCCCACCTGCGGGCACTGCTTCGAGCCCCGGGCCGAGGAGGGCTTCTTCCTGGGCGCCCTCACCATCAACCTGGGCGTCACCCAGGGGGCGATCCTCCTCGGCCTGTTCGTCTACATCATCGTCCTGGCCGGGGGCGGGGAGGCCATCCCGGTGGTGCCGCTCCTGCTCGTGGCGTCGGTGCTGGTGGTCGCGCTCCCGATCCTGTTCTACCCGTTCGCCCGCACCATCTGGGCGGCGTGCGACCTGGCGCTGCACGGCATGGATCCCAACCGGGACCCGACGGACCCCCGCCGTTCCTAACCGGGGTCGTCGAGCAGCTCCAGGATCCGCTCCGGAGGCCGGGCGACCACGGCCCGGTCGCCCCGGATGGCGATGGGCCGCTCGATGAGGATGGGATGGGTGGTCAGGGCGTCCAGGAGCGCGTCCCGGTCGGCGCTCTCCAGTCCCAGCTCGGCGTAGACCGCCTCGCCCGTGCGGGTGATGGCCCGGGGGTCGTCGGTGCCGAGGAGAGCCAGGACCCGCTCCAGGTCGGCCCGGGTGGGGGCGTCGTCGAGGTAGCGGACGAAGTCCGCCGTCACCCCCCGCTCCCTCAGGATCCCGTGTGCCGTCCGGCACTTCGAGCAGTCCGGGTTGAACCAGACGGTGACGTCGCTCATGAGCTCGGCGGGGTGCTGGTGGTGGTGGTGGTCGTCGAGGCATCCCCGCCGCCGGGCAGCGGCTCCTTCTGGCTGGCGCAGCGGTCCAGGCCGAGCTCGCGGGCCATCTCGTCGAAGTCGGCGAAGGGGTCGGGACCCTTGGCGGTCAGGTAGCCGTCGGGGTCCTCCTTGAGGCCGTCGGCCACCTCGTCGATCGCCTCCCGGCCGGCCACCAGCATCTCCTTGACGGCCTGGCGCTTGTCGGCCGGCGGGTTGAGCTTCTCGATCTGGTCGAGCTTCTTTCTGGCGATGGGCACAGCCCGGTCGAGGAAGAAGTCGGCGATCTCCTGGGTCTTGGGCTGACCGCCCTTGGTCAGGTCGGCGCCCGCCTTGGCCAGCTCCTCGTCGCCGGCCACGCACGCGGCGTTGGCCTGCTTCACGAACTCCTCGGCCGACAGGGCCGGGCCCTGGTCGTCACCGCAGGCGGCCATGGCACCGAGGAGGACGAAGGCGGCCACGAGGGAGGGGATACGTCGCACCCGGGGAACGTTAGCGGTCCGTCCCCCAGGCGCCGGTAGGCTGCTCGGCCCGATGCCCGAGCGCCTGTTGCACTTCGAGGATTTCGCCCCGGGCGAGGTCTTCCAGCTGGGCAGCTACCCGCCCCTCAGCGAGGAGGACATCATCTCCTTCGCCCGGCAGTGGGACCCCCAGCCCTTCCACATCGACCCGGAACGGGCCAAGGAGACCATGTGGGAGGGCATCATCGCCAGCGGCTGGCACACGGGGGCCATCGCCATGCGCCTGCTCGTCGACGGGCTGTTGAGCCGCTGCGCGTCCCAGGGATCGCCGGGAGTGGACCACGTCCGCTTCCGCCGCCCGGTGCGTCCCGGCGACGTGCTCTCGGGCCGGCACACCGTCCTGGAGACGTCGCCGTCGCAGAGCCGGCCGTCGATGGGCAAGATCCGGGCTCTCACCGAGCTGGTCAACCAGCGGGGCGAGACGGTGGTGTCGATGGAGGGCGTCGGGTTCTACGACCGCCGCGACTCGGACTCGAGCCCCGGCCCGGAATCACATTGACGGAATTTGTCACTGGCGGTCGGTATGGTGGCGGGCATGGACGTCCAGGTGATCCGCAGCGCCCGCCGGCGCAAGACAGTGTCAGCCCGCCGGGTGGACGGTGTGGTCCGGGTGTCGATCCCGGCCACCATGAGCCGGGCCGACGAGGAGCGCTGGGTGGCGGAGATGGTGCGCCGCCTGGACCGATCGGCCGCCACGCTCGGCATCGACCTGACCGAGCGGGCCGAGATGCTGGCCGGGCGCTACGACCTGCCCCGGCCGAAGTCCATCCGCTTCGTGGACAACCAGGAATTGCGCTGGGGTAGCTGCACCCCGTCGGACGGGACGATCCGGATCTCCGCCAAGGTGGCGACCGAGCCGTCCTGGGTCCTGGACTACGTGATCGTCCACGAGCTGGCCCACCTGATGGTGCCCGGCCACGGGCGACGGTTCTGGGAGGTGGTGGCCCGCTACCCGAAGACGGAGCGGGCCCGGGGCTGGCTCGCCTGCCGGGAGGCCGGTCTCCCGGCCTGCTGAGCCCGCCTGGCGTCAGGCCATCGTCAGGCCGCCGCTGACGGACAGCGTCTGGCCGGTGATGAACCCGGCGTCGTCGGAGGCGAGGAAGGCGACCACGCCGGCGACGTCGTCGGGGCGCCCGAGGCGCTTCATGGGGATCCCCCGCTTGAGCGAGTCGATCAGCTTGTCGTTGCCCTCCCCCACCTCGGCCAGCAGCGCCGTGTCGGTGGGGCCCGGGCAGATGACGTTGGCGGTGATGTTGTGGCGGGCCGTCTCCCGGGCCAGGGTCTTGGTGAAGCCGATGATGCCCGCCTTGGCCGCCGAGTAGACCGATTCCCCCGTCGAGCCCACCCGGGCGGCGTCGGAGCTGATGTTGATGACCCGGCCGCCGGCCTGGCGCTCGATCATGCCGGGCAGGACGGCGTGGGTGCAGCGCAGGGGACCTTTGAGGTTGATGTCGATCAGCCGGTCCCAGAGGTCCTCGTCGGTGTCCACGAAGGGGGCGATGCGGTCCCAGCCGGCGTTGTTCACCAGGACGTCGATGGGGCCCAGGGTCTGCAGGGTGATGAGTACGCCGGCGTGGACGCTGCCGGTGTCGGTGATGTCGACCCGGATGCCCACGGCGTGGTCCTCCCCGAGGGCGGCGGCGGTGGCTTCGGCCGTCGAGCGGTCCACGTCGGTGACCGCCACCCGGGCACCCTCCTCGACGAGCCGGGCGGCGATGGCCGCGCCCATCCCCCGGCCCGCTCCCGTCACGAAGGCCACCTTCCCCGCCAGACCCCTCATCGGCCCACCTCACGTCCCCGCGATGCACTGCTGGCGGGCGGAATGCTGCCACGCCGCCCGCGGTTGTGAAGACACATGGAAATCAAGGAGCTCGGCCACATCGTCCTCTACGTCTCCGACCTGGAGCAGTCCCGCAAGTTCTACGGCGGGGTGCTGGGCTGGCGGGAGATCGCCACCTTCGGCACGCAGGGCGCGGTCTACTCCTCGGGGCGCACCCATCACGAGCTGCTGCTCCTGGAGGTCGGCGCGGGGGCGACCCCCATCCCCGCCGGCCGGCGGGTGGGGATGTACCACTTCGGCCTCAAGATCGGCACCACCGACGACGAGCTGCGCAGCGCGCTGGCTGAGCTGGAGGCGGCCGGGGTGACGGTGCTGGGCACGTCGGACCACGGCGTCACCCACAGCGCCTACCTCGCCGACCCCGACGGCAACGAGATCGAGCTCTACATCGACGTGCAGCCCGAAGCGTGGCGGGACGACCCCGCCGCCATCGTCGCTCCCATCAAACCGCTGGCCCTCTAGTTCCCTTACAGTCCCGGGCGTGCGGGCGACGGCGGGCCGAGGGACGCAGCGACCGCCGGGGCTGACCGGCGCCCCCCGGGTGCGCCTGGCCACCCTCCCCACTCCCGTGCAGGCCGCGCCCCGGCTGTCCGACGCCCTCGGGGTGGAGGTGTGGGTCAAGCGGGACGACCTCACCGGCGTGGGCCTGGGCGGCAACAAGGCCCGCAAGCTCGAGTTCCTGCTCGCCGACGCCCGGGCCTGGGGCGCCGACGTGGTGGTGACCGGCGGCGGTCCGGGCTCCAACCACATCCAGATCACCGCCACCGCCGCCGCCCGGCTCGGCCTCGGCTGTGTGCTCGTCCTCTACGGCGACCGGCCCCGTCCCGAGCCGCTCAACCTGCGCCTGGCCCGGCTGGCCGGCGCCCAGGTGCGCTTCACCGGCGACCCGGAGCGGAGCAGCGTCGACGCCGGCCTCGACGCCACCGTGGCCCGGCTGGAGCGCAACGGGCGCCGTCCCTACCGGATCGGGCGGGGCGGGGCCACCGCCGTCGGGTGTCTCGGCTACGTGGAGGCCGCCTTCGAGCTGGAGGATCAGCTGGCGGCGACGCCGGAGGCCGTTGTGCTGGCCACAGGGTCGTGCGGCACCCAGGCCGGGCTTTGCCTGGGGGCCGCCCTGGTGGGGGCGGCGTGGCGGGTCTGGGGCGTCTCGGTGAGCCGGCCGGTGGCCGAATGCCGGGAGCGGATCGCCACGCTGGCCCGCGGCGCGGCCAGCATCCTCGGCGTCGACCCGACGATCGCCGGGGTGGAGGTGATCGGCGGGATCGGACCCGGCTACGGCCGTCCCTCACGGGCCGGGCAGGCGGCGGCCGCGCTGGCCGCCCGCACCGAGGGCCTCTTCCTCGACCCGGTGTTCACGGCCAAGGCCATGGCCGCCCTGGTGGCGGAGGCGCAGGCCGGGGACCTCACCGGCCCCGTCGTCTTCCTCCACACCGGCGGCACCGGAGGTCTGGCCGGGAAGGGCCAGCCCTAAGGCGGTCCTCTCGCCGTACCTGGAACCTGTGGGTGTCGTGCCAGCAATGACTGGCAGAAAACCCACAGAAACGGAACTGCCGGGGCTCTCTAGACCTTGGCGGGGGCGCGTGTGGTTCGGGGCGTCTTGGCCGGGCGGGCCAGGGCCCGGGCCAGGTCGGCCCGGGCGGCGATGGCCTCCTCGGCCCGGGCCCGCTCCGCTTCGGCCCGGCGGGCGGCCGCCTCGGCCAGGGCCTCCGCAGCCCGGGCCCGCTCGGCCGCGACCTTGGCCGCCAGTTGGGCGGCGGTGGCCTCGGAGCGCAGCTTGGTGGCGGCCGCCTCCGCCCCCCGCAGCGCCTTGCGAGCTTCGTTGCGTTCCGCCCGGGCGCCGTCGGCCTCGGTCCGGGCCCGTTCCGCTTCCGCTTCGGACCGCCGGAGAGCCCGCTCGGCGTCGGCCTCGGCCCGCCGGAGCGCCCGTTCCAGCTCGCCGCGACCGGCCTGAGCCGCTTCCGCCTCCCGGCGGGCCTCGTCGCGCTCCTCCTCTGCCTGTCGGGCCGCCTCGAGGGCGCCATCCCGGGCCGCCTCGGCGTCTTCCGCCCGGCCCCCGGCCCGCTCGGCGGCGGTCACCGACGCCTCGGCCATCTCCCGGAAGGCGACGGCCGCGGCCCGCTCCCGGTCCCGCTCGGCGGTGGCGGCCACCGCCCGGGCCTCGGCCTCGGTGGCCCGCAGCCGGGCGTCCTGCAGCTCCCGGGCCACCCGGTCGGCGTCCCCCAGGGCCAGGGTCCGGCCCACCTCGGCGCTCAGCCGACCCAGCTCCTCGGCCAGTGCCGCCAGCCGGCCGGCCACGTCGCTGGGCCGCCCGTCGCCCGTCGCAGCAGCCGTTGCCGGGGACAGCGGGCGGCGCTGGCGGGACCGGTGGGCGGCGATCCGGTGCCGGTCCGAGCAGTACTCCCGGAGGTTCCCGCCCCGGACGGGCTGCACCAGGGGGGCAGGCCCGCCGTCGGGCCCGAGGGTGCAGGCGTCGTAGCGGCAGACGGTCGGGGCGGCATCGAAGTCCATGGCCGGATTCTCCACACCCCGCCGGTCCGTTACAACGACCCTCAACGTTCGTTGCGTTACAGGTCGAGCGCCGAGTGGCGGCCGCCGGCCATCAGGTACACCGACCGCTCCAGAACGAGAAGAGGTGGTTGCGCCTGACCCCCTCTGCGG
>JBIOUX010000106.1:0-20245 GCA_044867425.1 Acidimicrobiia bacterium | reverse complement strand
CTCCCGTACTCCACAGTTGACCGACGGGTGCCGCAACTTGGACATGGCCTTGGCCTCGATCTGTCGGATGCGCTCACGGGTGAGGTGGAAGTGCTGAGCCACCTGCTCGAGCGTGCGGGGCTCGCCTTGGTCGAGCCCGAAACGCAGACGCAGGATCTCGCGCTCCCGCTCGTCGAGTGGGCCCAGCAAGTCTTCGTCTGGCGGCTCGCGTCGCTCCCGGGGCACTGGGCACCCCCTTGGGCTTCCAACCGGAGTCAGACCCCTCACGGTACCGGGTGGCGGCCGCGAAACCTGTCCCCAGGCCAGAGATGGGAACTGTGGAGGCAGACCTGATCGCCCGAGCGGCGGGCTCTGGCGCGGGCGTCGGCCGGGTTCGGGTCAGGTGGCGTGGCCAGGACCGGGGGGAAGAATCTCCCAGAGGTCAGTCACGTCAACTAGGGGCACGAAGGTGTCAGCCCCGTTGGTGTACAGCCAGAGATTCTGGACCCCGTGGTGACCAACCGAGACAAGCTCACAGTCGTCGATGCGCGAGCCGTCAACCAAGGCCACGCTCACCCGGCGGCCCTCGAAGCACTTACTGAGTTCGGTCAATCGGTCATTCATCATGGCTTCCATCCTTTGATGGGCGAAAACCACGCTGGCCACAATAACACCACCAGTGACGAGGGTCTCGGGACGAGTTTGCGAGCCGCAGTCGCCGAGAGCGCCGCCGGCGGACCTCCCGCGACAATCCGGGCGCCGGCGTCCTCATCGAGGAGACTGGGAGGGTGGGTGCCCGGACAGGGAGAGCGGAGTCGCTGACAAAGAACGACCAGAGCAGCGCATTGTCGAAGAGGGTGCAGCCGGCCCGGCGCCGGCACTTGCCCTGGCCCTTCGAGCTGTACCAGTCGGCGGTGGGCAAGAAGTGGGTGATGGCCCTCTCGGGCATCGTGCTCATGGGCTACGTGTTCGCCCACATGGTGGGGAACCTCAAGGTCTATCTGGGGGCGGCCGAGCTCAACCACTACGCCGAGTGGCTCCGGGAGCTGGGCACCCCGGCGCTGCCCCGCACCGTCGCCCTGTGGCTCATGCGGTCCGTCCTGGCCAGCGCCTTCGTCCTCCACATCCACGCCGCCTACGGCCTCACGGTCATGAACCGCCGGGCCCGGCCGGAGCGCTATGTCACCCGCCGGGACTACGAGGTGGCCGACTTCGCCGGCCGCACCATGCGCTGGACGGGAATCATCATCGCCCTCTTCGTCGTCTTCCACCTGCTCGACCTCACCTGGGGTACGGCTAACCCCGACTTCGCGCGGGGCGACCCCTACCACAACCTGGTGGCGAGCTTCTCCCGGGTGCCGGTGGCCGCCGTCTATGTGGTGGCCAACGTGGCGCTGGCCATCCACCTCTACCACGGGGCGTGGAGCCTGTTCCGCAGCCTGGGGGTCAGCCACCCCCGCCTCGACGTCTGGACCCGGCGCTTCGCCGTGGGGTTCGCCGGCATCATCCTGGTGGGCAACGTGAGCTTCCCCATCGCCGTGCAGGCCGGGTGGATCGGATGAGCGGCTTGGATGCCCGGATTCCGGCCGGGGCGCTCGAGGAGAAGTGGGACCACCACAAGTTCGACATGAAGCTGGTGGCGCCCCACAACCGCCGGCGCTTCGAGGTCATCGTGGTCGGCACCGGCCTGGCCGGGGCGGCGGCCGCCGCCACCCTGGGCGAGCTGGGCTACCGGGTCAAGGCCTTCACCTTCCACGACAGCCCCCGGCGGGCCCACTCCATCGCCGCCCAGGGCGGCATCAACGCGGCCAAGAACTACCGGGGCGACGGCGACAGCATCTACCGGCTGTTTTACGACACGGTCAAAGGCGGCGACTTCCGGGCCCGGGAGGCCAACGTCTACCGGCTGGCCGAGCTGTCGGTCCAGATCATCGACCACTGCGTGGCCCAGGGCGTGCCTTTCGCCCGGGAGTACGGCGGTCTGCTCGACAACCGCTCCTTCGGCGGGGCCCAGGTGTCGCGCACCTTCTACGCCCGGGGCCAGACCGGCCAGCAGCTGCTGCTGGGCGCCTACCAGGCCCTGGCCCGCCAGGTCGAGGCGGGCACGGTCTCACTCCATCCCCGCTCCGAGATGCTCGACCTGGTGGTGAAGGACGGGCGGGCGGCCGGCGTCGTGGTGCGCGACCTGCACACCGGGGAGGTGACCTCGCATGCGGCCCACGCCGTGGTGCTGGCCACCGGCGGCTACTCCAACGTCTTCTTCCTGTCCACCAACGCCATGGCCTGCAATGCGACCGCCATCTGGCGGGCGTACCGCCGGGGGGCGGCGTTCGCCAACCCCTGCTTCACCCAGATCCATCCGACGTGCATCCCGGCCAGCGACGAGTTCCAGTCCAAGCTCACGCTCATGTCGGAGTCGCTGCGCAACGACGGGCGCATCTGGGTGCCGGCCGAGTTCCAGGATTCCCGTCCGTCGGATCAGATCCCCGAAGCCGAGCGGGACTACTTCCTGGAGCGGCGCTATCCCGCCTTCGGCAACCTGGTGCCCCGGGACGTCGCCTCCCGGGCGGCCAAGACCGAGGTGGACCGGGAGCGGGGAGTGGGGCCGTTGCGCAACGGCGTGTACCTCGACTTCTCCGGGGCCATCGCCCGCTTCGGCCATGACGTCATCGAGGAGCGCTACGGCAACCTCTTCGAGATGTACGAGCGCATCACGGGCGAGAACCCCTACCGGACGCCCATGCGGATCTACCCCGCCCCCCACTACACCATGGGCGGGCTGTGGGTGGACTACAACCTGATGAGCACCATCCCGGGCCTGTTCGTGGCCGGCGAGGCCAACTTCTCCGACCACGGCGCCAACCGCCTGGGGGCCTCGGCGCTCATGCAGGGCCTGGCTGACGGCTACTTCGTCCTGCCCTACACCATCCCCGACTTCCTGGCCGACTTCCTGGGGGAGCCCGCCGTCCCCACCGACGATCCCGTCTTCGTGGACGCCGAGGCCCAGGTGCGCGAGGCCACCGCCGGGTTCCTGGCCCGGAAGGGTACCCGCTCGGTGGATCAGTTCCACCGGGAGCTGGGGCGGATCATGTGGGACCACTGCGGCATGGCCCGCAGCCGGGAGGGCCTGGAGAAGGCCCTGTCGGAGATTCCGGCCCTCCGGGCGGAATTCGACAAGGACCTCCGGGTGCTCGGCGGAGCCGACAGCCTGAACCAGTCGCTGGAACGGGCCGGGAGAGTGGCCGACTTCATCGACCTGGCCGAGCTCATGTGCACCGACGCATTGCGCCGGGAGGAGTCCTGCGGCGGCCACTTCCGGATCGAGCACCAGACCGAGGACGGCGAGGCCCGCCGGGACGACGAGCAGTTCGCCCACGTCGCCGCCTGGCGCTACGCCGGGCCCGGGGCGCCCCCCGAGGTGGAGGTCGAGTCCCTGGAGTTCGACCACGTCCACCTCGCCCAGCGGAGTTACCGATAATGCCGTCGACTGCGGGGGACACCCCCGCACCCCCGGGGGTGAAGACCCTCGACCTCAAGCTGCGCATCTGGCGCCAGGTCGGTCCCGACGCCCCCGGGGCCATGGTGGAGTACGACATGCCGGGCGTGAGCGAGGACATGTCGTTCCTGGAGATGCTCGACATCCTCAACGAGCGCCTGGTGGCTCGGGGCGAGGAGCCGATCGCCTTCGAGCACGACTGCCGGGAGGGGATCTGCGGGTCGTGCGGGGTGATGATCAACGGGCGGCCCCACGGTCCCCAACGGGGGACGGCCACCTGCCAGCTGCACATGCGCCAGTTCAAATCCGGCGACGTGATCGAGATCGAGCCGTGGCGGGCGGCCGCCTTCCCGGTGGTGAAGGACCTGGTGGTGAATCGCAGCGCCCTCGACCGGATCGTGGAGGCCGGCGGCTACATCAGCGTGAACACCGGGGCGGCGCCGGAGGCCAACCTCGTGCCGGTGCCCAAGCCGGTGGCCGACACCGCCTTCGAGGCGGCGGCCTGCATCGGTTGCGGTGCCTGTGTGGCCGCCTGTCCCAACGGCGCCGCCCAGCTCTTCACCTCGGCCAAGCTGGCCCACCTCAACCTGCTGCCCCAGGGCCAGGCCGAGCGCTGGGAGCGGACGGAGGCGATGGTGGACCGGATGGAGGAGTTCTTCGGCAGCTGCACGCTCCACGGCGAATGCGAGGCGGCGTGCCCCAAGGAGATCTCCATCGACTTCATCTCGCTCATGAACCGGGACTACATCAAGGCCAAGTTCAAGAACCGGAAGCTGCTCAGCCAGACGAACTAGGGGGTGGGGGGTTGACCGATCCGGCGGTGCTCAAGCGGATCTCGAAAGCCGCCATCCCGGAGGCGCTCGCCAAGGCGGAGCGCTACCGGTTGCTCAACGAACCCAACCAGGCGGAGAGCATCTGCCTCGACGTGCTCGCGGTGGACCCCGACCACCAGCAGGCGCTGGTGGTGCTCATCCTGAGCATGACCGACCAGTTCTCCACCGAGCGTTCGGCCGGCGCCAAGGATGTTCGGGGCTACGTGGCCCAGCTCACCGACGAGTACCAGCGCGCCTACTACGCCGGGTTGGTGTGGGAACGCCAGGCCCGGGCCTACCTGAAGCGGGGCAAGGCCCGCAGCTCCGCCTACGGCGCCTTCCGGGACGCCATGGCCCTCTACGAGGAGGCGGAGGGGATCCGCCCCGAGGGCGACGACTCCGTCATCCTGCGCTGGAACGCCTGTGCCCGCGCGCTGGCCCGGGAGGGGCTGGCCCCCCGGCCCGACGAGGTCGAGCAACCCCTGGAGTAGCGCGCCCCGGTCCACGGTCGAAGGTGGTTGCGGTTCACCCCCTGACAGGGGGTCGATCGCGACCACCTCGGCTACCCGTTTGGTAACGGGGACCGGGACTGGCCGTCGAGTAGCGTGGCGGGGCGATGAAAGTCCTCGTGTTCCTGATCGGGATGGCCGGGCTCGGCTTGTCGGTCTTCGCCATGGTCGACGCCCTGCGGGCCAGCGAGGCGCAGTGGGACGCCATCCACCGCAAGCGGATCATCTGGCTCGCCGCCATCGGCGCCAGCGCCCTGTTCTTCGGGCCCGGCGGGGCGGTGGTGGCCATCTTCTACCTGCTGGCCATCCGCCCGGCGTTGATGGCGGCCAAGACCGTCGAGTCGTAACCGTTCACCACCGTCCCCACCTCGTCGTGGGTCAGCGTCACCTCGGCCACTGACGCCTCTTCCGGCACGTCCACCCGGCCCACGAAGGCCAGCGAGTCGGCGGCGAGGTCGCCGGCGAAGCGCCACTCCCGGCCCCCGACCCGCACCTCCACCACCGCCCCGGGGAGGGGCCGGCGCAGCTCGTTGGCCACGTGCACGGCGCCGGTGCGGGGATCGAGCATGGGCAGCACGCTGCGGCAGGCGTCGCGCAGGGCGCCGTACCCGGCCTTCTCGACCCGGTCGTGGTCGAGCACCGACCAGGTCACCCCCGGGGCGCCGTCGGCGAAGCAGAACTGGAGGAAGCCACCCGTCGGGCGGTACTTCAGCCGGCGCAGGTCCTCGGCCTGAAGCTGGATGAGTGCCGCCTGGTAGGCCTGGGTCGCCGCCCGCCAGTCGTCGAAGGTGGCGTATTCGTCGGGCGGCACCCGGCGGTCGAAGATCCGCTTCTGGAGGCTGTGCCGGCCCACCAGGCGGGGCCAGTCGAGGTTCGGCCAGCGCCCCGGCTCCATGAAGTCGGCGCGGTCGGGGACGGCCTGGGCGCCGAACTCGGACACGAAGCGCCCGAGGCGCGGCCAGCGGCGCAGGGTCTCGGCCAGGTCGCCCATCTCGTCGCTGTACCACCCGAGGTAGAAGTGGCTGTCGGTCCCGCCCTGGATCATGCCCGGGAGCACACCCGAGTGGTCGACCACCGGCCGGGTGGAATCGGACCGGGCTAGCGCCCGGGCCACGGAGCGGTCGAGCACGTCCTTGTTCCAGCTCGGGAGCAGCAGCGAGGCGGCGGCCCGGGCCCGGCTCCGGGGCGCTCCCGGCTCGGCCGGCGGACTCGCGAAGGGCTCGTTGTGCCCGCACCACAGGACCACGCTGGGGTGGTGGCCGGCGAGGTCGACCAGCGCCCGGGCCTGGGAGGCGGCCGGCTTGCGGGTGCCGCGCCCATAGCCCCACTGCAACGGGAGGTCCTGCCAGAGAAGGACACCGGCCTCGTCGGCGGCGGCGTAGAGCTCGGGCCGGCTGACGTGGGCGTGGACGCGCACCATGTCGAGGTTGGCCTCCCGGGCCCGGGCGATGTCGGCGGCCAGCTCCTCGGCGGTCGCCTCCCCGAGCGCCATGCGGTTGGGCCCCTGGTTGGTGCCCATGACGAAGATCCGCTCGCCGTTGACGTGGAGGCGCCAATTGTCCAGGCGCACCTCCCGGAAGGCCGTGCGCAGGAGGCGGCCGTCGCTGCGGGCCCCGTCGACCTCCACCTTGAGTTGGAGTTCGTACAGGGGCTGCTCGCCATAGCGCCACGGCCACCACCGCGCCGGCCGGTCCACCTCCAGGGTCCAGGACAGGTGGTTCTCGCCCGCGGCCAGCGTCTGGTCCCGCTCGGCGGCATGCTCGACACCCGGCCCGGTGAGGCGGGCCCGCAGCCGGGCGGTGGCGGGCCCGGCGGCGGCGTCCAGGGTCAGTTCGAGGGTCAGGCGGCCCCGGTCCTCGGTGGCTTCGGTGCACAGGGCCCGCAGACGGGCCAGCCGGACGGGTCCGCTGCCGGTGATGTGCACCGGGCGCCACAGGCCGCCCGGGTTCCAGGTGGGATCGAGGCTGTCCCAGTGGGTGAACACGCCGGTGACCATCCGCTTGGTCGAGCCGTCGCGCTCGGGCGGGCAGGCCACCTCGATGGCCAGGACGTGCTCGTCGCCGGCGGCCAGGGCTTCGGTGACCTCGAAGGCGTGAGGAGCGAAGTAGCCCTCGGTGGCGCCGAGGTAGGAGCCGTCGAGCCAGACGTCGCCGTAGTAGAAGATCCCCTCCAGGACGAGGAAGGACCTTCCCTCCGGCGCCGGCTCGACCCCGGAGTGCGGGGTGTCCCCGCGAAGCTGGAACCGGCGCCGGTAGAGCACGGGGCCGTCGGCGCGCTCCAGGCCGGGGACGGAGCGCCAGTGCCCGGGCACGGCCGCTTCGCTCCATTCCGAGTCATCGAAGTCGGGCTGGATGAAGCGCTGGTGCAGGTCGCCCTCGGCTTCGGCGAGGCGCCATTTCCCGGATAGGTCCACCGCCATCAGTCGGGACCTTACGACCTAGGCTGCCCGGGCGATGGAGATGGTTGTCCGCCACCGCCAGATCGACGTGGGCGGGATCGAGCTGCACGTCGCCGAGTGCGGCCAGGGTCCACTGGTGGTGTGCTTACACGGCTTCCCCGAGCTGTGGTACTCGTGGCGCCACCAGCTCCCGGCGCTGGCCGCCGCCGGCTATCGGGCGGTCGCCCCCGACCAGCGGGGCTATGGCCGCAGCAGCCGCCCCGTGGCGGTGGAGGACTATGACATCGTCCACCTGGGCGGCGACATCCTCGGCCTGCTCGACGTCCTGGGCGAGGAGCGGGCGGTGGTGGTGGGCCACGACTGGGGCGCCATCGTGGCCTGGTACCTGGCCCAGGCCGCACCGGAGCGCCTCCACGGCATGGCCGCCCTCAGCATCCCGTTCTCGCCCCCCACGTCCCGCCCCCCGACGCAGATGTGGAAGGAGCAGTTCCAGGACCAGTTCTTCTACATCCTCCATTTCCAGACGCCGGGTGTGGCGGATGCCCAGCTCGACGCCGACCCCGCCGCCAGCCTCCTGTTCATCTTCCGGCGCGTCTCAGCTGATGTCTTCGACGGCACGGCGGACACCCCGTCGGTTCCCGGCTGGCTCTCCGACGAGGATTTCGCCGTGTACGAAGCCGAGTTCCGCCGGACGGGATTCACCGGCGGCCTCAACTGGTACCGCAACTTCGACCGGAACTGGGAGCTGACGGCGGAGACCGCCACCCGCAAGGTCGAGATCCCGGTGGCATTCATCGCCGGGGAGCGCGACCCCGTACTCAGCTTCATGCCCATGGACCACATGCCCGAATGGGTGCCGGGGCTGCGGGAGTCGGTTCTGGTTCCCGGTGCCGGCCACTGGATCCAGCAGCAAGCCCCGTCCGAGACCAGTGACGTCCTGGTTCGCTTCCTCGCCGGCCTCGAGCTCGCCCACTAGGCATGGAGGTCCTGGCGTTCCGGGTGCTGCTCCGGCCGGTGGACTTCGAACGCTCCTACCGCTTCTACGCCGAGACGCTGGGCCTGCACCTGTTCCGGGAGTTCGCCGGCGGGGCGGTGTTCTTCCTGGGCGGCGGCTACCTGGAACTCTCCGGCCAGGGCCCGCCGGCGGCGGCCGGGGACAAGCTCTCGCTCTGGCTCCAGGTCCGGGACGTCGATGCCGAATGGGACCGGCTGACGGCGCTCGGTGTCGAGGTGGTCGAGGCGCCGGCGGACAAGCCGTGGGGCCTGCGCGAGGCCCGGCTCCGCGACCCGGATGGGGTGCTCCTCGTCCTCGTCGAGGTTCCCGAGGGCCATCCGCTGCGGCGCGATCCCAGGGGTTAGAGGGACCAGTTACGCTCCCGGTCCCGTCGCCTGATCGGGGGAGCGTGCCTTGAACCGTCCGCAGATCCTGGGAGAACTCCGCCGCAGCGGCTGGGTGTCCAGGCCCGTCAAAGCAGAGGTGCGGCGCAACGCCATGGCCCGCATGGCGGCGGGCGAGCCGGTGGTGGCCGGGCTGGTGGGCTACGACGACACCGTCCTGCCCGCCCTGGAGAACGCCCTCCTGGCCGGCCACGACATGATCCTGCTGGGGGAACGGGGCCAGGCCAAGACCCGGATCATCCGGTCGCTGGTCGACCTGCTGGACGAATGGTCACCGGTGGTGGCGGGCAGCGAGATGAACGACGACCCCTACGCGCCGATCTCCCGCCCGGCCCGGGACCTGGTGGCCGCCCGGGGCGACGACACGCCCATCGAATGGGTGCACCGCTCCACCCGCTTCGGGGAGAAGCTGGCCACCCCCGACACCTCCATCGCCGACCTCATCGGCGAGGTCGACCCCATCCGGGTGGCCGAGGGCCGCTACCTGGCTGACGAGCTCACCATGCACTACGGCCTCGTGCCCCGCACCAACCGCGGCATCTTCGCCATCAACGAGCTGCCCGACCTGGCCGAGCGCATCCAGGTCGGCCTCCTCAACGTGCTGGAGGAGCGCGACGTCCAGATCCGGGGCTACAAGGTGCGCCTGCCGCTCGACGTGATGCTGGTGGCGTCGGCCAACCCCGAGGACTACACCAACCGGGGCCGGATCATCACCCCCTTGAAGGACCGCTTCGGCGCCCAGGTCCGCACCCATTACCCGCCGGATGTGGACACGGAGATGGCGGTGGTGGCGGCCGAGGCCCGGGTGGTCGACAGCGAGGCCATCCGGGTGGTGGTGCCGGCCTTCATGGCCGAGCTGGTGGCCGCCATCACCCAGGCGGCCCGCCGGTCGTCGCACGTCAACCAGCGCTCCGGTGTCTCGGTCCGCCTGTCCATCGCCAACCACGAGACCCTGGCCGCCAACTCCCTGCGCCGGGCCCTCCGGACGGGCGAGAAGGAAGCCGTGCCCCGGATCTCCGACCTGCCCGCCCTGGCCGCCTCCACCGCCGGCAAGGTGGAGATCGAGGCGCTGGAAGAGGGCCGGGAGCCCGAGATCGTCGAGCGGCTGGTGAAGACGGCGGTGCTGGAGACCTTCCGGGCCCACGTCCGTCCCGAAGCCCTGCGCGACCTGGTGGTCGCCTTCGACGAGGGACTGTCGGTGGAGACCGGGGAGGACGTGCCCTCGGTGGCCTACGCCGCCCTGGCCGACCTCCCGGGCATGAACGCAGTCCTGTCCGACCTCGGCGTGGGCGAAGCCCCGGCGGAGGTGGCCTCGGCGGCCGAGCTGGTCCTGGAGGGGCTGCATCTGTCCAAGCGCCTCAACAAGGACGCCTACGGCCCCCGGGCCACCTACCGGGGCCGCGGCTGATGGTGGTCAGGCGCTCCGCCGGCGTGCGCTGGGCGGCCGGGAGCGCGGCGGTGGCGCTCGTGTTCGGCCTCCCGGTGCTCATCTACCTGTCCTCGGTGGCGAGCGAACGCTGGCACGGCCTGTTGAACACGCTGCTGCTCATCTTCATCTTCGGGCCCATCGCCGCCTGGTTCCTGCTCCGTCGGCGCCCACCGCCGGAATCCCCTCCCGACTGAGCCCGTCCCGGTGACCGCCCACCCCGTGAACGAGGCGGTGCCGGCGGCGATGGCAGGTGCGGTCTCGGCTCTCCTGGATTCATTGGGAGCGGACCAACGGGTGGCGGCATCCATGGCCTTCGACGACCCCGGCCGGATGGCGTGGCACTACACGCCCCGCCGGCGGAGCGGTGTGTCGTGGGCGGAGATGGATCGCAGCCCGGCCAAGGCCACCCACCGGCTGCTGGCGACGGTGCTGTCGCCCTCCGCCCACGCCCGGGTGGCGGCGATCGCCGGCCTCGAGGACGTGCTCGATGAGATGGAGGGCGGCCGGCGGGGCCGCCACGCCGGCGACTACTGGGTGGCGGTCTTCGGCCGCCCCGGAGACGAGCACTGGGGATGGCGCTTCGAGGGCCACCACGTCTCCGTCAACGTGACGGTCGCCGGTGCCCAGGTGTCGACCACGCCCTTGTTCCTCGGGGCCAACCCGGCCCGGGTGGCGGAGGACGGCCGTACCGTCCTGCGGCCGCTGGGACCGGAGGAGGACCTGGCCTGGGAGCTGCTGGCCTCACTCGACGCCGGCCAGCGGGCCCGGGCCGTGATCGACGACGTGGCCCCGGCGGACATCGTGACCGGGGAGCGGACCCGGGCCGGTGTGGTCCTCGGTGCCCCCGCCGGCCTCGCCGGCGCCGACCTGAAGGCGCCGCAGCGCCACGCCCTTCGGACGCTCGCCGCCACCTACGCCAACCGGTTGGTTCCTCCGCTGGCCCGGCCCGCCCTGGGCCGGCTCGACGATCATCTCGACTCGCTGCACTTCGCCTGGGCGGGCGAGGAGCAGACCGGCCGCGGACACCCGCACTACTACCGCCTCCACGGCCCCGGCTTCCTGGTCGAGCTGGACAACACCCAGCACGGCGCCAACCACGTCCACTCGGTGTGGCGGGACCCGGAGGGCGATTTCGGCGCCGCCCTCGTCGAGATCCCCGGGTCCGCAGGCCGGAGCGGAGCCGGCGGGCGGTAGCCTCGGCGGCCATGCCATACCGGTATTCGCGCTGGGACGGGAGCCAGTCCGGCTTCGAGCTCGACGCCGAGCAGGTCCTGGCCGAGGTGGCCGACGATCTGCTCTACCACGGCGACCTGCACGCCGCCCTCCGGCGTGCCCTCCAGGACGGCCTGCGGGCCCCTGACGGCCGAGCCCTGGAGGGCCTGCGCCAGCTGCTGGAGCGCATCGCCCGCCGCCGCCGGGAAGAGCTCGACCGCCACGAGCTGTCGGGCCTGACGGCCGACATCGCCCGCCGCCTGGACGAGATCATCGACCAGGAGCGGGCCGGCCTGGACCGTCTCCCCGATCCGGCTGACGCCGCCCGCCGCCACCAGCATCTCGACGAGCTGCCCCCCGACCTGGCCGGGCGCTTCCGAGGCCTCCAGAACTACGACTTCGCCGATGCCGATGCTCGCCGCCGGTTCGAGGAGCTGGCCGAGGAGCTGCGGCGCCAGCTCCTCCAGAACCAGTTCAACCGGCTGGCCCAGGGGATGGGGGAGCTCACCCCCGAACGGATGGCGGCCATGAAGGACATGCTGGCCGAGCTCAACCAGATGCTGGCCCAGCGGGAGCGGGGGGAGGAACCGGACTTCGCCGGGTTCATGTCCCGCCACGGCCAGTTCTTCCCCGGCAACCCCCAGAGCCTCGACGAGCTGCTGGAGCAGATGGCCCGGTCCATGGCCCAGATGCGGGCCCTGCTCAACTCCATGACCCCCGAGCAGCGCCGCCAGCTCCAGGAGCTGGCCGAAGCACTGATGGAGGACCTCGATCTGGCCTGGCAGATGGACGAGCTGGGCCGGCACCTCCAGGGCGCCTTCCCCGATCTCGGTTGGGACCAGGGCTACGACTTCTCCGGCTCCGACCCCCTGGATCTGGCCGGCGCCCCGGGCGTGCTCGAGCGCCTGGGCGACCTCGACGAGCTGGAGCATCTCCTGCGGTCGGCCACTTCACCGGCTCAGCTGGCCGAGGCCGACATCGAGCGGGCCCGCGAGCTGCTGGGCGACGAGGCGGCCGACAGCCTGGCCGAGCTGGCCCGCCTGGCCCGTCTCCTGGAGGAGGCCGGCCTCATCGAGAACCGGGAGGGCCGCTACGAGCTCACCCCCCGGGGCCTGCGCCGGATCGGCCAGCGGGCCCTGGCCGAGCTGTTCTCCCGCCTGGCCCGGGACCGGATCGGCGGCCACGAAGTGGAGCGGGCCGGCATCGGCCACGAACGGGCGAACGAGCACAAGCCCTACGAGTTCGGTGATCCGTTCGCCCTCAACGTTCAGGAGTCGGTCCGCAATGCCCTCCGCCGGCAGGGCCCCGGCCTCCCCGTCCGGCTCACCCCGGACGACTTCGAGGTCGAGCAGATGGAACAGCTGGCCCGCTCGGCCACCGTGCTCATGCTCGACCTGTCCCTGTCGATGCCGATGCGGGACAACTTCCTCGCCGCCAAGAAGGTGGCCATCGCCCTCCACGCCCTCATCACCAGCCAGTTCCCCCGCGACTTCCTGGCCATCGTGGGCTTCTCGGAGGTGGCCCGGGAGCTCCGGCCGGCCCAGCTGCCCGAGGTGTCCTGGGACTTCGTCTACGGCACCAACATGCAGCACGCCTTCATGCTGGCCCGGAGGCTCCTGGCCCATCAGAGCGGTACCCGCCAGATCATCATGGTCACCGACGGCGAGCCCACGGCCCACATCGAAGGGGGCGAGGTGTTCTTCCACTATCCCCCCGTCTCCACCACCATCGAGAAGACGCTGGCCGAGGTCGACCGCTGCACCAAAGACGGGATCCGCATCAACACCTTCATGCTCGACGCCTCCGCCGGGCTGCGCGCCTTTGTCGAGCGGATGACCCGCATGAACCGGGGCCGGGCCTTCTTCACCACCCCCGAGACCCTGGGCGACTACCTCCTGGTCGACTTCGTCGAACAGAAGCGCCGCGCCCGCCGCGCCGGCTGACCTCCCTCCGTCGGTAAGCCGCTGGTTGCCCCCAACCGGCTCTGTTCACCGCCGCATATAGGCGGTGAGAAACGCCGGTTCGTCAGGGGGACCGGCCGCTCGGCCCCTCGCGCTCCTTCATTGCGTCTTCGTAGGCCGCCAGGGTCACCTGGTCGAAGCAGACGAACCGCACCAGGTCCACACCGGAACCCGACCACCCGCGCACCGCCGCCACGGCGACGGCGGTGGCCTGCTCCAGCGGGTAGCCGTAGATCCCCGTGGAGATGGCGGGGAAGGCCAGCGAGCGGGCGCCCACCCGGACGGCCTCGTCCAGCGACGACCGGTAAGCGGAGGCGAGCAGCTCCGCCTCGCCGGCGCCCCCGCCTCGCCACACCGGGCCCACGGCGTGGATCACGAACCGGGCCGGGAGGTTGCCGCCCGTGGTGGCCACCGCCCCGCCGGTGGGGCAGTGGCCGATGCGGGCGCATTCCTGGGCGATGGCCGGCCCACCGGCCCGGTGAATGGCGCCGCAGACGCCGCCGCCCGGGGCCAGCGCCTCGTTGGCGGCGTTGACGATGGCGTCGACGGCTTCCCGGGTGATGTCGCCCTGCACCACGTCGATTTGCGCCCTTTGCTCCACTATTTACCATCCACCTTGGCAACTTCGCCCTCAGAAAACGGTAACCGTCACGCTGGTCTCGAGGTCGGAAGAAATTGTTGCGGCTCGAGCGCGCCCACGCTTGCGCCGTCGCTCCGGGCGGAGGCATAGTGACAATGCTGTAATTACAACAGCGTCCTTCAAGGGGGTCCGATGCACGAGCTGTTCCGGAGGTTCCCCGAGGAGGAGCGACGCTGGCAGGAGAGGGCCAACTGCCTGGGTGTCGACCCCGAGCTGTTCTTCCCCGAGCGAGGAGCCTCCACCCGAGAAGCGAAAGCCGTCTGTGCCGGCTGCGCCGTCCGCCTCGAGTGCCTGGAGTATGCGCTACGCAACCATGAGAAGTTCGGGATCTGGGGTGGTCTGTCGGAGCGCGAGCGCCGCCGCCTGCGCCGTCGCCGGGCCATGGGCGAGGTGATCGCCTCGGCCTAGGCCCCCTCGGAGCCGGCAGCCCGGAGGCGGGCCTCGATCGTGTGGTCGGGGCCCAGGCCGGCCCAGGCGAGAAACCCGGCGCTGCACCGGGCCAGCTCGGCGGCCGGCAGCAGGCCCACGAGTTCGACCGCCACCACCGCCGAGCCCCGGCGGCGGGCCTGATGTGCCACCTCGGAACAGGCCGCCTCGACCCCGGTGGCGGCCAGATCCACCAGGTTCATCGACACCTGCACCCGCCCCCGCGACGGCAGCGGGAACCCGAGTGCCCGCACCCCCGGAAGGCCCCCGTCCCGCTCCCGCACGGCCCGGGCCACCGCCGCCGCCACGGCCATGTCGTCGCCGGCCAGCTCGCAGTTCACGGCCACCAGCGGCGGGCGGGCCCCCACGCACACCGCCCCCAACCGGGGATGGGGCACCGGCGGCCCGAAGTCGGGAGCCCGGGACACGAAGGCCTCCCGGCGGACCGACGGCAGGCTGCGCTTGGCGGGGTCGGCCCCGTCGTAGAGGAAGGCGGGGACACCGAGTTCGGCGGCCACGGCCCCGGCGAAGGCGAGGGCGGCGATGAAGGCGTCCCTCGGAGACGTCCCCGCCAGGGGCACAAAGGGCACCACGTCGAGGGCACCGAGCCGGGGGTGGACCCCCAGGTGTCGAGAGATGTCGACGTGGCCATCGACGGCCCGGGCCAGCCTGACCGCTGCCTCCACCAGGCTGAAGCGGTCCCGGGCGGCCAGGGTGAACACCGATCGGTGGTGGTCGGCGTCGGCGTGGAGGTCGAGCAGGGCGGTGCCGCAGGCTTCGGCCAGGGCGGCGAGCGCCTCCGGTCGCCTCCCCTCGGACACGTTGGCCACGCACTCGAGGACTCCGGCCACGCCATCCACCCTAGGAAAAACCGTTTGGGGACCGATCTTCTCGGAAGCTGAGAAAATCCGTCACCAGATCTTCGGGCGAGGGCCGGGGTCGCTGCCCCCTAGGCTCCGGACGTGCGCCTCGGCCTGGCTCTGCCCCAATACGACTTCTCCCTGATCGGCGAGGCCGCCGAGGGCCGGCCGCTGCGCTTCGAGGCGATCGTCGAGGTGGCGCAGAGGGCGGAGGATCTCGGCTTCGACTCGCTCTGGGCCTCCGACCACCTGTCGCTGTCCATCGAGAAGTACGGCGGCGGCCCGGGGGAGTGGTTCGCCTACGAGCCGCTCACCCTCCTGGCCGCCCTGGCCCGGCGGGTCCGCCGTCCCCGTCTCGGCACACTGGTGCTGTGCGAGGCGCTGCGCCCGGCGGGCGTGGCGGCCAAGGCCCTCGCCACCCTTGATCACCTCTGCGACGGGCGCCTCGACATCGGGATCGGAGCGGGATGGTACGAACCCGACTACCAGGCCATCGGCATGGACCTGCCGCCTCCGGCCGAGCGCCTGGCCCGCCTGGAGGAGGCCGTGGCCGTGCTCGATGCCCTGCTCCCGGGAGGGCCGGCCACCATCGAGGGCCGCTTCCACCGGGTGCGGGGGGCGGTCAACCGTCCCGCCACCCGCCAGACCCCCCGGCCCCCCCTGTTCCTGGGCGGGAAGGGTGACCGGCTGCTGGCGCTGGCGGCCCGCCGGGCCGACGGCTGGAACACCTGCTGGGTGTGGACACCCGCGGCCTACCGGGAACGGGTGGCGACCCTGGAGCGGGCCTGTGAGACGGTGGGGCGGGACCCGGCCTCCCTCCGGCGCTCACTCGGGCTCTACACCCTGGTGGGGGAGGACCGGGCCGACCTCGAGGGGCGCTTCGAGCGGATGCGCCGCCAAGCCCCGGGGGGCATGCTCGACGACGTCAGTCTGGAGCAGTGGCGGGAGGGCCGGTTGGTGGGCACCGTCGAGGAAGTGGGGGAGCAGATGGCCGGCTGGGAGGCAGCCGGCGTGGCCGAGCTCATGTGTTGCATAGGCCCCCTTCCGTTCTCGCTGTCCGCCGTCGATGACCTCGAGGTGGCCGCTGCCGGACTCCGCGCCCTGTACGCCAGGTAACCTGGACAGGCCCGGACCCGCAGAAAGGACCCACTCCGTGAACCTCGGGCCGTTCGAACTCGTCATACTCCTCGTCCTGGTCATGCTGCTCTTCGGCGCCGCCCGACTCCCGAAGCTGGCCCGCTCCCTCGGCCAGTCGTCCAAGGAGTTCAAGAAGGGTCTCTCCGAAGGCGCCCAGGCGGACGAGGATCCGCCCGGTTCCTCCAGCTAGCTCCCCGCTTGTCGCGGGCGGCGCCGCCGCCGGGTCGGGAACTCGACCGCGCCAGAAGGCGTTTCCCTGATGGCCGAGCAGGTGCCGAGCTGGGAGGAGGTCGCCCGTCGTTACGGGCGCTTCCTCTACAACGTGGCCTACCGGCTGGCCGGCAACGACGACGACGCGAAAGACCTCGCCCAGGAAGCTCTCCTGCGGGTCCGCAAGGGACTCGAGAGCTACCAGCCGGGGTCCATGGAGGCCTGGTTGTCCCGGATCGTGACGAACGTGTTCCTGGACGAGGTACGCCGCCGCCGGCGCCGCCCCGTCGAGGTCCTGCCCGACGATCCTGACCGCATTCTGCCTCCCTCGGCGGCCGCCGATGCCGCCACGGACTCGCTGTCGGACGAGGTCCAGGCCGCCCTGCGCACGCTGCCCGAGGACTTCCGGGCGGCCGTTGTGCTCTGCGACGTGGTGGGCCTGTCCTACGAGGAGATCGGCGAGGCCCTCGACGTCCCCGTCGGCACCGTCCGGTCCCGCATCCACCGCGGCCGCCGCCAGCTCCGGGCTGCCCTCGGATGACGACGGTCCGGGATGGCTCCGGGGCGACCGGCCCCCACCTGGAGGAGGCGCTCTCCGCCTGGCTCGACGATGAGCTCGCCCCTGCCGGCCGCCGGGAAGCCGCCGCCCACCTGGAGCGCTGCCCCGCCTGCCGGGAGGAGCTGGATCTGGTGGGTCGGGCCCGGGCCGCGGTGCGGGCGCTGCCCGTCCGGCTGCCGCCGCCCAGCTTCCTCGAAGACCTCCTGTCCGCCAATGTCCGGAGCCTGCGCCCCCGCCGGCCCCTGGTCTGGGCCCTGGCCGGCGTGGCGGCCTCGGCCGCCGCCCTCTTCCTCCCCCGGGAGCCGTCGGTGGCGCCGGTGCTGCCCGCCCTGGTCGAGTCCCACGCCGCCCGGGCCTCGGTCACCGGCGACCCCCTCAGCCAGCTCGCCCCCATCGCCGTCCCCGTCAGCTTCGAACCGTGATCTCCACTTCGACGGCCCGCTGGACGACGCTCACCGTGGTTTTCCTCCTCGTGGCGGTGGCCGGCGCCCTGCCCGCCGGCGCCAGTGAGGGCCCGGCCGTCGCCCTCCTGGAGCGCGCTCGGGAGGCGGCGGCGGCCGAGTCCTTCACCGGGGTGGTGGTGGTGGAGTGGTTCGACGGCCGGCGCTTCCGGCGGGCCGAGGTGCCCGTCCAGAGCGGGGCCGGCGTGCTCCGCTTCGGCGACGACGTGGTGGGTTCCGGCGCCCGGCGCCTGGTACGGGGCCCGGATGGCTGGCTCACCCTGTGGAGCCGCGACGTGCTCGCTCAGGGCCCCTCCCCCGCCGTCAAGTACGACCTGCTGGTGCGGTCCGGACCGGAGGTGGCGGGGCGGTCGACCGAGGAGGTGGAGGTGCGGGCGGGTGCCGGGTCACCAGCCGTCGAGCGTCTCTACTTCGACCGGGACGGCGGGTTGCTGCTCGGCCGCGAGCTGCTCGACGCCCGGGGCCAGCCCTACCGGAAGTTGCGCTTCGTCTCCCTCACCGCCACCGCCGGCACCCTGGTGGCTGCTCCGGACCGCTCGGCCGTCGAGGTTCCGGCCGAGGCCGGGCACCTCAACGCCCCCTTCCGGTCCCCGGCGGGTCTGGGGGCCGGCTACCGCCTGGTGGGCGCCTACGAGAAGTCCCACCACGTCATCCACCTCTTCTACAGCGACGGGCTGCACGGCCTGTCCGTCTTCGAGCAGCGGGGCCACCTCAGTGCCGCGGCCATGCCGGCCGGGGGGCGGCGGGTGGAGCTCAACGGTCGCACCGTGCGGACCTGGTCCACCCCGGCGGGCGAGACCGTGGTCTGGGAGAGCGACGGGGTCGTCTACACCGTGGTGTCGGACGCCTCGCGGGCGGACGTGGCCTCCGCCGTCGGCGATCTTCCCCACTCGCAGCGCCCCAAGCGGCTGCGCCGGGTGGCGGAGGTGGTCGTGTCGCTCTTCAGGTGGCGGTGAGCCGCTATCAGGTGGAGGACAGTGTCCGGCGCCGGCGCAGGATCCGGCGCCGCTCCCGTTCCGAGCAGCCTCCCCAGACGCCATGGTCGATGCGGTGATGCAGGGCGTACTCGAGGCACTCCAGGCGGACGGGACACTGCACGCACGTCCTCTTGGCCACTTCCACGCCGACACCGTCGGAGGGGAAGAACTGGGCCGGGGAGCGTTCCCGGCAGGCGGCGTAGATCATCCAGTCGTGTTCCATCTACCTGTCTGCAACGTCGGACGGGTACTCGTGGTTCCCGCCGCCGATCGGGTACAACCTGGAGGACAGCGGCAGCCATGCTGAGCCCGGCTGCCGGAGGAGGCTCCCGATGACCGACAACCCCACGTCCTGGCGGCCACCCGGTAGTTCGGAGCCGCCCGCTTCTCCGGACGGCCACGACGAACCGGAGACGGTGGAGTCCCTCTGGGCCCGGCGGGAAGAGCAGCGGGACGAGGAGCTTCCGCCCCCCGTCGACCCCACCCAAGCCCAGCCCAGCCCCTGGGCGCCCTTCGACACCATGCGGGAGGAGGCCACCACCCCGCCGCCGCCGGCATGGCGGGAGCCCGAGGGGTTCGGGGCGGACTTCCCGGGGACCGCAGCGGCACCCGGCTGGCCGGCCCCGGGAGAAGAGGTCAGCACGATCGCAGCCCCGGCGCCGCCCCGCCGTTCCCGGCCCGTGCTCCTGGCCGCCCTCACCGGCGCGGTGGTGGGTGCGCTGGTGGCGGGGCTGATGGTGACGGTCCTGCGCGACGACAACACGGTCACCGGTCCGGTGGCGACGTTCTCATCCAACACGTCCAAGATCGCCCGGCCGGCCGACATCCAGGAGATCCTGGCCAAGGTGCAACCGGCGGTGGTGGCCATCCGCACCCGCACGCTCAGCCTGGGTGACTTCCTGCGCCCCGAGCCGGCCGAAGGGGCGGGGACGGGCTTCATCATCTCCCCGGACGGGATCATCGTCACCAACAACCACGTGGTGGCAGGGGCGCAGAGCATTGATGTTGTCTTCGGCAACGACACGACAAAGCCTGCACGGATACTCGGGCGGGACGCCAGCGCCGACCTGGCCGTGATCAAGGTGGACGCCTCCGGGCTGCAGGCCGCCACGTTGGGTGACTCGGACCGGTTGCGGGTGGGCGACGACGTGTTGGCCATCGGCAACGCCCTGGCGCTGGAAGGCGGACCCTCGGTGACCCGGGGGATCGTGTCGGCCAAGGACCGCACCATCGTGGCCGAGAACGGGATCCGCCTGGAGAACGTCATCCAGACCGACACCGCCATCAACCGGGGGAACTCCGGCGGTCCGCTGGTCAACGCCGAGGGTGACGTGGTGGGCATCAACACCGCGGTCGCCGGCGACGCCCAGAACATCGGGTTCTCCATCGCCATCACCCAGGCCCGGCCCATCATCGAGGAGCTGCGCAGCGGAGCCACCCGCACCCGGCCGTTCCTCGGGGTCCAGATGTTCGACGTCACTCCGGCGGTGGCCGAGGAGCTCAAGCTCGAGGTCAGCGAGGGCGCCCTGGTGGCCGAGGTCACCGAGGGCTCCGGGGCGGAGGTGGCGGGGATGCGGGCCGGCGACGTCATCGTCGACATCGACGGCGGAAAGATCTCCAGCGCCGGCGACGTGTCGGCCGCCGTGCGCAAGCACAAGCCGGGCGACGAGATCAAGGTGACCGTGGTCCGGGGCACCGAGCGCCAGACCCTCACGGTGCGCCTCGGCGAGCGCCCGGTGGACGCCGGTTAGGCTCTCTCCCAAACGGTCGGGGGGGGGGCG